>NZ_JACHCX010000003.1:448842-565520 GCF_014207295.1 Streptomyces sp. AK010
ACCGGAGCGTGACGCTCGACCGGAGCGTGCCTCCCGACCGGAGCGTGACGCTCGACCGGAGCGTGCCTCCCGACCGCACACCCCCCTCACGCCGTGCCCTTCTTGCCGCCGCGGCCCTGCTTCCGCTCGCCGCCTGCGGTACGCACGATCGCCCCGCCGATCACGCGAGGCGGCGAAGCCCCACGCCCACCCGTTCGCCGTCGGGCAGGCCCACCGTGCACCGCCCCCGGCTGGCGGACCTGGAGCGCGAGTACGGCGCACGCGTCGGGGTCTACGCCCTCGCGACCGGCACCGGGGCCACGGTCGTGCACCGGGCCGGTGAACGCTTCGCGTTCTGCTCCACGTTCAAGGCGCTGGCCGCGGCGGCGGTCCTGCACCACCGCTCCGCGGGCGGGCTGGACCGCCGTGTCATCTACACCGAGGCAGACCTGCGCTCCACCGCGCCGGTCACCGGCAAGCACGTCGAGACCGGGATGACCCTCCGTCAGCTCTGCGACGCCGCCGTCCGCTTCAGCGACGGCACGGCGGGCAACCTCCTGATGCGCGACATCGGCGGCCCCGCCGGACTCACCGCCTACCTGCGCGGGCTCGGCGACACCACGAGCCGGATGGACCACTACGAGCCCGAACTGCACGCCGTGCCGCCGGACGACCCCGCCGACACCACCACCCCGCAGGCCATCGCCACCGACTTCCGCGACCTGCTCCTGGGCACCGCCCTGCCCGTTCGCGAACGCCGGCTCCTCATGGACTGGCTCTCGCGCAACGCCACCGCCGCCGGCGCCCGCCGCATCCGGGCCGGGCTCCCCGTGGACTGGAAGGTGGCCGACAAGACCGGCACCGGCGACTACGGCAGGGCCAACGACATCGCGGTCGTCCACCCGCCCCGCACCGGGCCGCTCGTCCTGGCCGTCATGACCGACCGGCCGGGCCGTGACGCCGAGCCCTCCGACGCCCTGATCGCCGAGGCGACGCGGCGGACCGTCGCCGCCCTGAAGCTCCCGGGGCTCCCGGGGCTCCCCGGGCGCCCGTCGCCGTCTATAACGGGGCCATGATCTATCACGTCGTACCGCGCACCGTCTGGACCACCGCCACCGGCCCCGCCTACGCGCCCGACTCCCTCGCCGGGGAGGGCTTCGTGCACTGCTCCCCGGACGTGGCGACCACGCTGGCCGTCGTCAACGCCTTCTACCGGGACGCGCCCGGGCCCCTGCTGGTACTCGCCCTCGACGAGGCGCGGCTCACCGCCCGGGTGGAGTGGGAGGCGGCGGCTCCCGCCCCGCCGCCCGGGGTCTGCGGGGACACCCTCTTCCCGCACGTCTTCGGCCCCCTCGACCGGGACGCCGTCGACCACGTCCTCGAGGTGCGGTTCGACGAGGAGGGACGGGCCTCGGAGTTGCGTACGGCAGGATGACCCGGTGATCGAACAGAATTCCACACCGGCCGCCCCCGGCCCCGTCCTGCGCCCCGTCCGGGGATCCGCCCGCTGCGCCATCGCGGCCCTCGCTCTGGCCGCCGTCGCCTGGGCGGCCCGGGCGGTCTGGCACCTCCGGCTCTCCGCCGCGGGGGAGCCGGCGTCCGGCCCGCCCGACCAGGGCGACGGCGTGCACCGACCGCTGAACGCGCTGGAGGACTCCTACCACCTGGTCGCCTCCCTGGGCAGCGCCGTCACGGCCGTCTGCGTGCTCGCGTTCCTGTTCTGGCTGGATCAAGTGCGGGCCAACGCCAAGGCCTTGTCGGGCACGGCCCCGCGCTACGGTTACCCCTGGCTCTGGCTGGGCTGGATCGTGCCCGTCGTGAACCTGTGGATACCCCGGGGCGTCGTCGCGGACGTCCACCGCTCGGTCTTCCCCGAGCGGCCGCTGCCCGCCGTCGTGAACTGGTGGTGGGGCCTGTGGCTGGCCGGTCTGGCCGGCGGCGTGGGGATCATCTACGCCGACGACACGGACGAGGTCATCGCCCGTGCCTACAGCGAGGTCCTGCCGCTGCTCGCCGCCGACCTGGTGATCGTGGCCGCGGCCGTGGCCGCCGCCCTCATGGTGCACACGCTCACGACGGCCCAGCAGCGGCGCGTGGACGAACCGGCCCCGGCGGCATAGGGCTCGGCCCGGCGGAATGGCGCCCGATCCCGGCGTCACAGGGATCGGCCCCGGCGGAACAGCGCCCGGCCCCGGCCGCACAGGACCCGGCCCTACCGCGGTTCCCGGCGTGGCCGGTACACCGACGCGACGAACGAGGCGGTCACCCGCAACGGCTCCGCCATCTCCGCCACCAGGCCGCGCAGTTCCGCCGCGTCGACGTGACGCGCGGCCGGACTCATGGCCACCAGGGCGGCGACCTCCCCGGCCGTGAGGCTCATGGCGTACTCCAGCGGCTCGGCGCGCTCGCGCCGGAAGTGCGCCCCCTCACCGCGGCGTCAGAGGAAGCAGTGAGGCAGGGCGTTGCATGCCAGTGCCATACGGCCAGGCTACCCGGCGCCGCCGAACGTCACGACGAGCCGCCCGGCCGAGGCGAACGACCAGCGCGGGGCACCGGCGCAGGAGGAGCAGCGGGAGCCGTTCGAGCCGGCCGCCCGCACAGGCACGAACAGTTCCGGGTGCTGTCCGGCGCCCGCCCACCCTGCCGTCGTCCGCAGGAACTTCGGCGGCTATCGTCCGCTCGTGAGTGAACTGTCGGCTGTGTACCTGCCGGAGGCGACCGCCGGACGGCTGCTGGGATCGTGGCAGTGGGACGTCCCCGCCCTGCTGCTCGTCGCCGTGCTGGGCGGGCTCTACGGCTGGGGTGTGGTCCGGGTGCGCCGGCGGGGCGGGTCCTGGCCGCCGGCCCGCCTCGCCGCTTTCGTGCTGCTCGGGCTCGGCGCGATCGTCGTGACCACGATGTCCGGCCTGGCCGTCTACGACCGTGAACTGTTCTGGCCGGCCGCCGTGCAGAACGTCGGGCTCGACCTGCTCGCGCCGCTGGGCCTCGCCCTGGGCGACCCGCTGCGGCTCGCGGTGGAGGCACTGCCGGAGAGTGGCGCGGCCCGGGTGCGGCGGGTGCTGACCGGCCGGATCGTCGGACTGCTGACGTTCCCCCTCGTCAGCACGGTCCTGGTGCCGGCCACCGAACTGACCGTCTACTTCACGCCGTACTTCGCCACCGCGCTGCGCGTGGGGTGGCTGCACGAGCTGATGTACCTCCATCTGCTGGCGGCCGGCTGCCTGTTCGTGCTGCCGGTGCTCACCCGCGAGCAGGCCCTGCCCGCCTGGTGCACCCACCCGGTCCGGGCGGCCCTGGTCTTCCTGGACGGGATCGTCGACGCGCTCCCGGGGCTGGTGGTCATGACGCACGGCACCCTGATCGCGGGCGCCTGGTACCTGCACCACGCGCCGCCCGGCTCCGACGTCCACCACGACCAGCGGCTCGGCGGAGGCGCCATGCTGGGCATCGCCGAACTGGTCGCGATCCCCTTCCTGCTGACGGTCCTCGCGCAGTGGGCGCGGGCCGAGCGCGACGGGACGGCCGCGATGGACCGGCGTCTCGACGCCGAACTCGCCCCCGCCGCCCCGGTCGTCGCCGCGGACGGGACCGCCGGACTGGTCCGGCCGTGGTGGGAGACCGAGCAGGGCGAGGTGGCTGAGCGGGTGCGGAGGCAGCGGCCGGGTGACTGACCCGGGGGCCCTCGGGCACGGGTCGGCGGTGTCCGTCCGTCACCCCCTCCGGTGCCGGTCGGCGGCTGCCGTCCGCCGCCCTCCGGTCCATGCTCGGGCGGGCCTTGGACAGGACGGGCTCCACCGAGGTCGGTGTGGCCGACGGGGCGCGGGTCCTGTCGTTCGTTGAAGATTTCAGTTCATGGGGCGGGGGGGGACGATGCGCGTTTGTAGCCGTATCAAGACGTGATCTCCCCGGTACCCGGCGGTAGTTGCGGGTGTTGTTCACTCACGGAGCAACCTTGGAGGCGGTCGCCGGAGGGGTGGAGGAGGCCATGAGGGGCTCGTTTGTCACCCGGGGTGAGGACGGCCTGGCCCGCTGGCGGCGGCTGACGGGGACGGCAACCGGCACCGACGCGCCCGTGCCCCCGGCCCGTCACGTTCGTCCGTCACGCCCCCGGAACCGGTCCGTGGCCGCCAGTACCGCCGCCGTCGTGGAGGCGCCCGACAGACCGTGTCCCTCGTCGCCGATCAGCACGAGCTCCGCGTCCGGCCACGCCTGGGCCAGCCGCCACGCGATGTCCACGGGCGAGCTGATGTCCATCCGGCCGTGGATCATCACGCCCGGGATGCCGGCCAGCCTCCCGGCGTCGCGCAGCAGCGCCCCGTCGTCCAGGAAGGCGGCGTGCCGCCAGTAGTGCGTGACGAGTCGGGCGAAGCGCATCCGGAAGAGCGGGTCGTCGTAGCGGGGGTCGGGCCGGTGCCCGGGATGGGTGGAGACGTGCACGTCCTCCCACCGGCACCACTCCCGCGCGGCCCGTTCCCGTACGGCCGGATCGGGGTCGGCGAGCATCCGGGCGTAGGCGTCCACCAGGCTCCCGTCGCGCTCGGACTCCGGTACGGCGTCCCGGAACCGGGCCCACTCCGCGGGGAAGATCCGCCCCATGTCCCGGGTCACCCACTCCACCTCGCGCCGCGTGGTGCTGGTGACGCTGAACAGGACCAGCTCGGACACGCAACCGGGGTGCTGCTCGGCGTAGGCCGCTGCGAGGGTCACGCCCCAGGAACCGCCGAGGACCAGCCACTCCTCGATGCCTAGGTGCCGCCGCAACCGCTCGGCGTCGGCGATGAGACGGTGCGTGGTGTTGGCGGCGAGCGAGGTCCGCGGATCGGCGGCGTCGGGCGTGCTCCGCCCGCACCCGCGCTGGTCGAGGAGCACGATGCGGTACGCCGCCGGGTCGAACAGCCGGCGCCAGAACGGCCCCGCCCCCGACCCGGGACCGCCGTGCAGCACGAGGGCGGGCTTGCCCGCCGGGTTGCCGCAGGTCTCCCAGTACACGCGGTTGCCGTCGCCGACGTCGAGCATGCCGTGCGCGTACGGCTCGATACCGGCGGGATAGAGCTCGGGCATGCGGGAGGTCCTCTCCGACTGCCCCGGGCGGCAGGGCAGTTGCTTGATCTGTCACAGAGTCGCCAGGTGCCCCACCCTAGGGCGGCGTACCGTGGCACGGTGGCAAACGAAGACCTGGGACGGACCCTGCGCCGCCTGCGCCGTCTGGCCTCCTTGACGCAAGAGGAACTCGCTGAACGCTCCGGCGTGTCCGTCGATGTGATCCGTCAGCTGGAGCAAGGACGCAAGCACTCGGCACGCCTCCCTACGCTGCACGCGCTGGCCAATGGTCTGGGCGTGGAACTCACCACGCTCTTGGGCGACCCGCCCGCGGTCTCCGCCTCGGGTGAGAACGACGGGCCACGCTTCGTCGCCGTACGCCGTGCCATCATGCCCGTGCTCTGGGGGCCGGAGCCGGAGCCGCCAGGGCCGGACTTCTCGCTGGAGCGGCTGCGTGAACAGATCGCGGACGGCTGGACGCAGTACCACGCGGCTGAGTTCGACACGGTGATGAAGGCGCTGCCCGACCTGATCTCGGATGCGCGTACCGTTACTGCCTCGACAAGGGACGAGGACCGCCGGGCTGGTTACGCCGCTCTCGGCAAGGCACTTCAGCTGGCCGGACACGTCGCCGTACGGATGGGCAAGACCGACCTCGCCCTGACGAGCCTGGAGCGCGCCATACAGGCCGCGGAACAGTCCTCCGAACCGCTGCTCGTGCCGATGATCGTCAACTCCACGGCGTGGACCTATCAGCGGCAGGGGCGCCTTGAGGATGCGCTGAGCATCGCGGTACGGGCCGCTGCCGACATCGCGGACGCCGAGACGGCCGACGGACTGAAGGTGTGGGGAGCGCTGATCATGAGCGCCGCCACGTCAGCCGCCCGAAGCGGCGACTACGAGCGTGCGGCATGCATGATGGAGACGGCGGAGAAGGAAGCCGCGCGTGTGGTGAAGCTGCCCGACGGCGGCGACCACCGCATGGTCAGCGTCTTCAGCCCGTCGTCGGTCCGCATCGAGCGCGTCCGGCTGGCCGTCCAGTACGGCCGTCCTCACGACGCCCTGGCGCTGGCCAACGGCATGCGGCTGAGCAAGGACACCCCACCGTCCTGGCGAACTTGGCTGCAGCTGGACGTTGCCAGGGCCCATACGGACACGGGGGACGCAGCCGGGGCGGTGAAGACCTTGGAGTCACTGCGCCGGGTGGCGCCGACGTGGATGCAGCACCACACGTTGGCCGTGGCCATCGTGCGCGACTTGTGGGCGCTCCCCAACCATCCGCCGGGACTGCGCCCGTTGGCGGAGTTCCTGGGAATCGTCGAGTAGCGTGGAAAAAGTGGGACGTTGCGCCCCTGTCGGCGTCCACGGCATGCCGCTTACATGACGGTCAGTGCCCCGGAGACCGTGCGAAACGGTCCCGGGGCTCGGCCGATCCGAGAGAGCAGACCGACATGCCGCAACCTGCCACGCGCTCGCGTTCCACTGGCTGTCCCGGCTACAGCGAGACGCTTCCGCGCATGCCGGAGAGCGTCGGCACGGCCCGGCGCCTGGTACGCGTCGCGCCGGCCGCCTGGAGTCTGGACGACCTTGGGGACGACGGCGTGCTGATCGTTTCCGAGTGGGTGTCCAACGCTGTTCAGCACGCGCACAGCCGTTCCATCCGAGTGGCGGTCAGCCGTCCCGAGATCGTGCGGGTGCGCATCGGCGTCGTCGACAAGTCCAGACGGTTACCGGAGGTGAGGGAGCCGAGGACGGGCGTGGCCTGGCGCTCGTGGGTGCGCTGGCGAAGGACTGGGGGACTGACCGACTGCCGTGGGGTAAACGGGTGTGGGCGGAGCTGCGCGGGGAGCTGCGCGGGGAGCTGCGCGGACGACCGGCACGAGGAGCCCCTGGGTCGGCGACTTGGTCCGTGACGAGGCCAATGACCGGCTCGGTGTCGTCACGGATGTCCTCGCCGGTGTGATCTGGGTGCTGCGTCCCGAGTGCGGACCCGGTCGGTGGACGTCACGGCAACCGGAGCGACTGACCATGGTGACGCCGAGGGCGCAAAGAAGCGCGTAGAAGCCCGGCATGGCTCGCCGGGCCTCGGCCTTCCTCGCGGCCCGCGCGCTTCAGCTCCGCCGCGCCGTACTCGCCCGCCGCACCAACCGCGTGGGCACCAGCGTCGTCCCGTGCTCGGCCCCGTCCTCCCGCATCTTGCGGAGCACCCCCTCGACGCACAGCCGCCCCACCTCGGCGAAGTCCTGGTGGATCGTGGTCAGGGGTGGCAGGAAGGACGCGGACTCGGGGATGTCGTCGAAGCCGATGACGCTGACGTCGCCGGGGACGCGGCGGCCGCGTTCGTGCAGGGCGCGGAGCAGGCCGAGGGCCATCTGGTCGTTGGCCGTGAACACCGCCGTGCAGTCCGGCTCGTCGGCGAGGAGGAGGCCCGCCCGGTAGCCGGATTCGGCCGACCAGTCGCCGCGCACCAGGGGCGGCGTCACCCGGCCCGCGGCACTCAGGGTGTCGCGCCAGGCGTTGGCGCGGCGCTGGGCGGCGAAGGAGCCCTCCGGCCCGGCCAGGTGCCACACCGTGTCGTGGCCGAGGTCCAGCAGATGCCGTACGGCGTCACGGGCGCCGCCCGCCTGGTCGGTGTCGACGACGGTGTAGCGGTCGCCGGCGTCGGAATCGGCCACCACGACCTGCACGCCGGGCGGCAGGGAAACCGTCGCCGCGTCGAGCAGGTGGATCTCCATGATGACGATGACGGCGTCCACGGCGAGCTCGCCCAGCCGGGAGAAGGCGCCGTTCACCTCGTCCTGGGTGGGGACGGCCACGGGCAGCAGGGTGACGGCGTACCCGTGCTCGGCGGCGGAGGTGGCGATGGCCTCCAGGGTGCGGATGTTGCCCATGGTGGACAGGGAGAACGTGATCACGCCGAGGGTGCGGAACTCGCCCCGGCGCAGCGCCCGGGCCGCGCTGTTGGGGCGGTAGCCCAGCTCCCGCATGGCGGCCAGGACCTGCGCGCGGGTGTCCTCGGTGACGCCCGGGAAGCCGTTCGAGACGCGGGAGACGGTCTGCGACGAGACCCCGGCGAGCTGGGCGACGTCCGCCATGGACGCGCCCTGGCGGGGCCGGGCCGCACGCCGTCTCGTACGGCTCGCGCCCCCCGGCTGGCTCTCGCCGTCCACGGTGCCCACCTGCCCCTCGTTCCCCTCGCCGCGCACCCGGCGCAATTTTCGGTCCGGAACGAGTCCTTGACCCCTGAGATTCGGACAGTGTAGACATCCCGCCAGTGGATGTTTACGTAAACATTGCCTAGCCGAAATCGTACGAGAAGGCGCCGAATCCGCACCAGTCGCACCACGTAGGCCCCGATCTCCGCGTCCGCCGGGAGCCCTCGTCACCGCGCGGCACGCAGAAGAGCTGGAGTACTCGAGATGGCACACCGCACCCGCAAGAGAAGGCTCCTCGGGGCCATCGGCGTCACCGCCGTGGCGACCGGAACCCTCCTGGCCACGACGACCCTGCCCGCCGCGCACGCCGAGCCGGCCCGGGCCGCGGCCGCCGGCGTCACCGTCCGGCCCGACCCGTCCTACTCGGGCGACACGTTCGAGGGCTGGGGCACGAGCCTGGTCTGGTTCGCCAACGCCACCGGCGACTACCCGCCCGCGGTCCGCGAGAAGCTCTACAAGCTCCTCTTCGGCGACGACGGCCTCAACCTGAACATCGCCCGCTACAACATCGGCGGCGGCAACGCCCCCGACGTCAAGGACTACCTGCGGGCCGGCGGCGCGGTCGAGGGCTGGTGGAAGGCCCCGGCGGGCACCACCCGCGAGGACGTCGACTGGTGGGACGCGGACGACCCGGCCGACTGGAACAGACACGCGGACAAGACGCAGCGCTGGTGGGTCGACCGCATCAAGAAGGACATCACCCACTGGGAGACCTTCAGCAACTCCCCGCCCTGGTTCATGACCGAGAGCGGCTACGTCTCCGGCAACTTCGACGCCGGCAAGGACCAGCTCAAGACCGACTCCGTCGACGACTTCGCCAAGTACCTGGTGGGCGCGACCGAGCGGCTGGAGAAGGCGCACGGCATCAAGGTCGACACGCTCGACCCGTTCAACGAGCCGAACACCAACTACTGGGGCACCAAGCTCGGCCCGGACGGCGAGCCGACCGGCGGACGCCAGGAGGGCGCCCACATCGGCCCCGAGCTCCAGCAGAAGGTGATCCGCGCACTGGCCCCCGTCCTGGAGAAGTCCCGCTCGCACGCGGAGATCTCCGCGATGGACGAGACCAACCCCGGCACCTTCGCGACGAACTGGAACTCCTACCCCCAGGAGGTCCGTGACCTGGTCGCCCAGATGAACGTCCACACCTACGGCACCGGCCAGCGCACCACCGTCCGCGACCTGGCCAAGGCCGCCGACAAGCCGCTGTGGATGAGCGAGGTCGAGGGCGACTGGGGCGACGGCCAGAGCTTCACGGACATGCGGCCCGGCCTGGGCCTCGCCCAGCGCATGGTCGACGACCTGCGCGAACTGGAGCCCAAGGCCTGGGTGTTCTGGCAGCCCGTCGAGGACTACGACAACATGAAGCCGGGCGGCGAGTCCGCCAAGGGCGGCAACTGGGGCGAGATCCAGCTCCCGTTCAGCTGCACCGCGAAGGACACCCTGAAGTCCTGCCCGATCTACACCAACACGAAGTTCGACACGGCCCGCAACTTCACGCACTACATCAAGCCCGGCGACCGGCTGATCAAGACGGACGACACGTCCAGCACCGCGGCGGTCTCCCGCAAGGGCGACGCGGCGACCGTCGTCCACGTCAACAGCACGACCGAGGCGCGTGACGTCACCCTCGACCTCTCCAAGTTCGGCCGGGTCTCCTCCCGCGCCACGGTCACCCCGGTGGTGACCAGCGCCGACGGCAAGCTGGAGAAGCACAAGTCCGTCCGCGTCACCGGCAAGCAGGCCACGCTCACGGTGCCCGCGCAGTCGGTGACGTCCTTCCTGGTCAAGGGCGTCTCGGGGGTCGCGAAGGACGCGGCCGAGCTGCGCAGGGGCCACACCTACCGCCTGACCGGCGTCCAGAGCGGCAAGGACCTCACCATCGCCGGCAACGGCACGGGCCTGGTCATCAGGACCCCGAACACGACCGACCCCAGCGGGCAGCGGTGGCGGGTGGAGCAGATCCGCGGTGAGGACAACCGCAAGCGCTACGTCCTCACCGAGACCGGCGCGGACAAGCGCCTGGCCATCCGTGACGGCGCCCTGGTCGCCGAACCCGACGTGGGCCGCCGCGACGACGCCGCCCAGTGGATCGCGTCCTCGACCGGAGACGGTTCATGGACGCTCGTGAACGTGGCGACCGGCCAACTCCCGGATGTCGGCGGCCAGTCCACGAACGACGGCGCCTTGGTGGGCGTCTGGCAGCCGAACTCCGGATCCAACCAGCGGTGGAAGGTCACGGAGGTGGCGGGCGACTGACCCTCCTTCGGCCTCCCGCCCCCGACGCCCCCGGCACCGCGGCCTCCTGTCGGTCGCGGCGCGGGGGGCGTCGTGGGTCATGCGTCACCCGGCTCCCGCATCGCGGTCCGGTCCGACGGCCTGCTCGTGGTCGCGGAGACGGGAGCGGCCGCGTCATCGGCGTCGACACGGCCGACACGGTCAGCGTGCTCGCCGAGGGCGCCTGGACCACGTCGAACGGGGAGGGCACGGTGCCGCGGCCGGCCCCGAAGCCGTCGGGCCCGGGGGCCTGTTCAGCGGCGGCGGCCCCGGGACGGCCTGCTCCGCCGTCCGCTGGAGGCGGAAGCCGTGCGCGCCGGAGGCTTCTCGGCGGGCGGCGGGGTGAGGACGACGGGCACGCCCGACGGCTCCTGCGCCCCGGTGATGCGGCTCAGTTCGTCCTCGTCCGAGCGGACCCGGGTGACCTGAGGGGTGATCCCGGCGTCGGCCATCAGCCGGGTCATCTCACGCCGCTGGTGCGGCAGGACCAGCGTGACGACGGTGCCGGACTCGCCGGCCCGCGCGGTACGGCCGCCGCGGTGCAGGTAGTCCTTGTGGTCGCCGGGCGGGTCCACGTTGACGACGAGGTCGAGGTTGTCGACGTGGATGCCGCGGGCGGCGACGTTGGTGGCCACCAGGACCGTGACCTGACCGTCCTTGAAACGGGCCAGGGTCTTGGTCCGCTGCGACTGGGACTTGCCGCCGTGCAGGGCCATGGCGCGCACCCCGACGGCGAGCAGCTTCTTGGCCAGCCGGTCGGCGGCGTGCTTGGTGTCCAGGAACATGATCACGCGTCCGTCGCGGGCGGCGATCCGGGTCGTGGTGGCGTGCTTGTCGTCGTCCTCCACGTGCAGCAGGTGGTGCTCCATCGTGGTGACCGCGCCCGCGGACGGGTCGACGGAGTGCACCACCGGGTCGTGCAGGTAGGTGCGGACCAGGCGGTCGACGTTGCGGTCCAGGGTGGCGGAGAACAGCATCCGCTGGCCGCCGGGGCGCACCTGGTCGAGCAGGGCGGTGACCTGCGGCATGAAGCCCATGTCGGTCATCTGGTCGGCCTCGTCGAGGACGGTGATGTCGACGTGGTCCAGGCGGCAGTCGCCTCGGTCTATGAGGTCCTTGAGGCGTCCGGGCGTCGCGACGACGACCTCGGCGCCGGTGCGCAGCGCGTTCGCCTGCCGGCCGATCGGCATGCCGCCGACCACCGTGGCGAGCCGCAGCCGCAGCGCGCGGGCGAACGGGGTGAGGGCGTCGGTGACCTGCTGGGCCAGCTCGCGGGTGGGCACCAGGACGAGGGCGAGCGGCTGCCGGGCCTCGGCCCGCCGTCCGTCGACGCGGGCCAGCAGCGCGAGCCCGAAGGCCAGGGTCTTGCCGGAGCCGGTGCGGCCACGGCCGAGCACGTCCCGGCCGGCCAGGGAGTTCGGCAGGGTCGCCGCCTGGATCGGGAACGGCGCGGTCAGGCCCTCGGCGCGCAGCGCGGCCAGCAGTCGCTCGGGCAGGTCGAGCTCGTCGAACGCCTCGACGGCCGGCAGCGCCGGGGTGACGGTGGCCGGCGGTGCGAATTCGCCGCTGGGGGCGGGGCGGCGCCCGCCGCGGCCGCCGCCCGCCGGACGGGAGGCGGTGCCCGCGCCGCCCGACTTGCGGGAGCGGAACCCGTTGCCGCGGGAGTGGGGGGAGCCGTTGCTCCTGCGAGCCGTGCGGTCCATGTGGAACCTTCCTCGATGCGGCACGCGTCGAGGAATGCGCGACGGCAGGGGAGAGCCGCAGGATTCGCAAGAGTTGAGCCGGATTGGAACAAAACGAGCCGAGGCCCGCACCGCGAGGGTGCGGGCCCCGGTCAGGGCATGCGCGTACGCGTCAGGCGGGAACGATGTTCTCGGCCTGCGGGCCCTTCTGGCCCTGCGTGACGTCGAAGGTGACCTTCTGGCCTTCCTGGAGCTCACGGAAGCCAGAGGTGGCGATGTTCGAGTAGTGGGCGAAGACGTCCGGGCCGCCACCCTCCTGCTCGATGAAGCCGAAGCCCTTTTCCGAGTTGAACCACTTCACGGTGCCGGTAGCCATATGAATCTCCCTTGAGGGCAGTACTCAGGGCCCGCACCTTGCGGACCCGTAGTCGCCGAAATGATCACCCTAAGGAGATCCGAGAATCCTCGGAAACAAAAAGGAGTGCTCGTCGACAAAAGGTCGAAAGAGCACTCGAAGTCTCTGGGAACCAAAACTGCAACGCCAGCCAAGGTAGCACAGGCGGCGTCCGATGGCTCGGGAATCTCGTACCCGAGGTGGAGCCGCCCCTCCGTACGTACTGCGTTCTCAGTACCGGAGAGTGTCGGCAGGCGCACGACGACGGGACAAGCCGCTTCGACTCCTGCGCGGACATGGAGGTGGTCGCGGAGGCCTCCGGCGGCGCCGGAGCGGTCGCCCTGACCTGCAGGTTCCACCCCGACATCGTCCTCATGGACATCCGCATGCCCGGCACCGGAGGCCTGACCGCCACCTCCGAGCTGTGCGCCGACCCGGAGCTGTCCGCCACTCGCGTACTGATCCTGACCACGTTCGAGACGGAGGGCTACGTCGCCCAGGCCCTGCGCGCCGGCGCCAGCGGCTTCCTCGGCAAGGACGTCACCGGCACCCTCCTGTCCGGGCTGCGCACGGTGGCCTCCGGCGAGGCCCTCCTCTCGCCCGTCGCCACCCGCTCCCTCATCACCCGCTTCCTCACGGCATCCGCCTCCGGTGCCGGCCTCGCCCCACCGGAGCGTCTCGCCGATCTGACGGTCCGGGAGCGCGAGGTGATGGCGCTGGCCGCGGAGGGCAGGTCCAACACGGAGATCGCCGAGGACCTCACGCTCAGCCCGCTGACCGTGCGCGCGCACATCCACCGGGCCACGACCAGGCTGCACGCGCGGGACCGCGCGCGGCTGGTCGTGATCGCGTACCGGACGGGGCTGGTCCGGGCCACGCCGCCGGTGACGTGAGCGGGCGGCCTACGGCCTGCCGTAGGCCGCCACCATGATCTTCTCGGCGGTCCGGTTCATGTCCTGGCCCTTGGCGTCGGTGGAGTCGACGCGCGGGTTCGTCCCCGGGAAGGAGGTGTCCCGCAGCCCCAGCGGCCCGAGCACCCGCCGGGGGACCTGACGCTCGTAGGAGTCGTGGGTGACACGTTCGATGAGCGGACCGGCGACGGTGCGGAACGCCCCCGTCTCGCGCGGCCCTACCCCGGAACCGTGGCGGGCCGGCGCCTTCACGTGCCGGGAGAACGAGTCCCGGTTCAGGGCGTGTCAGGCGGCGTCCAGGCCGCCACCAGGTCCACCAGCCCGGGGAACCGGGCGTTGAGGTCGTCCACGCGGACGTGGCTGCGGCGTTCCAGGCCGTACTGGCGCTGGCGGGTGACGCCGGCCTCGCGCAGGGCCCTGAAGTGGTGGGTGAGGGAGGACTTGGGGCGGTCGAGGCCGAACCAGCCGCAGGAGTGGTCGAACGCCTCCGACTCGAGCAGGAGTTTGCGCACGATCCGCAGCCGCAGCGGGTCGCTCAGCGCGCCCAGCACGGTCTCCAGCCGCAGCTCCCCGACCGTCGGCTCGGGCAGCGGTTCCGGCAGGTCTTCCGGCTCCGGCACCACCTTGATGGCCGGCGCCCGTCGAACCGTCGCAGACATAGGCAACTCCCTATAACCGAAATCCTATGTACGAGTTCAATCGTACTGCATGCTAAGTTCGAATGGACTCGTACTTAGTTTGCCGGAGGGAGCAACCCATGTCGGAGAGTCGGACCCTGTCCGCCGAGACGGTGGACGAACAGCAGGCCGCACCGCCGGAGCCGGTCACGCCCGCAGCACCTGAGCGGGCCGCGGCCCGCACGCCCACCTGGTGGGTGTGGCTGGCGGCCTGGCCGGTCACCGCCGTCTTCGTGCTGTCCAACGCGGCGACCCCGCTGTACGTGCTGTGGCAGCGCGACATCGGGTTCTCCAAGGGCACTCTGACCGTCGTCTTCGCGTTCTACATCGTCGGACTGCTCGGCTCGCTGCTCGTGTCGGGCGTCGTCTCCGACCGGCTGGGACGCAAGCCCGTGCTGCTGCCCGCCCTCGCGCTCGCCCTGGCCGCCTGCGCGATCTTCGCGACCGCCACGACGGTCACCGCACTGATCGTCGCCCGGCTGTTCACCGGTATCGCCGTCGGCGCGGTCGTCTCCGCCGGCATGGCCGCCGTGACGGACGTGGCAGGTCCGGAGCGGAAGCGGCTGGCGGCACTGCTGGCCTCCTGCGCGATGGTCTTCGGGGCCGGCCTCGGCCCGCTGCTCGCCGGCCTGCTCTCCGAGACGCTCCCGGCCCCCACCGTCACCGTCTTCGTCGTCGAGGCGGTCCTGCTTCTCACGGCCGTCCTCGCCGTGCTGCGCATGCCGGTACGCCGTCCCGCCGCCCGCGGCAAGGGCGCCTGGGTGCGTGTGCCCGGTGTGCCGCACGGCAACGGCATCCATCTCACCCTGGGCATCGCGGTGTTCGCCCCCGGCATCACCGCCACGTCCTTCGTGCTGTCGCTCGGCCCCACCCTGCTGACCGAACTGCTCGGCACCACCAGTCGGATCGTCGCCGGAGCCATGGCGTTCGTCATGTTCCTCGCCGCCACCGGCGTCCAGTTCGCCGTGCAGAAGCTGCCCCGGCGCACCATCCTGACGGCCGGTGCGATCAGCACCACCCTCAGCATGGCGGCGCTGATCGCCGCCGTGCACACCTCGTCGGTCGCGCTGCTCGTCGCCTCCGCCCTGCTCGCCGGGGCCGGCCAGGGCATGGGCCAGCTCGGCGGCCTGTCGCTGCTCAACTCCACCGTCCCGGCGCAGCGCCTCGCCGAGGCCAACGCCGCGCTGAACGTGGGTGGTTACATCCCGGCCGGCCTCCTTCCGGTGTCCACGGGCTACCTCATGGACGCGGTGGGCCTGCCCACCGGCGCGACCCTCTTCGGCACCGTCCTGATGGGCCTCGCCGTCGTCGGCGGACTCGTCGTGCTCTCCGGCCACCGCCGGATGCCGAAGCCGGCGTGACGGTTCGGCGTGCCGGGACGGCGTCGTGCCGGGTCCCCGGGCGCACCCGTGTGGCGGTGCTCCACGGCTTCGGCCGCGGAACACCGCCACGCACGGGTATGCGCCCCGGGGCCCCGGAGCCGCCTGCGAGGCCCGGGTCAGTGGGCCCGGATGGCGTGAAAGAGCAGCTCGCTCGTCTCCGTCCAGCGCTCCACCACGTCCGCGCGTCCCCTGAGCACGTCCGAGATGTGCTGGGCGCCGAAGAACGCCGAGACCAAGGACCGCGCCGCCGCCTCCGGCGAGACGCCCTCGCGCATCTGCCCCTCCTCCCGCGCCGCGACGAGCAGCGAGGCCAGGAGCTCGGTCCAGTCGACGTACGGCGTCGGCAGATCGGCGTCGATGTGCGGGCGCTCTATCTGCAGACGCGCCCCCGCCTGCACGACGATGTCGTCCCGGAACGACACCGCCGCACCGGCCAGCATCCGCTCCGCCGTCTCCAGCGGCCCGTGCCCCTCCGTCAGAACCTCTTCCAGGAGAGCCGGCCACCGGGCGTAGTGCTCCTCCACCACCGCCACGGCCAGCGCCTCCTTGGAGGGGTAGTGGAAGTAGACCGCGCCCTTCGTCATCTGCATGCGGTCGGCCACGTCCGTGACCGACGTGTGCCGGAACCCCTGCTCGGCGAACAGCTCGGACGCCGCGGTGAGCACCAGCAACCTGGTGCGCGCGGAGCGTTCCTGTTTGGGGTCGGGCCCCCTCCTCGTGACGAACTTCCTCGGCGCGAACGCGGCGATGGCTGGCTGCGGCTCGGACATGCTCGGTTCCTCTGACTCGGCGGCCTCGGCCGGAGCGGGCGGACGTGTTCGGCCGGGGCAGATGGAATCGTTCCGGCCGCACTGGCTCAAAACCATTCTCGGCTCAATACCTTCTGGAAGGTATCTTTTTTCGCGTCGCTTCCCGTGAACGACGGGACCCTAGCGGGCTCACCCCTGCTTCCGCGACCCGAAAGGGAACAGAACCTTGCACTGCGTACCGTCCCCCGCCGCGCCGCCGGACCTCCACACCCCGGGACCTCCCGGTGGCGCGCTCCGCTACGACCGCCCCGTAGCCCGCGAATCCGTGCACAAGTCCGCCCCCACGGAAGTGCTCCTGACCGACGCCCGGCACCTGGGCGAGGACCGGTTCGCGGTCGCCGCCCGGTTACCCCGGGAGCAGTTCATCACCGCCGACCGCCCCGACGAGGGGGCCCTGGACCCCGTACTACTGGCCGAGGCGGCTCGGCAGGCGGCGATCCATCTCTCCCACCGCTTCCACGACATCCCCCTCGGGCACCCCTTCGTCCTCGGTGAGGTCGCCGTAGAACTCGACGAGCCGCTGCCGCCCTCGGCCGGCGCGACGCTTCAGGCGCGCTGCCGGCGTACGACCGGGAACCCCCGCCGCGCCCGCCTGGAACTGGACGCGACGGTGTGGGCGGCGGGCCGGGCAGCAGGCCGGGCGCGAGTCCTCTGGGAGGCCATGGAGCCACGCCGGTACGCGGTCCTCCGCAAGCGCGGCGCCGCCCAGCCACCCGTGGTGTCCGGACCGGCCCACGCCGCTGCCGCCGGGGCCACCCCGCTGCCACCGGCCCGGGTCGGTCTGCGGCGCGACCGCGACGTCCTCCTCGCCTCCGACCCGGAGCGCTCCGGCCGGTGGTGGCTGCGGCTGGACCCAGGCCACCCCGTCCTCTTCGACCACCCGTCGGACCACATACCGGGCATGGCCCTCGCGGAGGCATTCCGCCAAGCGGCCGGCGTCGCGGCCACCCAGGGCACCGTCGGCCCGGCCCGGGTGCGGGACATCGGTGAGCTCACCGTCGCCTACGACTCGTTCGGCGAGCCGGACCTGCCGGTTGCCATCACCCTGGAGCCCCGCGGGGCAGGAACCCGGGAGCCGCACGACGCGCACGCCCGCTTCGTCCATCTGACCGCCACGCAGGGCGACCGCACGATCGCCCGGGCCCGCATCCGGTGCGGGACGCCCGGCCGTGCCCACCGCCGTACGGGGGCCGCATGCTGATCGACGACCCGGAGCGCGCCGCCCGGCACGCACCCTTGCGTGACCTGTCGGCCCTGACTCGGACCGCCCGCCGGGACGCCCCGGTGGCAGAGACGCGGCGTGCCCTCACGGCCGATGCCGTCGACGCGTTGACCCGCGCGGGCTTTCCGCGTCACTTCGTGCCCGGCCGGTTCGGCGGAGAAGCGGGGGAGTTCGTCCCGCTGGTGGCCGGCGTGGCGGACGCGGGGGAGGCCTGTGCCGCCACGGCGTGGTGCGCCGCGCTGTTCGCCGCGCACGGCCGGCTGGCCGCCTATCTCCCGCCCGAGGGGCAGCGCGAGGTGTGGGCGGACGGCCCGGACGTGCGGATCGCCGCCGCAGTGGTACCGCCCCAGGGCGCGGCGGCGGCGGTCGACGGCGGATGGCGCCTCGACGGGGCCTGGCGGCCTGCCAGCGGGGTCGACCACGCGGACTGGATCCTGCTGGCCTCCTGGACGGACGGCGAGGAGGGGCGTGAACACCGGATCTTCGCCGTCCCCCGTGCGCAGGTGACCGTGGAGGACACCTGGCACTCCTCGGGCCTGCGGGGCACCGGCAGCAACACGGTGCGGTGCGAGGGGGTCGTCGTTCCGCGGCACCGGACGTACACGCTCGCCGCACTCCTGCGGAGCCGGCCGGGCGCGGCCCGTTGCCACACCGTGCCGTACCCCATGGTCGCGGCGCTGATGTTCGCCGCTCCGCTGCTCGGAGCCGCCCGGGGGGCCCTGCGCGTCTGGACGGGCGAACGGCTCGCCGCCGAGCGGTCCCACCCGGCGACCCATACCGTGCTGACCCTGGCATCTGCGCGGATCCACGCCGCCGGTCTGCTCCTGGCCGGCGCGGCCGAGCGCGCCGACCGGGGCGAGATCACCGCGCTCGCCGTCGCGGAGAACCGCAGGGACGCCACCGCCGCGGCCACACTGTGCCGGGAGGCGGTCGACGCGCTGTTCCACGCCTCCGGCCTGCGCGCCCAGTCCCCGGACAGTGCCGTGCAACGCGCCTGGCGGGACGCCACGGCCATCGCGGCCCACGCCGCCCTCGACCCGGACGCCGCGGCCCGGGCCTACGCGGAAGCGGCGCTGTCCCCGGCGGGAGGTGACGGGTCATGACCCGGGCGGCAGCCGTCCCGGTCGCCTTCTTCGACGTCGACGAGACCCTCGTCGCCACGAAGAGCCTGCTCGACTTCTGGGAATTCTGGGTGACACGGCAGGGCGGCCCGGCGGGCACGGGCGGGCGGCCGTGCGACCCGCAGCGGCAAGCAGCGCAGCCGGCACCGCCCGCGCCCCCGTCCACGGCGGCGGCCGGCCCACCCGACCGCTCCCGGCTCAACCGCGACTACTACCGCCGCTACACGGGCACGCCCCTTTCGCTCCTCCAGGCCGCCGCACGCGACTGGTACGCCCTTCACCGCCGCGGCGAGCGCGCCTTCGTCACCGCCGGACTGCACGCCCTCGCCCGGCACCGCGCCCTCGGGCACGAGATCGTCCTGGTCTCCGGCTCCCTGCGCTCCGTCGTGGACGCCGTCGCCGCGGACCTCGGCGCCACCGCCGTACGGTGCGCCGAACAGGCCGTCACCGATGACGGGCTGCTGACCGGCGAGATCGACCGGCCGATGATCGGGCGGGCCAAGGCCGACGCCGTCGAGGCCCACCTCGCGGAGCGCGGCGCCCGCGCCGGTGACTGCCATGCGTACGGCGACCACGACAGCGACCTGCCCATGCTCCGCTCCGTCGGCCACCCGGTCGTGATCGGCGGCGTCCCCGCCCTGCGGCACGAGGCCGCCCGGCTCGGCTGGACGACCCTCCCCGGGGACACCGGACCACACCCCGGGAAGACGTCGTGACAACCGGTCGACCGCCCTGTTCCGCCGCAGGCCAACGGCAGGATCCGGCCCTGGTGAGCCCCTGATGTACGGCCGACTTTCGCCTCCTCGGAGGAATCCTTCTCAGGGGTATGTTTGTGCTCTCGATCAAGACCGGAGGGCACCCCGCATGGCCAAACAGGAAAGGGCGCTGCGCACACGTGAGAAGGTGCTGGACGCCGCGGCCGAGGAGTTCGCCGCGCAGGGATACGCCAAGGCCACGCTGAACGACGTGGCGAGGCGGACGGGGATGACCAAGGGGGCCCTCTACGGGCACTTCCCCTCCAAGGAGATCCTCGCCGCGACCCTGCTCGCCCAGTCCCGTGTGGCGTGGGAGGAGATGCGCCGTGCCCGGGACGTGCCGGGCGCCGCGGCCCGTGCCGTGCTGGAGGAACTGGTCCTGGAGCTTGCCCAGCGCCTGCGCTCGGACATCCGCCTCAGGGCGGCCCTCCGGCTCGCCAGCGACCTGCCCTGCCTGGCCCGCGCGGCCCCGGACCTCTTCGACGACGTGCGGCGTCATCTGGTCGGGCTCGTCCACAGGGCGCAGCAGGAGGATGGCATGGCCCCCTATCCGCCGGACCTGGTCGCGGAGCTGCTGCTGACCTCCCTGCACGGCACTCTCCACGCCTCGCACTGTGACGACCGGTACGGCAGCGCCCCCACCAGGGAGGCGGTGTGGCGTCTGCTGCTCGACGCGCTCGCCGGCGATCACGGGGGCGGCCGGGACATGGCCGGGCGATGAGGATGTCGTTTCGGACACGTAAAAAATACCATCCCGAAGGTTTTTTCTGTCATGATGATGCTGTCCCGGTCCGCCGGGCCGCCCGCCGCCCGGTCGCAGGCCGGTCCGCGGTCGCGGTCGCCATGAAGTGACGGAGGGAAGCAGATGAGTGTGCTGGATGAAAGGATCGGTCCGTTCCCACTCGGGCAGGCAGCCTTCGGTGCGGCCCCCGAGGAGTCGCACCAGGAGGAGATTCAGCGCGCTGTCAACCATGCCGAACATGTCGACGACTTCGATATGCGACACCTTCGGTATTTCTTGGCGGTGGTCCGCTCCGGCACTGTCTCCGCAGCCGCCAAAGAATTGCGTATATCGCAACCCAGTCTGAGTCAGCAGATCAAACGGCTGGAGCAGCGAATAGGAGCCGCGCTATTCGTTCGCAGCTCCCGCGGTGTCGAACTGACAGCGGGCGGCCGGGCCTTTCTCCGGGAGATCCAGAGCATCCCCGGTCAGCTCCGGTCGGCCATCGCGGCCGCCGCTCCCACCCCCGCGCTCTGGTCCGTCGGCGTGTGCGGAGGCGTGCCGGCGGAGGTTCTCGCGGAAGTGCAGAACGGCCTCGCCGGGCAGGGCGCACACCACGTCAGGGGCAGATCCGGGCCGCACCTGCGCATGCGCTCGGTGGGCGCGGCGGAGCAGCCCGAGCTGCTGGAGCACGGCGAGATCGTGTTCGGGATCATGCGGCTGCCGGTGACCACGCCCCACCTCGCCCGCGCCGTCGTCTGGGACGAGCCGCTCGGCGTCGTCCTGCCCGCCGCGCACCCCCTGGCCGCACAACCGAGTCTGACCTGGGAAGACCTCTCCACGCAGCGCCTCCTCTGGTACGACGAGGGATGTGCGCCCGGGTATGCCGACGCCGTGCCTGCGCAGCTGACGGCGCTGGGCTGGAAGGCCGTGCTGCATCCCGTCGACCAGGACCAGCAGGCTCTGTTCGTGCACGCCCTGCAGACCACCCGCGATCTGGTGGCCCTGCGCCCCAGAGTGGCCGTGACGGACGATCCGCAGCTCGTCTGGCGGCCGTTGCCCACCGCCTCCGCGCCCCGTGAACGGCTGGCCGTGACCGCCCTGGCCGGCAGCCGCGCGGCCCGGTACCTGGGTCGGGTGGCCGCTCGGTGCGGATGGCCCTACCGCGCCTGATCTCCCTTTTCGGCCCCATCCGACGGCCGGCCCGGAACTTCTCGTTCCGGGCCGGCCGTTCTTTGTTTCTCCGGAGGAAGTGGAAACGGGAGCCTACTCCGAGGTCACCTTGACGGAGGGCCGCATTCCGTCATAGGCGGAGCGTTATGGCTACTACGCGGTTTAGGTCTTGGACAGGTGAGATTCGCCGAACCTAGTCTCCTGCATGTGACGCGAATCCGGTTCGGTCACACGGTAATTTCCGATCGATTTCCCAATGACATCGGATTCATTCCTGATCCATTCGGCCGCGGCCGGGAAAACAGGGGAGAAGCGTGATCTCCACCAAGCTGACGGAACTGCTCGGCATCGACCACCCCGTCATCAGCGCCCCCATGGGGTCCGTGTCCGGAGGACGGCTCACCACCGCCGTCACCCGAGCCGGCGGGCTGGGCCTCGTCGGTGTCAGCTACGGCGACCCCGCCTTCATCGACGAACACGTGAGGCAGGCCGCGCAGGCCGGTGGCGTCTGGGGCGTCGGCTGCGTGATGTTCACCTTCGACGAGCGCCCGGGCCTGTGGGACAAGGTGCTCGGCTACGCGCCGCCGGTCGTCGCCCTGTCGTTCGGCGACCCGGACCAGGTGCGCCGGTACGTCACGTCCGCCGCCGAAAGCGGTGCCCACGTCGTGGTGCAGGTGCACGATCCCGAGCAGGCGGCCGTGGCCCTGCAGGCCGGGGCCTCCGTGCTGGTGGCGCAGGGCGCCGAGGCCGGCGGCCACCACAAGACACAGGCGACACTGCCACTGATCCCGGCCGTGCTCGACATCACCCAGGGCGTGGTGCCCGTGGTCGCCGCGGGCGGATTCGCGGACGGGCGGGGCCTGGCCGCCGCCCTCGCGCTCGGCGCCGACGGCGTCATGATGGGCACCCGCTTCGCCGTCACCGAGGAGTCGCTGGGCACGCCCGGCTTCAAGTCCTCGCTGGTTTCCGGGGCCACGGCGGACCTCGTCGACACCAGGGCCTTCGACGTCGTGCGCGGCATCCCGTGGGACGAGGTCTACCAGGCGCGCTCGGTGAGCAACGACTTCACCCGCACCTGGACCGGCCGCGATGCCGAACTCCGGTCCCGGCGCGCCGAGATCGAGCCCGAGTGGGCCGCGGCCGTCGCCCGCGACGACACGAGCCGACGGGCGCTGTTCGCCGGTGAGGTCCTCGACCTGGTCCACGACATCCGGCCGGCGGGGAGCGTCGTGCGCGAGACGGTCGCCGAGGCCGAGTCCATCCTGCGCGGCCTCGCCGGGCGCATCACGCCCTGACCCCTCCTCCGGCCGGGCCTCAGCCCCCGGACCCGACCCCACCCGAATCGCCCTGAACGGCCCCGTCCTCGACCGCCGGACGGGTCGTCCTTCCTCACACCGGAGAAACCCGTGATCCACGTCCTCACTCTCACCTACCTCCAGCCCCGCGAGACGGTCACCGCGCACCTGCCCGAGCACAAGGCCTGGCTGCGGGACCACTCCGACCGGGGGCGGATCCTGCTGAGCGGGCCGCGGCCCGACGGCGGTGCCGTCATCGTCACCGCCGACCTCGACGAGGCCACCGTGCGGGAGCTCATCGAGAGCGACCCGTGGCACCAGCTCGGCATCGCCTCGTACGACCGGGTCGCTTTCGAGGGGAAGAACGCCAGCCCCGGTGTCGTCACCGCAGCCGTCCCGGACGACAGCGTCCTGCTCATCAACGTCGCCACCACCGAGGACGCGCCCGCCACGGTCGACGCCCTCGCCGGTGCCGTCGAGCACGTCGCCGCCACCGCCGACGGATTCCGCGGCTCCCGCCTGCTCACCAGCGTCGACGGCGACGCGGTGATCAACCTCGCGGCCTGGACCGACGAGAAGCGGTTCAACGCCATCTTCGACGACCCCGGCTTCACCAGCCGCTACCAGGAGTTCGCGAAGACCGTGACCGGCGCCAAGTACCGCCTCTACCGCACCAGCCGGGTCATCAGCCCCAACCGCTGAACCCCGCCGCCCGGCACGCACGACCTCAAGGAGCAACCATGACCGTCCCGTCCACGCCCGCACCGTACGACCTCGTCGTCGTCGGGTTCGGCGCCGCCGGCCTGTCGGCCGCCCTGTCCTTCGCCGAGGCCACCGAAGGGCGCGAGACGCCCTCCCGGATCGCGATACTCGAACGGTCCACCGAGGACGAACGTGGCGGCGCCACCCGCTGGACCGGTGCCTTTCTCCGCGTCGACGAGCAGCGGCGGCTCGACACCGACTGGGCCGAGCACGTCGGCCGCGTCTCCGGCGGCCTCGCCGACGTCGAGTACTGCCGCACGGTGGAGCGCGAGTCCCAGCAGACCCTCGCCTTCGTGGAGAAGCACGGCGTCGAGATCGACTACGCCGACTTCCCGCTGCCGCACACCTTCGACGGCGGTACCCCCTCCATGACCCCGCCGGCCAGCCCCCGCGGCGGCGGCGCCTCCATCGTCGAACACCTGGGCGCGGCCCTGGAGAACGACCCCCGCGTCGACATCCACTACGAGACGGAGGCGCTGCGCCTGACCACCGCCGAGGACGGTGCCGTCGACGGCGTCGTGGTGCGCGGCCCCGACGGCCGCACCCGGCGGCTGACCGGCCGCGCGGTGGTCCTGGCCTGCGGCGGCTTCCAGGGCAACACCGAGATGCTCACCCGCTACGTCGGCGATCGCGCCTGCGACCTGCCGCTGATCGCGCCGGGCATCGCCAACAACCGCGGTGACGCCCTGCGCATGGCACTGGAGCTCGGCGGCGACACGGCCGGCCAGTTCGACGGCATCCACGCCGAACCGGTCGACCGCCGCACCAGCAAGGCCGACGCGGTGCTGTACGGCTTCAGCTGCGGCATCTTCGTCAACGGCCGTATGCAGCGGTTCTTCGACGAGGGCCGCGACACCTGGGACAACACCTTCGAGCACGTCGGCTACGAGATCTGGCGCAACCAGGACCAGGAGGCGTACTGGATCGCCGACGCCAAGACCCTCGCCATCCCGGGCATCATGAACTCGCTGCTCAGCGACGTACCGCCGGAGCAGGCGGACACCCTGGAGGAACTCGCCGACAAGCTCGGCATCGACGCCGAGGGACTGGCGAAGACCGTCGCCGAGTTCAACGCGGGTGTCGGCGAAGGGGAGTTCGACCCGACCCGTCTCGACGGCAAGAGCACCGTCGGCCTCACCCCGCCCAAGTCCAACTGGGCCACTCCCCTGGACACCGCGCCGTTCATCGGCGTCCCGGTGACCGCCGCGATCTGTTTCACCTACGGCGGCGTCCGCACCGACCTCGACGCCCGCGTCGTCACCCCGTCCGGCACGGCCATCCCCGGCCTGTACGCCGCCGGTGAGGCCACCGGCCTCTTCTACAAGGCCTACCCGCCGGCCACGTCCGTGTTGCGCTCGCTGATCTTCGGACGGCTCGCCGCGCACCACGCGGTCCAGGCCCGGCAGTCCGCCTGACACACCCTCACATCAGCTGGAGGACCCATGAGTATGGTCAACATCGATGTCACCCTCCGCGACGGAGGTTATCGCAACGGCTTCGACTTCCCGCTCGGCTACGCCCTGAAGCACGCGAAGCTGAGCGTCGAGGCCGGGTTCGACTGGGTCGAGATCGCCTACCGCAAGGGCTCGCTCGTCCCGATGCCCGGCCTGGGGCTCACCGGCCGGGGTGATGACGACTACATCGCCGCGATGGCCCGTGAGGTCGGCCCCCGGCACGTCGCGATGATCCTGCACCCGAAGAACATCACCCGCGACGACCTGCCCGCCATGTACCAGGCCGGGGCGCGGCTCGTCCGTATCATCCTGCCGGCCAAGGGCTACGAGCCCGGCCTGGACTACATCCGCCAGGCCCGGGACATCGGCTTCACGGTGGGCGTCAACTTCGCCCGGATCAGCCAGTGGCCGGGCCGCGACGTGATCGAGGTGGCGGCCGCCGCGACCGACGCGGGTGCCGAGTTCGTCTACCTCGCCGACTCCAACGGCAGCCTGTCGCCGGTGGACACCGCCCACCTGACCGCCCTGACCAGGTCGGTCACCGGGGGCCCGGTCGGGCTGCACGCCCACAACAACCTGGGGCTCGCCCTGTCCAACGCCATCAGCGCCGAGGCCGCCGGCGCGACCTGGATGGACTCCTCGATCCAGGGCATGGGCAAGGGCCCGGGCAACCTCATCGCCGAGCAGTGGCTGGCGCACCTGGACCGCACGGACCCGGAGGCCGCCGCGCGCCTCAACCTGGAGCCCGTGCTGGAGCTGGCGGACCTGCTCCTCGCGAACGTCCCCGAGGGCTCGCCCTCGCTGCCGCTGCCGGATCTGGTGCTGGGCCGGTACGACCTGCCGGTGGAGCACCGCAAGGAACTGGTGGGCCGGCACGGCGAGGTGCTCGCCACCGCGCGCACCCTCGCGGGCGCCCGGTGACCCACACCGGAACTGCTGTGCCGACGGCGGTCCACCCACCCCGGACCGCCGCCGGCCCGGCGCACGCCCACGCCCTGGTCCTCGCCCCCGTCACACCGGCCTGGGACGAGGGAGCGTTCTTCGCCCCGGTCATCGACACGCTGACGGCGGCGGGGGCCGGGCTCCGGGTGACGGTGGTCGACACGCTTTCCCTATGGGACGAGCGCGTACGCACCCTGGACGATCTCGTCGCCCGCTGGCGCGCCCTGCTCCCCGCCTTCGGCCGCATCGACCTGCTGTGCGGGAACGCCCTGGGAGGAGCCGTGGCCCAGGGACTCCTCCCGTACGTCGCCCCCGGCACGGCGGCCCTCCTCGTCTCGGGCCCGGCCCGCTCGGACGCAACTCTGGAACACCGCCTCACCGAAATCGCCGACCTGGCGGCCATGGGTCACACGGACGCGTCCCTCGCGCTGCTGCACAAGAGGGTCCAGCCGGACGGCACACCTGCGTCCATCGGCCCGGACCCGACGGCGACCGTCGCGCGGACTTCCGCCGAGGGCGGTGCCGCGTGCCGGGCCGACGGCGCGGCGGGCGACCTCGGTCGCCTCGTGTCTGCCGGTGCCGCCCCGGCAGCCCCCGGCGACACCCCCGCCGCGCGGACGGGAGGCGCCGCCGACGGGGCGGGCGGTGATCTACCGGCGGGAGCCGGTACCGCCGTCGGCCGGGCGGGCGGTGATCGCCCCGTGGAGAGCCACGACGGGCGGGCGGCGGCCGACGGTGCGGTCGACGGCCTTGGACGCCTCGCGCGTGCCGATGCCACCCCGGCAGCCCCCGGCCGTCTCGTGCGAGGCGGCACCGGCCTGGCCGTCCCCGCCGACATCCCGCCCCCTGCCCACCAGACTCCGGCCCAGCGGCTCGACGGGGGGCTCCGGCTGCTGTGCGGTATCGATCTGACCGCGGCCGTCGAGGCGCACCCCGGCCCCCTGCTGCACCTCGTCGGAGGGCGCTCGCAGCTTGTCACGCGGCACCACACCGCCGCCGGACCGCACCATCGGGTGCATGTCGTCGCCGCGGCCGGCATGCGCCCCCACACCGATCAGCCCGCAAAGGTGTCCGCCCTCATCGGCGCCTTCCTGCGGGAGAAGGGACTGACATGAAGCCGAGCCCGAAGAAGAGCGTCGCCGTCCTCCCGGGCGACGGCATCGGCCCGGAGGTCGTCTCCGCCGCGCTCGACACCGTCGAAAAGCTGGACCTGCCCCTGGAGTTCCGGTTCGGAGACATCGGCTGGGACTGCTGGCGCGAGGAGGGCGACCCCGTCCCGCAGCGCACCTGGAAGCTGCTCGAGGAGACCGACACCTGCCTCCTGGGTGCCATCACCAGCAAGCCCGTGCGGGAGACGGAGGCCGAACTGGCCCCGTCCCTGCGCGGCACCGGCCTCCAGTACGTCTCCCCGGTCCTCCAACTCCGCCAGCGCCTCGGCCTGTACGCCAACATCCGTCCGGTCAGCGACCTGGACGGCGGCCGGTTCGACTTCACCGTCATCCGCGAGAACACGGAGGGCCTGTACGCCGGCATCGACGTCCACGGCCTCGACGAGCCGCTCTGGAACGCCGTACGACACCACCCGAACGCGGCGGCATCGGGCCCGCAGGACACCAGCCTCACCCTGAGGCTGCAGACCCGCCACGGCATCGACCGGCTGCTCCGCTTCGGCTTCGCCCACGCCGAGGCCCACGGCAAGCGCCTGCTCACGGTCGCGGACAAGCCGATGGTCCTGCGCAACAGCGGCAACCTGCTGCGCGAGCGCCTCGAACTGATCGCCCAGGAGCACCCGGACATCGAGACGGAGATCCTCAACGTCGACGCCGTCGCCCTGTGGATGGTCCGCAGGCCGGAACGGTTCGGCGTCCTGGTCGCCGAGAACATGTTCGGCGACATCCTCTCCGACCTCGGCGCCGGTGTCATGGGCGGACTCGGTCTCGCCCCGAGCGGCAACGTCGGCGACCACGGCAGCTACTTCGAGCCGGTGCACGGCAGCGCCCCCGGCATGGTGGGCAAGGACAGGGCCAACCCCATGGCGATGCTCCTCACGATCGCCCAGATGCTCGGCCACCTCGGCCTCGACGTGCCGGGCGAGGAACTGAGCAACGCCGTACGCACCGTCGCCCGAGCCCGCAGAACAGTGACGTACGACCTGGGCGGCACGTCGGGGACCAGGGAGGTGGCGCGTGCCGTCGCCGGCCGGCTGGAGGAGGGAGCAGCCATCTCGGCGGAGAGCACCCCCGTCCCCCGGGACGTCGTCGACCGGCTCGCCCGTCTCGACACCGCCTCCGTCTCCGACGCCCTGGACAGCCTCGGCATCGGTGGTGTGCTGGTGGGCCTGAGCGCCCGGGTGCCCGGAGCCCGTACGGCCGGCCTGGCGTACACCGTCACCTACCGGCCGGTCGACGGCGAAGGTCAGGGCTTCCGGAACGCGGCGAACTATCTGGACGACGTACCCGAGGGCGCCTTCGTCGTGGTCGACAACGCGGGCAGCACGGACTGCACCAACTGGGGTTCGCTGCTCACCTCCGTGGCCCGCAGCCGCGGTGTGCGCGGCACCGCGGTGCACGGCTCGGCCCGTGACATCGCCGAGATCCGGGCCGCCGGATACCCCCTGTTCAGCACCGGGGCCACGATGGTCAGCGGCAAGAACCGCGTCGAACTCGCCGCGACCGGACGGGAGA
Organism: Streptomyces sp. AK010; assembly: GCF_014207295.1. Taxonomy (NCBI): domain Bacteria; kingdom Bacillati; phylum Actinomycetota; class Actinomycetes; order Kitasatosporales; family Streptomycetaceae; genus Streptomyces; species Streptomyces sp. AK010. The sequence continues at coordinate 477,338 of NZ_JACHCX010000003.1, forward strand.
TCACCGTCGGTGACGTGACCGTACGCCCCGGCGATGTCGTGGTCGCCGACGACAACGGCGTACTCGTCGTGCCGGCGGCGCACGCCGCCGAGGTCGCGGGCCGTGCCGAGCGCGTCGAGCGGACCGAGACGGCGATCGCCGAGGCCGTGGACACCGGACTGCGGCTGGACCAGGCCCGCAAGAGGTTCGGCTACGCGAGGCCGTGGGAGGGCCCGGCGCGGCAGACCGCCGATGCGTGACCTCGCGCGCCGGGTGGTCGACGTCCACTACCACGCGGGCCCCGACCTGTACCGGCGCCGTCTCACCACCGGCGGCGCCGGCCGTGCCTACGCCGGGATCGACGGCTGGGTGGTGATCAAGAGCCATCTGGGCTGCACCGCGGCGAGCGCGTGGGAGGCTCGTCAGGAGGGGCTGCCCGTCTCCGGCACCGTCGTCCTCAACGACCTCGCCGGAGGCGTGCACCCCCGGGTGGTGGAACAGGCCGTCTACACCCACGGCCAGGACAGCCCCGCCCGGCTGGTCGTGCACCTGCCCACCCTCGTCGGTCCGGCCCATCCCTCCCGGCTGCAGCGGCAGGCCTTCCACCCGCTGCTGGACACCGAACGGTGGCGCGGCGAGCGGGTCCTGGACGACACCGGACGGCTCCGCCGGCCCGTGCGCGAGGTGCTCCGGGCGGCCCGGGACCTCCCGGTCGTCCTGGCGACGGGCCACTGCGACCGGGAGGAGACCCTGCGCGTGGTCGACGAGGCGGCCCGGCTGGACCTGCCCCGGTTGCTGTTGACCCACGCCACGCATCCGATGACCGGCCTCACGCCCGCCGACCTCACCCGACTCGCCGATGTGCCGGGGGTGTACGTCGAGATCACCGCCCTGACGCTGCTCCTCGGACACCGTGACGCCCGGCATCTGGGAGATGTCGTACGCGCCCACCCCCGGGTGGTGTTCAGCTCCGATCTCGGGCAGCCGGACCAGCCGGACCCCACCGAATGGCTGTCGCTCAGCGCGAGCTGGTTCGAACAGGCACGGCTGACGCCCCACCAGGTCCGTGCCGTCACCGCACTCAACCCGGCAGCGCTGCTGGCGCCCTGACCGCCGTACCAGGAAGGCTCATGACTGACGTCCCTCGCCCCCTCGGCATGCCCCGCCGTGCGCTCCTGCGCGGTGCGGCGGCCACGGCCGCGTACGCCGCGGCCTCTAAGGGGTCCTTTCACTATGCCCGTCCGATCAGGGCGCGTGGTCTGGTGCCGTGCGTCGCAAGGCGCCGGGAAGCCCTCGTAGCGGAGCTACTAGGGCTTTTCGGCAACGCGGCGAGGTGCGGTGCCAGACCGCGCGACCCGGACGGGCATAGTGAAAGGACCCCTAAGAGCGCCCACGCGGCCACGGGCCACCCCGCCTCCACCGGCCCCGGCGCGCTGAACGACCAGTCGGCGGTCCGTACCTTCACCGTTGGAGACATCCGGCTCACCTACGTCGTCGACGGCGCGATGGAGTTGGACCCCGCCGGCTTCCTCCCGGCCGTCCCCGCCGCCTACTGGCGGGACCACCCCGAGGCGCTGACCCGGTCCGGCCGGATCGCCGCCTCGGCGGGCGGGCTGCTCGTCGAGCGGGGCGGGCGGCGGCTGCTGATCGACGCGGGACTCGGCGCCAACGAGCTCCCCCCGTCCCTCGGCGTCTCCCGCGCGGGCGCATTGCCGCACACCCTGCGCCGACTCGGGGTGTCTGCGGAGTCCGTCGACACCGTGGCCTTCACCCACCTGCACACCGACCACACCGGCCTGGGCTTTTGCAGCGACGGAGAGCGGGCCCCGCGCAAGGTGTTCCCGCGCGCCGACTACCTGGTGGCCGCCGCCGAATGGGAGCCCTTCTGGAGGCGCGAGATCGAGGTCGGTGCCCCCTCCTGGGACGGATTCATGGTGCCGATGTCGAGGGTGCTGCGGACGTTCGGCGACGGCGCGGAGATCTGGCCCGGCGTCACCGCGCTGGTCACCCCGGGCCACAGCCCCGGACACACCACCTACGTGATCGCTGCCTCCGGCGGACGCCATGTCCTGGTCTTCGGCGACGCGTTCCACACCCCCGCCCAGCTGGCCCGGCCCGAGTGGCCTTCCGGCCCCGACACGGACTGTGGCGCGGTCCTGGAGGCCCGCCGGATCCTCCTGGCCCACCTCCTGACGCCGCGCACCCACGCGTTCGCCTTCCACTTCGGCGACCAGGTCTTCGGACGGGTCGTACGGGACGGCACGGGCGCGGCCCGGTGGCGTCCGGATCCCGCCCGCAAACTCCTGCCGCCACCGATCAGGATCCCCGGATTCCCCGGGTGACAGGGCGGCGAGGCTCCGCGGTCCAGCGGTTAGGGTGAACGCCGTGGAGCTCCTGCACCTGCGCTACTTCCTCGCCGTCGCCCAAGAGCTGAACTTCTCCACCGCGGCCCGCAGACTGCACATGGCGGCCTCCCCGTTGAGCCGGCGGATCAAGGACCTCGAGAACGAGGTCGGGCACCGGCTGTTCGACCGGGACACCCACCATGTGCGGCTCACCCCGGCCGGCAACGCGCTGGTGCCGATCGCGCGCGGGGTGCTGGAGCAGGTGGACTCCATCCGGTGGCGGCTGGACGAGACGGCCCGGCCGCGGCGGACCACCCTGCTGCTCGGCGTTCCCAGTGGCGTCCATCCCGATCTGCGGGAACGGATGGACGCCCTCGCCGGGCGGGTCGGCGACCGGTTCGAGATCAAACGCTGGCCCGGCGGCACCGACCGGCTCGTGGACGCGGTGTGCGACGGCAGGCTGGCGCTGACCCTGGCCCGGCTCCCGGCCGGCGGCGACCCGGCGCTGGAGCAGATGCCGGTGATGTCGGAGCGGCTCGGCGCGGTCGTGCCCCGGGACCGGTTCGCGGGACGCGAGTCCGTCGCCCTCGCGGAACTGGCCGAGCTCGCCTACGCGGGCTCCCCGACGGCCGTGACCAACGCCTACTTCCGCGGCCTCGACCAGCAGCTCGCCGAACTCGGCATCAAGAAGCGGGTCCAGCTGGGCAGCGCCACCTTCGACGGGGTCTCCGAAATAGTCTCCAGCGGCCTGGCGTTCTCCATTTCCATGCTGGATTCCAGAAGTCCCGTTCAGAATTACCGTCTCGACAATGTCGTCGTCCTTCCCTTCTCCGATTTCCATCCCCGTCTGGAGACCGGGCTGATCTGGCGCAAGGACCGGGCACGCGGCGGTGACCTGGAGGAAGTGGTGGCGGCGGCCCGCGAGGTGTTCGCCGAACCACTCCACTCATAATCACCTGAAAATCTTCACAAAAAGCGGTATGATCACTGCGGTCATACCGCTTTTCGTTATTCGGTCATTCCGTCGGGCCCCATTCGCTTTCGTTCGCCGCGCGTATCGCGCTAACTTAGTTTCCAGATACACATACATAGCGAACCGAGGAGTGAAGAAAACCGATGACGGACATCACCGACACCGTCGCCGGCCCGCTGGAGGGCGTCCGCGTGATCGACCTCTCGACCGTGGTGATGGGCCCCTACGCCGCCCAGATCCTCGGTGACCTGGGGGCCGACGTGATCAAGATCGAGTCACCGTCCGACACCGTGCGCACCGGCCACTACCGCACGACCCCGGGCATGACCCCGCTGAACCTCAACGTCAACCGCAACAAGCGCAGCGTGTCCCTCAACCTCAAGGACGACACCGACCGCGAGCGCGCCCTGCGGCTGATCGACACCGCGGACGTGCTGATCACCAACATGCGCCCCGGCGCCCTGCACCGCCTCGGCCTCTCCCACGACGACATCGCCGCCCGCAACCCCGGCCTCGTCTACGCGCACGCCCAGGGCTTCCGCAGCGACTCGGACCGGGCCGGCAACGCCGCCTACGACGAGACCGTGCAGGCCGCCTCCGGCCTGGTCGACATCGCCGACCGGGCGCTGGGCGAGCCCGTCTACCTGCCGACCATCATCGGCGACAAGGTCTCCTCCCTGACCATCGCCTACAGCGTGCTGGCCGCCCTGCTGCACCGGAACAAGACCGGCCAGGGCCAGCTCGTCGAGATCCCGATGACGGACACCCTGATCGCGTTCAATTTGGTCGAGCACCTCGCGGGCCACACCCACGTGCCCGAGACGGGTCCCACCGGCTTCGGGCTGTCCATGCTGAAGGGCCACAAGGCCGTGCGCACCAAGGACGGTCTGGCCTGCGTCATGCCGTACAACCCGCAGAACTACCGGGACTTCCTCACCGCCGCCGGACGCCCGGACCTCGCCGAGGACCCGCGGGTCAACGGCGACGCCATCGACAGCGCCGACCTGGAGGACCTGGCCGCGCTCCTGGAGACGTGCGCCCCGGCCCTCACCACCGAGGAGTGGGCGCAGGTGTGCGCCAAGCACAGCATTCCGATGGCGCCCGTGCTGGAGCTCGACCGCGCGCACGACGACCCCTATGTCCAGGGCGGCCACCTGCTCGACAGCGTCGAGCACCCGACCGAGGGCACGGTCCGCACCATCGGCATCCCGCTGCGCTTCTCCGCCACCCCCGGCTCCATCCGCCGCCTCGCACCGGTCGCGGGCCAGGACACCGAGGACGTCCTCGCCGAACTCGACGCCACCGCCCGCTGATTGCCACAGGAGGACAGTCATGAGCACCCCCACACCTCCCGTCGTGCGCACCGAACGCATCGGCTCCGCCCTGCTGATCACCCTGGACCGGCCCGAGGCCCGCAACGCCGTCAACGCGGCGACCGCCACCGCCCTGGCCGCCGCACTCGACGCGCTGGAGGCCGACCCCACGCTGCGGGCCGGCGTCCTGACCGGCGAGGGCGGCACCTTCAGCGCCGGCATGGACCTCAAGGCCGCCCTGCGCGGCGAATCGCCCGAGGTCGAGGGCCGTGGCTTCGGCGGCCTGACGGAGGCCCGGCCGGACAAGCCCCTCATCGCCGCGGTCGAGGGCTTCGCCATGGGCGGCGGCTTCGAACTGGCCCTGGCCTGCGACCTGATCGTCGCCGCCGAGGACGCCCGGTTCGGCCTGCCCGAGGTCAAGCGGGGCCTGATCGCCGCGGGCGGCGGCGTGATCCGGCTGCCGCGGCGCATCCCGCACCACCTCGCGATGGAACTGCTGCTCACCGGCGAGCCCGTCGACGGCCGCCGGGCCGGCGAACTGGGCCTGGCCAACCGCGTCACCGCCACGGGGCAGGCCGTCGCCGAGGCCCTCCGGCTGGCCGAACGGGTCGCGGACAACGCCCCGCTCGCGCTGGCGGCCGTCAAGCGCGTCGTCCGCGCCGCCGACGGAGCCTTTGACGAGGAGGCCTTCGCTTTCCAGCGCGAGGAGATGAAGACCCTGATGGCCTCGGACGACGTGCGCGAGGGCATGACCGCCTTCGCCGAGCGCCGCCCGGCGCGGTGGACGGGGCGGTGAGCCGGGCATGAGGACCGAGGACGTACGACAGCACCTCACCACCCCGCTCACCAGCCCGGCGTTCGCGCCGACGGTCCCGCGGTTCACCGACCGCGAGTACCTCAACGTCGTCTACCGCACCGACCCCGAGGCGCTGCGGGCCGTCGTCCCCGAACCGCTGCGGGTCGAGGAGCCGCTGGTCCGGTTCGAGGTCATGAAGATGGGCGACGTCAGTGGCTACGGCCCCTACACCGAGGCCGGCCAGGCGGTCCAGGTCGGCTTCGAGGGGGAGCGGGGCGAGTACCTGCACGCGATGTACCTCGACAACTTCCCGGCGACCGCCTCCGGCCGCGAGGTCGCCGCCTACCCGAAGGTCATGGGCTCCCCGGCGCTGTACGTCGACTCCGGCGCGCTCGTCGGCACCCTCGACCACGGCAGCCTGCGGGTCGCCACCGCGACCATGGGCTACAAGCACCACGAGCTCGACCGGCGCGAGGCCGAGGAACAGATCGGGGCGCCGACGTATCTGCTCAAGACGATCCCCGGCTACGACGGCATGCCGCGCGTGCAGGAACTCGTCCGCACCCGCATCACCGACCTGACCGTCAAGGAGGCCTGGACCGGCCCCGCCCGGCTCCAGCTGTTCCAGCACGTGCTGGCCCCGCTGGCGGACCTGCCGGTGCTGGAGGTCGTCTCCGCGAGCCACATCCTCACCGACCTGACGCTGTCGGGCGTCGAGCCGGTCCACGACTACCTGAAGGGGGTCGCGTCATGACCCGCCCCTTCCGTACGGCCGCCGTCATCGGCGCCGGGACCATCGGACTGTCCTGGACGGCCCTGTTCGCCGCGCACGGACTGACCGTCCGGGTGAGCGACCCGCGCGAGGACCTCGCCGAGGCCGTGGACGAGGCCCTGGAGGAGTACGCCCCGCACCTGGCCGCCCGCGGCCTGGACGTCACCGGTCTCGCCGACCGCGTGCACATCGCCGCCGATGTCACCGAGGCGGTCCGGGACGCGGACGTCGTCCAGGAGAACGGCCCCGAGCGGGCCGAGTTCAAGAAGGCCCTGTTCGCCACCCTGGCCCGCCGGGCCCCGGCCCACGCCCTGCTGCTCAGCTCGTCCTCGGCGATCCCGTCGACCGCGTTCACGGGGGAACTGGCGGACGAGGACGCCGCGCGCGTCCTCATCGGCCACCCCTTCAACCCGCCGCACCTGGTCCCGCTGGTCGAGGTCGTGCCCGGCGAACGCACCGGCGAGGACGCCGTACTGGCCGCGCTGGACTTCTACACCTCGGTCGGCCGCACCCCGGTCGTCGAGCGCAAGGAGATCCCCGGTTTCGTCGGCAACCGCCTGCAGAACGCGCTCGCCCGCGAGGCGGTGCACCTCGTCGACCAGGGCGTGGTCACCCCCGAGGACCTCGACAAGGTCATGACCAACTCGCTGGGCCTGCGCTGGGCCACGGTCGGGCCGTTCCTCGGCTCACACCTGGGCGGCGGGCCGGGCGGGTACCGGCACCTGGTCGCGCACATCGGCGCGTCGATGCAGCAGACGGGAGCGGGTGGCGGCACCCCGCCGCTGACCGGGGAACGACAGGAACGGCTCATCGAAGCCGTCGAAAAGGCCTACGGCTCCTCCACGTACTCGGAACTCACCGAGACGCGCGACCGCAGGCAACTCGCTGTCCTGGCCGCCCTGGACAGCACCGAGAAGGAGGAGAACTGAGATGACCACCACCATGGAACTCCTGGAGGACCTGCCGGCCGCCGACTTCTACGGCTACGAGTCGCTGCTGCCGGACGACGAGCGCAAGATCCTCCTCAAGGCCCGCGCCCTCATGCGCGAAAAGGTCAAGCCGCTGGTCAACGACAACTGGGCCAAGGGCGAGTTCCCCGAGGAGCTCATCACCCTGTTCCGCGACAGCGGCCTGGCCGGCCTGCCCTACGAGGGCTACGGCGAGCACAAGCCGGCCGTGAGCAACCTCCTGTCCGGCATGCTCGCCATGGAGATGACCCGCACCGACGCCTCCGTCTCGACCTTCTTCGGCGTCCACAACGGCCTGGCCATGTACTCCGTCCACTCCGGCGGCGACCAGGAGCAGCGCGACCGCTGGCTCCCGGCGATGGCCGCGATGGACAGGATCGGCGCGTTCGCCATGACCGAGCCCCTCGGCGGCTCCGACGTCGCGGGCGGCATGCGCACCACCGCCAGGCGCGAGGGCGACACCTGGGTCCTGAACGGCGCCAAGAAGTGGATCGGCAACGCCACCTTCGCCGACTACGTCGTGGTGTGGGCCCGGGACGTCGACGACAACCACGTCAAGGGATTCGTCGTCGAGAAGGACACGCCCGGCTTCGACCCTGTGAAGATCCAGAACAAGCTCGCCTTCCGGATCGTGGAGAACGCCGAGATCACCCTGACCGACGTTTGGGTGCCCGAGGCGAACCGCCTGCAGAACATCAACTCCTTCCGGGACGTCGCCGAGATCCTGCGCGCGACCCGCGCGGGGGTGGCCTGGCAGGCCCTCGGCGTCATGGCCGGCGCCTACGAACTCGCCCTGGACTACGCCCGGGAGCGACGCCAGTTCGGCCGTCCGATCGGCGGCTTCCAGCTCGTGCAGGACCTGCTGGTCAAGAGCCTCGGCAACGTCACCGCGTCCTGGGGGATGCTGGTGCAGCTCGCCAGGCTCCAGGACGCCGGGATCTTCCAGGACGAACACTCCTCCCTGGCCAAGGCGTTCGTCACCTCCCGGATGCGGGAGGTCGTGGCCTGGAGCCGGGAGATCTTCGGCGGCAACGGCATCCTGCTGGACCACGACATCGCCCGCTTCTTCGCCGACGCGGAGGCGATCTACTCCTTCGAGGGCACCCGCGAGATGAACACGCTGATCGTCGGCAAGTCGATCACCGGTGAGAGCGCCTTCGTCTGATCGCGGGCGCCAGCGCCTTCGCCGGTCATCGGCGCACATCAGGGCGAGCCGACCCCGGGTCCCCACCCGGGGTTTCGTCCTGCGTGGCCGGCATATCGCGTGGCGGACCGGCCCCGCTTGCGTACGGTCGGCGCGATGAGCAGGAGACGCTGCGTGGCCAGGGGCGTGCCCGGTGGCTGCCGCATCGCAGTTCCGCTGGACGACCCCGCCGCCCGCGACCCCCGCCACCACCCTTGAGATCACCTCCACGGTCCGGCAACTGCGGCACCAGGACTGCATCCTGTGGAAGGGCCCCGCGATCGGTGAGGGCCTGCGCATCGACGAGGGCGTCCACCTGTGGACCTTCCACGAGGTCAAGGGCGGTGTCCGCGGCCACACCGAGGAGACCTGGACCGGCCACCAGGCCGAAGCGGACGTGCCCACCGCGCCCGAGGCCCTCGGCCAGGGCCTCCAAGCGTGGCTGCGCGATCTGAAGGCCACCGCCGAAGCGCGCTCCGGCGGCCGCCCTCACTGAGCGACGAGCTTCTCGAAGAAGAACTCGTGCTTGAGGAACGACGTGGTGTGCTCCGCCCCCGGATACGGCGGCACGAGCGGGGCCGCCTGAAAGAGCCGCCAGCCGTCCTCCAGGGCGCCGACCCCCGTCTCGTACGGGGGTTCGTCGCTGTCGCCGGTCGTCGGACGGGTCGAGCCCGTGCCGTCGTAGCGGGCCCAGCCGACGACCTTGGAGTCGAGGGCCGAGGTGTCGAGGTAGAGGACGAGGACCTGCTGCCGGGTGGTGGTCATGCGGTGCTCCTCGGAGAGACGGGCGCGGCGGGCCGGTTGGTGATGCGGGTGGCCCAGTGGTCGACGTCGAAGCCGGGGTCGCCGGACAGGGCGCGCCACAGCAGGATCCGGTTGTGGATCTCCAGCCGGGCGGTGGCCTGCTCGTACCAGGGGAACGTGCGCCGCAACTCCTCGCGCACAGCGGGTGAGTCGGCGTCCCCGGTGTCCCACAGCCGCACCTGGGGCACGGTCGGGTTGAAGCGGATCTTGTACATGTGGCGGACGGTGTCGCTGTCGTTGCGCCGCCCGCCGTGCCAGATGCCGTGGTGCAGCAGGAGCACGGTGCCGGCCGGGCAGGTCAGCCGGGTCTGGCCGCGCAGGTTCTGGTAGCGGCCGGTGTCGGACTCGTTGGTGCGGCGCAGATGGCTGCCCGGGACGACGAGTGTGCCGCCCATCCCGGCGGTCACCTCCTGCGGGTAGTACATGAGCTGCACGTCGAAGGCGTCGGCCCGCACGTCGATGAGGGCGTCGGCGTGCAACGGCTGCGCACTGCCCTCATGCGGCAGGCGGGTGTGCACGAAGTGGTGGTCGACGGCCGGATCCGGACCCACCAGGCTCTCCAGCGCGCCCGCCACAGCGGGCAGTTCGAGGAGCCGCCGGGCGAAGGAACCCTCGGGGAAGGCCTTCGGCACGGGCGTGCCGTAGGGCACGTCGGGCAGTGGCCCGGCCGCGAAGACACCGAGCGCCTCCTCGTTCATCTCCCGGGGCACGACGCCGTCGAGGCGCAGGAAACCGTGGGCCGTGAACCGCGCCACCTCGACGGAGCTCAACAGCTGTTGTGTGGTCGGCATGACGCAACCGTAAAAGCGCGGAAGCCCGTAGTCGTGGGGCGTAATCGGCAACCACTGGTAGTTTTCCACCATGCCGACCTTCGTGGAACTGCCCCTCGATCTGCCGCCCGACCGGGTGCACGCGGGCGTGGGCGTGCACGGCTCCGCCGGCCCGCACGAGGTCTTCCGCCTCCCGCACCTGTGGCAGCTCCACCTCTACGGCTACTCCGGCACCCTGGAGTACGGCGGCGCGCGGCACCCGATCCGTCCCGGGCACCTCAGCCTCGTCCCGCCCGGCACGGAGGTGCACTTCCACTACGGCGCCGCGCGCTGCGAGCACCTCTACGCCCACTTCCGGCTGCCGGGCGACGGGGAGCGGCGCCGGGTCCCGGCGATGCAGGACGCCGGCCCGGAGGCGGCGGTGCTGAGTGCGTCGCTGCGCCGGACGATCGCCGCGGGCGCGCAGTCCCCGGCCCGTGCCGCCGCGGAACTGTGGACGGTGCTGTGGCGCACGACCGGCCTGGCGGAGGCCACCGAGGCGCCCTTCGGGGCCCGGCATCCGGCGGTGCGGGCGGCCATGGCGCACATCGAGGAGCACCTGGCCGACCCGCTGAGCGTCCCCGGGATCGCCCGGGCCGCCGGGGTGTCCCACACGCACCTGACCCGGCTGTTCCGTCAGGACACCGGGCACACGGTCGTCGGCTACGTACGGCGGCGCCGCATGGAGCGCGCCCGCCATCTGCTCATCGCCTCGACCCTGGCGATCCCGGCCGTGGCGGCGACGGTCGGGATCCCCGACCTCCAGGCCTTCAACAAGACCTGCCGCAAGGAACTCGGCGCGTCGCCGCGTGCCGTGCGGCAGGCCGCGGGCGCAGAGGCGCCGGCAGCCCGTCGCCGCGATGTCTCGCGGCCCGGTGAGCGGCTCTCGGGCTGACAGCCTCAGAACTCGTGTGCGATCAAGGGATGTTGGCGTGCGCTAGGATTCTTTACCGAGCCATTACGTTCGGTTGAGCGTTGAGCGTTGAGCGTTGAGGGGGCGGGACATGGGACGAGTGGTGCCCGTCCGCGTCCACAACGCCGCCCGTGACGGCGTTCCTGATACCGACCGCGCGGTGTGAGCGTTCTCCCCGCCCTCTGACGCATGACGCCCGGCGCCTGAAGTCCGAGGCCGGGCGCGGCACGCGCACCCCGGCCGACGACGGCCGCAGCGGAGCACACCGCCGACGCCACAGCACCGCCTGACCCCACCCCCCGGCCGTCCGGGCGCGGGGTCATGCGCCCTCTCTTCTCCCGCTCACCGAGCCGTACCGCCGGGCCCTCGCGCCCACTGGCACAGACGCCGCAGACCCGATCAACGGAGGTCAGACGCCCGTGCACGACACCACCGCCATGCTCATCGAACTCGGGGCGATCATCCTCGCCCTGGGACTCCTCGGACGTCTCGCCGGACGGGTGGGCTTCTCGCCCATCCCCCTGTACCTGCTGGCCGGACTCGCCTTCGGGCAGGGCGGCATCCTGCCGCTGCAGGCCAGCGAGGAGTTCGTCGCCACCGGAGCCGAGATAGGCGTCATACTCCTGCTGCTCCTGCTCGGCCTGGAGTACAGCGCCTCCGACCTCGTCACCACGCTGAGGACCCAATACCCCTCCGGTGCCGTCGACTTCGTGCTCAACGCCGTGCCGGGGGCCGCGATGGCCTTCCTGCTCGGCTGGGGGCCGGTGGCCGCCGTCGCCCTGGCCGGCGTCACCTGGATCTCCTCGTCCGGGGTCATCGCGAAGGTGCTGGGAGACCTGCGGCGGCTCGGCAACCGCGAGACACCGGTCGTCCTCGGTGTGCTGGTCCTGGAGGACCTGGCCATGGCGGTCTACCTGCCGATCCTCACCGCCCTGCTGGCCGGGGTGAGCCTCGCGGGCGGCGCGGTCACGCTGCTGATCTCGCTGGGCACCGTGGGCGCCGTCCTCTACGTGGCGCTGCGGCACGGCCGCCTCGTGAGCCGTGCCGTGTCGTCGGACAGCGCCGAGATGCTGTTGCTGGCCGTCCTCGGTCTGACCCTTCTCGTCGCGGGTCTCGCCCAGCAGTTGCACGTCTCCGCCGCCGTCGGAGCTTTCCTGGTCGGCATCGCCCTGTCCGGCGAGGTCGCGGAGGGCGCCAGCAGTCTCCTCACCCCGCTTCGGGACCTGTTCGCCGCGGTGTTCTTCGTCTTCTTCGGCCTGCACACCGACCCGGCCGCCATCCCGCCCGTGCTGCTGCCCGCGCTCGCCCTGGCCACCGTCACCACCCTGACGAAGATCGCCACCGGCTACTGGGCCGCCCGTCGCGCCGGGATCTCGTCCCGGGGGCGCTGGCGCGCGGGCGGCACGCTCGTCGCACGCGGCGAGTTCTCCATCGTCATCGCCGGCCTCGCCGTCGGCGCCGAGCCCCGCATCGGCCCCCTGGCCACCGCCTACGTCCTGATCCTGGTCGTCCTCGGCCCCCTCGCGGCCCGCTGGACGGAACCCCTGGCACACCGCCTCCCCCGCCGCGCGGCCCACCGCACACCGGCCGCCGCCCAGCCGCCCAAGGAGGCGGCGCCCGCGCACCGTTGACCCGCCGAGCGGGGGACTTCCGATCGGCGGTCACGGGGCACGGCCGCCGCCCGCCGGGCACGTCCGGCCGGGCGCGCGGCCCGCGCTCCGGCAGCAGGCCGCTCGGCGACGACGATGACCCGCCGGCCGGGCACCGGCGGCGCCGTGTCGGCCGGGGCACCGTGTCCCGACCGCCGACCGCCGACCGCCGACCGCCGACCGCCGACCGCCGACCGCCGACCGCCGACCGCCGATTGGAGGCCGCCGTTTGCCGACCGCCGACCGCTGTTTGCCGAGCGCCGACCGCTGTTTGCCGAGCGCCGAGCGCCGTTTGCCGACCGCCGACCGCTGTTTGCCGACCGCTGTTTGCCGACCGCTGTTTGCCGACCGCTGTTTGCCGACCGCTGTTTGCCGAGCGCCGAGCGCCGACCGCTGTTTGCCGAGCGCCGAGCGCCGAGCGCCGAGCGCCGAGCGCCGAGCGCCTTGCGCAGCGCCGCCGATTGCCGACCGCCGATGCCCATTGCCGATTGCCGATTGCCGACCGCCGATTGCCGAGCGCCGACCGCTGTTTGCCGAGCGCCGAGCGCCGAGCGCCGAGCGCCGACCGCCGACCGCCGAGCGCCTTGCGCAGCGCCGCCGATTGCCGACCGCCGACCGCTGTTTGCCGAGCGCCGACCGCTTCGCCGAGCCACCCAAAGGAGGCCGGCCGGAGGGCCGTCAGGACGCTGCCGTGCCCGGCCCGGGGGCCCTGGACGCCCGGCGTGGCTGTCCTGATTGGCTGTTTCCCGGGCCGTGGGCTTGCTGGCACTCTGGCGAGCACCCCGGGAGCCGGTAGGGGAGACCAGGGGAGAATTCCGTCCAGGAGGACCGGAAGGAAGCGCCAGCATGATCCAGTGGATGCCCCTGGGCACCGGAGCCAGACCCGTACCGCAGCCCGTGGCCACGCCGCTGGTCTGGGCCGGGGCCGGCGGCGGCGCACTGGTGCTGGTGGCGCTGCTCAACACCGTGGTGGGACCCGACCGGCCGGAACTGGCCCTGACCGCGCTGTCCCTGTTCGCCGCCCTGCTGGGCCTGTGCGCACGCTTCGAGGCCGCCCCCGGGACGGCCCTGCTGTGCTGGCTGTTCCTCAACGGCTTCGCCATCCCGCCGGCCGGAGCCCTCACCTGGGCCGGGCACCGCGACACCACGTGGCTGGCCTGCCTGCTCACCGCCGCCCTCATCGGCACGGCCCTGGCCCGTGTCCTCCACGCCCGCGCCGCCTACCGCCGCCTGGCCCCCGACCGGACCCGGCCCGACATCGCGACCGGCGACGGACCGTACGGTTCCTGACGCAGGGCCGCACGATCCGAAGGGGCGTCATTGGTGAGGCGGTTACTCGTCATCGGCGGCGGAGCAGCCGGCACCGCACCGCGGCGGCGCTCGCCCTGCACAAGGCCGGGTTCGACGTCGCCGTGCACGAGGCGCATCCGGACGCGGCGGAGGACATCGGCGCGTTCCTCACCCTGGCGGGCAACGGCATGCGCGCCCTCGCCCAGATCGACGCCAACGCCGCGGTCACCGCCCTCGGCTTCCCGCTGACCGGGATGCGGATGCTCGACCCTGCACTCCCCTTCGTTACTGGATCAAGCGGTGACGAAATGCTCCCTGGCGGGCATCGGTCGCAGCGTGCCCCAGGAGGCGCCCGCCGCCTTGGCGCAGGCCGTCGTCGACGCCGATCGCCTCTGAGGCTTGCCGAGGGGATGGTCACCGGTCAGAATGGTGACGTGAACCTCGATCATGTCTTCGTCTGCGGAAACCCGGCACTGGACTTCGCCGCCACGCTCCGGGCCCGCCGGTCGGTGCGCTTCGAGATGTTCGTGACGCCGGACCGGCTGAACGCCTGGTACGTGGAGTCCGGCCTGGTCGACGCGGTCTCCCCGGGCCAGGAGGCCGACGTCGAGCGGGCGAGGGCCGTACGGGAGGCGGTCTACCGGCTCGTCACCGCCCGCCGGCTGGGGGAGGAGTACGACGGGGCGGCGCTGACCGTCGTGAACGACGCGGCCCGTACACCGCCCGCCGTGCCCCAGCTCACCCCGTCGGGGCGCTGGACGCAGGCGACGCCGGACGAGGCCCTCTCCCTGGTGGCGCGGCACGCCGTCGAGCTCCTGAGCGGCCCGGACGTGCCCCTGCTCAAGGAGTGCGAGAACCCGGAGTGCACCCGCACCTACATCGACCGCTCGCGGGGCATGCGGCGTCAGTGGTGCGGGATGGACCCCTGCGGCAACAAGATCAAGGCCGCCGCGTACCGCGCCCGCAAGAGGACCGCGACGGAGGCTAGCCGCCGACGTACCAGCTGAAGCCGCCGTTGCTGCTGGCTATGGCCAGGAGCACGAGCCACAGCACCACGTCGACGACGCCGAGGATGATGCCGGCCTTCGCCATTCCGGCACCGTTCTTGACCGACGCCTGCCGGCGGGCGACGGCGCCGAAGATGATGGCCAGCGGGCCCAGGATGATGTTCAGGAAGAACAGGCCGATGATGCCGCAGCACAGGCTCGCGATCGCCAGGCCGTTGGTGCGCGAACCGGAGGACGCGGCAGAGGAACCGCCGTAACTAGCCATGGATAACTCCCAGTTGTCGATGGCACGGACCGAACGGGCCGCACTCTCCTCACTTCCGACTTGTTTTGTTCGAATGCCCCTCCGGGCCGTTCCCATGACAGCCGATTCGGGCGAGTCTTCCGTCAGTTCTCGTGCACCAGCCCGGCGACGTGCGCGGTGACCATGTCGAGGACGCCCGTCCAGGCCGAGTCGTCGCCGAGCACCAGGTGGTTGAGGGTCAGGCCGTCGGTCATGGCGGCCAGGTAGCGGGCCAGGACAGGGACGGGCACGCGCAGACGCAGCCCCATGGCCTGCCGCAGCTGGTCGATGAGCTCGGTGTACGTCTCGGCGTACAACTCGTACTGACGGCGCGCCAGATGTTCGAAACCGGGCTGGCGCAGGGCGTACTGCGTGAGTTCGTAGGTGAGCATGTGCTCGTCGGGGTGGGCCCGGACGTGGTCCCAGTACGCCTGGAATCCCGCCCGGACCGTCTCCTCGAGGGTGGCTCTCGGCCGGATGGCCTCTCTCACCACCGTCACGTAGTGCCCGGTGATGGTGGTGATCACCGACTCGATCAGCTGCTGCTTGGAGTCGAAGCAGTAGTGGAAGACGCTCAGCGAGACGCCCGCCTCGGCGGCGATGGACCGGGTCGTCGTCCTGGGGACGCCGTCCCGGGCCATCGCCCTGATCGCCGCTTCGGTGAGCTGGCGCCGCCGCTCGGCGGACGGCAACCGTGCCATGGAGCCTCTCTCGTGGGTGTCAGCCGCTGTGGACGCC
Organism: Streptomyces sp. AK010; assembly: GCF_014207295.1. NCBI lineage: Bacteria > Bacillati > Actinomycetota > Actinomycetes > Kitasatosporales > Streptomycetaceae > Streptomyces > Streptomyces sp. AK010. The sequence goes on from NZ_JACHCX010000003.1 coordinate 493,160, forward strand.
GACTTCGTGGAGGGAGTAGCCCCAGCCGGTGCCGCGCTCCAGCCCGTGGACGCGGACGTACCGGGCCGGTGTGCCGGCGAACCGCGCGGTGTCCAGGCCGCCGTCACCGGCGGTCGTGGACCAGGCGGTCCGCCAGTTCACGCCGTCGGCGGACAGCTCGATCCGGTACGACTTCGCGTACGCGCGCTCCCAGTCGAGGGTGACCCGCCCGACGGTCCGCGCCGAGCCGAGGTCGACCTGGTACCACTGGTCGTCGCTCCAGTCGCTGGCCCAGCGGGTGCCGCGGTCGCCGTCGACGGCCCGGTGGGGCTTGTAACTCGTGAACAGGCTCCACTCCGAGGAACTGGCCGAAGTGGCCGCCCCGGCCGCGAGGTCGGCGCCTGCCTTGTGGTGCTCGGAGGCCGCCCAGGTGCCGAGGTAGGACTCCGCGCCCCGGAACAGGTCGTCGACCGTGTCCTGGCCGCCGGCCCGGCGGATGTCCTCGATCCAGTCCGGGACGAGGCCGTAGTGGGCGGCGCCGTCGGTGTTCAGGTCCCAGGTGCGCTCACCGGTGGTCTGCCGGTCGATGACCGAACCGCCGTCGACGCTTCTGAACGGGTAGGTGACCTTGTTCGGCGCGTCCGCCCCGCGCGGCCCCGGCCAGCCGCCGACGCCGTTCATGTCGGTGCCGTAGCCGTAGCCCACGCCGTACTTGTCGCGCAGGGCCTCGGTGCGCTTCGCCTCGGCGATGAAGCCCTCGGAGCCGTGCATGTACTGGGCGATGAAGCCGCCGAGGCCGTAGACCCGCTCGGTCCAGTCCATGTCCATCCAGCTGTGCGAGGAGAGCACGCCGGGGTAGGACTCGGACTCGAAGAGGTCGAGCACCCGGCCGGTGGCCTTGACGCTCATGTGGTCGATCTCCAGCATCATGCCGCGCTTCATCATGCCGCGGACGGCGTACTCGCCGAGATCGGTGAGCCCCCGCACGTTGCACCGGGCGTCGGCGCTGTACGACGGGACCTCCTCGCCCGCCGGCAGCTTCTTCTCGGCCGCGGGCGCCGCCGCGTTGCCGATGGGGTTGTCGTGCTGCGGGCCCTTGCACGTCTCGGTCTTCCAGTAGGTGCCGGTCGACAGGAACTGCCCGACGTTGATGGCCGTTCCGAGCGAGCCCGAGTCGAAGCGCACCCCGCACAGGGCGTTGTCGAACTTGTGGCACAGGAACATGCTGCGCACGCCCAGGGCGTGCAGTTCGTCCAGGCCCTTGTCGATGTCCGCCCTGCTGCACTGCGCGATGTCCAGGACCTGCTTGCAGCCGAACGGCTCGGAGGTCTCGACCCCCATGACCACCGCCAGCTTGCCCTGCTCGATGGCCTTGCGGGCCTGCGCGCTGTCGGTGACGACCCGGAACCAGCCCTTGCCGGGCCCGCCGTACATCCTGTCGACGTAGGCCTGCATGTCGTACGTCAGCTTGGCCTGCAGCCGGATGGACGTCATCTCGTCACAGGAGCGGTCCTTGAAGAAGTACACCGAGCAGATCACGCCGTTGGTGACGAGGTCGTTGACCAGCACCCGCTGCCCGCCGCGCCAGGCCCGCTCGATCCAGGCGTAGTAGTTCTGCTGGTGGGTCAGCGAGTCGTGCCGCGGCCAGTCCTTGAAGGTGGGCCAGCCGTTCGGGTCGTGCTTGCCGTCCCCGCCGTTGGTGATGAAGTCGAAGATCGCGAGCGAGCCGTCGGGGTAGTGCTCCGGACAGTCCTTGAGCGCGTCGGCCACGCCCTGCTCCGAGAACGCCCTGCCGCAGATCAGACGGCCGCCGAAGGCCTCGTTGGAGAAGATGTGGTCGTGCGCGTCGACGAACCCGCGCACCCTGCCCTTGGCGTCGGTGCCGGTGAAGGGCTCGCCCGTGACGTTGATCCGGGAGTCCGGCGCGGGCCGTGCGGTCGGGTCCCACCAGTCGTTCCCGGCCGCGGCACCCGGGGTGGGGCCGAGCGCGATCGACAGCACGAGCAGGAGGAGCGACACAACGGTGACGTTCTTGCGTCTGCGGTACGGGCGTCCGGAACTGATCACAGCCCACGTCCCTCGGTCGGCGGGTCGCGCGGTCGTCTTGTCATGACCTCGCAAAGTGTGCGACGAGAATCGCCACTACCGCTTGACGAGTCAAGAGTCCGGGACGGTTGACCTGATGGCGCGATCCGCCCCGGGCGGGTGGCGCGCGGACCGGGGCAACAACGAACCCCAGGTCGCGGACCCGGGGTTTCGGGGAGCGGGTGAGGGGACCCGCCTGCCCCTCGCGCGATCAGCTCGAAGCGGGCGCGGAGCCGCCGGAGGCGCCGTGCGCGGCACGGTACTCGGCGTTGATGCGCTGGGCTTCCTCGAGCTGGTCCTCGAGGATGACGATGCGGCAGGCGGCCTCGATCGGGGTCCCCCGGTCGACGAGCTCGCGGGCGCGCGCGGCGATCCGCAGCTGGTAGCGCGAGTAGCGGCGGTGTCCGCCCTCCGAGCGCAGCGGCGTGATCAGCCGGGCCTCACCGATGGCGCGCAGGAAGCCGGGAGTGGTGCCGAGCATCTCGGCGGCCCGGCCCATGGTGTAGGCCGGGTAGTCGTCGTCGTCCAGACGATCACTGAGCGGGGTATCTGCTGGCATGTCACCTCGTAGTACAACGCGTCGAGGGGCCCTGGTGCCGTACGGCACCAGGGCCCCGAAGGAAATTCAACACCATCTGTCGGCTCTTGTGCGGTGCCGACCTTCTGTTTCCGCTACCCGGCCCGGCTGCGGGAGGGGTAGCGGGGATCGCGGCTGCGTGACCGGGGACCACCATCCAATCCGGGGTCTTGCGGTACCCGGACCGAGAGCTTCTCGGCCGGGCGATCCTGATGGCGTCTGCTCCTCCGTCCTTCCTCGGTTCTCGCCTTTCCATGGCTACGAGAAGAAGGCTAACCACAGCAGCGCGCAATGTCTACTCTGACAAAGACAGATTTTGGAGTCCGAGGGATGCAGGCATCCTGTGGTGTCCGATCGGGTGGCGACATGGCAGTGGGGCCCTGCCGACGCGCGTCGGCAGGGCCCCACTGGGTCCGTGATGGCGGTGAACCGCCCGTGTCTCACCCCTCCGGGAGGTCCCGCACCCTTACTCGGTCCGTGTAGGTGGGGGCGTTCCGCTGAACGGTGAGACGGGCCAGGGTGACCAGACCCGTGCTCTGGTCGTCCTCGTCGCACAGGACGAGGTGATCGACCTGCGCACCGGCCATGAGGGACAGCGCCACCTCGACCGTCATGTCGTCACAGATCCGAGGGGCGTGGGCCATGGAGTGGTACTGCGTGCGGGCCGGCGTCATGGGTGTCTCCTGCCGAGAAGGGAGGGCGAGTGGGCGCGGAGCTCTACGCGGCCGAGCCGGAACCGGTCCGTCGCTGCGCCCTGGGGCGTGCCGCTTCACCGGCGGGGCGGCCCTGCCCGGCGGGACGGCGGCCCCGGCGGCCCCGGGGCCCGGCGGGGCCGCCGGGGCGGCGTTCCGCGCGCGGGGCGGGGATGACGACCGGGACCCCGGAAGGGGCCTGGGCGCCGGTGATGCGGCTCAGCTCCGCCTCGCCGGAACGCACCTGGGCGATCTGCGGGGTGATGCCCGCCGACGACATCAGCCGGCTCATGCCGCGCCGCTGGCCCGGGGTCACCAGGGTGACCACGCTGCCGGACTCGCCGGCCCGGGCGGTACGGCCGCCGCGGTGCAGGTAGTCCTTGTGGTCGCTGGGCGGATCCACGTTGACGACCAGGTCGAGGTTGTCGACGTGGATGCCGCGCGCCGCGACGTTCGTCGCCACCAGCACCGTCACGTCCCCGCTCTTGAACTGGGCGAGGGTCCGGGTCCGCTGGGGCTGGGACTTGCCGCCGTGCAGGGCCGCGGCGCGGACACCGCTGCTCAGCAGGTGCGAGGTCAGCCGGTCCACCGCGTGCTTGGTGTCGAGGAACATGATCACCCGGCCGTCGCGCGCCGCGATCTCGGTGGTCGTCCGGTGCTTGTCGGCGTCGTGCACATGGAGGACGTGGTGCTCCATCGTGGTGACCGCGCCCGCCGACGGGTCGACGGAGTGCACCACCGGGTCGTGCAGGTAGGTGCGGACCAGCCGGTCGACGTTGCGGTCCAGGGTGGCGGAGAACAGCATCCGCTGGCCGCCGGGGCGCACCTGGTCGAGCAGGGCGGTGACCTGCGGCATGAAGCCCATGTCGGCCATCTGGTCGGCCTCGTCGAGGACGGTGATGTCGACCTGGTCCAGGCGGCAGTCGCCCCGGTCGATGAGGTCCTTGAGCCGGCCGGGCGTCGCGACGACCACCTCGGCGCCGCCGCGCAGGGCACTGGCCTGCCGGCCGAGGGACATCCCGCCGACGACGGTGGCGAGCCGCAGGCTCACGGAGCGGGCGTACGGGGTGAGGGCGTCGGTGACCTGCTGGGCCAGCTCGCGGGTGGGCACGAGGACCAGGGCGAGCGGCTGCCGGGGCTCGGCGCGCCGCCCGGCCGTGCGGGCCAGTGCGGCGAGGCCGAAGGCCAGGGTCTTGCCGGAACCGGTGCGGCCACGGCCCAGGACGTCCCGGCCGGCCAGGGAGTTCGGCAGGGTCGCCGCCTGGATCGGGAACGGCACGGTCACGCCCTCGCGGCCGAGGGTGGCCAGCAGCCGCTCGGGCAGGCCGAGATCGGCGAACGCCTCGACGGCCGGCAGCGAAGGAGTGATCGTCTTCGGCAGGGCGAACTCGCCCTGGGGAGCCCGGCGGTTTCCGAAGCCGCCGGAGCGGCGCGGTCGACCGGCGGAGCGGCGGTCGGGCCCGCCACCCTGCTGGAAACGGTCATGGGTACGGGATGTGTGGGCACGCTTCATGCGGGACCTTCCTTGACGGGCGCGTAGCAAGGAAATCCCGCAGCAGAGGAGCAGCGCAGAGAATCTCGAGACGAGCCGAAGTCGATGCGGCCGGATCGGGCCGGCGGGGAAAAACAGCGAGCTGGGGCCCGCACCCCTTCAGGTGCGGGCCCCAGCTGCGAAATATGCGCGAGCGCCGATGTCAGGCGGGCACGATGTTCTCGGCCGTCGGGCCCTTCTGGCCCTGCGCGATGTCGAACGACACCTTCTGGCCTTCGAGCAGCTCGCGGAAGCCCTGGGTGGCGATGTTCGAGTAGTGGGCGAAGACGTCAGCGCCGCCGCCGTCCTGCTCGATGAAGCCGAAGCCCTTTTCGGCGTTGAACCACTTCACGGTGCCAGTAGCCATTTTGTTTCTCCTTCGGAGGCGGTTTCGGGAATTCACCCTTTGTGAATTCCGTGTCGCCGTGATGATTACCCCGTAGGAAATGAACCTTCTGGCAACCACACCTGCAACTGAGATCGACAGTAGCACGGTGAGTTCGGCCCCGCGGTCGCCGAAAATCCCGATCCGGCGGCTGATCGAGGAATATTCTGCGGGACCGGGTTCTATTTCTCATTTTGCGGGCACAGATATTGCCCTCCGGGGGCGCGGACCTTCCTGTCGCGCACCCGGGTGCCGGCCCTGTGACCTCCGTCGACGGGCGATGTGCCGCTGCCGCCCTGATCGGCGCACGGCGCGGCGGCGCACGCGCCGGTTCGCCACTCCGGCGACGAAGGTCACATCCCCCGGATGGCCCAGTCCTGCGACAACTACGTGGACATGTCACCCGCGCGGTCAAGGCCGGAGTGCGCGACGGCGCGACGACCTCGCTGCCGGCCCGCGCCGCACGGCGCCTGACCGGACGGGGCGCGCAGGCGGTGATCGCCGGCTGCACCGAGATCCCCCTCGGCCTGCCCGCCGGTGCCGTGGACGTCCCCCTCGTCGACCCGGCGCTCGTCCTGGCCCGGGCCCTGGTCCACCGGGCCACGGCCGGCCGGGCCGAAAGCGCGGCGATGTACTGTACGCAATATGTCACTCGACCGTCCCGTCACCCGTCGCCTCCTCAGTGACGAGGTCTTCGACCGCCTGCGCGACTCCATCGTGCGCGGGGAGCTCGTCCCCGGCGAGAAGGTCAGGGACGGCGAGCTCGCCGAGCGCCTCGGTCTCAGTCGCACCCCTGTGCGTGAGGCGCTCGCCAGGCTCGCCGACATCGGCCTGGTCGAAGCGAAGCCCGGCGTCCACACCCGCATCACCACCCTCAACCGGCGCGACGTCGAGAACACCCTCGCCGTCCTGCGCTCCCTCGACCAGCTCGCCGTGGAAGCGGCCGTCCCGGTCATGACCGAGCAGGACCTCGCGCGCATGCGCGAGGCCAACCGTGACTTCGAACGGGCCGTCGCGGCCGACGACACCGCCGCCGCGCTCGCGGCCGACGACCGCTTCCACGCCGTCCCCCTCACGGCCGCAGGCAACCCCGTGCTCAGCCGGATCGTCGAGCGGCTCCACCCGCAGATCCACCGCATCCTCCACCGCGAGTTCTCCACCCTGCTCGGCGGACGCAACACCATCGAGCACCACGACCGGCTCGTCGAGGTCTGCGCCGGCGGCGACGCCCGCGCCGCCGCCGACCTCTCCGGACACCACTGGCTGGAACTCGGCCGGCACATCGACGAGCTGTTCGACACCAACCAGTTCGCGGAAGCGGCGACCGGATGAGGCGCTTCGGTAGCATGTTCGACCGTGCGATGGTCCCGCCATCGCTGTCCCTCCCCCCAGCCATTCAGATGAATCGGCCAGAAGATTGATAGCCAGAAGATCGCGGGTGTTCTCGCGAATAGGCGGCATGACGTCGTGGGGTGCGTGGCGCCATTGGCGCGCGATGCTGTGGATCGCGGCGGGTGTGGTGGCGTGCGGATTCCTCGTCGCGCTGGAGATCGCCTCCCGCGGCTACGGCGAGCCGGGGCCGATCACCACCCAGGTCAAGGCCCTGGTCTTCGCCCCCAAGCCGGGCCCGCTGTACGGCGGCCTGGTGCTGATGATGGTGGTGCTGACCTGGCGGCAGCGGTTCATCGCGGCCGGCGCCGCGATCGGTATCGACTCCGTCCTGCTGCTGGTGCGATGGGCGGCCGGTGTCGAGGCGGCCGACGGCGAGTACTTCGGCACCGGCGCGCTGTGGGTGATGCTGGGCTTCGCGGTCGTCGCCGTCACCCGCCGCACCGGAGATGAACGCGTCCTGCTGCTGAAGGGCGTGGGGCTGGGCCTGTTGCTGGTGGCCGCCCGCAAGACCGGCGACACCTGGCTGCTCATCACGTCGAAGACCCGCCCGACGGTGCTCGACCGGTACGTGGCCATGGCCGATCACGCACTGGGCAACCCGTCCTGGCTGGCGGGCCGGCTCGTCGAGGCCACCGACCCGATCAGCTCCCACGTCCTTCAACTGGTCTACGGCCAGCTCGCGGTGGCCGCGGTGGTCGTCGCGGCGTACCAGCTGCGCAACGTGGCGACCGAGCGCCGCTTCCCGAGCCATCACCTCGTGCGCACCTTCCTGGTGATAGGCCTCCTCGGGCCGGGCATCTACATGCTCTTCCCGGTGGTCGGACCGGTCTTCGCCTACGGCCCGGGCGCCTCCGGCACCGGCGGTGTGGAGTGGGCGGCGGCCAACCTGTGGCCGCACACGGTGCTGCCGATCACCGCCCCGGCCCCGATGACGTACGACGGGATCACCCCCCGCAACTGCATGCCCAGCCTGCACACGGCCTGGGCCGTCGCGATCTTCGTGCACTCACGCCGGGCGCCGAAGACGCTGCGGTTCGCGGGCACGTTCTGGCTGGTCGCCACCCTCGCCGCGACGCTGGGATTCGGCTACCACTACGGCGTCGACCTGGTCGCCGGTGTGGTGTTCGCCCTCACCGTCGAGGGGGCGCTGCGCACGGCCGAACGCGGCTGGGACCGGCGGGGCGTCCAACTGGTCACCTACGGCACCACGGTCTTCGTCGCGCTCCTGGTGTCGTACCGCTACCTGCCGATGGAGATGGCCCGTCACCCGGAACTCTTCGGGCCCCTGCTCATCCTGGCGATGACCTCGGTGATCCACGGCTACGTACGGACCACCAGGCGGTGGGAACCGGCGGTCGCTCCGGTCCGGCAACCGGAACCGCAGCCCGAACCGGTCTGAGCCCGTAGGGTTGGTGATCTTCGGACGGCGTGAGCCGGACGGAGTCCGCAAAGGCCGGGCCCATGCATCTCACCGACCGTCCCGCACCCCGCCGCCTCGGCACGGCGCTGGAGCCTCTCCGTCACCTTCCGCGGCATGACCGCGCGTCCGGACGAGCACAACTGCGAGTGCCACCGGGGCAGCCCGGAGGAGCTCGCCCTGCTGCAGACGCCGGACGTGGAACTGGAGCCGGACCTCCTGCGCCGGACCTGGCAGGCCATCGACGGGGGTGCACCAGGGGCGTGCGACGCACTCGCGGGGGCGCGCGGCGTTTCGTCCGCGAGACCGTCCGGCCGGCGATCTACGCTCGGCCGGTGGCACGAACCGAGCAACGCGCCGAGGGAGCGGGACCGTTCACCACCCGGCTCACCTGGCACCTTCCGGACGGTGGCACCGCGGTATGGGAGTCACGGCCCGCCCGTCGGCGCGGGACCCTCGCCGTCCGGTCGCCCGGCTCGGCCGCCACGCGGCACACCAGCGCCGGTGACGTCGCACTCCGCCGCCTGCGCAGGCTCAACACCATCGCCGCGACCGCCTTCGTCATCGGCGGAGCCCTCTTCGCGGTGGGCGCCGGCATCGCCCAGCTCGGCTCCGGCGACGCGACCACCTGCGCCTCCGTCTACTTCGCCGGCGGACTGTTCTTCAACACCGGCGGCTACGTCTCACTGCTCCAGGTCGTCAACGCCCCCCGCCACGTGCCCGGCGGTGAGGGACGGCTCGTCACCCACGGCTGGCGCTGGTGGAGTTACGAGCCGGGGCGGGTGGACTGGCTGAGCGCGTTCGTCCTCTTCGCCGGCACCCTGGTGTTCGCCGTCGACCTGCTGGACTCCTTCCTCCAAGGGCTGACCGTCCAGCAGATCAACCGGCTGATCTGGGCGCCGGACGTCATCGGGTGCCTGCTCTTCCTGGTCTCCGGGCACCTCGGGTTCGCCGAGATCTGCCACGGCCGGCTGTGCGTCCGCCGCCGCAGTCTCGGCTGGTGGATCGTCGCCGTGAACCAGCTCGGATCCGTCCTCTTCATGCTCTCGGCGGTCGCCGCCTTCACCCGGCCCTCCACCGGCAGCCTGATCAACGCCGACGTGGCCAACTGGGCCACCCTGATCGGCGCCTCGTGCTTCTCCCTCGGCGGTCTCCTGCAGTTCTACGAGCGCCCCTCCCGCTCGCCGGGCTGACCACCGGACTTCGGCTCCGGCCGGGGGAACATCATCGGCCAGGCAGCGCAACACCAGCCCGCCGTCGGCGACGCCTCCCGCCCGCGGTGATTGTGTGACGCGCGAGCGCGACGGGCCGCGGCCCGACCGTACGGGCCGTGCTAGTGCAGGAGGCAGTCGATCGTGAGTTCCACCGAGGACGCACCCCAGGGCGTGATCCCCGCCCATCTGCTCCGGGGCCAGAAGGCGCTGGTGACCGGGGCCAACTCCGGCATCGGCAAGGCCACCGCCATCGGCATGGGCAGGGCCGGGGCGGACGTGGTCGTCAACTACGTGGCCGGCCGGGAGGAGGCCGAGAAGGTCGTCGAGGAGATCGCCTCGTTCGGGGTGCGGGCGGCGGCGTACGAGGCGGACGTGTCCGACGAGGGCCAGGTCGTCGCCATGACGCAGCGGATGGTCGAGGAGTTCGGGACGATCGACATCCTGGTCGCCAACGCCGGGCTCCAGCGTGACGCCGCGTTCACCGAGATGACGCTCGCCCAGTGGCAGAAGGTCATCGACGTCAACCTCACCGGGCAGTTCCTCTGCGCCCGCGAGGCGACCAAGGAGTTCCTGCGCCGCGGGGTCGTCCCCGAGGTGTCCCGCGCCGCGGGCAAGATCATCTGCATGAGCTCGGTGCACCAGCTCATCCCGTGGGCGGGGCACGTCAACTACGCCTCCTCCAAGGGCGGTGTGCGGATGATGATGGAGACCCTGGCCCAGGAACTCGCCCCGAAGAAGATCCGGGTGAACGCGATCGCCCCCGGGGCCGTCAAGACCCCCATCAACCGCAGCGCCTGGGAGACGCCGGACGCCGAGCGGGACCTCCTGCGGCTGATCCCCTACGACCGTGTCGGCGCACCCGAGGACATCGCCCACGCGGCCGTCGGCCTCGCCTCCGACCTCATGGACTACGTCGTGGGCACCACCCTCTATGTCGACGGGGGCATGACCCTCTTCCCCGGATTCGCCACCGGCGGCTGACCCCGCTCACCCGCGTCGCCGGTTTCCGGGGAGACACGCATGCGCACAACGATCCATCTGCTCGCGGACGCACCACCCCAGATGCTTCCGGCCCGCTCGCTCATGGCCTTCACCCTGGCCTCGCACATCATCCTGGTGCCGCTGGGCGTGGCCCTGCCGCTGATCACGCTCATCATGCACGGATACGGGCTGCGCAAGGGCGATCCGACCGCTCTGCTGCTGGCCCGGCGCTGGTCGGCCGTGATGGCGGTCCAGTTCGCGATCGGCGTCGTCACCGGCACGGTCCTGTCCTTCGAGTTCGGGCTGCTGTGGCCCCGTCTGATGGGCCGGTGGGGCGACGTCTTCGGGATCGGGTTCGGCGTCGAGGCCTGGGCCTTCTTCCTGGAGGCCGTGCTCATCGCCATCTACCTGTACGGGTGGCGCCGGCTGAAGCCCCGCACCCACTTCCTGCTCGGGCTCCCCCTGCCCGCCGTGGCGCTGCTCGGGGCCTTCGGCATTCTGGCCGCCAACTCCTGGATGAACACCCCGCGTGGCTTCACCCTCGACGCCGAGGGCGACCCCACCGACGTGAACGTCTGGAAGGCGGTCTTCACGCCGATGTTCGGGCCGCAGTACTGGCACTTCGTGGTGGCCATGCTGGTGACCGCCGGCTACGTCGTGGCCGGTGTCTACGCCACCGGATGGCTGCGCGGACGCCGGGACCGCTACCACCGACTCGGCTTCACCGTGCCGTTCACCGTCGCCGCGGTGTGCACGCCCGTCCAGTTCGTGCTGGGCGACTCCATCGCCCGGCAGGTCTTCCACGAACAGCCGGTCAAATTCGCCGCGATGGAGATCGTCTGGAAGACCGACACCCATGTGCCCGAGTACCTGTACGGCCGCCTCCACGAGGACGGCAGCGTCTCCGGCGGCATCAGGGTCCCCCAACTCGACTCCATCCTGGCCGGGTTCAGCCCCGACACCAAGGTGACCGGACTGACCTCCGTCCCGGCGGGCGACCGTCCCAACCCCACCCAGGCCACCATCGCCCACTGGGCCTTCGACACCATGGTCGGCATCGGCTCCCTGCTGGTGCTGCTCGCCCTCTGGTACGCCCTGGTCTGGTGGCGCCGCCGCCGGTCGCCCGAGTCGACGTGGTTCTACCGCGGCGCCGCGTGCGCGGGCGTCGCCTCCGTCGTCGCCGTCGAATGCGGCTGGATCACCACGGAGGTGGGGCGCCAGCCGTGGATCGTCTACGAGAACATGCGCGTCTCCGAGGCGGTGACCGGCACGCACGCCACCGGGCTGTGGACCATGTTCGGCCTGGTGGTCCTCGTCTACGTGCTCGTCTTCGGCTCGTTCCTCGTCGTGCTGCTGACGATGCGCACCCGCTGGCGTCTCGCCGACGAACAGCAGGCGGCGGGAGGCCCGGTGGCGGGACCGGAGACGGACACCCCCTACGGGCCGCGCCCCGCCGTCCCGGCCGGAGGCTCCCGCGCACCGGGCGGCCCGTCCGACGGCGGCAGGTCATGATGGCCGACGTCATCGCCGTCGTGCTGCTGCTCGCGGTCGCCGCCTACAGCTGCGGCGGCGGCACCGACTACGGCGCCGGATTCTGGGACCTGACGGCCGGCGGCGCCGAGCGCGGCAAGCGGCCGAGATGGCTCATCGACCATGCGATGGCCCCCGTCTGGGAGGTCAACAACGTCTGGCTGGTCTTCGTCCTCGTCATCATGTGGACCGGCTTCCCGGTGCTGTTCCAGACGGTGTTCTCCGCCATGTGGCTGCCCCTGGCGCTGGCGGCCGTGGGCATGGTCCTGCGCGGCGCCGGCTTCGCCCTGCGCAAGCCCAGCCGGCGCCTCGCCGGGCGGCGTTTGTACGGGGCCGTGTTCGCCGTCTCCTCGCTGCTGACCCCGTTCTTCCTCGGCGCGGCGGCCGGCGGCATCGCCTCCGGCCGGGTGGCCCCCGGCACTCCCGCGGCGCAGGACGCCTGGTCCAACCCCACCTCCCTGCTGTTCGGCCTGCTCGCCGTGGCGGCGACGGCCCTCCTGGGGGCCGTGTTCCTGGCCGCGGACGCCCGGCGCTTCGACGCGCCGGATCTCGACCGCTACTTCCGGGGGCGTGCGCTCGGCGCTCTCGCAGCCGTCGCCGTCCTCGCCGTGGTCACCCTGTTCGTCACCCACGACGACGCCCCGCACGTCTGGCGCGGCCTCACCCGGGGAGTCGGCCTGGTCTTCGTCGTCCTGGCCGCCGTGGCCACGCTCGCCACCGCCGGGCTGCTGCTGCGTCCCTCCGGCTCCTGGTCGCGGGTCACCGGCGTCACGGCCGTCGCCTCGGCCGTGACCGCCTGGGGCATGGCCCAGCGCCCGTACCTCATCCCCACCTCCCTGACCGTCGCCGAGGGAGCGGGCGCCGCCGGCACGCTGCGCTGGCTCGGCGTCGTCACGCTGGTGGCCGTGCTGCTGGTCTTCCCGGCGATCGCCCTCCTGTACTGGCTGGACACCCGTGGCGAACTCGAATCCCTCACCGACGCGGACCTCCGCCGGCGCGGTGCCGGGGACCAGGGCTGACCCCGCGGCTTCACGGCCGCGTTCGACGGGGACGGGACGGTCGTGGGCGAAGAGCGGATCCTGCTGGGCATCGGCCTGGTCGTCGTGCTCGCGGTGGGCTCCTTGATCCTCGCGCACCAGCTGCGCATCCCGTCCCTGATCGTGCTGCTGCCCGTCGGCTTCACCGCCGGGGCACTCACCGACATCGTCCACCCCGGCCGACTGGCACCCGACTTCACGGCCCTGGCGTCGCTCGCGGTGGCCGTGACCGTCAGCGCCGGTTCAGAGCCGCGTCGAGGGTGATGGCCGCGTCGATGAGCGCCAGATGCGTGAACGCCTGCGGGAAATTGCCGAGTTGGCGTCCTGTCAGGGCGATCTCCTCGGAGTACAGGCCGAGATGGTTGGTGTATCCGAGCATCTTCTCCAGGACGAGCCTGGCCTGGTCGGTCCGCCCGGCGCGGGCGAGCGCGTCGACGTACATGAAGGTGCACAGCGAGAAGGTCCCCTCGGAGCCGCGCAGCCCGTCGGGCGAGGCCTCCGGGTTGTACCGGTACACCAGGCTGTCGGTGACCAGTTCCTGCTCCATCGCGTCCAGCGTGGAGGCCCACATCGGGTCCTCGGGCGTGATGAAGCCGACCGTCGGCATCCGCAGCAGCGAGGAGTCGAGCACATCGCCGCCGTAGTGCTGGATGAAGGCCCCGCGCGACTCGTTCCACCCCTGCTCCATGACCTGCTCGTAGATGGTGTCCCGCACGCTGCTCCAGCGTGCGGCCCCGGCCGGGCGGCCGGTGGCGTCCGCGAGCCGCAGCGCGCGGTCGAAGGCGACCCACGACATGACGCGGCCGTAGGTGAAGTGCCGGCGGCCGCCGCGGGTCTCCCACAGGCCTTCGCCGGCCTGGTCCCAGTGCTCGGTCAGCCAGTCGAGGACGGCGAGCAGCTCGGTCCACTGCCGGTGCCCGGGATGGATCCCGTGCCGGTGGGCGAAGTAGATGCTGTCCAGCGCCTCGCCGTAGATGTCCAGCTGGATCTGCGTGGCGGCGCCGTTGCCGATGCGTACCGGGGACGACCCCTCGTAGCCCTCCCAGTGGTCCAGGGTCTCCTCCTGCAGATCGGAGGAGCCGTCGACCGCGTACATGATGTTCAGCGGCCCGGAACCCCCCTCACCGCCGGCCCGCTCCTTGATCCGCTCGCCGAGCCACTCGATGAACGCCTGGGCCTCTTCGGTGAACCCCATGCCCAGCAGGGCGTACACGGAGAAGGAAGCGTCCCGGATCCAGGTGAACCGGTAGTCCCAGTTGCGCTCGCCCCCCAGCTGTTCGGGCAGCCCCGTCGTGGGGGCCGCCACCACTGCGCCGGTGGGGGCGTAGGTCATGAGCTTCAGCGTGATGGCGGAGCGTTCCACGGCCTCGCGCCAGCGCCCGGCGTACCGGGACTCGCTCAGCCAGGACCGCCAGTACCGGATGGCGTCGTCGAAGATCTGCTGGAACTCGGCGAGCCGGATCTCCCGGGGCGGACCGTCGGCGGCCGACTCCAGGATCAGTCCGCGCTGCTGCCCCGCCTGGAGGCCGACCGTGAGGTGCAGGTCGTTGTCGACCGTGAGGGAGTTCAGCAGCCGCTCGTCGTCCGGTTCACGGATCGGGTGGACCGTCAGGTTCTGCCCCTTTGAGACGAAGACCGCTCCGTGCTCGGTGACGTGCAGCTCGTGCGGCCCCCGCCCGTAGTCGAAGCGCGGCGCGATGTCGATCTCGAACCTCATGCTGCCGCGCACACAGCGGACCAGGCGGACCAGCCGGTGACGCGGGGTGACCGTCGTGCCGGTCACCGGCATGAAGTCGACCACCTCACCCGCACCCGCCTCGGTCATGAACCGGGTCACCAGGATCGCCGTGTCGGGCAGGTACAGCTGCTTGGTCGCGTACGCCGTGTGAGCGGGCCTGACCGTGCAGTGTCCGCCGTCGCTCCTGTCCAGCAGCGCGCCGAACACACTCGGCGAGTCGAAGCGCGGACAGCAGAACCAGTCGACCGTGCCGTCGGTGGTCACCAGCGCCGCGGTCTGCAGATCACCGATCAGGCCGTGGTTCTCGATCAGCGGGTACTCGTCCATGGAGGCGCCCCTTCCGACGTGCACGTCACCCGGACAGCGGCCCCCCGACCAGCGTAAGCCGGGGGTCGGCCACCGTCCTCCCGGCTGCCCCCGCCACCCCGGTGGCCCCCCTGCTGTTGCGGGTGCACCGGCCCGCCACTCGTGTCCGTTTCCCTGTCGGCTTCGGTGTCGTGGGAGGGGCCGATGGGGGCCGGGTCGGGGCGCCGTCGGCGTCCGGGTGACGTCTGGGGATGCGGGTGCGCTGGATACCTCGGGCCGGTCCGTGTGACAGCCGTGCCCGAGCATGCCGACGTGAACCGGGGGGTCAGAGTGGCACCGCGAGCGGCAGCGAATCATCGGGATTCGTCGAAGCGACGCTTCCTTGCCGTCGCCGTGATGCGGCAGGAGCCCTGACCTTCCTCCCGTTCACGAGCAGGTCCGTCTCCGGACGCCCCTCGCCCCGCATCACCTGCCCCGCCCCGCCCTGCCCTGCTCGACGGCTCCCACTCATCACTGCGTGAAGGAGAGACATGCGCCCGAAGCCGGTGACGGCTTCGGGCCCTCGCCGAGCCGCTCCGCGCTGGGCGGGTGGCTCTCCCGCGGTGTGTCAGGCCGCCGCCCCGACCGGCCCCGAGCGTTCCGCGTCCCGAAGTGACGCGACCAGGGAGGTGCGGGCGCGGGCGACCCGGGACCGGACGGTGCCGATCGGGCAGTCGCTGAGGTGTGCCGCCTCCGCGTAGGGCAGTCCGACGAGTTGGGTGAGGACGAACGCCTCACGCCGGTCCTCGGGCAGCTCGGCCAGCAGTTCGGCGAGCGCGACGCCGTCGTCGAAGCCGGGCAGGCCGCGCGGTTGAACCCGTTCGGCGGCGCCCTGCCAGTCGTCGGTGTCGGCGAGGCGGGGGCGGGCGGCGGCGTGGCGGAAGCTGTCGATCACCGCGCGGCGGGCGATGGACAGCAGCCAGGTGCGGGCCGAGGAGCGGCCCTCGAAACGGTGCAGGCTGCCGAGTGCGCGCAGGAACGTCTCCTGGGCGAGGTCGTCGGCGGCCTGGGGGTCCGCTCCCAGGTAGGTGACGTAGTGGCGGACGTCGCGATGCAGGGCGCGGACGAAGCGTTCGACGGCCTCGGGGTCGCCGCCGCGGGCCGCGAGCGCCCACGCCGTTATCGACTCCTCGGCCGGCGTCGTGGTGTCGGCGTGCACCGCCTTGTCGCGCGAGGCGGGCAGGACAGAAGTGATCACCTGGTGTCCTTCTCGGGAATCCGGCATCCGGGCCGACGCGGGGGTCGGTGGATCCGGTCAGGGTGTGGGGTGCGGCCGTACGCGCGCCCGGTGGCGCATCACAGGCGGATGCGCGGCGCGGCGTTCGACCGGTGCCCGAGCCGCCCGGGCGCGGTGGCGCCGTGGGCGGTCGGGAAGCCGGCTGTCTCAGGCGACAGCGGTCCCCACGGGCGGGCCCCGCGTGGTGATGGCATGGGTGAGAAGGAGCCTGTGTGGTGCCCGGGCGGAATCACCGCGGTGGGCGCGGACGCGGGGGCGGTGCGGTGGTGCCGGAAGGCGGAGCAGCAACCGCAGGGGCGCGACGAGCCATCCGGCCAGCGCCCGCAGGATGCGGAAGGCGGCACGCTCGCCGTGCGCGAGCCACAGCCCGCAGAGCAGGGCGGCCAGCAGGTGTGCGGCGAGCATGCCGGTGGAGGACATGCCGGTCATGCCGTGCCCTGCCGACGCCAAGGTGTCCATGCCGTGTCCCATGGAGGCCGTGCCGTCCATGCCATGGCCCGCGTGGGACATGGGCAGGGAGTGCGTGCCGTGCTCCATGGCGTGCATGTGTGCCGGCATCGAGGGCGCCGGCGCCGGGCTCACGGCCGTCTGCGTGGCGGAGAACCACGCGTGCAGCGCCGTCTGGGCGGCGACCGTGAACGGAACCACGACGTGGAGTGCGCGCTCCCGGCCGGCCAGCAGCCACGCCGCACCGCCGACCGCCGCCGCTCCGGCGACCAGTGCCCACCAGGCCACCGCGGCCTCCGCCATCATGACGTGGCCCAGAGCGGCGAGCACCACACAGACGGCCGCGAACACCGCGGCCCGTCCTGCGCGTGAACACCACCCTGCTGTCATGGCGGTTCATCCTCGCATCCGTGGATCCGGCGTCAGGGGTGGGTACGGAAAGCCCCCTGGCATCACGCTCAACGCGACCTCCGTGATACACGCCACACGGCTCGGAGGGGAAGAGCAAGGAACTTCAGGGCGGTCCGATCCGACTGCTGTTCCTGGGGGGAGGGGGTGATCAGGATTCATCGCCTGCCGCCCCATGTCTGTCCTGTCCTGAGCTCCGGGCGGTAGCGTGGTGGGGAGGGCCCCTGAAAGAAGGGCGATTCGATGGCGTGGTTCGCGTGGCTGCTCGCCGCCGCAGCACTGGGCGTCGCGGAGGTCTTCACCCTGACCCTGGTCTTCGGGCTCCTGGCGGGTGCCGCCGTGGTCGCCGCGGTCGTCGCCGGTGTGGGCATCGGCGTGGTCGGCCAGTTCGTGGCCCTCGGAGTCGCGGCGGCCGCGGGCCTGCTCGTGGTCCGTCCTGTCGCGCTGCGGCAGATGGCACAGCAGCCCCCCACCCGCGACGGCAGCGACGCGCTGATCGGCAAGCGGGCCGAGGTCATGCAGGAGGTCACCGCGACCCGCGGTCTGATCAAGCTCTCCGGCGAGGAGTGGACCGCCCGCGCGCTCGACGAGAGCCACGTGATCCCGGTGGGAGCGCTGGTCGACGTCATGGAGATCGAAGGCGCCACTGCCATCGTCTACCCTCGCGAGCTTCTTCCGTGAACGGCTGAACGCACAGCAACGGAGGCACCGTGGAACCAGTTGTCGTCCTCGCTTTGGTGGCGGCCATCGTCGTCGTCTTCCTCGTGGCCTCCAGCGTGCGGATCGTCCCGCAGGCGCGCCGCTACAACGTCGAGCGGTTCGGCCGCTACCGCCGGACGCTGCAACCCGGGCTGAACCTGCTCCTGCCGGTGGCGGACCGCATCAACACCAAACTCGACGTGCGCGAGCAGGTCTATTCGTCCGACCCCAGGCCGGTGATCACCGAGGACAACCTCGTGGTCAACATCGACACCGTTCTCTACTACCAGATCACCGACCCCAGGGCGGCTGCCTACGAGGTCGCCGACTACCTGCATGCGATCGATCAGCTCACCGTGACCACGCTGAGGAACGTCATCGGCAGCATGGACCTGGAGGAGACGCTCACCTCGCGCGAGGAGATCAACTCCCGGCTGCGCGCCGTCCTCGACGACGCCACCGGCAAGTGGGGCATCCGGGTCAACCGTGTCGAGATCAAGGCCATCGATCCCCCGCACACCATCAAGGAGGCGATGGAGAAGCAGATGCGGGCCGAGCGTGACAAGCGCGCGGCCATCCTGCACGCCGAGGGCGAGCGGCAGGCCAAGATCCTCACCGCGGAAGGCACGAAGCAGAAGGACATCCTGGAGGCGCAGGGCACGCAGCAGGCCATGATCCTGCGGGCGGACGGTGAGGCGAAGGCGGTGGAGCTCGTCTTCCAGGCCGTCCATCGCAACAACGCCGACGCGAAGATCCTGGCCTACAAGTACCTGGAGACGCTCCCGCACCTGGCGAACAGCGACAACAACACGTTCTGGGTGATCCCGGGGGAGCTGACCGAGGCGATCCGGACCGTCACCACCGCGTTCGGCGACCAGTCGACAGCGGGCCGGCCCCCAGCCGCGCAACCCGAGGAAGCAGCCACGGGCGGCCCCGGCGACACGTCGTACGACAGCCGGACCCCGGAACTCGGTGCGGGCTCGAAGGCCTCGCTCGACGCCGCCGCGGCTGCCGACGAGGCGGGGAGGCAGGCCGCCGCGGCGGTGAGCTACGCCAAGGCCGAGGCCGAGGCCGCGAAGTCACCTCAGACGCCGCGGCGGGGGCAGACGCCCGGGGGTTCGTGAGGCCGGTTCGGCGGGTCCGCGGTACGAGGGACAGGAGAAGCGGCACCGGGGGCGACGGGCGCCGGTGCCGGTTCGGCGGGTCCGCGGCACGAGGGACAGGAGAAGCGGCACCGGGGGCGACGGGCGCCGGTGCCGGTTCGGCGGGTCCGCGGCACGAGAGACAGGAGAAGCGGCACCGGGGGCGACGGGCGCCGGTACCGGTTCGGCGGGTCCGCGGCACGAGAGACAGGAGAAGCGGCACCGGGGGCGACGGGCGCCGGTACCGGTTCGGCGGGTCAGCGGTACGAGGGACAGGAGAAGCGGCACCGGGGGCGACGGGCGCCGGCTTCCGTCCGCGTCTGCCCGGTCGGCTGTTCGGTCGGCTGTTCGGCCGCCCTGCGTTCGCCGGCGCTGACCAGCCCTGTCCCGTAGGCGGCGATGACGGCCTGGACACGGCCACGGAGTCCGAGCTTGGCGAGGACGTGGGCGATGTGTGTCGTGACGGTCGTCTCGGCCAGGTGAAGTCGGGTGGCGAGTTCCGCGTCGCTGAGCCCCCTGGCCAGCAGGCCCGAGGACCTCCGGTTCGCGTGGGGTGAGCGAGGCGAGGTCGCGGTGGAGGGCTGTGGTGTCGCTGCCGCTCCGGGTGATCCTCTCCACGAGGCGGCGGCGACGCGGCTCGCGGGGCGGGGGAGCTCCTGGAAGCGCTGGGCATCGACCGGCACGCCCGTGCCCACCCGGGGCGGCTGTCCGGTGGCGAGCGGCAACGCGTCGCGGTGGCCCGGGCGTTGATCGACCGGCCGGCGCTGCTCCTGGCCGACGAGCCGACCGGGGTGCTGGACACGGCCGCCGGGCAGGACGTCAGCAGGCTGCTCGCCGGGCCCTGCACGGACGGGTCATCCCCGCGATGGGCGACAGCGTGGGGCTCCGCCTCCCCCCAATTCGGTCATCGCCGTCTATCACGGGGCCGAACTGCTTCCGCTGCCCCTCGGCGGCCCGCTCATCGCCCCCCTGGGTGCGCTGCTGCCCGCCGGCTGGTCCGCCAGGACCCGGACCGCGACCGCCCTGCGCACTGGACAGAGGGGGTCAAAGGCTGGTGTCGATCAGGATCTGCTGGGCCTGCTTGGGGCTGCCGGATCGGACCGCTTCGGTCATCGCGGCTCGCGCCGCCTCGGGGGGCGTGTCCGGTGGGACCACGAGCAGGGAGAAGTGGTCCTGGTCCCCTCGGGTCACGAGCGCGGTTCCGTCGCCCACGGAGAAGACGTCGATGTGCACCACACGGTCGTCGACGGTCACCCGCGTCGGTATCTCGTCCCAGGCCGCGGAGTCCAGGCCGATCCGTGTGATCGGCCCGAGGCGGTCGGTCAGTGCGCTGATCAGGCCGGGCAGTTCGGAGGCGAGACTCCTCGACCGGGGCCACCACGCGCCGTCGAGGATGCTCTGGCGTTCGTGCGTGGTGGTGAGCCGCAGAAGCGCCGTTCCGGGACGCATGGATTCGTGTGCACCGTCCGCCAGCAAACCTGCCGGAGGCGGGGAATCGGGATCGGGCATCGTGCTCACCTGCCTGTTCGGTGCCTCCGTGCGTCCACGCTACTCCTGGCGGGTCAGGCGCGGTCCCCGAGCACAGCGGTCATGATCGGTTCGGCAGCGTCCTCGGTGGTGTCGGGCGGCACGACCAGCAGGCCCAGCGGCCGTGGCCGGGGGCGAGCAGGACGACGGTGTCCGGGGCGGGCGCCGCGACCGCCTTCCGCAGTCGTACGACCTGGTCGGCGACGAGCAGCCGGCCAGGTGCCGCGGACCAGGCCGGGGGTGCCGGGGGCGCCGGGGGTGCCGGTCGTGGCCGTGGCGCCGGTGGTGAAGAGCTGCAGTACGGCCCTGCGCGGGTCGGGCACCGGCCACGCGTCGGCGGAGGGGAGGGAATCGAGGGCCGGCGTCATCGTGCTGACCTGTCTCCGGAAGCTCCTGCGCTGCGCGAGGCTTCCGGCGAAGTGTCTCGCCGAGGACGAGACCAGCGCGGAAGCCGGTGTGCGACATGCCCTCAGTACGTCCACCGTACTCCCGTGCGCCCCGGCTGTCGGGAAGCGGACGGTACGGCCGTACCCGCCTCGGCGTTCTCGTCCACCGTCGCCGGTCCCGATGGGGTGCGCGGCCGCGGGAGTACGGTTGAAGACACCGAGGGCGTCGCGCGCCGACTCCGACACCGGTGCCGCTCTCGGCGACCGACGACGCCGGGCCGGGTCCGCCCGTGCCCGAAGTGGGGCTTGCCTCATGACCGTGAACGTGCCGACTGCGCCGACGACCACAGAACTCCGCGGGCGTCCCGTCGGTTCGCACTCGCCCGCGACCGGTTCGCACCTGCCCGCGACCGATCCGCACCTGCCCGCGACCGGTTCGCACCTGCCCGCGACCGGTTCGCACTCGCCTGCGGCGCGGAAGCCCGGCCCGAGGCCGGAACGGGGCTCCTCGCCCCGGGAAGGGCAACGCGTCCGTCCGCTGACCCGGCGTCAGATCGAGGACCATCTGCAGGAGCTGGGTGATCTGTACGCGGAGACGTGCGGCGGCGGCCCCTGGGCGTGGAACCAAGCCCGCAGCGCCTTCCTGCGGCGGCTCGCGGCCGACGCACGGCGACCGGGATTCGAGCTGTTGATCGCGGAGACCACCGCGCTGACCGGTTGCGCCTACGGTTTCCCCGTAGGCGGTGACGGCCCCTGGTGGGAGGGCTTCGACGGACACCTTCCGGGGCGGCTGCTCCGGCTTGCCGCCTCCGGACGCCTCTTCGTGATCTCCGGGATCCACGTTCCCTCCCGGGTGCGCAGGCAGAACCAGGACCGTGCCTGGAACCTCGCCCGGCGCCTGCAGAAACGGCTGCTCACCGACCACGGTGCCGCCGTCGCCGTCACGCTGGTGAAGCGCTCCGACCACAGGACCGTCGAGGCGCTGCGGTCCTGGGGATGGCGGTACATCGAAGGCGACACACCGCGGACGGCCCCGCTCGGCCCGTTCCGTGTCCTGGTCCTCGACACCTGAGCCCGGGTCCCGCCTCACCGTGGGTCACCGCCTTCAGGGCGACGGCAGACGCAGGGCGAGGAGGGCCACGTCGTCGGTGCTGCCGGGCGGCATGCGGGCGGGCAGTCGGTCGCACAGCGTGTCCAGCGGTTCGTGGGCGAGAGCGAGGGCGTGGCGGCGCAGACGGGCGAGGCCGGTGTCCAGGTCGCTGCCGGGGATCTCGATCAGGCCGTCGGTGTAGAGCAGGAGAGTGGAACCCGGTGGAAGGGCCTGCGCGGCGCTCGGCCGGCTGCCGCCGGTGCCCGGAGGGACACCGAGGACGACTCCCTGTCCCGCTTCGAGGTACTGCGCCTGCCCGTCCGGGGTCAGCAGCAGAGGCGGCGGGTGCCCCGCGCTGGTCCACCGCAGTGTCCAGGGACCGGTGCGCGGGTCGCCTTCGAGCAGGGCGAGAACGAGGGTGGCCATGGGGACGGTGGTGATGGCGGGCATGGCGTCGTCGAGGCGGTCGACGACGGCACCGGGCGGGCCGGTGTGATCCCACGCCAGTGAGCGCAGGATGCCGTGCAGTTGCGCCATTCCGGCCGCCGCGGTCAGGTCGTGGCCCACGACGTCGCCGATGACCAGCGCGAGCGTGCCGTCCTTCCGCTCGAACGCGTCGTACCAGTCGCCGCCCACCTGGGAGCCGGCCGGGGCGGGCTGGTAGCGGGCGGCCAGCCGCAGGCGGCCGGGCTGGGGGAGCGGGGCGAGCAGGTTGCGCTGCATGGCCTCGGCGACGGCGCGCTGGCGTCCGAACCGCCGTGCGTTGTCGATGACCAGGCCGACCCGGCGGCCGATGTCGCTCACGACGTCCAGGTCGTCGCCGTCGAAGGGGTGCTCCGGGTCCGTGCGCACCACCGTCAGGGCGCCGGTGATCTGCCCTCGGGGGCCGAGCGGCACCGTGATGGCCGACGTCGAGCCCACCGTCCGCAGGAAGTCGTCGTGGACGGCGGCCAGGGGAGAGGCGGGCGGTGCGGCCGGAGCCGCCTCCTGCTGCAGTACGGGATCAGCGCCGTTGAGCACCTGGACGAGCGGTGAGTGATCTGCCTCCCCGGCCTCGGTGAGACGCCGGCGCCCGCCCTCCAGTCCGGCCTCCCGGCCCGCGGGACCGGTCACCGCCATCCGGTGGACCTCTCCGGAAGCGACCCGGAGATCCACCGCCGCCCAGTCGGCGAGGCGGGGAACCAGCAGGCGGCCCAGCCGGACGAGGGCCTCATCGGTCTCCAGGGTCTGGCCGAGGACGTCGGTGATCTCCGCGACCAGCGTCAGCCGCTCGGTGAGGTCCTCCAGAGCACGTGTGTAGGCCGCGCGTTCCCGACGCGCGCTGCGCTCGCCGGCGGTGTCGGTGAACAGCACGGCCATGCCGACGAAGGCGCCGTCGTCCGTCACGGGAGAAGCGGACCAGGAGATCGCGATCAGGCGACCGTCACCGCGCAGACAGATGTCGCCCTCCTCGCGCGCCTCGGACCTCTCGGCCACGGCCCGCAGCAGTGGGCACTGCTCCCGGGGGATCCTGCCGCCGTGCGCATCCCGGTGCAGCAGGTCGTGTGCGTCCTCCCCGCGCATCGCCGGGGCGGCGCGGCCGAGCAGCCGCTCGGCCGCCGGATTGACCGCGAGGATCCGTCCGGCGGGATCCACCACGACCAGGGCCGTGCCCAGTTGCCCGACGACCAGATGCCAGAGTCCCCTCTCGGCCGCCGGCCGGTTCCCTTCGTCTCCCGCGCCCTTCACCATGCCACCCCCTCCGTCAGGGAAACCCTCGCCGAAGCCCGCGGGCACATCGGGGGACCGACACACCAGTGGATCGATATTCTCCCGACTCGGCACGGATCAGCATTCTCCCGACTCGGCACGGATCAGCATTCTCCCGACTCGGCACGGATCAGCTCGGCGACGCCGCGTGGCCATGTCGTTCCGCCGACGCGAGACGCTGCGACCACCCTGCTGCGGCACGTGCTCAGGCTGCCGGGACAACGCCCCCTCCGTGAAGGCGACTTCGGCCTGACCGGGTGACGAGAATCGAAGTCGCCCCCTCGGCTTGGGGAGTGACGGCATTTGGGCACATGCAGGGGTCCTGACCTGCGCCTACACGGTCCGGGGCCAGAGGCCACAGCCCGGATCGAATCTGTCCGCAACTCGCCCGGAATCGTTGCCTCAGGGACGACGGTTACGAGGAGGAACGCATGAGGTCCGCCCCTCTCTTGTCCGCACGGTCCGTCGGGCCTGCCGGAGGAGTACGCTGGACTCACCGAGGATTTTTCGAACACCGGCTTTCAGGCTCGTGTCGTTTTCGGCGATTCAATATTCCGGGCCGATCTCGGTCGGCCCGGGGCAGGGTTCGCGTCATGATGGCGACCATTACCCACCCGCCGACGACCGAAGCCGAAGACCGGCTCTCCTCGCTCTCTCCGCGTCTGTCGCTGGCTCCCACCGGCTCCGCACCGGCTCTGCTGGACGGCGCCTGGTGGCCACGCTCCCGCGATCTCGAGGCGGAACTCCCGTCCCTGACCGCCGTACTGGATCCGCTGTGGGGGCGGATCACCCGGGTCACGGTGAATCCCACTCAGTGGCCGGTCATCCCGCGCAAGGTGCCGGTCGCCGGGCACGTGGTGAACGTCGGCTGGTTCCGGGACGAGCAGGATCCGCACGAACTGCTGTTGCTCTCCTACCACGTGGGCCGCTGGAACCTCTTGGTCGTCCCGCCGATGACGGCCCCCGACTCGGCCGCCTGGCTGATGGCCGCCGCGAGTGACCCGCGGGGTATGTCGACCGCGAGCCGGTTGATGGAGGAGGCGGCGCGCCTGCGGACGCTGCGCGACGCCGACCGGGCCGTGGAGGCGGTCTGGGACTCCGAAGGAGGGCACGAGTCACGCGACTCGGCCGCACCTCCACGGGTGCCCGCCATGACCGGCACGGTGCCGCAGCAACCGAGGGGAAGGTGAGAACGGTGGAGATTTTCGTGACCGTGGCCGTGATCCTGGGACTGATCGCGGTCGGGGCGCTCCTCATCCGCCTGCTGAACTCGCAGCACGGCGACCGTATGGCCGGCGTCCACTACGGCCGCACCGGGATGCCTGTGGCGGGACCGGCTCCGTCGGCTCGGCGAAGGGCCCGCCGCGGGGCGGCGACGAGCCGTACCGGCCGCCCCGGTGGACCCGGACCCGTCGTACGCGGGCGACTCCGCCCGCGTGCCCGTGCAGGAACGGGCCCCACCCTTCCGGCAGCCTCGCCCGGCCCGTCCCCCGACGGGCGGAACTGACCGCACCGACAGCACAACCCGCAATCCGGGACCCCGGCCGCAGCCGCGCACACGACTGGCCGGGGGCCCACCCGCGTCCGGTGTCCGCGGGCCGGGGCAGCCGACCCTCCAGGACACGATGCCCGTCGGGCTCGGACCTCCTGTCCGGTTCGTGGCGCATCCCCGGACGGCGGTCCACCACGAAGCCCGCCGATCCGGGCTCGTTCCGCGAGCCCGCCGACCCGGGCTCGTGGAACGGCCCTCCACCCGCCACCGCGCACACCCCCGTATGGGCGGCACGCCGCGAGGCCAGGACCCGGCCCGGCCGCGACGGCGCCTCGACGGCGCCTCGACGGGCACTCCGGAACCGAGGAGCCCTGCCCCTTCCACGGCTGAACGTCCACCGGCGCGACCACACCACCCGCACGCTGATCACTTCGTCGGTCTCGTGATCGGGTGGCTCATGGACGGTGATCTCGAGCCGGGCGACTTCATCCACCGCCGGGACCGGCAGGACCGCATCCGCGATGACCGGCGACGGGCCGGGGGAGACCGGCTGCGCTGACCGGGGAGCCGATCGGCGCCCGGGCATCCACGGCGTGGCGCGGTGCCGTCACCGCCGCCGACGGTCCTCGCGAGATCGCCGGACGCCCGCTTCTACGCGGGAACCCGGCGGTCCTCGCGAGATCGCCGGACGCCCGCTTCTACGCGGGAACCCGGGTCTTCCGGAGCGGTGCTCCCGCCTGATGGAGGCTGACGAGGGCCAGCCGGTAGGAGGTGACCAGCCCGGTCTCCACGTAGTCCACGCCCAGGTCCTCGCAGTGGCGCCGGACGATGGTCCGCGCCCTGCGCAGGTTGGGGCTGGGCATGCTGGGGAACAGGTGGTGCTCGATCTGGTGGTTCAGCCCGCCCAGCGCGATGTCGGTGAGCCGGCCGCCGCGCACATTGCGCGAGGTGAGCACCTGGCGGCGCAGGAAGTCCGGGCGGTCCTCTCCCTTCAGGATCGGCATGCCCTTGTGGTTGGGCGCGAAGAGGGAGCCGAGGTAGACACCGAAGAGGCACTGGTGGACGGCGAGGAAGGCGATCGCCATGCCGAGGGGCAGCAGCCAGAACAGGACGGTCAGGTACACCGCGAAGTGCGCGAACAGCAGGACGCCGTCGAGCGCTCGGTGCTTGAGCGAGCGGTTGGCCAGCGCCCGCGCGCTCGACACGTGCAGGTTGAAGCCCTCCAGTGTCAGCAGCGGGAAGAACAGGAACGCCTGCCAGCGGCCGATCAGACGGGGGAGTCCGGTGGCGGCCCGGGCCTGGTCCTGGGACCAGACCAGCAGATCGGGGTCGAGGTCGGGGTCGAGGTCCTCGTGGTTGGGGTTGGCGTGGTGGCGGGTGTGCTTGTCCTGCCACCACCCGTAGCCCATCCCGATACCGGCCCCGGCGATCCGTCCCGACACTTCGCCGGCCCGGCGCCGGCGGAACACCTGACGGTGGGCCGCGTCATGGGCGAGCAGGGCGACCTGGCCGAAGACGACGGCCAGGAAGGCGGCGACGGTCAGGGTCCACCAGCTGTCACCGACGAGCGGGACGGCGGCCCACCCGGCGACGTAGAGCCCGGCGACCACGGTGATCCGCAGGGCGTAGTAGCCGGGACGGCGGCCCATCAGGCCGGCGTCGGCGATCTTCCTCGACAGCCGGGCGAAGTCGCTGCCGGACCTCTCCGAGGGCGGGGGGCGGACGACGGAATGCGTGGTCATGACGATTGTTCTCCCCGGGTGAGGCCGATGACTCGGCGCCGCCCGGGAGCCGCTGAGACCGGGCCGTAGGTAGGGATGCGCTTCCTCCGGTGCCGGAAGCGCATCGCGCGACCGCGGAGCAAGGACGACGTCTGCTTCGTCAGCGGGCGGCCGCGCAGGCCCTCTATCTGAATGCGTGTTCCCTGCCGGACGGGACTCACACCCCGCGACGGCACCGGGCTTGCGGTGCGGGCCGCGACGTCGATGTCCTGGCGGGATCGGTGACAGAGGCAAAAGCGGTCCGCCTGGGGCGAGTTGCGTATGACCGTGATCAAGCAGGGCGACGTGGGCGTCGGGCCTGTCCGGTCATGCGGCGAGGGCGGGAGCAGCGGGCAACTCGGCTGGTGTTCCGACTCCGTTCCGCCGTCCACAACCTGTGGGCGAAAGACCCCGGCCCCTGTGGGGCGGCGTGGCGCGCATCTGGCACGCGGCCCGTCCGCGCCGCGCAGCAAAACGGCCCAGGCCTCTGACCTGGGCCTTCTTCGTAGAGCGGGTGACGAGAATCGAATTCGCGAAAAGACGGGGGCGGCGCCGCTCGCGCAGGTGCTCGGAGAGGTACAGCGCCAGATAGCGGGTGACGGACTCGAGCGCGGCCTTGGAGACGCCCAACCGTCTGTCCGCGTCCGCTGCCGCGCGCTGGACCTCGACCTCGCCAGTGGGCGCCTTCTCCGGGCACCCATGCCTTCTGCGGGCTTGATCCAGAAAATGGGTCACGGGCAAGGCGCTCGGGTACGACCCTTCGAGGAGGTGCGGAAGCATGACAGGGCCACGGAACTGCGCCGTGCCTACGACTGGTTGAGGGGAGAGCGATCCGAATCTGGGGCTGACGGCCGCCAGTAGCAACGACAAGGCTCTGCAGGCCATGCATACCTGGGAGGCCGACCGCGACCGCCTCACGGAGGCCGAGGTCGAGGACACGCATTTCTTCGGCTTCGCAGGACAGAGCAGGCTGGCCCAGCTGATCGACTTCGTCTTCGTCTCCGCGGACCTGCGGGCGCACGAGGAGGCCGACGGCCAGAAGGCGACGACGGCACTCGGACGCATCATGGCCTGCTGTCCTGCGGCGGCGTACCGCTCGCGCGCTCGGTCCGTTCCGGTGCCGGGGCCGACGGCCGCTCCATGCCGGGGGCGGTCGCGCCGGTGCCCGGTACGGCGGTCTCACCCGGGATGACCCGGGGCGGCGTGTCTGCCTCCTTGTCGTTCTCCTCCTCCTTCTTCATGGCGCGGGCCTCGGCCTTGAGGATGCGGGCCGACTTGCCTGCGGAGCGGGCCAGCTCGGGGCCCTTCTTGGCGAGGATGACGGCTATGACCACGATGAGGATGACGGCGAGTTCGCTCAGTCCGAACATGGTGTCCTGCTCTCTCTTCTCCGGGTCCCGGGCCTGGACGGCGTGAGCGTAGCGGCGGTGGCGCTCAGAGGTGGGGCGTGATGGCCGGAAGCAGGTCCTGGAAGGTGCGACCGGTGGCGGGTGCGCCGATGGCCCTCATCTGCCAGCCGCTGCCGGAGCGGTGGACCTTCGCCATGATCTGGGCTGTGTGGGCACCGCCGCCGGTGAGCGTGTACCGGGCCAGTTCGGTGCCGGTCGTCTCGTCGACGAGGCGGCAGAAGGCGTTCTGTACTTCGGCGAAGGTCTGGCCGGTGAAGGAGTTGACGGTGAAGACGATCTGGTCGATGTGGCTGGGTACGCGGGCCAGGTCGACCAGGACGGCCTCGTCGTCGCCTCCAGTGCCCGCGCCGCCGGTGAGGTTGTCGCCGGTGTGCCGGACCGAGCCGTCGTCGCTGACCAGGTGCTGGAAGAAGACGACGTCCGCGGCCTGCCCGGCGGCGAAGAGGACGGCGGAGGC
Source organism: Streptomyces sp. AK010 (assembly GCF_014207295.1). Taxonomy (NCBI): domain Bacteria; kingdom Bacillati; phylum Actinomycetota; class Actinomycetes; order Kitasatosporales; family Streptomycetaceae; genus Streptomyces; species Streptomyces sp. AK010. Next base: position 521,866 of record NZ_JACHCX010000003.1, read on the forward strand.
GTCCAGGTCGATCTCGCGGGTCCCGGTGAGCTTGGCGAGGAAGCCCTTGCGGGGCGCGGCCTGCCAGCCGAGGCCCATGCGGACGGACGTCAGGGCGGTGCCGTCGGACTTACTGAGGCTGATCTGCTGGCCCTTGCTCAGGTTGACCGACATGGGACGGGTGCTCCTTCGGGTTGGTGGCGGTGCGGGAGTCATGGAAGTGGGCGGTGCGGACGCCCAGGGTCGGGGTGGCGCGGAGGGACGGATCCTCGCGGAGGCACCGCCGCAGGTGGGGCAGCATGCCCCGGTCCAGCAGGGCCCGCTGCCAGTTCTGTCGTGCCTGCTGCACGCGTGCCTCATGTGCGGTTCCATTGCCGCCGCGTATCGCCGTTCTCGACATCGCGGCGAAGGTGAGGAGGGCACTGGAGCCCGCGATCAGCGTCAGGACCCATCCGGCGGTGACCAGTGAGCCGGGGAGCGTGTCTTGCGTGCCGGTCAGTCGGAGCAGGTAGCCGAGGACGAGCAGGACCGCGGCAGATGCGGCGGCGATGAGCGGAGTGAGTACCGCCAGGGCCGGCAGCAGGCTGCCGGCGGCGCGGTGTGGCGGCGGGTCGGGCTCCGCCGATGTACGCAGGGCGAGGTACGTGCCGTATTCCGCGCGTGCCGTGGCGGCTATCTCGTCGGCGTCCCCGAGTGCGCGGAGACGCAGGCGCGCCGTGGCCTGGCCGGTGGGATCGGCGTTCAGGGCCGCAGGGATGTCCGTGGTGGTGAGTGCCAGGTGCAGTACCGCTTCGAAGTCCGGCCTGTCCTCCTGGCGAAGGCGCAGTGGGTCGGCCACATGGTCTCCTGCGTGGTGGAAGGCTTCGGTGTCGCTCCCGGAGCGGTGCGGAGGCGGCGCCGGACCTGCCCGGGGTGAGTCGGCCGGGCGCCGTCTCCACGAAATTTCAGACGCCCACACCGAAGTCGGCGGCGATCCCGGCCAGGCCCGAGGCGTATCCCTGCCCGACGGCACGGAACTTCCACTCTGCGCCGTTGCGGTAGAGCTCGCCGAAGACCATCGCGGTCTCGGTGGAGGCGTCCTCGGACAGGTCGTAGCGGGCGATCTCGGCACCGCCGGCCTGGTTGACGATGCGGATGAAGGCGTTGCGGACCTGGCCGAAGCTCTGGCCGCGGTTCTCGGCGTCGTGGATGGACACCGGGAACACGATCCTGTCGACCTCGGCGGGTACGCCCGCGAGGTTCACCTTGACGGTCTCGTCGTCGCCCTCGCCCTCACCGGTGAGGTTGTCGCCGGTGTGCTCCACCGAGCCGTCGGGGCTCTTGAGGTTGTTGTAGAAGACGAAGTGCTGATCGGACAGGACCTTGCCGGACGTGTCGAGGAGCAGCGCGGAGGCGTCGAGGTCGTAGTCGGTGCCGGTGGTCGTCCGGACGTCCCAGCCCAGGCCGACCAGGACGGCGGTCAGGCCCGGTGCCTCCTTGCTGAGCGAGACGTTGCCGCCCTTGGACAGGGAAACTCCCACTGCGTACTCCTTCTCGGCAGATGCGGTCGAGGCCCGCGGCACGGGCCCAGGCTCAAGAATCTACATCACTGTAGAGAAGGTGGAAGGGGGACGCGACCGTGCCTCGGGTCCGGCTCGGTCGTGCGATGTCCCGCGTCAGTCCCGTGAGTTGCCGAACAGCAGGCGATAAGCGATCAGCGGCACGAGTGCACCCGCGATGGCCGAGCCCCAGGTTGCGGCGTCGAAGAAATCCCGCTGTACCGGCCGGTCGAGGAAATGCGCCGACAGTCAGCCGCCCGGTAAGGCGCCGGCGATGCCGATGGCCGTCGTGCCGGTGAGCGACCGCCCGGATCGCGTCCGGGCAGGATGGCCTTGGCGGTCGCTCCGGCGGGGAGTCCCAGCGCCAGCCATGCGATGACACCCATGCCGCAACGCTCCTTTCCCGGTCCTTCTTGTGTGCGGGTATGCCCTGGGGCAGCGTAGCTTCTACAATTTTGTAGAGGGTGTGTGGACGGGGCTTCGAGGCTCGTCGGGCGGCGTGATGGTCCTGGGGGCGTCTATACGATGTCCGCTTGGGAAACTGACGGCGGGGGAAGGGAGGCAGGGTGTGACTGAGCAGCGGCAGCGTCCCCGGCGGCGGGGGCAGGGTGAGCTGGAGGCGCTGGTCCTGTCGGCGCTGCGGGAGGCGGACGGACCGGCGACGGCCGGCTGGGTGCAGGAGCGCCTGGGCGGCGACCTCGCCTATACGACCGTCATCACCATCCTGACCCGGCTGCTGGCCAAGGGGGCGGTCACGCGGGAGCGTGCGGGCCGGTCCTTCGCCTGGACGCCTGCGTCGGACCAGGCGGGCCTGGCCGCCCACAAGATGCGCAGGGTGCTGGACTCCGAAGGCGACCGCGAGGCGGTGCTGGCCAGCTTCGTGACCGGCCTCGGCCCGGACGACGAGCGGCTGTTGCGTGAGCTGCTGGGTCAGGCGAGGAACGAAGGGGAAGACTGAAGCCTCATGGGGGTGTTCGTCTTTCTGCCGCTGGTGCTGCCTCTGACGGCGTGGCCGATTGCGCGCCTGGCCGAGCAGCATCTGCATCCGCGGACCGCGACCCGGCTGCTGACCGGGGTGGCCGCGGTGATGGCGGCTTGCAGCACGCTGTGCCTCGGCCTCGTGATGGTGGTCGGCACCGCCCAGCTTCCCGGGAACCCGCTGCCCGATGGCTGGTCGGACCCCGAGGTGCGGGCGGCGGTCCCGTACGACGAGGTCGTCGGCAAGGCGGCGATCCCCGCGCTCGTCGTGGTGCTGGTGGCGTGCGGCCGGGCGCTCCGGCGGCACGGGCGGGTGCGCCGTCGTGCCCACCGGGCGCTGGCCGGGTTGCGGGAGACGGAGGTGGCCGTGCTCCCGGACGACCTCCCCTACGCCTACGCGTTGCCGGGAGGCGGTCGCCGCGACCGGGTGGTCGTGACCAGGGCCATGCTGGACTGCCTCGAACCGGCCGAGCGCCGGGCACTGTTCGCCCACGAGCGGGCCCATCTGACCGCCCGCCACCACCGCTTCCTGCTTGCGGTCCAGTTGGCCGCGCGGGCCAACCCGTTCCTGCGGCCGCTGCGTACGGCGGTGGCGTACACAGCGGAGCGGTGGGCGGACGAGGACGCGGCCCAAGCGGTTGGTAGCCGCCGGGCCGTGGCGTGTGCGATCGGCAAGGCGGCCCTGGTGTCTCGCGGTACCCCGGTGGCGACCCTGGCCGGCTTGGCCGCGGCGGGACCGGTGCCGCGCCGGGTGGCGGCCCTGCTCGGACCCGCTCCGACGGTGCGTAGCTGGCCGTCGGTGTTCACGTCGGTGGGCGTTGCGGCGTGGGGTGCGGCGGTGGGGGCTGCGGTGTCGGCGATGTCGTCGGCGAACTCCGCCGTGACGATGGTCTTCATCCTGCACGCGGCCACGCCCCTTTGACGGGCCGGGTGGGGCGTCAGGCGTGATCGGTGAGCGCGGCGACGAGCCGAACGAAGGCCGGCAGCGCAAGCAGACAGACGAACAACACCAGCCGGCCCGTCAGGATGCCTGCCAAAGCCGGCCCGCGGCCTTTCCCCGTCCATCCTCCGGCTCCGGAATCGGCCCACACGCCCGCCGGGGATGGCGGTCGGAGCGAAGCCATCATCGGCATCACCATGCTCACGGACAGCCCTTGACGCTCCGGCCCCCACCCCGAACTGAACGGCGTCGGGCCCAGAGCGCGTGCCGAGGCGTTGATCCCCCGGCATCCAAGGGACGCCGGCCCGCCACGTGGTCCGGGTCGGTCAGAGGTCGAACTCGTGGGGTGGCAGGTCGAGGGTGTAGCACGCCTCGCGGACCACGGCCTGCTCGTCCTTGTCGAAGTCGCCGTCGGCGCCGCCGATGACGATGCCGATCTGGATGACAGCCCGCGCTTCTGCGGGCTTCTTCTTCGCCTTGGCGATCTCCTGCATGACGCTCACCTTGCCGAAGTCGAAGTCGGCGGTGAGCTTGTCGAGGTTCTCCTCGAAGCGGCGGCGCAGGTCGTCGGCGTCGAAGTTCTGCAACACCTCGTTGGTGGCGATGAGCTGGGCCACACGCCGCCGCTCGGAGGGGTCGACGGTGCCGTCGGCGGCGGCGACGAGTGCGCACATCGCCATGCTCGCGTCGCGGAAGGCGCCGCTCTTCAGGTCGTTCTTCTTCGCCATGAGCTGGGTCTGCATCGTCGATGCGGACTCCTTGAGGCGGTCCCACAGGGCCATGAGAACTCCGTATGTGTCGGGAGGATGCCCGGACCGGGGTGCTCCGGACAGCGTTTCTTCTACAATGTAGTAGAAGTTATCAGCAGGGGGCGGAGCGGTGCGTCTGCCCACCCCCTGCTGGTGCACCCTTTGCCGTCTGACGGGGCCTGGTATCAGCCCTCGTCCTCCTCGTCGCCCTCGAAGAAGTCCCCGACCTCGTCCACGACTTCGGCCGCGACCATGCCGCCGACGACGCCGACCGCGAGCCCGGCGGCGCCGGCGGCGACGGCGGTGCCCATGCCGGGACCGGACCGGCGGTGGTCGTCGTGGTGGTGGTCGCCGTGCCCGTAGTGTCCGCCGTGCCCGTGCCCGTGCCCGTGCCCGTGCCCGTGCCCGTGCCCGGCGTACGGGTCACCGTGACCGTAGGCGCCGTGGGAGCCGTGCGACGCCCGGTGCTCGACCAACTGCCGGATCCAGCCGTCGACTTCCGTGGTCCAGTCGCGGGAATCGTGATGACCGACCGTGAAGCGCGTCAGCGCGTCGTGGCCGCCGGAGAAGAAGCCGCCGCGCTTGTCGGCCTCCAGGACGACCTCGACGCCGCCCGGGCCGGCCAGGAAGGTCACCTCGATCTCGTTGACGTGGTGCGCGTACTGCGGCGCGGGGGTCAGCTCGATCTCCTGGTAGAAGGGCAGCTGCTGGCCGGTGCCGCCGATGCGCCCGTACTCCAGGTCGGCCGACTTGAAGCCGAAGCCGAGCCGGCCGAGCGCCTCCAGGACGGCCTCCTGGACGGGCAGTGGGGCGATGTTCAGCTGGTCCAGGTCGCCCTTGTCCTTGGCGCCGGCCACCGCCAGCTCGGTGCGCACGCCGAGGACGATGCCAAGGCCCTGCCCGTACAGCTCGGTGATCGGCGTCTCCCACGGCAGCGTCACCGTGAACGGGATGCTGCGCTGCTGATCCGCGCCCAGCCGGAAACCGCCGCCGACGGTGAAACGCTCGAAGGCGACGACACCCTCGCTCTCGCCCTCGCTGTGCTCGGCCTCGACCCTGGCCACCAGCTCCAGGGTGATGTGCTCGATGTCGAAGTCGGCGTCTCCACCCTTGAGATGGACCTGGCCGGCCAATCCGCCGCCGGGACGGGCGGCTCCCGGGTCGATGACCGTGTCGACGGTGGGTCCGCCCACCCCGAGTGATCCGAGCAGTCGTTTGAACACCATGGTGGCGTCCACTCCTTATACGTGCGTGTGTCTCGTTCAGGGGTGGTGCCGTGCGCCGGGGCGGGCGCACGGCACCACGGTTGTGCGCGGGACGGGCTACTTGGCCGCGCCCAGCGCGGCGAGGGCCTGCGCCCAGCGGACGTACTTCAACTCGGCCAGGTCGGCTACGGTCTTGACCCCGAACGCCTCCTGGAGCAGCTCGCCGTCACGGTCGGAGACGCCCTTGAGCGCCCCCACCGGGGCGGCCAGGATCTCGGGCAGACTCTTGTCCGCCCACGCCTTGTCGAGCACCTTGTCCAGGTCGATCGAAGCCATGCGTGTCCTCTTCCGGGTGTGAGAGGCCCGGCCCAGTCGCGGGCCTTCTACAAACGAGTAGAAGCATAGGGCTGCCGCAGGCCGGGAGGGGCACGGTCGGCACGGGCTCGCCGGGAAAGGCCGAAAACGGGCTCTTGTGAGGCTGAGGCCGAGCACGGCAACGAGTTCGCCGCTTTGGGGGGGGCGTGTCCGAGGCGTCCGGCCGGCGGCTCCTTTCGCCTGTACTGCCGTCGGCGGCCCGTGCCGCTCAAGCACCGACGGTTCTGCCCGGTGGCCGCAGTCCGCTGGGGCGGCGCGGGATGCCCTGTGGGGGCGCCCCGGTGATCGGCGACCGGGGCACGCGGGGGTGCCGGATGGTCCCCGCCAGTGGGCCCCGGATTCCCTGGCGGCGAGGCGCGGTCGGCGCAGCCGTCCAGATGGCGGCCGTTCTCGCGCCGCACCCACGCCTCGGTCGGGCGCACCTCATAGCCGAGCTCCTGGGCTGAAGCTGAAGATGCAGGGTCCGGCCTGCGGATCTGGGAGACATCGTGGCCGGTCGGGTGGCTGTGGGTGTGGACGGGCCGGCCTCGGGTCTGGCGGCGGGGGACGTGACGGCGCGCGAGGCGCGGTGGTGCGGGGCTCGCGGTGGTGCGGGGCGCGCCGGCATCACTGACGCACGGCATTTGCCGACCCGTGAGTCGCGGGAGGGCCTTGCTTCGGCCGGGCGATCGCGGAGCGGGTGGGAGCGAACCGGGTGAGAACGGGACCGCAGACGGCGAGCAACATCACGTAGCTGGTGACCAGGGCCCCCAGGCGCTGATCCGTCGTACCGGCGAGCCCGATGATGACGACGGAGAACTCGCCGCGGGCGATGAGGGCCGTCCCGGCCCGCAGCCTCCCCCGCCGGCCGGCGCCCTCGCGGGCCGCGGCGTACCAGCCGGCGGCCACCTTGGTCGCCGCGCCGACCAGTGCCAGAGCAGCGGCGGCGGGCAGCATCGGCAGCAGGCCGCCGGGGTCGACGGACATGCCCAGGGCCAGAAAGAAGACGGCCGCGAACAGATCACGCAGCGGAGCGAGGACGCCTCGCGCCCGGTCGGCGGCCTCGCCCGTCAAGGACAGTCCGATGAGGAAGGCTCCGACGGCGGCGGAGACATGGATGAGCTCGGCCAGGGCCGCCACGATCAGGGTGATGCCGAGGATCCGCAGCAGCATCTGCTCGGGGTCGGGATGGGACATGACCCGGCCGACGTGGTGTCCCCAGCGGTACGAGCCCGTGATCGCCCCGGTGACCGCCGCGGCGGCCACCAGCACGGCCAGCAGCGCCTGCCACCAGGTGCCTCCGGCGGCCATGACAGCGAGCAGGGGAAGGAATCCGGCCATGGCGAAGTCCTCCACCACCAGCACGGACAGCACCGCCGGGGTCTCCCGGTTGCCGAGCCGGCGCAGGTCACCGAGCAGGCGGGCGACGATCCCGGAGGAGGAGACGTAGGTGGCGCCCGCCAGCGCCAGGATCCCGACGGCGTCCAGGTCGAGCAGCCATCCCGCCGCCGCGCCGGGCGCCGCGTTGAGCACCAGGTCCAGGGCGGCGGAGGGGCGGTGGCGGCGAAGGCTCGTGGTGAACTCCCGGACGGTGAAGTCCAGGCCGAGGATCAGCAGCAGCAGGATCACACCGATCGAGGCGCCGGTGTCGACGAACTCCCGGGCCGCCGGTACGGGGGCGAGCCCGCCCTCGCCCAGGGCCAACCCGGCCAGTAGGTACAACGGCACGGGCGAGAGGGCGAAGCGCCGGGCGAGAGCGCCGAGCACGCTGAGCGCGGCAAGGATGACCCCCAGCTCCAGCAGCAGCGCCGTCGGCGTGTGCAACGGTCAGCCCTCGACGATGCGCTGGACGCCCGCGATGCCCTCGCGGGTGCCGACGACCACCAGGACGTCCCCGGCCCGCAGGCCCTGAGCCGGCCCGGGCGAGGCGATGACCTCCTCGCCGCGCACCACGGCCACGATCGAGGCACCCGTGCGGGTCCGGGCCCGGGTGTCACCCAGGACACGCCCCGCGTACGGGCTGCCGGGGCCGATCTGGATCTGTCCCGCGCTCAGGCCCGGTACCTCCCGGGTCAGATCGGCGAACCGCTCGGCGATACGCGGGGCGCCCAGGATCTCCGCGACGGTGTCGGCTTCCTCGCTGGTGAAGCGGACCACCGGCCGGGCCTCGTCCGGGTCGTCGCTCGTGTACACCATCAGTTCGAAGTCCCCGGAGCGCCCGGCGACGATCGCGACGCGGTCGCCGTCCCGGTTGACGAACTCATAGCGCAGGCCCACTCCAGGCAGCAGGACCTCGTTGACGTCCACCCTCATCCCCATCAGCTGTGCGTCAGATGCCGGCCCGGAGCAGCGATCCGGGCCGCTGCCATGGATCTTCGGCACACACCGCCGGAGACTCGAGCCGAAGCGCCCTCGGGTGGTGCTTTGCGACTCCTTTACAGTTGGTGTAGAGGCAGGCAATCCTGTTTCCACCCACTGTCCACGTGTGATACGAGAAGGAGCGACGTACCCCCGATGGGTGAGCCTCCCAGTACCAGCTGTGCCATTGCCCGCAGGACTCTCGCGATCGAGGGAGCGGGGGTGGGACGGTGACCGAGGTCCTGCTGCTCCTGCTGGCCCTCCTCCTGACGTTGGCCTGCGCGGTGTTCGTCGCGGCCGAGTTCTCCCTGACCACGGTTGAGCGCGCTGACCTGGAGCGCGCCGCCGAGGCCGGCGAGCGCGGCGCGGACGGTGCGCTGAAAGCCGTACGACGTCTCACGCTGCAGCTCTCCGGCGCTCAGCTGGGTATCACCGTCACCTCGCTGGTGATCGGCATGCTCGCCGAGCCGTCCCTGGCTGCGCTGCTGCGCGGCCCGCTGCGGGCGATCGGCCTGGGTGGCGCCGCCTCGTCGGTGGCGACGGTGCTGGGCGTGGTCATCTCCACCGTCGTGCTGATGGTGGTCGGCGAGCTGGTGCCGAAGAACTGGGCGATCTCGCGCCCGCTGGCGGTCGCTAAGGCGGTCGCGGGTCCGCAGCGCGCGTTCACGGCCGCGTTCGGACCGTTCATCGGGCACCTGAACGGCACCGCGAACCGTTTCGTGCGCCGCTTCGGCCTTGAGCCGGCCGAGGAGCTGGCCTCCGCCCGCACCGCTGAGGAACTGGGCGCGCTGGCCCGGCACTCGGCCGCCGAGGGGGCCCTGGAGGCGGACTCCGCTGAGCTGTTCGTGCGGACCCTGCATCTGAGTGAGCTGACGGCGGAGAACGTGATGACGCCGAGAGTCGACGTCAACGCCCTGGAGGTCCACGCGACGGCCGCCGACGCGGCCAACCTCTCCCACGCGACCGGGCTGTCCCGCTTCCCCGTCTACCGCGACAGCCTGGACGAGGTGGTGGGCTCCGTCCACATCCGGGACGTGCTCGCCCTGGAGCCGGAGAAGCGGGCCGTCACGCAGGTCACGGAGCTGACCACGGAGCCCTTGCTGGTGCCCGACAGCCTCCCCGCGGACCGGCTGCTGGAGCGGCTGCGTGAGTACCGCACCATGGCCGTGGTCATCGACGAGTACGGCGGCACGGCGGGAGTGGCGACCGTGGAGGACATCGTCGAGGAGGTCGTCGGCGAGGTCCGTGACGAGCATGACCCCTTCGAGGCACCCGATTTGATCCCTGCCCCGATGACGCGGGACGGACGCGCGGTGTGGGAGGCGGACGGCAGCGTCCGCATCGACCAGCTCACGGACATGGGACTCACCGCGCCGGAGGGCCCGTACGAGACGGTCGCCGGGCTCGTCGCCACCCGTCTGGCCCGCATCCCGGGCAAGGGGGACGTCGTGCACCTCGACGGCTGGCAGCTCGAGGTGCTGGAGGTCGAGCACCACCGCGCCGACCGGATACGCATCACCGAATCGGCCGCCGCACCCACCGCCCAGCTCATGGAGGAGGCCCGATGACCGCGCTGCAACTGGCCATCGGCGCCCTGACGCTGCTGACCAACGCGTTCTTCGTGGGGGCCGAGTTCGCCCTGGTCTCGGTGCGCCGCAGCCAGATCGAACCGCACGCCCAGGCGGGCAACAAGCGGGCCCGGATGACGCTGTGGGCACTGGAGCACCTCTCGGCGATGATGGCCACCGCCCAGCTCGGCATCACCGTCTCCTCGCTGGTGCTGGGAGCGGTCGCCGAACCCGCCATCGCGCACCTGATGGAGCCCGGCTTCGAGGCGGTGCACCTCCCGCACGCCCTGGTGCACCCGGTCGCCTTCGTCATCGCGCTCACCCTCGCCACCTATCTGCACATGCTGATCGGCGAGATGGTGCCGAAGAACATCGCGCTGGCCGCCCCCGTGCCCACCGCGCTCCTGCTGGGCCCGCCCCTGGTGGCGCTCACCCGGGCGCTGCGGCCGTTCGTGTTCGGGATCAACGCCTTCGCCAACGCCCTGCTCAAACTGCTGCGCGTCGAGCCGAAGGACGAGGTCGAGTCGGTCTTCACCGACGATCAGCTCGCCCGTATGGTCCTCGACTCCAGCGAGGCCGGACTCCTCAGCCCGGCCGACGGCGAGCGACTGCGGGACGCGCTGGAGCTGGGCACCCGGCCAGTGGGCGAGATCGCGGTCCCGGCGCAGCGGATGCGCACCGTCGACCACACGATCACCCCCGCCCGGCTGGAACGGCTGGCCGCCGAGGCGGGCTTCTCCCGCTTCCCGGTCACCGGCTCAGACCGCACGGTCCTGGGCTACCTGCATATCAAGGACACCCTCGGCCTGACCGACCGTGACCGGCCCTTCCCGCGCACCGCGCTGCACAAGGTCACCCGCGTGCGCATCGACACCCCGCTGGACGACACTCTCACCGCCCTGCGTGCCGAGGGCAGCCATCTGGCCGCCGTCGTCGGGGAGAGCGCCAAGGTCATCGGCTTCGTGACCATGGAGGACGTGCTGTCCGAGCTGGTCGGACCGGCGGCTCCGGCCACCGTGTGACCGCCGGGCCGCCTCGCGCGCGCCCCCGCACGGGGCGGCCCGGCTCGTGTGTGCCCGACTGGCGTGGTGGAGCGGTCGCACAGAGATGTTGATCAGGGTGCTGACGATGTTCTGCGCTCACGCCACAGCCGTATCCGCTGCAGGACGAGGAACCAAGGACCCGGGTTGTTTCGGGAGGGCCGATGAGGGACACCCTGCGCTCAGTTCCTCAGGCCGCTGAGGAACAGCGGGGGCAGTCACTGTCCACCCACGCGAGACGGGGCGAGACGGCTGCTCCGAATCAGGTCAGGCAGCGGGACGCCTTCTTCGACAACGTGAAGTACCTGGCGATCGTGCTGGTGGCGGCAGGGCGCGCGTGGGAGCCGCCGTGAGAGGGCAGCCGCGTACGGCTGGCCTGCCTCCGCGGGAAAAGGTGAGCGGATGAAGCCTCGAAGATCGCCGAAACCTGGACCGGATGAGTAGTCCCCCGATATCTCGAATTGCATATCAACCGCAAACCACAGCGCCACGCCGCCTCATCAAGCGGCGTGGCGCCGCTGCTCCCCGGTGGGTGATTCAAGCGCTGGAGTACCACGCTCGCCGTGTACCACCAGCCGCGGATGACGGCGGCCGGCACGACGTGGCGCGTCAAAGGGCGCGACAGCCGCTCCTCCCACCAGGCAGCACCGGCCGGCAGCGCCTCGAGCACGGGCAGCGACAACACGGCCACAGCGCCCCTCCCGCGGCAATGACGGCTTCGCGCCAACTCCAGTTCGCTTTTCAGGCTCTCTTGACCTGTAAAGGCTCAATTGACCCCGCAAGCGACTTTGCCGAGTTAACGTGCTTCTTGACTGTTCTTTGACCGGTCGTTGGTGCATGCAAAAGGTAATGGGCTGCCTTGAGGGGGGCGCATGTTCCGAGGTGTGAGGTCACGGGCTGTGGTTTCGCTCTCGCCGCCGTCCTGCTGGTCCTCCCGTTCGGATCCGCGGTGCCCTGCGAGTCCGCGTGCACAGCCCGTCATCTCAAGGCCAAAGCCCTTGCCCATGAAGGCAAGCACCTCGGTCGCCTACGAGCCGACCACGCCCCACCTCGCGTACCACGGCCCGTCGAGATGGATGTCCGCCTGCTCACCGGCCGCTTCGCAGGTGTTCCGCTGCTGAGCAGAGAGAACCCCACACCCCTGCCCGGTACGTCCGACGCGTACCCCACGGCGCGCCAGGAGGTCCTCACACCATGCAACCCCTCATCGACAACGCCCGCTTATTCGGACAGCGCCCTGAGGAGTCCGCTCGCATCGAGGGCCGGCCCCCTCAGGTGCTGTTCCTCACCTGCTCCGACTCCCGTGTCGCACACGCTCTGATCATGGTCGCCCGGCCCGCCGAGCTCTTCGAACTGCGGACCGTGAGCAACCCGCTCCCGTCGTACGCCTCCGTCGTCCCCACCGGCCGGCACTGCGAGGTCCCGAGGGGAAACGTGCGGGAACACCGCATGGAGTTCGGCACCTTCGAGTTGGTGTGAGGGAGTTGATGGCCATGCTGTCCAAGTTCCCTTACCTGCGGCAGGACTTCCTCGCGTCCGTCGTCGTCTTCCTGGTCGCGGTGCCGCTGTGCGTCGGTGTGGCCGTCGCCTCCGGTGTCCCGGCCGAACTCGGCCTCATCACCGGCATCGTCGGCGGCCTCGTCACCGGGTTCATGCCCGGCAGCAGTCTGCAGGTCTCCGGACCCGCCGCCGGTCTGACCGTGATCGTCTTCGAGGCCGTCAGCGAGTTCGGTGTGGGCACGCTCGGCGTGATCGTGCTGTGCGCTGGTCTGCTCCAGCTCGCCATGGGGTTCTTGAAGATTGGCCGCTGGTTCCGGGCGATCTCCGTCTCCGTCGTGGAGGGCATGCTCTGCGGTATCGGACTGGTGATCATCGCCGGTCAGATCTACGCGGCGGCGGGCCTGAAGGCGCCGGAGACCGGTGTCGGAAAGACCGTGGGCCTGCCCGGGGCGTTCGCCGACGCGTTCGGCGACATGGAGGCCCTGACCTCCCTCGCGATCGGAGCGGGCACCATCGCCGTCGTCGTGCTGTGGAAGAAGATGCCCAAGGCGGTGCGGACCGTGCCCGGCGCCCTCGCGGCAGTCCTGCTGGCCATGGTCGCCACCCTCGCCCTCGACCTCCCGGTCGCCACGGTCCAGGTCGAAGGTCTGCTCGGCGTCGTCCAGCCGCCCGGGACCGAGGCCCTCGGCGAGCTGGCCGCCCCGGCCATCTGGGGCACGATCATCGCGTTCGCGCTGATCGCCTCCGCGGAGAGCCTGTTCAGTGCGGCGGCCGTGGACCGGCTGCACGACGGTCCGCGCACCCAGTACAACAAGGAGATGATCGCCCAGGGCGCGGGCAACACCGTGTCCGGTCTGCTCGGCGCGCTGCCGATGACCGCGGTGATCGTGCGCAGCTCGGCCAACGTCGCCGCGGGTGCGAAGACGAAGGCGTCCCGGGTGCTGCACGGCGTGTGGCTGTTGCTGTTCGCCGCCGTGATGCCGTGGGCGCTGGCCCTGATCCCGATCCCCGCCCTGGCCGGAATCCTCATGCACGCAGGCTGGAAGCTGATCCCGTTCCGGCAGATCGCGGCGCTGTGGCGGGATCACAAGGGCGAGGCGCTGATCCTCGTGATCACAGCCGTGTCGATCGTCGCGGTGAACATGTTCGAGGGGGTGCTCATCGGACTGGCCCTGGCGATCGTCAAGACGGCCTGGGAGGCGTCGCACGTCAAGCTGGAGGTCATAGACAAGGGCGCCGGACCGATCCAGGTCTACGTGTCGGGCAACGCCACGTTCCTGCGGCTGCCGAAGATCCTCGACAGTCTGGAGAACCTGCCGCAGGACCGCCCGGTCGAGCTGGACCTGTCGGGCCTGCACCACCTCGATCACGCCTGTCGTACGGCCCTGGAGTCCTGGGCGGAGCGGCACAGCAGGGTCGGCACGGAACCGGTGAAGATCACCGAGCCGGTCAAGGCCGTATCTGCCGAGAATGCCACGGCGGACACGAGACACCGTTGAGCAGTAGTGACGCAGGCCACATGAAGCGCGTCTCGCCATGCGAGACGCCGGGGGTTCGAGTTGCCCCAAGTGACCACTGAACGCCCCTGAAGTGGCCGCTTCACCTCGCTTCCACCTCGCTTAGGCACCGTTTAGGCACGCGAGGGGCGCGACACCCTCAGATGGGACTAGGCGACAAACAACCCCCAGGTCTCTGACCTGGGGGTTTCGCGTGGAGCGGGTGACGAGAATCGAACTCGCGCTCTCAGCTTGGAAAGCGACGGCGCCTGGGCGGGCTCCAAGGTCCTGACCAGCACGGATACCTGGCTATGGGGAGCGGTCGTCTGGGTCGCATGGCGCCGCTGTCGACCGCTGTTCCCCGCCCTTATGGGCACGCGGAGGGCACGGAACCCTGCAAGAGGTAGGCAAACGCCGGCGGCGGAGCCACTCCGAGTGGCTCGCCTGGTACGGAGATCGACGGCTGAAGCGGCGTTGCGTCCGCGTACGAGTGATCGCGCCACGGTCACCGCAGAGGCGTGTGGGAGAGCGAGGCGACAGATGTGGCGGGCGGCGGTGGCGGGGCGTGGTGTGCCGTGGGAGACCTGACCGATGGGCCAGGCACTGGGGGCGGCCGCGACAGGGTGGCGTCCAGACTGATCACTTGGTCACGGAAGGGGGCACTTTTCATCGACCGATAGGGGGTCACGGTTCAAGGAACGGCGACAGGCGTCCGGTTGTGGGCCGACGAGCTGGGGGAGCGGCAGCTCAGCGTGGTGGCCCTGCCAGGCGTAGCTCAGATCAGTCGGCCGGGATCACGGCCGAGGCCCGCAAGAGTGACCCCCTTGCGGGCCTTGCGGGCTTCGGATGGCCGTCCAGGTCGGGATGGGCAGGAGGCGGGCCACCCCGACCGGACCTCATTGAATGTATTTGGCGGGTAGCTCTTGTGGAACCGGCGCCCGATCAGCGTCTTGATCCGCGACAGGGTCCAGGTCTGGTCCGGCCAGCCGTATGCCACCGGTCCCTTGGCCAGTTCCCGCTCGAGCACGGCGAACAGTTCGTCACTGAGCAGCGGCAGTGACGCCGGACCCTTGGAGGCCAGGGCCCGGGGCCCGTTCTGCGACCAGGCTCTGCGCCAGCGCTGAACCGATCGGACGCTGACCCGCAGGTCGTGCGCGATGACCGAGTTCTCATCGCCCTGGGCGAACCGCTCGGCCGTCTCCATCCTCAACTTCTCGCGGAAGACCCGCCGTTCACCGGTCAGTCCGCCCCCTTGCGCATACCTCATGCAGTCGGCATACCGCAGGGATTACGAGGCGTCAGCCCCTACGACACCACGCTTTGAGGGTCAGTAGTTCACCCGCCCACATGAGGCTCGCCCGAAGTCCAGGCTTTCTCCGCCTAGATCTCAGCACAGCAGCAGTACCCATTGAGCCAGCAGTAGTAGTGCCCTTGCATCAACCTTCTGTTGCAACTGGCACAGACGGCGATGTTGTGAGGGTTGACTCGAACGACAGAGGTATTCTCGAGCTCCAGGACGGCGCCGACCACATCGCGCCCATGCTCACGAATTCCCTGCTGCACGAATTCGAAAGCGCCGTAAACCTTCCCGCACTCGCATTTGATGCGGTTGGAGTAGAGGGGTCCAGTATCCTTGATCCCCAACTCGGATTGAATCCTGGCTTTCTCTTCCTTCGTCACCGGCTCCATTGCGGCTTCTCTGATCCGCCGGGGAGTCCAAAACCACGAGTGTACAGCCGAAGCTGCGTCGTGGGAGACGTAGAACGTCGCTGACCTTCCGTTTCGCAAGCAGTCTTGAATGGCGGCTACCACCGTGCTTGTGTCTGCAGACATGACGGATTTCCCGTCGCTGACTGCGGCCTCAATGGTCGTCAGTGACGAACTATCCATGACGCATCCTCTCGGAAACGCGGTCGATGCGATAACGTCATGCTCTCCCGATTGGGCAGGGGTTGCCACTTGAGGGATTTGAAGGCGCCACGTGCATGGGCATCGGCGGAGCGGCTTTGGGCTGGAGCTGCCATGGGGCGAGAGATCGGGCCCGTGCGCTGGCCGCGAATCGGGCAGTCTGTGGACCTGCCCGCAATAGCCCGATCGGGTCCCCGATCTTCGAGGCTCGCCCCATGGTGGCTGCGTAAGACGGTGTCCTATGTGGTGAGGCGGACCAGTCGCTTGTAGCAGCACAGGGCTGCGGCAAGGCCGAGAAAGGCCAGGTAGTTGCGTGGATGGCGCTCGTAGCGGGGACTGAGTCTGCGATAGCCGGACAGCCACGAGATCGTCCGCTCGATCACCCACCTGCGGCGGCCCAAGCGTTCGCTGGACTCGACGCCTTTGCGGGCGATGCGCACGCCGATGCGCTTGCCGCGTAACCATTTCCGCAGGTGGGGGATGTCATACGCCTTGTCGGCATGCAGGCGCTGAGGCTTGAAGTAGCGGCCGTTGTGCGGGTCGTGTCTCGTTTGGTGACCCTCGACCATGGGCCTCAGGCCTTCGCTGTCGTGGACGTTGACGGCGGAGACGCCGACGACCAGAGGCAGTCCGTTCGCGTCCGACAGGACGTGCATCTTGGAACCCGGCTTGCCCCGGTCCACGGGGCTCGGACCTGTGTGTTCGCCCCCTTTTTTAGCGCGGACCTGGGCGGAGTCGAGGACCACGCGCGAGACGTCGATGAGGCCGGCGTCATCGAGTCGGTGCAGAACCGCTTCATGCAGCCGGCCCCAGACGCCCGCCCGCGACCAGATCAGGAACCGGCGGTGCGCGGTCGACTTCGATATCCCGAAACACGGCGGCAGGGCCCGCCAGGCGCAGCCGCTGACCAGCACGTAGATGATCGCCGCGAACAGCGTCTCATCAGGCGTGTCCTGCGTTCCGCCGCCCTGCGGCCGCACCTTCGACGGTGGGATCAGCGGCTTCGCGATCTCCCACAGCCCGTCCGGAACAATCCAACTCCATGTACCCCGCCCCATAGACAGCTCAACGAGCGATCACCACATAGGACACCGTCTGAAGCCGTGGAGCCGACCGCGCCAGCCCCTACGGGCTGTTCTCTGCGTTGGCTCACGCCGCGAGCGTCCGGCGGCCGGGCGGAGCGGGGCGGCGACCGGAGCGTCGCCCGGCGCCAAGCCGGGCGCGCGGCGACCGGAGCGAGCCCTTGAACCCGTGAAGAAGGTTGTTACTCAGTAGCGGCTGTGATGCACCACAAGGGAGCGTCGTACTGCTGCGGACGGTTGTTGACGAGCAGCTGGCGCAGGTCCTCGCGAGAAGTGGGTGGAGGAACGGGAGCTCGCGCCGCTGACGCAGGACCTGTACCGCTACCTCCTCGACAAGCACCTGTTCGCGTTCGCGGACTTGGACCTGGACGAGATCACCGCGCCCCGAGTCCGGGAGTGGCGGGCTGAACGGCTGCGGCTCACAGGTGCCAAGACAATCACTGCCAAGGCGTACCGGCTCCTCAAGGCCATCATGGAGACGGCCGTGGACGACGAGCTGATCACGCGCAATCCGTGCCGTATCAAGGGCGCCGGTAAGGAGAAGGCCGCTGAGCGGCGTATCGCCACCGTCGGCCAGGTGGACGCCCTCGCCAACGTGGTCGGAATGCGGTGGCGACTCATGGTCTACCTCGGCGCTCACGGTCCGCTGCGACCGGAAGAGCTGGCCGGTCTCCGGCGCCGGGACGTCGACGTCGACCACTTACGCCTCCGCGTCCGCCTCGCCGAACCGGAGCGGATGAACGGGCGCCGCGTCCAGGGCGACACCAAGTCCGAAGCGGGAACCAGGACTGTGATTCTTCCCGCCTTCCTCCGCCGGGAGCTCCGTTGGTACCTGGAGTCCTACGCCGAGCCGGGCCCCGACGGGCTGCTCTTCGTCGGGGAGAAGGGAGCTCCCTTCCGACGCGGCACCTTCGGGCGGAGTGGCGGAAGTGGCGGAAGTGGCGGAAGGCCCGGGAGATCGTCGGCATGCCGGAGAGCTTCCGGTTCTACGACCTCCGGCACACCGGGCACAGCCTTTCGACGCGCTCCGGGGCCACCCTCAAGGACACGATGGTCCGAGCCGGGCAGTCCTCGGAGAAGGCCGCGCTTATCTATCAGCACTCCGACGAGGAGCGATAGGAGGAGGTCGCCGTCGGCCTCGACGCCAGGGTGCAGAAGGCTCGGAAGGAGGCTGCCCGAAAGGCCGCCGAGAAGTGTTCTGGCATGGATCTGGCACGCGGCCAGTGATCACCCCGGACAGCACAACGGCCCAGGTCTCTGACCTGGGCCTTCTTCGTGGAGCGGGTGACGAGAATCGAACTCGCGCTCTCAGCTTGGGAAGCGACGGCGCTTGGACGGACTCTATGGCTCTGACCTGCCCGGATGCCTTTTGTCTGGGGCGAGTTCGGTGTGGGATCGCACCGTCGTTGACCGTGGTTGTCCGCTCCTTTGGGCACGCTATGGGCACGGCGTCGTGCAGAGGGGGTTCGGGGCGTGTGCCTACTGCCCCAGGGCCTGGGCCGGCCATCGACTGGCATGTCTGTTACGCGGGGCCGTCGCAAGCGCACATGTGTGCGACGTGAACGAACACGTGGACGTCAGGCCGTTCGGCGCATATCGCCCCGGCGATCGTCGACAACAGTCCGGGGTCGCGGGGCCCTCATGCCAGAGACTCGAAGTACGCCTTCTGCGCGGGGTAGTAGTCCTCGAAGGCGGGCCGGCGCTCATCCGTGCGCGAGGCAGTGAGCATGTCCAGGTAGTACTCCCAACCGGGGCCGGTCGATCCCAACTGCTCAGTGGAGGTGAGGTGATGGATCAGCCGGATTTCGGTGGCGCCCTCGGTCTCGGCCAGCACCAACTCCAGCGACCAGGAGCCGGCCTCGTCCTGCATCGAGACGGCGAGCCGCCGCGGTGGCTCGCAGGCGTCGATCCGGATCGGGCACCATGGCGCCGACTCCTCGTACGTCAGCTGCACCTCGACGGTGCGGCCGGGCGCTGCCTCGCCGCGCCATGGGCCGAACCAGCGGGCGGTGCGTTCGGGCTCGGTGACGCTCGCCCAGACGTCGTCGGCGGAGGCGCGGTAGGTGCGGGTGAGGATCAGGTCATATCCAGACGGCGTGGGGACGAGTCGTCCGGTGGGTTCTGGGGTCATGCCGTGTCCTCCCTGGGAGGGTGCGAGGTGGTGGCGGATTCGGCCCGGCTCCGGTCCCGTCGGGTGCGATGGACCTCGGTCTCCAGCGCTGCGAGGCGCTGTGACCAGCCGGGCCGTCGCGTGTCGAACTGGTCGAGCCACATGGCGAGGGTGCTCAGCCTGGTGGCGACGAGCGTGTAGCGGCGGTGGCGTCCCATCTGCTCGTCCCGGACCAGGCCGCTCTCCCGGAGTACTCGCAGATGACGGCTTACTGCCGGGCGGCTGACGGGGAACCGAGCAGCGATCTCTCCCGCCGTCAGCGGCGTGTGACGCAACATGGACAGGATCTCCCGGCGCACCGGATCGGCGATGGCGTCGGCCACCTCGGTCAGTTCGTCCACCTCAGAAGCGTAACCCATCGGTTACGCGTTCCGCTGTCACTTCGCTGCGTGCAGCCGGGCTCAGCGTCCGCAAGTGCTGTGCAGCAGGGCCGGGGCGCCCTGTGGGGGACGGGTCTGCCGCATGCTCCGGCCACGCGCCGCCGGCTTTCCGTCGATGCGTTCTCGCCGGTTCGCCCCGGGTGTCACATCGCGGCGACGCCCTCCATGCCGGACTCGCCGAACGCGGGCAGGCCCTCGGCGGTGGTGACCTTGGTGAGGGATCCGTTCTTCTCGACGCGGAAGCCGTCGATCGTGCCGGAGGTGGCGTTCTGGACGTAGACGAACTTCTCGTCCCCGGTCACGGCGATGTCGATCACGCCCTGCGATTTCGCTGATGGCGGGGTGGCCACGCCGACCTCGTTGGTCAGGGCGAGCCGTCCGTGCTTGTCCATGCGGTACCCGGTGACGGTGGAGTTGCCGGTGTTGCCGCCGTAGAAGTGGTCGCCCGCGCGCTCCAGCCAGCACAGGACCTCCTGACCGTTGGCGAGCGGCTTCTGAAGGACCTTCAGCTTTCCGTTGTGCTTGACCTTGTAGGTGGTCACCGTGGACCTCTCGGCTTCGGCGATCAGCATCCGGCTGCCGGAGCGGTCGAAGCTGATGGCGAACGGCACGTTGCCGGCGGACTTGTTGACGACCGGCTCGGCGACGGCCGGCAGGCCGTTGCGCTTCAACGGGAAGACCTCGACGGTGTTGTTCCCTTTGGTGGTGACCACCAGGTTGCGGCCGTCCGGGGTGATCTCGACTTCGCCGGGCGAGGTGTCGAACCGCGGTACGTCCTCGTTGGCCAATCCGAGGGAGCGGAAGGACCCCCGCATCGGTACGAGCCCCTTCGCGGTGATCCGGTAGCCCTGGACGCTGCCTTCGCCGCCCGCGTTCATGACGTACGCGACCTTGCCCCGCACCGCGATGCTGGAGGGGAACTCGCCGCCGGTGTCGACGATTCGGCGGTCCTTCAGTTTCGTTCCCTCGACGCGGAAGGAGGTCAGCGTGCCGCTGCCCGCGTTGACCCCGAGCAGCAGTCCGGAGGCGTGGTCGTAGACGAGGGAGCCCTGGGAAGCGAGGGAGTCGGTGGGGGCGTCGACTTGGTCGCCGCCCCGGCCGCCCGTGGCGTAGGTGCCTCCGGGTTTCAGTTTGCCCTGGTCGTCCCGTGCGAAGACGTGGATGGTGTTGCCGCCCAGTTCGTTGCCCTGCACGAAGACGGCTCGCTCGGCTTCCGCCCCGGACGTACCGTACTGGCTCGCCGAGGCCAGGGACACGGCCACGGTCGCCGCCGCCACGGCGGCGAGGGCACTGCCGCCGATCACGATCCGCCGCGTCCTGGACTTCGAACGGTGACCGCGATGTTCTCCAGTCCTCCGGCTCGGACGGTGCTCACTGCGCTCGCCGTACATACTCACGACCCACTCCTTCAAGCCTGATGGTGTTGTCGCCTCCGCGTGGATGTTCGCGACGGGACAAGAGTGGCCGGTGGCGGCAGTGAGATGAGCGGGGAACATGGGCCCGTCAGACTCTCGTAAGCAGTTCCCGGGGTGACCACCGATCGCCCCCTCCGCAGGGCGTTCAGACCTTCCGGAACGGGCGGACGCGGAGTGGGACCTGGCTGGTCGAGCTGACAAGACGCGGCCACCGTGACCGCGCTCGCGTCGGCCGGCAGGGGCCGAATCCACCGTCAGAGGCCGCCGTCGTGCGGGGAGCCGGGGACCGACGCCGGCCGCTCCACGGCTACGGGGGTCTTACGCGTTCTGCGCAGGGGCACGGCGGAGCCGGCGCCGCGTACCACTCCGGCCTCGACGCCGCCGCGGGGATCTCCGCGGGCACGGTGGTGGACCCCAAAGTCCACGGGGCGGCCGGGTGGCCGTTCGCGACCGCTGCCCAGCAGTGACCGACGTCATGATGATGCATCTGGTCAAGCACGTGTCGTCAGACAAGGGTGCCGGTCACGACCCGGACGACAGAGAGTTCTGCGCCAGAGACCTTCAGCCGCCGTAACGCCAGCCCTTGAAAGTCTCCAGACACCGCGCCGGGGGCAGACGTCCGGCGACGGCTGAGCCCACCCTCGGGTGACGGCACGGCGCGGGTCAGGTCATGTGCCGCTGGATCCCGTGCGCTGGTAGACGTCGGGGATGCCGTCGGCGTCCTCGTCGCGGTTCTCCTCCTCGTACAGGCGCCGGTACACGGTGTTCCTGCGGCGCAGGAGCCCGGTGGCCAGCAGGGCGGCGATGAGTGAGGCGATCAGGACGGCGGCCTTGACGTGCTCGCCGACGGCCGTGCCGGGAAAGGCCAGCTCGCCGATGAGCAGGGCGACCGTGAAGCCGATTCCGGCCAGGGTCGCCAGGGCGAGGACATCGGCCCAGGCCAGATCCGGGTTCAGTCGGGCTCGGGTGAAGCGGGCGGCGAGGTAGGTGCCGGCGAAGATGCCGAGGATCTTGCCCGCGACCAGGCCGAGGATCACGCCGAGGGGTTCGGGGGTGGTGAACACCTTGCCCAGTGCGTCGCCGGAGACGCTGACCCCGGCGGCGAACAGCGCGAACAGCGGCACGCACAGGCCGGCGGAGAGCGGGTGCAGCAGGTGTCCGGTGCGCTCTGCGGGTGATGCGTTCTCGTCCTGGTCGCGGACGGTGCGCAGGATCAGGCCCATGGCGACTCCCGCGACGGTTGCGTGGACGCCCCCGTTGTAGAGCAGCGCCCAGGTCACCACGCCGAGCGGTACGTACCACCACCAGCCCCGCACCCGTCGTCGTTGCAGGACGTAGAAGACGACCAGCCCGGCAGCTGCCCCCGCCAGCGCCCAGTAGTTCAGGTCCGAGGTGAAGAAGAGGGCGATGATCAGGATCGCGCCGAGGTCGTCGACGACCGCGAGGGTCAGTAGGAAGGCTCGCAGGGCGGTCGGCAGGTGGGTGGAGATGACCGCCAGCACCGCCAGGGCGAAGGCGATGTCGGTGGCCATCGGCACCGCCCAGCCGTCCATGCTGCCGCCGCCGACCGCGATCGTGGCGGCGTAGAAGGCGGCGGGTACGGCCATGCCGCACACGGCGGCGATGACCGGCAACGCGGCCGTCGCCGGCGTGCGCAGCGAGCCGACGACCAGCTCACGCTTCAGCTCGATCCCGGCGACCAGGAAGAAGACGGTCAGCAGACCGTCGGACGTCCAGTGGCCTACCGAGAGGTCCAGACCCAGTGCGGGTATCCCGAAGTGGAAGTCGCGGATCGTGGTGTAGGAGCCGCTGAACGGGGTGTTCGCCCACACCAGAGCCACCACCGCCGCGGCCAGCAGGACGAGGCCGCCCACCGTCTCGGTGCGCAGGGCCCGGGCCACTGCCTGTCGTTCGGGCCAGGGGAGAAGACCGAGGAACGAGTTGCGGGGCGGGGTGGGGGCCAAGGCGGCGAACCTCCGGGCGTCGGCGAAAAGGGCACACGGCCCTACGGACGCCGACCAGACTTCCCGGCACACCCCGCGTCTCGTTGACGCGTTCTTTACACCCTAACCGGAGCGGGTCCGTCGGCCCACCCCCACCTCGTCCACCGCAAACGGGCAGGCAGCGAGCCGGGTGACGCACTCGGGCGAGGCTTCGAGGGTAACGGGGTACACACGTGGCCTGGGAGAAGATCACGTCGGGCAGGAGAATCGCAGTGACGCTTTCGGACGTGGTCTACGTCTGTCTGGGCCTGGGGGCCCTGGGCGCGGCCGTGCTGCCCCGGGTGGTCTCCAAGCGGCCGTTGTCCCTGCCCATGGTCTTCCTCGCCGCGGGGGTGCTCATCGAGCTCCTGCCGGTGGGCGTGCCGGCCGTGGACCCCGTGCGTGATCGCCTGTGGGTCGAGCACACCACTGAGGTGTGTGTGATCGTTTCGCTGATGGGCGCCGGGCTCGCCATCGACCGGCCCTTCGGCTGGCGCCGGTGGTCCGGCACGTGGCGGTTGCTGGGCATCACGATGCCGCTGACCGTGGCGGTCGTCGCCCTGCTGGCCTGGGGGCTGCTCGACTGGCCGCCTGCCGCCGCCCTGCTGCTGGGCGCCGTGCTGGCGCCCACGGATCCCGTGCTGGCCGGTGAGGTGCGCGTGGGCGAGCCGCTCGGTACCGAGCGCGACGAGGACGAGGTGCGGTTCTCCCTGACCAGCGAGGCGGGGCTGAACGACGGGCTGGCCTTTCCGTTCGTCTACGCCGCCCTCGCCCTCGCCGCGGCGGCCGGGACCGGGTGGTCGGCGGAGTGGATCGGTTCGTGGGCGCTGACCGACCTGCTGGGCAAGTGCGCTGTGGGGCTCGCCGTCGGGGGCGGGGTCGGCTGGTTGCTGGGGTGGATGTTCTTCCGGGTGCGTTTCCCCGTGCTGCGGTTGTCCGAGCACATGGAGGGCTTCGTGGCGCTGGGAGCCACCTTCGTGTCCTACGGCATCGCCGAGGTGCTCCACGGCTACGGCTTCCTGTCCGTGTTCGTGACCGCCTGCGTCATCCGGGCCGCTGAGCGCAGCCACGGCTACCACAAGGTGCTGCACGAGTTCACCGAGCAGATCGAACGGCTGCTCACGGCCGTGCTGCTGTTCCTGCTCGGCGGATACCTGGTGGACGGCGCCCTGTCCGCCCTGACGTGGGCAGGCGCGCTCGTCGGTGCCCTGCTGCTGCTGGTCGTACGGCCGCTCACGGGGTGGCTGGCACAGATGCGCACCGCCATGGGGAAGAAGGAGCGTGCCGTGGTCGCCCTGTTCGGGATCCGGGGCATCGGTTCGCTGTTCTACCTGTCCTACGCGCTGGGGCAGGACTCCTTCGGCGGGCTGGAGCGGGAGCTGTGGGCCGTGGTGGCCCTCACCGTGGTGATCTCGGTGGTGCTGCACGGCGCCCTGGCGACCCCGGCCATCGGATACCTGGATCGGCGACGCGACAGGGCGGAGCTGGGCAGTCGGTCGTAGGCGGCTGCTAGTAGGCCGTCGGTCTTGGCGGCAGACGTACGGGCCCGTACCCACCAAGGCGCGAGGTGAGTACGGGCCCGTACCGGAGCCGGGCCGCCGGGGGCGGTCAGACGGTGGTCTTCACCGACTCCTGGTCTTCGTCGCCGTCGCGGATCTCGCCTGCCTTGCGGGCGCGGACGTACTCCAGGAAGGAGTTGAGTTCGCGCTTGACGACCGGGGCGAGGAGGTACAGGCCGATGATGTTGAAGACCGACAGCAGGAAGAGCGCGGAGTCGGCGAGGCTGATCAGCGAGTCGAGGGACATCAGGGCGCCCAGGATCACGAACAGGCTCCAGACGACCTTGAAGACGGTCTCGCTGGCCTTGCTCTTGCCGAACAGGTACGACCATGCCTTGAGGCCGTAGTAGCCCCAGGTCAGGATCGTGGAGAAGGCGAACAGCAGCACCGCGACGGTGAGCACGGCCGGGAACCAGGGCAGTACGGTCGCGAAGGCGTCGGAGGTGATCGTGACGCCGCCGATGCTCTCACCGGCGCGGGCTTCGCCCCAGCTGGCCGGGTTGGCGATGACGATGGTCAGCGCGGTCATGGTGCAGATGACGACCGTGTCGATGAACGGCTCCAGCAGGGCGACCAGACCCTCGCTCGCGGGGTGGTTGGTCTTGACCGCGGAGTGGGCGATCGGGGCGGAGCCCAGACCGGCCTCGTTGGAGAACGCGGCGCGCTGGAAACCGATGATCAGGGCACCGAGCACACCGCCGGCCACGCCTTCGGCCTCGAAGGCGCCCTGCAGGATGGTCTGGAAGGCGTCCGGCACGGCGGTGACGTTGCCCAGGATGACGATCAGGCAGGCCACGATGTAGATGCCGGCCATCGCGGGCACCAGCCGGCTGGTGACCGAGGCGATGGAGCGGATGCCGCCGAGCAGCACCAGGCCGACCAGCGCGGAGACGACCAGGCCGAAGAGGACGGCACCGGCGGAGGACGCCAGGAAGCCGTCCTCGCCGCCGAAGGTCGACGAGATCTGCGCGTAGCTCTGGTTGGTCTGGAAGAGGTTGCCGCCGAACAGGCCGAAGAAGAGGATCATGATCGAGGCGAGGACGGCGAGCACCTTGCCGAGCTTGGCGCCGCCGCTGCCGAAGCGGTCCTTGAGGCCCTTGGGCAGATAGTGCATCGGGCCGCCGGAGACGGTGCCGTCGGCGTGCACCTCGCGGTACTTCACACCGAGGGTGACCTCGACGAACTTGGTGGCCATGCCGAGCAGGCCGCACAGGATCATCCAGAACGTGGCGCCGGGGCCGCCGATGGAGACGGCGACAGCCACACCGGCGATGTTTCCGAGGCCGACCGTGCCGGAGACGGCGGCGGTCAGGGCCTGGAAGTGGTTGACCTCGCCCGTCGACCCCTTCTCGTCGTACTTCCCGCGCACCACGTCGAACGCGAGTCTGAACTTGCGGACCTGCACGAGCCCGAACCAGCCGGTGAAGACCAGACCGGCGACGACGAGCCAGGCGACGATGAGGGGGAGTTCGGTTCCGCCGACGGGAACCGAGTAGAAGACGATGTCCCCGAGCCACTTGGCTATGGGTTCGAAGAAATCGCTGACGGCTTCGTCGACGTTTTGGGTGACGGAGTCGAGTGACACAGTGGCTACCTCGATGGTGCGAGCCCGGGACACGGGGGAAGTGCCGCCGGTCGATGTGCGGTCTCTGAACGAACGCCGTTGTCCGAATCGGCGACTCTGGGCGGGCGCTCCGCGGATGCGGATCGTGATCACCCTGGTGGTGTTGCCGGTGCATGCCGACCGCTCCGCGCTGTGGTGTTGAGCGGTTCCACCTGCGGAGTTGCGCAGTTCTACCACGGTCTTTGCCGTATCTTTAGTGACTCAAGTCACATCACTTGTAGTGACGGTCGAAAATGCCAGCGAGCGATATCGGACCGTTATGCGGGACGCCGGTTCCGTTCATCGGACATCTATCTGGAAGGCGGCCGGGCTCGCGGGCGCCGCGGCGACGTAAGACTTCCGTCATCCGCGTCGGGGCACATGCCACCCTCGGGACCCGTTGAATGGGGCAGGAAGCACTGAGGAAGCGAGGCGGGCATGGGTCGTGGACGGAAGACGCTGGGCAGACCGTGGGTCGTCGGAGTGCTGGTGGTGGCGCTCGCCGGCGTCGGCCTGGGGCTGTACTGGTTCCAGCCGTGGAAGCTGTGGCAGGAGGAAACCGTGCAGGAGGCCCTGCCCGGCGCCGTGGCTCCGGCCCCGACGGCTCCTTCGGCCGGAGCGCCGTCCGCGTCGCCTTCCCCGGCACCCCGGCCCCGGACGCTGGCGGGCGGTGAACTGATCAGCCATGAGCACGCCACTTCGGGCAAGGTGAAGCTCGTACGGCTCGCCGACGGATCCCATGTCCTACGGCTGGAGGACCTCGACACCAGCAACGGCCCGGATCTGCGCGTGTGGCTGACTGACGCGCCGGTGAAGGAGGGGCGAGCCGGCTGGCACGTCTTCGACGACGGCGCGTACGTGAGCCTCGGCAAGCTCAAGGGCAACAAGGGCAGTCAGAACTACACCGTGCCCGCCGACGTCGACCCGTCCCGGTTCACCAGCGTGAGCATCTGGTGCGACCGCTTCGACGTGTCCTTCGGCGCCGCCGAACTGGCGCGCACCTGACCTCGCCCGCAGGGCGCGTAAGAATTCCTGGCGACGATTTCCTGCACCCATCGTTTCGGAACCGACGACGCACCCGACCGTGCCGGGTCACGGCTGTGGGGTATTGCCCATCTCCTCGGTGAACACCGTGGGGTCGCTGTCGAAGCCACGGACCATCTCGTGAAACTTCCAGGCTCCGGAAGTGTCCCGGGTGAACTCCGCGACCGTCGCCGCGGTGGATCCCGAGAGCTGGGTGAAGTCGTCCTTGAGGAGCTCCCTGTACCCCTCGACGACCAGTACGCCGGCGTTCGAAAGGTCACCGAAGGTCTTGGGGCCGTTGTTCTGGTGGATCGCCACGCCCGCGACCACCCGTGCGAAGGAGGAAGCGAGGCGGTCGAGCTCCAGGGTCATGACCTCGACGTAGCCGAAACCCTGTCCGGTCTGGCTGTGCCGACCCATGTTGATGGTGCCGTCCGGTGAGCGGCTGTCGAAGTGGACGACGTACACGGGCCGGCCGTAGGGGGCTTCCGCCGAGTAGGTCGTGGCGATGATGTCGAGATGGTGAGATGGCTTGTTCCAGGGACTCGGATCCCACTTGAGCCGCACCTCGGCCTTGCTCACGCTCTGAGTGTCGTCGCTGTTCGCCGGCTTGCTGCCTCTCCCGAGTCACGTCACCACGGGAATGGCCCCGCATGGTCAAGTATGGCTGTCGGCCGATGTGTTGGACCCGTCGAACTCCTTCGTTTCGGCGTAACCGTCCGGAGAGAACTCGACAGGTTCGGGTCCGCACGTCATCCCTCCGGCTTTCGGTGCCGGACACCGGCGAAGTGGCCCGCACCTGACCTCGTCCGCGGTGCGCGTCAGAGCTCCTGGGCGGGCCAGTCCAGCAGTCGTGCGCCGATCACCGCGGTCTGGAGCATGTAGCGGTGGGCGGGATCGGCCGGGTTGGCGCCGGTGAGCTTGTGGATGCGTTCCAGCCGGTAGGTCAGGGCCCGCACGCTGAGGGTGAGGCGGCGGGCCGCCTCGGCGGCCACGCAGCCGGAGTCGAAGTAGGCGGTGAGGGTGTCCAGGAGGGGCTGGGCGCCGCCGCGGGCCGTGGTGAGCGGGCCGAGGGTGGCGAGGACGAGTTCGGCCATGGCCTGCCGGTCGCGGGTGAGGACGGGGTAGACGAGCAGGTCGGCCGCCCGCAACACCGGGTCCTCCAGTTCGAGGCGTTCGGCGAGCTCCAGGGCGTTGAGTGCCTCCTCGTAGGAGTGGACGACCCCGCCGGGGCCGGGCTGGGGGCGGCCGATGGCGACCCGGCCGCCGTCGGTGGCGGCATGAGCCTGCTTCGCGAAGTGGGCGAGGACTTCCTCCTGGAGGCCGGGGGCGATGCACAGCAGCCGGCCGTCCTTGGTGGTGAGCAGGATGCTGCGGTCTCCGAAGCGTGCGATGAGAGCGCGTTCCACCTGGCGGGGAACGGGATCGCCCTCCTCGTAGGCGGTGGGGCCCTCGGCGACGGCGACGGCGTGGGCGTGGGAGAGGCGCAGGCCGAAGCGTTCGGCGCGTTCGGCGAGGCGTCCGAGGTCGCTGCGGCCGTAGAGGAGGTCGTCGATGAACTCGCGGCGCGCGGCCTCTTCCTGTCGTACGGCCTGGCGCTGGGCCCGTTCGAAGCCCTCGGCGAAGGCGTCCGTCGCCTGCTGTACGGCGGCCAGGACGCTGTCGGCCGACGCGGGGCCGGCCGGCCATGCCTCGCGCGCGGCGGTCAGATGGGCGCTGACCAGGGCCCGCAGCCCGTGACCGGCGTCGGCCGCCTGCTCTCCGAGTGCCCGTCGGAAGGCGAGTTCTTCCCGGGTGAGGCGCCGACCTGTGGCCGCGACCTCGCAGAGTATCTGGGCATACCCCTCCAGATACTGCTCCGGAATCCCCAACTCCACCATGCCTCCCCCCGAGTTCTTGACGCGTCGCTGACGGCTTCTTAGCGGCAGACCGGCATGCAGACCTTAGACAACACTGCCGGGAACCGGCAATGCGCGGGCGGGCGCCGGGGGTGCAGCATGGGCTGCGGGGAGCACTCCGGGGGATTCCGGTGCCGGACATCGGCAGGTGTCCGGCACCGGAACCCTGAGCGAGCGGTGCTCGGCGCGGTTGACGGGCAGTGCGGACGAGACAGGGGGCACGGCATGCGGACGTTGCTGTCGGTCGTCACCGGGCCGCCCACGATCCTCCTGACCACCGCCCTCGTCGTGCTGCTGTGCTTCTGGCTCCTCGTCGCCGCGGGCGTCACCTCGGTGGGCAGTTTCGACGCGGACGCGAACCTCCGTGCCTGGGGCATGGGCGGCGTACCCGTGGCGGTAGCCGTCACCATGCTGACGGTCGTGGCCTGGTTCCTCAGCGTCGGGGGCGTCCTCCTGCTGGCCGTGTGCACGCCGCCGTGTGCCGCCATCGGGCTGCTGCGCATGGTCCTGCCCGTCGCCGCCCTGCCCGTCGCATGGCGACTGACCTGCCTGTTCGTGCGTCCCCTACACCGGCTCTTGCCCGACGAACCCGGCCCGCCCAACGAACCTGGCCTGCCCGGTCGCGGCCGGGCACGCGACCGCGCGGACCACGCCGCCTGAGCGGTACCACAACGGCCCTCGCCGCCTGCCCCCTCACGCTTCGATTCCTTCACGCCTCAAGGACCTATGCCATGACTGTCATCCTCCTGGGCGTCGGCGTGCTCATCGCCGTCACCCTGCTCGCCGTACTGCTCGTCTCGCGGCTGTTCCGCAAGGTGGAGCAGGGCAAGGCGCTGATCGTCTCCAAACTGCGGAAGGTCGACGTGACCTTCACCGGGCAGGTCGTGCTGCCCGTGCTGCACAAGGCCGAGGTGATGGACATCTCGGTGAAGGCCATCGAGATCACCCGGACCGGCAAGGACGGTCTGATCTGCCAGGACAACATCCGGGCCGACATCCGGATCACGTTCTTCGTCAAGGTCAGCAAGACGGTCGAGGACGTGATCAAGGTCGCGCAGGCCGTCGGCACCGCGCGGGCGAGCGACCGGGACACGCTGCAGGAGCTGTTCCACGCGAAGTTCTCCGAGGCGCTGAAGACCGTCGGCAAGCAACTGGACTTCACCGACCTGTACACCAAGCGCGAGGAGCTGCGGTACCGCATCATCGAGGTCATCGGCGTCGACCTCAACGGCTACCACCTGGAGGACGCCGCGATCGACTACCTGGAGCAGACGCCGGTCGCCCAGCTCGACCCGGCCAACGTCCTCGACGCCCAGGGCATCCGGAAGATCACCGAGCTGACGGTCATCGAGCACGTGCGCACCAACGAGGCACAGCGCACCGAGGAGAAGGAGATCACCCGGCAGAACGTCGACGCCCGCGAGGCCATCCTGGAACTGGAGCGCCGGCAGGCCGACGCCGAGACCAAGCAGAAGCGGGAGATCGCCACCGTCCGGGCCCGGGAAGAGGCCGAGACGGCCCGGGTGGTGGAGGAGGAGCGGCTGCGGGCCCAGGGAGCCTTCCTGGCCACCGAGGAGAAGCTCGGCGTGCAGCGCGAGAACCAGGCCCGCGAGGTCGCCGTCGCCGCGAAGAACCGCGAGCGGGTCATCGCCATCGAGAATGAGCGCATCGAGAAGGACCGGCTCCTCGAAGTCATCGGCCGGGAACGCGAGACGCAGCTGACCCGGATCGCCGCCGAGAAGGAGGTCGAGGCGGAGAAGCGGGACATCGCCGAGGTCATCCGCGAGCGCGTCGCCGTGGACCGCACGGTCGCCGAGCAGGAGGAGTCCATCAAGAAGCTGCGGGCCGTGGAGGAGGCGGAGCGGCAACGGCAGACCGTGATCATCGCCGCCGAAGCCGAGGCGCAGGAGAAGCTGGTCAAGGACATCAAGGCCGCCGAAGCCGCCGAACAGGCCGCCACACACCGCGCTGCCGAGGAACTGACCCTGGCCGAGGCCCGGTTGAAGACGGCCGACCTCGACGCCCAGGCCAAGCTCCGCCTCGCCGAGGGCATCCAGGCCGAGGCGGCTGCCGAAGGGCTCGCCGCCGTCCAGGTCCGCGACAAGGAAGCCGACGTCACCGAGAAGGCCGGCCGGGCCGAAGCCGCCGCCACCGAGGCCCGGCTGAGGGCCGAGGCCGAAGGCGCGCAGGCCCAGGCACTCGCGGACGCCGCGGCCATCGGCGAGAAGCTCAAGGCCGAGGCCGAGGGCCTGACCAAGAAGGCCGCAGCCATGGCAGCCCTCGACGACGCCTCGCGCGGGCACGAGGAGTACCGGCTGCGCGTCCAGGCGGACAAGGAGATCCGCCTCGCCGGGCTCGACGTGCAGCGGCAGGTCGCCGAGGCTCAGGCGACGGTGCTCGCCACCGGTCTGGAGAGCGCCGACATCAACATCGTCGGAGGCGAGTCGGTCTTCTTCGACCGGCTGATGTCCTCGATCGCGCTCGGCAAGAGCGTCGACGGGTTCGTCCAGCACTCCGAGACCGCGCAGGCCCTGGCCGGGCCCTGGCTGGACGGCACCTCCAGCTTCACCGACGACCTGAGCCGCATCCTCGGCTCGGCCACCACGGCCGACGTGCAGAACCTGACGGTCTCGGCCCTGCTGATGAAGCTGATGAAGACCGGCGGGACCGACTCCGGGCAGCTCCAGCAGCTGCTCGACAAGGCCGGCGAGCTGGGCCTGGCGGACAAGCCGCTCACCACCGTGAACGGCAGCGCCGCCCACGCCTGACCCGCCCCTACGGTCCGGAGCCGCCGCACAGGGGACGGCGGCTCCGGACCACGTTCCTCGACTTCCCGAGAGGCATGCCATGACGACCGTCCCGGACGCCGGCACCTACGACCCCGTGGACAGGGGCACGTACGAGGTGCTGCGCGACCGCCTCACCGCCCAGGCCGCCGAACTGGCCCGGCGCGCCGAGGCGCTCAACGCCCGCCGCATCGAGGAGTTCGGCTCGACGCGGTTCGAGCTCGCCGGCACGAAGCGACTGCACACCGAGCACGCGGCGGTGCCCCGGGACGTCGTCGCGGTGGGTGAGGTGCTGCTGTTCAGCTGCAACGCAGTCCCGAGCCGGGAGGCCGACACACACGTCGGCGACGTCCTGGCCCTGTACGACCGCAACACGGAAGGGCTGCCCGACGACGCCGTCCCCGGCCTGCTCGACGACCCCGCTTTCGTCCGGGAGTTCGCCGCCCTGCACCGCTACTACCGCCACGCCCGCCTGCTCCGGCTCCTGCGCACCGAGGGCAAGCTGCTCGCCGTCTTCCAGACCGGTGAGAAGGCGGACGACACGCGGGTGCTGCGCTGGGCCCTCTCCGACGGCGGACGGGCCACCTTCCTCGACGCGCGGGGCGATCGCGACCACGTCCTGCCCCCGTCCCACGACGTCGAATGGATCGACAGCACGCGCGAGGACCACGTCCTCGGACGGCACCCGCTCGTCTCCGTCCACGGCGAGGTGTTCCTCTCCACGGTCGGCGGCCTGCTGACCGTCAAGGTCGACGACGACACCGAGACGGCAGAAGGCGTTTACACCGAACCCGTCGACGAGCCCCTTCAGGCCCTCGCGGACGCGGACATCGCCCACGCGCGCGTGGGCGCCCTGATCCTCCTGCGCGTCCGCCCCTACAAGGAGAGCACCGACCGCCACCTGGTGTTCAACACCCTCACCAGAACCGTCGTCCGCCTCGACGGCATCGGCCGGGCCTGCCGCCGCCTGCCCGAGGACCAGGGAATCGTCTTCCCCGGTGGCTACTGCCTGGCCACCGGAAGCCACAAGACGTACGAACTCGACACGACGGAGCTTGAGTTCGAGCGGGAGGTCCGCTCCCCGAACGGCGAGGACGTGCTCTACGCCTTCCACGCACGCGCGGAGGGTCGCAGCCTCCTCCTGCCGTACAACACGATCCGCAAGGAGATGGCCAACCCCCTCCCCTGCCAAGGCTGGGCGCTCTTCGACGACGGCTTGCTCGCGATCCTCCGGGCCGACGCCGGGGAACCGCAGCGCGTCCACCCCGTGCAGCTGTGGAACTCCCCGTACGTCTCGGACACCCACGCCGCCGCCCAGCCGGTCGGCACCGGCCCCCTGGCACGCATCGGCAACGCCGACCTCGTGCGCGGCATCTCCGACTGCCTCTCCGTCACGGGCGCCGTCGCCGATACGACACCCACGACCGAGGTGTACGAGGCACTCCTGGCCGCCTGCGCCCGGGCGGCGGACACGCACCACTGGCTGGCCGACCCCGAACTCGGCGACCTCCATGCTCCACTGGCTCAACTCCGCGACACGGCCCAGCAGGTCCTGGCCGAGTTCGAGACCGTCCAGACCCTCACCCAGCAGGCCGAGGACGCGCTCACCGAAGCCGCCGCGCGGGTCGCCGAGGTCGTACGACGGTTGCGGGGCGAGGCCCCACGAGGCGCGGCAGGCTGGGTGACCGGGTTGACCGAGCTGCGCCGCGCGCAGGGCCATCTGCTCACCCTCAAGGACATGCGGTACGCGGACACCGCCCGCATCGACGAACTCGCCGACGCCACCGAGTCCGACCTCGCCGCCTTCGGCCGGCGCGCCGTGGCGCACCTCGCCCGCGAGGACGCCTTCGCCGATCACCATGGGCAGGTCGAGCAACTCGTCGCCGATGCCGGGGAGATCGCCACCGTGGCCGAGGCGGCGCCCATCGCAGCCCGCACGGACGAACTCACCGACGAGCTGCGCACGGTGACCGAGGTCGTCGCCGGTCTCGACATCGCCGACGCCACCGTCCGCACCGCGATCCTGGAGCGCATCGCCGAGGTCCTCGGCGGCGTCAACCGTGCCCGCGCCGCCCTCGACGGCCGTCGCCGCGAGCTCCTCGACCGGGAGGGCCGGGCTGAGTTCTCCGCCGAACTCGCCCTGCTCGGCCAGTCCGTCACCGGAGCGCTCACCGCCGCCGACAGCCCGGAGGCATGCGACGAGCAACTCGCCCGCCTGCTCGTACAGGTGGAGAACCTGGAGTCCCGGTTCGCCGAGTTCGACCACTTCCTGACCACCCTTGCCGACAAACGCGACGAGATCCACGAGGCGTTCTCCGCCCGCAAGCAGACCCTCGCCGACGCCCGCGCCCGGCGCGCCGAACGCCTGGCCGACTCGGCGGCCCGCATCCTGCGGACCGTCGCCCGCCGGGCCGCCGCCCAGCCGGACACGGACGCCGTAGCGACGTACTTCACCTCCGACCCGATGCCCGCCAAGGTCCGCCGCACCGCCGACGAACTGCGCGATCTCGGCGACCAAGTGAGGGCCGAGGAGCTCGACGGCCGCCTCAAGGCCGCCCGCCAGGAGGCGCTCCGAGCCCTGCGCGACCGCACCGACCTCTACACCGACGACGGCCGCACGATCCGCCTCGGCACCCACCGCTTCGCCGTCAACACCCAGCCCCTCGACCTCACCCTCGTCCCGCACGGCGACACCCTCGCCTTCGCCCTGACCGGCACCGACTACCGCTCCCCGGTCACCGACCCCGACTTCACCGCCACCCGCCCGTACTGGGACCGCCCCCTGCCCTCGGAGTCACCCGAGGTCTACCGCGCCGAGCACCTCGCCGCCCGCTTGCTGGACGAGCACGGCCCCGAGGCCCTGGCGGAGGCCGACCTGCCCGCCCTGGTACGGCAGGCCGCCGAGTCGGCGTACGACGAGGGCTACGAACGCGGAGTCCACGACCACGACGCGACAGCGATCCTCACCGCGCTCCTGCACCTGCACGAGGGCGCCGGTCCGCTGCGACACGAACCGGCCGCACGAGCAGCAGCCCAGATGTTCTGGGCGCACGGCACGACGGACGAGGAACGGCAGAGCTGGACCCGGCGCGCGGTGTCCCTGGCCCGGGCCCGGGACACCTTCGGCCTCGCCCCCGCGATCGCCGACCTGCGACGGGAACTGGCAGACGTCGCGGGCGGAGAAGCGGCGGCCGCGTACCTCTTCGAGGAACTGACCAGCGGCCCGCCCGGCTTCGTCATCGGCGCCGGCACCCGCACGCTGCTGGACAAGTTCCGCCGCACGGTGGGCATCTCGGCCTACGACGACGACGTCACCGCCCTCACCGACCCGGCCGCCCGCGCGCAACTGGTCGAGGCATGGCTGACGGCGTACACCACCGCCACCGGCACCGACCTCACCCCCGGTGAGCTGGCGGAGGCGGTGGCCGCCGAACTCTGCCCCGGCCTGCCCCGCTACGAGTCCGACGCACCGCTCACCGAGACCGTCACGGGCCTGCTCGGCACGCACCCCCGCGTCACCGGCCGTGCGCTCACGGTCCGCGTCGACGAACTCCTCGCCCGCACATGGAGGTTCCGCACCCACGACGTACCCGGCCACCGCGCCTACCAGCAGCGCCGCACAGCCCTGGTGGGCGCCGAACGCGCCCGTCTCCGTCTGGGCGAGTACCGGCCGCGCGTGATGTCGGCGTTCGTACGCGGCAGGCTCATCGACGAGGTGTACCTGCCGCTCGTCGGCGACAGCCTCGCGAAGCAGCTCGGCACCACGGGCGAGTCCAAGCGCACCGACTCAGGCGGTCTGCTCCTGCTCATCTCCCCTCCGGGCTACGGCAAGACGACCCTCATGGAGTACGTCGCCGACCGGCTCGGGATGATCCTGGTGAAGGTTGACGGTCCGGCACTCGGCCACACCGTCACCTCGCTCGACCCGGCCGAGGCCCCGAACGCCACCGCCCGCCGGGAGATCGAGAAGATCAACTTCGCGTTGGCGGCGGGCAACAACACTCTCCTCTACCTGGACGACATCCAGCACACCTCGCCCGAACTGCTGCAGAAGTTCATCCCCCTCTGCGACGCCACGCGCCGCATCGAGGGCGTGCGGGACGGCGAACCGCGCACCTACGACCTGCGGGGCAAACGCTTCGCCGTCTGCATGGCCGGCAACCCCTACACCGAGTCAGGCGGCCGCTTCCAGGTGCCCGACATGCTCGCCAACCGCGCCGACGTGTGGAACCTCGGCGACGTCCTGACCGGCAAGGACGACGTGTTCGCGCTCAGCTTCATCGAGAACGCCCTCACGGCCAACCCGGTCCTCGCCCCGCTCGCCGGCCGCGACCGCGCCGACCTCGACCTGCTGATCCGCCTCGCGCAGGACGACCCGGCGGCTCGTGCGGACCGCCTTACACATCCATACGCCCCAGCGGAGCTGGAGCGGATACTGGCCGTACTGCGTCACCTGCTCACCGTGCGGGAGACGGTCCTGGCCGTGAACGCGGCCTACATCGCCTCGGCGGCCCAGTCGGACACGACGCGGGCCGAACCACCCTTCCGGCTCCAGGGCTCCTACCGCACCATGAACAAGATCGCCCAGCGCGTCCAGCCCGTCATGAACGACGCCGAACTGGCCGCGCTGATCGACGACCAGTACCGGGCCGAGGCCCAGACCCTCACCACCGATGCCGAGGCCAATCTCCTCAAGCTGGCCGAACTACGCGGCACCCTCACACCCGAGCAGTCGGCCCGCTGGACCGAGGTGAAGGCGGCCCACGTCCGAGCCCAGTCCCTCGGCGGCCCCGAGGACGACCAACTCGCCCGGGCCGTCGGCGCCCTCGGCCTCCTGGCCGACCGGATCGCAGCCGTCGAGACGGCGATCAACCGGGCGGGCGATCCGCGACACCTGATCATGAACTCCACGGCCCGGCATGCCGCGCGGCCGGCGCCGGGGGGTGGCGGGGACTGAGGTGCGGCATGCGCACGGGCCGCCGAGCGAGCCGGGGGCCAGGGCCGTAAGACGACGGGCTCGCATGGCCGTGGCTGCGATGGCCCTGGTGACGGCCCTTCCTCTCGCACTCGGCGCCCTCTCCGAGGGCGACCTCCTGGCCACGGCACCGGCCCTGGTGGCCGGCTTGACCGCGCTGGTGTTGCTGCCGGACCTGTGCCAGGAGCGTTCCCTGGCACGGCATTCGCGGACCCGGTCGACCGCACGCACTCCGACCGGCCGACGCAGCGTCGATCTGACCCGGGTAGCCTCCGTCCGGTTGTGGACGACGTTCTCGCCCGGGGGCGTGCAGCAGCGCGTCTTCTTGGTGCGCGATGTGCACGGCGTACGGCTCGGGATCACCAGTGCCGCAGGCAGGCGTGCCCTGCGGACAGCGCTCGCGGGGCAGCAGGGCAGGAGAGCCCGTGTGAGTCCGGCGGCCCGGGCCTGTCTCGGGGACGGCCCGGGGCGGTGGCTCGTCCGTCACACGGTGACGATGTTCCTCTCACAGGTAGCCGTCGTGTGCGTCTACCTGATCGGGTTCCTCGAAGTCGGCGGACTGGCATGACGATTCAGCGGGTGTCACCGGCGGTGGCTGGAGCCGGTTGGTCGCCAGGGATGCCGGCGATGTCCTCGACCTTGAAGAGACGGGCGATCGGTACGTCGGTGGAGCTGTGGGCGATGATCGAGAAGGCGATGCAGACGGCGATCAGGGTGAACGCCTCCTGGCCCTGTGGGATCCCGGCCTGGAGCACCAGCAGCCCGTACACGACAGAGGCGAAGCCCTTCGGGCCGAACCAGGCTGCGACGAGCTTCTCCTGCCGGGTGAACCGGGTGCCCAGCAGCGACAGCAGCAGCGAGGCCGGCCGGATCAGCACGATCGCGAGGACGACAGCGACGTAGCCGCCGAAGGACAGGTCGCCGAACAACTGCGGCGTCAGCAGCGCCCCGAACACCAGCAGCGCCGCGAACTTGGCCAGCTCGGCCAGAGCCTCGCCGAGCGGCTCGAACGCCTCCTTCGCCTCCAGCGACCGTGCGGTGAGCACCGCCCCCGCGGAGAACGCGGCGAGGTAGGGGTTGGCGTGCGTGAGGTGACAGAGGGCGTAGAGGATCACGCCGATGGCCAGGGGCAGCAGGGGCTGGAGCTTGGGCTCGGCGCCCAGCAGCCGGAACCGTACGAGCTCGACCACCACGAAGGGTACGACGACACCGAAGACCAGGCCGAGTACCAGCTCCAGCGCGATCTTCCCGAGCGAAGCCTCCGCGTGCCCCGAAGTCGGCCCGGCCGCGGCGATCAGGATGAGCACCACCGGCAGGGCCAGCCCGTCGTTGATGCCGCTCTCCACGTTGAGCAACTGCCGCAGCTTCGACGGGACCTCTTTGCGGCCGACGATGGCCGACGCGAACACCGGATCGGTGGGCGCGAGTACCGCACCGACGAGGAAGGACGTGGTCCAGTCCAGCCCCACCAGGTAGTGCGTGATCAGCGCCATTCCGATGAATGCCAGCGGCATGCCGAGCCCCAGCGCGCGGGCCGGGTTGCGCCAGTTCTGCCGCAGCTTGGGAAAAGAGACGTGCATACCGTCGGTGAACAGCACTGCGAACAGCGCCAGATCGGCCGTGACGGACACGATCTCGCTGCTCGGCGTGATGTGGATCAGCCCGAGGAACCCGTCACTGACGAGGGCTCCGCCGACGAGGAAAAGGAAGGACGTGGACAGCACGGTCCGGGCAGCGAGCCCCGACAACAGCACCGCTATGAGCAGCGCCACCCCGAAGACCACGACGAGCACCATGACCAGAACCCCCGATCGGCGAAGAGACTTGTCCTCAGACCGCCGACCAGACTTCCCGGCACACCGCTGGGAACCTTACACGTTCTTGACGCGGCATTGACGTGCTCTTGGCAGGCACTCTGACGCGCCGTTGGTTGCCGGGTGCCGGAAGGCGAGGCTCCTTCACCCGATGGTGGCGGTCGGTGTCGGTTCGACGGCACCGGACCCGGGGCTGGTCGTGGGGATGGCTTCCGGCGCCTCCTCCACTTGCTGGACCGTACCGCCCCCGGGCTCCTCGCTCGGTGCTCCGGCCGTGGTGGACAGCAAGGACCAGGCGCCGAGGGCCAGGCCGATGGCCGCGACCGTCGCGATCACGTGGCCGGCGCGGCGGAGCCTGGCGGGGCCGTCGAGTTCTCGCCAGGCCGGTTGTGGGCCGTCAGGCTGCCACAGTTCGCCCACCGCTTCCGTTCTGTCGTTCGCCGGCGGGTGATCCAGACGCGGATGGCGCTGGTTTCGTCGGTCGGCGTCGAGACGGCGAGGTGGTCGAGCGGTCGCCCGTTCCCGTGCGGAGGGCTCCTTGGGGGCAGATTCGCGGATGGCGCGCTCGTTGTCCGCCAGGAACTTGAGCCAGGCGTCACCGGCGTCGGACGGCACGGCATCCGGGTCGTCCGGTGTGCTTTGTCTGTCTGGATCTGGGGTGGTCACACCCTTCTCCTCCTGGGAAAGGTCGCTTGGCCGGCGGCGGCGGCAGCCGGGCCGGTCAGAGGGCCGGCCGATGGCCGAATGGTTGTCCTGTGCCGATTGGCTCTCGGCCGGCCCCGGTTGCCGATGATTGCATAGTGCAAAATATGATCGCCAGGGTTCTTGCGGGAATTTCCCGATTCATGAGTGTCCGCGCGCGGCCCGGTCGCACCCGCTGGCGGCTTGGAGTCGCACAAAGGGGATCGCTCGCCCTGCTTCG
The DNA here is from genome assembly GCF_014207295.1 of Streptomyces sp. AK010. Lineage (NCBI taxonomy): Bacteria > Bacillati > Actinomycetota > Actinomycetes > Kitasatosporales > Streptomycetaceae > Streptomyces > Streptomyces sp. AK010. The sequence goes on from NZ_JACHCX010000003.1 coordinate 561,088, forward strand.
CGGAACGACGCCTCACCGCCGTCAACAGGGAGTCCCATGAACGCGCACAGGCGGCGGGCCGTGCGTGGGCGTCGGTGCGCGTAATCGGCCATGATCTCGGCGCCGTCCTCGGGTGACAGGAAGCGAGCGGTGACCGCGTGCGGACGGTTTCCGAACCGGATCAAGGTCTTCGGCTGCGCCCGCAGGTTCAGGTACCAGTCGGCTCGTGGGCCGAACCCGGAGGCGACCGTCCAGCTCGACCCGGCCGGGTCGCAGGAAACGACCTCGAGGACCGTCATGCGGTCGCGGTCGGAGACCCGGCCAGTGTGGTGCAGCAGCAGGAGCCGCTTTCCGAAGAGGGAACCGAGGCCTGCTCGGTAGAGCAGGATCGGCAGACGCAGGGCCAGGCGTCGCCACCCGGCGGGGGGTCTGGGGCGGCTGTGCGAGGCGTCTCTGTCGGTCATGGCCGGACCTTCCACGTGTCGGGCATGTCGTCTCTCGGACTCGATTGGGTAAAGGACCCTGGGCGGGGGGCCTGTCGCGGAAGCCACCTTTGCATAGTCTAAAGGTGGGGGAGGGGCGCCTGCTGGATGGCCGGTGGCTCTCGACAGCCGCGACATCGCAGGAGTGCCGCATGACCGACCGGAAGCCGCCGTCCAGCTGGACGCTGCTGTCCTGCATGCCGGTCGTGGTGATGGCGGTAGTCGCGGTGACGGACATCGTGGCGGGGCCGGGCGTCGGATTCCTGCCGCTGGTCTCCCTGGGACCGGCCTTCGCCGGGCTGGTCGGGGGGTGGCGCCGTACGGCCTGGTTCGGGCTGGCGGCCCTCGTGCTGTGCGTCGCGCTCGGACTGTACGACGGGCTGTTCGACGGACGCCGGGGCTACACCGCGCTGGCCTCCGTGGCCGGTGTCACCGGTGTCGGTGTCGCGGCCGCGGTGATGCGGTCGCACCGGGAGGCGGAGCTGGCCAGCGTGCGGTCGATCGCGGAGGTCGCCCAACGGGTGCTGCTGCGGCCCGTGCCGTTGACGGCGGGTCCGCTGCACGCCGCGGTGTCCTACACCTCCGCGGTCGCCGAGGCCCGGATCGGCGGAGACCTGTATGAGGTGGTGTCCTCTCCGCACGGCGTGCGGGTCATCGTGGGAGACGTCCAGGGCAAGGGCCTGGCTGCGGTGGAGACAGCGGCAGTGGTGCTGGGTGCCTTCCGGGAGGCGGCGTACGACGAGGCCGACCTTACGGGGCTGGGCGACCGGTTGGAGCGAAGTGTGGCCCGGGAGCTGGAAGGGGAGAAGTTCGTCACCGCGATCCTCGCCGAGATCGGCACGGCTCATGAGGCGGTCTTCCTCAACTACGGGCAGCCGGCCCCGATGATCGTGCGTGGGGACGGCACAGTCGACTTCCCGCAGCCGCACTCCTTCGCGCTGCCGTTGGGCCTCGGGGCGCACGGAAGCGAGGGCCCGGAGTCCTATCGGGTGGGCTTCGCCCCGGGCGAGCAGCTGCTGCTGTACACCGACGGCGTCACCGAGGCTCGTGACGAGGACGGCCGCTTCTATCCCGTCGGGGAGCGGGCGCACCTGCTCAAGGACCCTGACGCGCACCGGGCCCTGGAGGCCCTGCGGGAAGATCTCGCCCGGCACTCCGTCGGACCGCCGCACGACGACGCGGCCATGCTCCTGCTGCGCTACCACGGTCATGGGGAAGGAAAATCTGTTCCCCTCGAGTGAGGAGCGGGCATTTCCGCACGGTAGAAAGGACGCATGCCGGAGCGTGAGACCCCCGCGGGGACGATGGACGACGTGGACCTGGTGACCCGGTCGGTGCTGACCGCGTCCCGCCTGCTGGTGGGGGTCTCCGCGCGTTCCCTCGCCGCCGTCGAGGAACGGGTGACGCTGCCGCAGTTCAGGATGCTCGTGGTGCTGTCCACACGCGGCGCCACCAAGCTCGTCACGCTCGCCGACCTGCTCCAGGTCGCGCCGTCCACCGCGATGCGGATGGTCGACCGGCTGATCGCCGCCGGGCTCGCCGACCGCAAGTCCAACCCCGCCAACCGCCGGGAGACGCTGCTCCAGCTCACGGAGGAGGGCCGCCGCACGGTCGCGGACGTCACCGCCCGCCGCCGCGCCGCGATCGCCGAGATCGTGGAGCGGCTCACCCCGACGCAGCGACTGGCCCTCATCGAGGCACTGGCGGCCTTCAACGAGGCGGGGGGAGAGCCGCTCGCTCCGGCTCAGGACGACACCGAGTCGCACCCGCTGGGTTGGGCGATGGATGTGCCGCCGGTCGCCGGCGACGCCTGACGCGCACCCAGCCGCTGTTCTCCCTTGCCCTCCGTGAGCAGGGACCGGCCGGTCGTCATGCGGGCGGATCGTGAGCGGCTCTCCGAGACTTGTGCACGGTGACGGCACGCCGCGCCACGAGTCCACGCTCCCGGGCCGGAGACGCCGACCGCGGCGAGCTTTCCGTCGCCCCCGCACCGCTCGCTCACCGTGTCCAGCCGGCCTCCGCTCTGAGCGACGACGGCCGACGTGCGAGTTTTCTCCAGCACCGCCGCGGTGGGCGGTGAAGGTGCCTGGGAAGTGAGTCGTGCGTGTTGGGGCCGCTCTTGGCGGCGGCTCCGCGGCCCGCCCAAGGGAGCGGTGCCCCCGAGCCGGCGGTAGAGCGCCGACCGGGTTGGTTTCAGGTGCGTACGCCCACCTTCATCCTTCTGATCTCCTGCTGTCTCTTCTCCTGCGTGAGCGCGAGAACGGGACTTACTGGAGCGGCGGGACCGAAGCATCAGGGTGCCGACACCGAAGCAGACAACTCCGGTCGGCGGCTGGAAGTGATGCGCGGATCCTCGGCATGTGGGCGAGGATCGGCTTGCGGACCATCAGCCGGCTGCCGGAGGCGGGGTGGGAGCACTCGGAGCGTTCGTCTGGAGGTCCTCAAGTCCCTTGGGGATGTTCAGAGTCAGGATCGGCGACCCGGGTTGCGGAGGAGGCGGCGTGGTCTGCTCCTTCGGCATCTTGGGCGGGCTGGTCTGCTGCTGGTTGACCTGCTCGTGATTGACCAGTCCCGTCTTCTCCAGGACGGTGATGTGGTCGAGCACGGTGTCGTTGGCCTGGTCGGCAAGCTGGCGCACCAGAGTGTTCCTGGTGTTGGCCCGGACCTTGGCGATGACGGGAAAGATCTGACCGTGCGTCACACGCATGATGTTCGCCGCCAGGGAATCGAACTCCTTTCCTGTGCTGGCATCCACGGACGCCACGAACTGCTGCTGTTGCGGGGACGCCTGGTTGGGCAGGGTGATGTTCAGCTCCGGGGCGATCCTCCGGCAGGTGATGTCGAGCCGGCCGTGTCCGACGACCAGGTGCTTGCCGGCTTCCTTCATCTCCGGTGAGGTGCCCCGCTTCATTGCCAGCAGCCCCAGTGGGTGTTCCCAGAGCCCGGCCGCGCGCACCTTGGCCACGAAGTCCCGGTCGGCCTCTGTGAGGGGCCCGTAAGGGGTGTTGGCGATGATCCGGTCCGGAGAGGTGGCCGTGTTTTCCACCCCCAGCATCGCCGGGTAGGCCAGAGCAGCGATGGTCAGACCCAAGGCGCCGACTGTGAAGACGCTGCCTGCCTTGGTGCGGGATATGCCCATGGTGCCTCCAGATGTAGAGCGGTCCACCAAGAGGTACGCGTGGGCAGCGGGATCGCTTCATTGCATCAGGCAAAATTTGCACTGGGTGGAACGTGGCCACGTTAGCCCTTGGCGCTGCGGGAGCCGGGGATGCCGGTGTGGGCGGGTTCGCCGACCAGGGCGAACTGCGGTTGCTGGGACTGCAAGGTTGGGTGATGGACGTTCCTGTCGCCGACGACGCCTGACCCGCCCGGCCGCTCTTCTCTGCCTGGCGTCCGTTTTGCATAATGCAATGGAATCGTGAGGAAACCAGCTCCGCTGCCGGGTCCCGGCAATGCGAACCCTGCGGGCCCGTCCGGTACGGGGCAGTGCGGTGCGTTCCCGCGCGCATCAGGATGGCGGAGGCCGAAGCGAGGCGGAAAGGGGTGGCGCATGCGGCACGGACGGCACGTGGCCGCCGCTGCGGAACCGCACCTGATGGCGCGCCTGCGCAGCATGGTGTGGGGGCCGGCCGAGTTCGTCGGGCCGCCGCCGCTCCGGCTGTCCGCGAAGGGGATCCTGGCCGGATGTCTGGCAGTAGTCGCCATCATCGGCACTACGGTCGCCGGTGCCTGGTACGGGATCACCGGACTGGCCGCCGGTGAGGGCGGTCTGGTGTGCGCCGCCCTGCTCGCCATCTACCTCTGCCGGATACGGGCAGGCCGTGCGCTGGTCGGTGCCGTCGCGGTGCTCGCGGCCACCCTCGCCCTCCAGACACCCGGGGCTTCCCCCCGAGAAGTGGACACCGGTTCGTGCTGCTATGCGGCGAGTGTCATCGTATCCGACTGCAGTTCGTACTCCCGCTCCCGGGCGAT
>NZ_JACHCX010000004.1:0-157287 GCF_014207295.1 Streptomyces sp. AK010
CTGGCGTTGACTTTTGGCACGCTGTTGAGTTCTCAAGGAACGGTCGCTTCCTTTGTACTCACCCTCTCGGGCTTTCCTCCGGGCTTCCCTTCGGTGTTCCAAACTCTATCAGTGTTTTTCCGGCCCCCTGACCACCGTCCTGCAGGCATGCAGAAGCGGACCCAGAGATAGGATCTGACAAGTTGGTTGCTGCTCAGCCAAGGCGCAAGGTTGCGCCGCTCAGCCCCAAGCAGGAGTACGACTGTACACGCGGCCGCGGAGCCGGTGCAAATCGATTTGGGGTATGGTCTAGACCACTTCGGAGTGCGCACGCGGAACCGGCACTTCAGGTGACATACGCTGCTCAACAGTGTGCCGCCCGGTACCTACAGGGACGGCCATATCGATCTCCATCCCTGGGAGGCTTCCCATGACCACCGTGACGTCCCCGCTCGCAGGACGCGCCATCGGACTGGCAGCCGTGCCGGATCCCGTCTTCTCCGGGGCCATGGTCGGCCCGGGCACAGCGATCGACCCCGTACGAGAACCCTCCGAGGCCGTCTCCCCCGTGGACGGCGTCATCGTCTCCCTGCACCCGCATGCGTTCGTCGTGGTCGACGAGAGCGGGCACGGCGTGCTCACCCACCTCGGTATCGACACCGTGCAGCTCAACGGCGAAGGTTTCGAGCTGCTCGTGAACAAGGGCGACACCGTCCGGCGCGGCCAAGCCGTCGTGCGCTGGAACCCGGCCGCCGTCGAGGCCGCCGGGAAGTCCGCGATCTGCCCGGTCGTGGCGCTGGAGGCCACGGCCGAAGCTCTCTCCGATCTTCGCATCGACGGCGAAGTTAAGGCCGGCGACAGTCTCTTCCTCTGGAAGTGACGTCCGTGCCGTCGTATGACGGCGAGTACGACAACCAACGCGGCGGCGGGGCCCGCCGCTCTATCGGAGACGGGTGAGATGGAGACAACGCTGCGAGGCGTCGGCGTGAGCCACGGTGTGGCCATCGGCGAGGTACGGCACATGGGAACGGCGGTGCTCGAGCCGCCCGCGAAGCAGATCCCGGCGGAAGAGGCGGAGCGTGAACAGGGGCGTGCCCGCAAGGCCGTGGAGGCGGTGGCGGCGGACCTGATGGCGCGCGGCAACCTGGCCGGCGGCGAAGCCCAGGCGGTGCTCGAGGCGCAGGCCATGATGGCCCAGGATCCCGAGCTGATGGCCGATGTGGAGCGACGGATCGCGGTCGGCAGCACGGCGGAGCGCGGGGTGTACGACGCGTTCGCCTCGTACCGCGAGCTGCTGGCGGGAGCCGGTGAGTACCTCGCGGGTCGCGTGGCCGACCTCGACGACGTGCGGAATCGTATTGTCGCCCGTCTGCTGGGGGTGCCGATGCCGGGCGTCCCCGACAGCGACGAGCCCTACGTGCTGGTGGCCCGTGACCTCGCGCCTGCGGACACCGCGCTGCTGGACCCCACTCTGGTGCTCGGTTTCGTCACCGAGGAGGGCGGTCCGACCAGCCACAGCGCGATTCTGGCCCGGGCGCTCGGTGTGCCGGCCGTGGTGGCGCTGCCGGGGGCCGGTGAGCTCGCCGAGGGCACGATGATCGCTGTCGACGGCAGCACGGGAGAGATCTTCGTGGATCCGAGCGACGAGAAGAAGGCCCAGCTCGAGGCCGCGGCCGCCCAGCGGAAGGCCGCGTTGGCGGCTTCGACCGGACCCGGTGCCACCGCTGACGGTCACAAGGTGCCGCTGCTCGCGAACATCGGTGGCCCCGCTGATGTGGAGGCCGCCGTCGAGGCCGGTGCCGAGGGCGTCGGTCTCTTCCGTACCGAGTTCCTCTTCCTGGACGACAGCAAGCAGGCGCCGTCCGAGGAGAAGCAGGTCGCTGCGTACCGGCGGGTGCTCGAGGCGTTCCCCGAGGGGCGTGTCGTGGTGCGCGTGCTGGACGCGGGTGCGGACAAGCCGCTGGACTTCCTCACGCCGGCGGCCGAGCCCAACCCGGCGCTCGGCGTGCGGGGGCTGCGGACGCTGCTGGATCACCCGGACGTCCTGCGTACCCAGCTGACCGCGCTGGCGAAGGCCGCCGAAGGGCTGCCGGTCTACCTCGAGGTCATGGCCCCGATGGTGGCGGACCGTACGGATGCCCGGGCTTTCGCGGCCGCGTGCCGTGAGGCTGGGCTGCGGGCGAAGTTCGGCGCGATGGTCGAGATCCCGTCGGCCGCTCTGCGGGCTCGCTCGATCCTGCAGGAGGTCGAGTTCCTGTCGCTGGGGACGAACGACCTTGCTCAGTACACCTTCGCCGCCGACCGTCAGGTGGGTGCGGTCTCCCGTCTGCAGGACCCGTGGCAGCCCGCGCTTCTCGACCTGGTGGAGCTGTCCGCCGAGGCGGCGAAGGCCGAGGGGAAGAGCTGTGGTGTGTGTGGTGAGGCCGCGTCCGACCCGCTGCTCGCGTGCGTGCTGACCGGTCTGGGTGTCACCTCTCTCTCGATGGGTGCCGCGTCGATTCCCTATGTCCGGGCGACGCTGGCGAAGTACACGCTGGCTCAGTGCGAGCGGGCCGCCGCGGCGGCCCGGGCCACGGACAGCGCCGAGGACGCGCGCAGCGCGGCGCAGGCGGTGTTGTCGGGCGAGTAGCTCCGGCCTTGCTGCCGACGGCTTCCCGGGAGGGGCGCTCCACTGAGGTGGGGCGCCCCTCCGGCGTTCTCAGTGCTGGTGGCCCTGAGCGGGTTTCTCCTCGCCGAGGTCGGGCGGTGCGCAGTAGTCGACGTTGGATTCCGGGGAGATCAGGTCTCCGGATTCGATGTCGGTGCAGTAGGCGTCGAAGACCTCTCCCGCGGTGAGGGGTTCGAGTCCGTATGCGCGCATGCGCCAGCCGTAGACGCGGTCGGGTGTGTCCGGGGCGCTCACGCGGGTGACGAGTCCTCCGGGACTTTCGGTGGCCAGGCCGAGGGCCAGCACCGTGGTGAACTCGAGGGCTTCGGTCTCGTCCAGTTCCAGGGCGGATCCGTCGTCGGCGATGTGGAGGGCGGCGGTGAGGGTTTCCGGCGGTCCGGTGACGCTGCAGACGAGGTGTCGGTTGCCGGGCGGGGCCGTGTCGAGGATGCGGACGAGGAGGCCCGCGGCTCGGGTGAAGGCGGCGCGTCCGATGTCTTCGCCGCAGGAGGTGCAGGCGCCCAGGCGGGCGAGGAGGGTGGTCGCGTACTCCCAGGTGGCCTGCCGGACGGCCTCGTCGACGAGGGCCGGGACGAGGTCGGCCAGCGGCCGGCCGTCGTAGGGAAGGGTCGGGCCGGTGGCCGCGATCTGTGCGGTGAAGCGGGTGCGGCTCGACGAGTTGTCGGGGTCCAGGCCCTTTTGCGTGCAGAACTCGGCGTATTCCTCGGGGTCGAAGAGGGCCACTGTGGTGTGGCTGCCCTGCAGAGCTCGGGCCCTGAGGAGGGACTCGACCTGTTTCAGGTAGGTCGCGTGGTCGGCGAAGGTGAAGGTGCGGTAACGCCGCATGGCCCTGAAGTCGTGTTCGTCGGTGAGCAGGCCGATGGTGCCGGCGATCTCGCGGTGCAGGACGCGTCGCATGGTGCGGTTGTCGGTGTTCGCCATTGTTTCCCCCTGTGCACGGTCGATCAATGCTCACTCACAGTAACCGGCGGCACTGACAATCGGTCCGGGCGTGGTGAGTGTGCACGCAATCGAGACCTCAAGGCGCAGGTCACAATGGGTATGCGCTGTGACCCGCGCCCTGAGTCGTGGTGACGGGGAGTTGCGCGGCAGGGGTCAGGCGCGCTTGCGGGCCAGGTCCTCGTAGAAGTTCAGCAGGTCGAGGTTGTCGATGGAGCCCGGGTTGACCGCCTTCTCCAGCGGGGTGCCTTGCAGGAGGCGCTTGACCGGGACCTCGATGCGCTTGCCGGTGAGGGTGTGCGGGACGCCGGGTACTTCGATGATCTCGTCGGGGACGTGGCGCGGTGACAGCTGCTCCCGGATCGTCTGCTTGATGCGGTTCAGCAGGGCTTCGTCGAGGGCCGCTCCGGGGGCCAGGTGGACGAAGAGGGGCATCCAGTAGCCGCCGTCGGGCTGCTCGATGCCGATGACGAGGGATTCCTTGATCTCGGGGAGCCGCTCGACGGCTTCGTAGATGTCGGCGGATCCCATGCGGACGCCTTGGCGGTTGAGTGTGGAGTCGGAGCGTCCGTGGATGACGACCGATCCGCGGGAGGTGAGGGTGATCCAGTCGCCGTGCCGCCAAACGCCGGGGTAGGTGTCGAAGTAGCTGTCGTGGTAGCGGCTGCCGCCCAGGTCGTTCCAGAAGTGGATGGGCATCGACGGCATGGGATTGGTGACGACGAGTTCGCCGACCTCGTCGACGAGGGGGTTGCCGCTCGGGTCCCAGGACTGCAGGTCGGTGCCGAGGCACGGGGCCTGGAGTTCACCGACGTGGACGGGAAGGGTCGGTACGGCTCCGGCGAAGCAGGAGCACACGTCGGTTCCTCCGCTGACGGAGGCGATCCACAGGTCGTCGCGGACCTCGTCGTGGAGCCAGCGGAAACCGTCGGGCGGGAGGGGCGACCCGGTGGTGGCGACGCACTGCACGGAGGACAGGTCGAAGTCACGGGAGGGGTGCACGTCGGCTTTGCGGCACGCCATGACGTAGGCGGCCGAGGTGCCGTAGAGGGTGGCTTTCGTGCGTTCGGCGATCCGCCACTGGGCGCCGGTGTCGGGGTAGCCGGGGCTGCCGTCGTAGAGGACGATCGTGGTGCCGGTGAGCAGGCCGGAGACGAGGAAGTTCCACATCATCCAGCCGGTCGAGGTGTACCAGAAGAAGCGGTCCTCGGGGCCGAGGTCGCAGTGCAGGCCGAGTTGTTTGAGGTGCTCGACCAGGATGCCGCCCTGGGACTGGACGATGGCCTTGGGCAGACCGGTCGTGCCGGAGGAGTAGAGCACCCACAGGGGGTGGTCGAAGGGCACCTGCTCGAAGACGGGCTCGGTGTCGGCCGAGGTGAGGGCCGACCAGTCCAGGGAGCCCTCGGGTGCCTCGGTGCCGAGGAGCGGAATGTGGATCACGGCGCGAAGGGTGGGCAGTTCCCGGCGCAGTTCGGTGACGACGTCGCGCCGGTCGTGCTCCTTGCCGCCGTAGCGGTAGCCGTCGACCGTGAAGAGCACCACGGGTTCGACCTGCTGGAAGCGGTCGAGGACGCTGCGGGCGCCGAAATCGGGTGCGCAGGACGTCCAGACCCCGCCGACGGCGGCTGTGGCGAGGAGGGCCACCACCGCCTGGGGGACGTTCGGGAGGTAGCCGCTGACGCGGTCGCCGGGGCGTACGCCGAGGGCTCGCAGTTCGGCGGCCAGGGAGCCGACCTGGCGGCGCAGCTCGGTCCAGGTGACGGGGCGTGGTTCGTGTGTCTCGTCGACGTGCAGAAGGGCCGGTTCGTCCGCGCGGGTGGCGGTCGCGCGCAGGGCGTGTTCGGCGTAGTTGAGAGTCGCTTCGGGGAACCACTGGGCGCCCGGCATCGAGCGGTCGCCGAGCACGCGCGCGTAGGGGTGCGAGAAGCGGACGTCGAACCATTCCGTGACGGCTCTCCAGAAGGTGTCCAGCTCGTCGACGGACCAGCGCTGCAGGGCGGCGTAGCCGCCGTCGGCGGGGGCGCCGTGGTGTTCGGCGGCCCAGACCTGGAACCTGGTGATCCGGGCGCGGGCGATGCGCTCGGGGTCGGGCTGCCAGAGCGGCTGGAAACTGTCGGTCGACATGGTCGGCTCCCGGACTGTGCGCGTCGTGTGCGTCCTCCGCGCACGGGCTGGGGTGTGCGCGTGAGCGGCTGGCACGGACAATGCCATGTGATCGACTTCGGCACCAGGGTGCGCCCCACATAGTCCGTGTCGTGAAGATGTGGTCCTGGCACGGGTGAACGGCAGTTGAACGACACACGTGTGCGGGGCGGTCGGTGGCAGGGTGAGCAGCATGAACGGTCGTGACCTGGTGCGTTCGGTGAAAGCGGTGGCTTCGTTGGGGGCGGCGCAGGGTGTGCGTACCGTACGAGCAGCGTGGCGCAGGCGGCGGGCCGACGCCACCGGGCTGCCGGCGCGGGGGGCGGAGCGTGCGCGGGTGCCCGGGCCCGTGGCGGGAGCGGAGCCGGGGCCGGGCGGCGGTGTCGTCCGGTTCAGCCGGTCGGAGCTGCGGATTCTGGTCGCCGTGAACGGGGCCGTGTTCTGGGGCTGGGACGGGGCGGAGCCGGAGCCGTCGTACGCGCTGGCAGGCCGTTGTCCCGAGCCGGATCCTCGGGCGGTCCTGGAGCCGGACAAGGACGGCGGCTGGCGTGTGGTGGCCGAGCGCGTGACGGTGGTGGTCTCGCGATACGGAGCGGTGGAGGTGCGTACCCCGGGTGGTGTGCCCCTGCGGCGTGATCTGCCGCCGCGGTGGTGGGAGCCGGTCGGCGGCGGTCCGGCGCGGTGGATGCAGCGGTCGGAGGTGGGCGCCGACGCGCGGTTCTTCGGCCTCGGGGGGCGTAGCTCGGGTCCTCGGCTGCCGGACGGCACCTACCGGCTGTGGAACAGCGATCCCGGCCGTGTCTTCGCGCCCGGAGAGGACCCGCTGTACATCACGATGCCGGTGCAGCTGGTGGTGTCCGACGGCGGTACGCATCTGGCGTTCCACGACAGCTCGTGGGACGGCACGGTGACATTGCGGGAGGGCGAGGAGGGCGAGGGTTCCGGGCACGACCGTGCCGGGACGTGCGAGCTGCGGATGGACGGCGGGCCGCTGCGGTGCTGGGTGATGGTGGGCACCCCCGCGCGCGTGCTGCTCGCCTGGGCGTCGCTCACCGGGGCGCCCGCGCTGCCCCCCGCGTGGGCGCTCGGGCACCATCACGCGCGGTGGGGGTTCGGCAGTGAGCAGGAGGTGCGGCGGATCGTCGCGGGCTACCTGGAGCACGGTCTGCCTCTGGACGCCGTGCACCTGGACATCGACCACCTCGACGCACATCAGGTGTTCACCGTCGACCAGGACCGCTTCCCCAAGTTGCCCGTGCTGGCGGAGGAGCTCCGGCGGGACGGCATCCGGCTGGTGTCGATCGTCGACCCTGCTGTGAAGGCTGTTGCCGGCAACGCGGTGTACGACGGCGGTGTGGCCGGGGAAGCGTTCGTGCGGGATGCCTCGGGGGAGGTCGTGGAGGGTGTGGCGTGGCCCGGGGAGGCGGTGTTTCCCGATTTCACGCACGCGCGTGTGCGTGACTGGTGGGGCGGCCTCTACGAGGAGCGGCTCGCGCAGGGTTTCTCGGGGTTCTGGCACGACATGAACGAGCCCACGTCGCTCACCGCGTTCGGCGAGTCGACACTGCCGCGCTCGGCTCGTCACTCCCTGGAGGGACGGGGCGGTGACCATCGTGAGGCGCACAATGTGTACGCGCTGTGCATGGCCAGGGCGGGCTACGAAGGGCTGCGCAAGCTCGCGCCCGAGGAGCGGCCGTTCCTGTTCTCCCGCTCCGGGTGGGCCGGCATGCAGCGCTACGGGGGGACGTGGTCGGGGGACGTGGCCACCGGGTGGCCGGGGCTGCGGGCGTCGTTGGCGCTGGTGATGGGGCTGGGGCTGTGCGGCGTCCCGTACTCGGGGCCCGACGTCGGGGGTTTCGACGGGGATCCTTCGCCCGAACTGTATCTGCGGTGGTTCCAGCTGGGCGCGTATCTGCCGCTGTTCCGTACGCACGCGAGTCTTCGGGCGGGGCGCAGGGAGCCGTGGGAGTTCGGTGGCGAGGTGCTGGAGCACGCGCGCGTGGCGCTCGTCGAACGCCGTCGGCTGCTGCCGTACTTCATGACGCTGGCGCATCTGGCGAGGCGTACTGGAGCGCCCTTCGTGCGGCCGCTGTGGTGGGCGGCACCGGAGGAGCGGGCGCTGCGCGACTGCGACGACGCCTTCCTGCTGGGTGACAGCCTGCTGGTGGCGCCGGTGCTGGCCCCGGGCGCCGACCGGCGTGCCGTGCAGCTCCCGTGGGGGCGCTGGTACGACACCGCGACAGGGCGGGCGTACGAGGGGCCGGGGCAGGTGCTCGTCGACGCTCCCCTGGCGCGGATTCCGGTGTTCGCCCGCGCGGGTGCCGTGCTTCCGGTACACGGGGAGGACGGAGGGCTGGAGCTGGAGGTGTGGGCACCCGCCCGGGGGCGGACCGGGGGCGGGCTGGTCGTGCCGGACGGGGGCGACGGATGGGAGGAGCCGGAGATCGAGCGCTACACCGCTCGGTGGACGGGCTCCCGGGTGGTCGTCGAGCGGGAGGGCGAGCACGGCGGACGCGCACCGTCCTACCCGGTGCGCGTCCGCGGGGCCGGGGAGCCCTGAGCTCAGGTGTACCGGCCCTCGAACCAGGCCCGCACGGCCAGCGTGTGCAGGGGGAAGGCGAGTTCCTCGGGCCTGCGCAGGAGGTGCCAGCTCTCCGTCTCGTCCGTGGCGGCGGACGCGGGCAGGCCCTCGACCGGGCGCTCCGGGAGGAGGCCGAAGAGCAGCAGGTGTCCGTCGGGAGAGCTCATCGCGTCGGCGAGCCGTACGTCACGGCCGGCCGCGTCGATGCCGGTCTCCTCCCGGAGTTCGCGTATGACGGCCTGCCGCCAGTCCTCCCGGTCGTCGATGTAGCCGCCGGGCAGGGCGATGCCCCCGCGCGCGGGGGCGATGGTTCGGGTGATGACGACCAGGGCGGTGCCCTTGGTGTCGTACACGGGCTGGAGGGCGACCGCGACCGGGAGCGGATTGCGGTAGGCCACGGCCCCGCACACCGGGCAGGTGCGGGGCCAGCCGGTGACGCCCTCTCCGTAGGGCGCGCCGCAGCTCGAACAGTGGGAGTTCGGCGCGGAGTTGGAAGCGGAGTGCTGTGATTCGGACACGCGCGGACTGTAGCCGATCGCGGGGAGGGCGCTTCGGGCAGGCTGCTCAGTGAGCGCTGGTGAGGGATTTCCTGGCCACGGGGAAGTCGAAGTACGTGTCCGGATGGGCCTCGGGCTTGAAGGTGTAGTGCCACCACTCCTCTGTCAGGTTCACGAAGCCGAGGCCTTCCAGGGTGCCCTTGAGCAGCAGTCGGTTGGCGCGCTGTTGGCCCCGGATGCGTGGGTCGAGGGTGTGCGAGAGGGTGTCGAAGCAGTCGAAGCCGCTCCCCATGTCGATCGAGTTGTCGGGGAACCGCTCACCCTTGGGCGCGAAGCAGGGCACGAGGGGCTCTCCGGGGCGGTAGGGCCGAGTCGGCTTCGCCGGGAGCCTGACAAGCGTAACGTCCAGGGTCGAACCACGGCTGTGGCCGGATTTCGCCGCGATGTAGCCGTCGGCGAACAGCCGGGTCTTGTCGACGTTCGGGTAGAACTCGCCCTTCATCGCCTCGTCGTCGAGGTCCTCGGCCCAGCGGACGAAGTGGTCCACCGCGCGCTGCGGCCGGTAGCAGTCGTACACCTTGAGGGTGTAGCCCTGGCGCAGGAGCTTGCGTTGGGCCTTGTGGAGGGCTTCCGCGGCGGGGCGGGTGAGGATGCAGAGGGGCTGCCGGTAGCCGTCGATGCGCTCACCCACGAAGTTGTGCGGGGTGACATAGCGCATCTCCTGGATGATGGTCGGATCCACGCTTCTCAGCGCCACGAAGTCCTTCGGTGCTTTCGGGTCGGTGCCGGCCTGGGCGGTCGTGCTGGGTGCGGCCGATGCCAGCAGGACTGCGAACGTGGTGATGAGGGCACGCGCCACGGTGGTGAGTCGTGTCATGCCCCTGCGTCTACCAGGACTGGTCGCGTCGTGAGAAGGGGCCGCATGCGGAGTCCGCGACCGTCCGTTCGCTTCGGGCTCGTGGACTGCCGATCTCCGACCGGCCGTGACACACTTCTGACGTCCCGTCAGATTTTTTGTGCAGGGAGGGCGCTGTGGCGCGTGCGCGAACACCTGTGGTGTCGGGGTGGTTCACCGGGGAGGGGGACGATTTCCGGCTGCTCGGCACGCGTTGTTCGGCGTGCGCTTCAGTCTTCTTCCCCCGCGAGGACCATCACTGCCGCAACCCCGCATGCGCGGGCGGCGAGTTGACGGAGGTTCCGCTGTCGCGGCGGGGGCGTGTCTGGTCGTTCACGGACAGCCGGTACCCCCCTCCGTCACCGTACGTGACCGATCCGGAACTTTCGTGGGAGCCGTGCGCGTTCATCGCTGTGGAGCTGGAGGCCGAGCGGATGGTGGTGCTGGGACAGGCGGCTCCCGGGATCACCGTCGCCGACCTGGCGGTGGGCCTGGAGGTGGAGGTCGTACCCGGTGTGCTCCATGAGGACGCGGAGACGACCTGGACGACGTGGCACTGGCGGCCGACGGGGGTGACGGAATGACGGAAGAGGTGGCGGTGCTCGGCGCGGGCATGCACCCGTGGGGCAAGTGGGGGCGCAACTTCGTGGAGTACGGCGTCGCGGCGGCCCGGGAGGCCCTCGCCGATGCCGGGCTGGCGTGGCGGGACATCGGCGCGATCGTCGGCGCGGACACGGTGCGGGGCGGTTATCCCGGCCATGTCGCCGGGGCCACGTTCGCGAAGGCGCTGGGCTGGCAAGGGGCCCGGGTCACCAGCGTGTACGCCGCGTGCGCGTCCGGAGCGCAGGCCATCGACGCCGCACGGGCCCAGATCCGCGCCGGGCTCGCCGATGTGGTGCTCGTCGTGGGGGCCGATGCCGCTCCCAAGGGGTTCTTCCGCCCTGCGGGCGGAGACCGGCCGGACGATCCCGACTGGCTGCGGTTCCGGATTCTCGGGGCCACCAACCCCGTGTACTTCGGGCTGTACGCCCGCAGGCGCATGGCTCGGCACGGCGACACGCCGGACGACTTCGCACAGGTCAAGGTCAAGAACTCGGCGATGGGAGCGCTGAATCCCCGCGCGCGCTACCGCAGCCGCGTGACCGCAGAGGAGGTCGCCGCCTCCGCCGTGGTCGCGGACCCGCTGCGACTGCTCGACATCTGCGCGACCTCCGACGGCGGTGCGGCGGTCGTGCTCTCGAGCATGGAGTACGCGCGTCGGCACGGGCAGGCGGAGCCGGTGCGGATCCGCGCGGTGTCCACGGTGACCCCGCGCTACCCGAACACCGTGCTGGACCTGCCGGACATCGCCACGGACTCCGCGCGGGAAGTGGAGCCACCGGGCGAGACGTTCCGCAGATCGATCGCCCGGGCGGCCTACGAGGAGGCGGGTCTCGGGCCGGAGGACCTGTCGCTCGCCGAGGTCTACGACCTGTCCACCGCCCTCGAGTTGCAGTGGTACGAGGACCTGGGGCTGTGCGGAGAGGGCGAGGGCGTGAAGCTGCTGAGGGATGGTGCGACAGCCCTGGGAGGGCGTATACCTGTGAATGTCAGCGGCGGACTGGCGTCCTTCGGGGAGGCCGTTCCGGCGCAGGCGATAGCCCAGGTCTGCGAGCTGACCCTGCAGTTGAGGGGCGTGGCAGGTGACCGGCAGGTCCCGGCAGCGCGCGTCGGCATCACCGCGAACCAGGGGCTGTTCGGGCACGGGTCGGCGGTGATCGCGGTGCGGTGAGCCCTCAGTGGCCCTGGACCGGGCGGCGGCACTGTTGCTGACGCCGGTCCTTCCGTTCCATTGATCCCGCACGATGCATACGCTGTGTGATCGCGCCGGAATCCTGCGTGAACGTCTCATGAACTGCGCTTGGGCATGCGCCGGAGGCGTCAATCATGCTCCCGTGCACTCCTGGACGGACACTCTCCGCTTCGCCTTCCAACCGGCGGTCAATCTGACGACCGGAGCGGTCGCGGGGCTGGAGATACTCGCCCGACCGGAGAGCGGCGACGTCCTGGCCGAGGCCCGCCGGGACCCGGAGCTCGACTGCCGGCTGGCGGTGGCGGCGATCCGCGCGGCAGCGCGGAAGGAGACCCTGCTTCCGCTGTTCGTCAACGTGTTCGCCGGGACCCTCGCCGACCTCGGAGGGCTCCCTTCCCTGCACGACGCCGTGCGTGAGGCCGGGCGCCTCCCCTGGGAGGTGACGGTCGACGTCTGCCCGCCGTACACGCATGTGCCGCAGCAGTCTCTGCTGGAGGCGGTGGCCGCGCTGCGCGGGCAGGGCTTCCGGATCTGCGCGGACGGTGTCGGGGACGGGGATGTGCCGTTGCGGCTGCTCTCGGACCTCGCGCCCGGCCTGGTCAAGCTGGATGCGTCGCTGCTGACACGACCGGCGGTGGTGCGGTCGATGCGGACGCTGTGCGACGAGATGGGGGCGCTTTTGGCCGTGGAGGGGGTGGAGACCGAAGGGCAGTGCGCGGCGGCGCTGGCGGCCGGGGCCCAGCTGGCGCAGGGCGAGCTGTTCGCGCCGCCGGCCCGCCTGCCCGCCGCCGACGTCTACGTCCCGCCCCGCTCCCCCGCCGAGGCGCCGGCGCCGGGGTCCGGGCCGTCGGTGCGGGAGTTCGTCCGTCCCGCCGCCCTGCTGCCCGCCACCGCGTCCGCGGGGCAGGTGCGAGCCCTGCTGACCGGGTCACCGGACGTGTCCGGGGTGCTGCTCGTGGACACCAGTGGCGTTCCTGTCCGGTCGGTGCACCGCTCCCGCTTTCTGCTGTCGATGTCTGGGCGCTACGGGCATGCCCTGTACGCCGACCGCCCGGCGGCCAAGCTCGGCGACCCGCCGCGGACGGTGGGCGTCGACGCCACGGCCTGGGAGGTGCTGGACGTGGTGGCGGTCGGTGAGCGGGACCGCACCTCGGACGACGTGGCCGTGGTGGACGAGCACGGACGGTGCGTGGGGGTCGTGCGGCTCGCCGACCTCGTGCGAGCCCTGGCCGAGACACGGGTGGAGGAGGCGGCGGGACTCAGTCCGCTGACGCGTCTGCCCGGCTCGGACGCGATCACCGGCGAGGTCGACCGCCGGATCGCGGCCGGGCGGGCGTTCGCGTTGAGCTGGCTGGACGTCGACCACTTCAAGCAGGTCAACGACGGGGCCGGATTCGCGGCGGGAGACGAACTGATCAAGGCGGTGGGCCGGGCGTTGCAGCAGGCCGCGACGGTGGGCGCGCGGGTGGGACACATCGGCGGGGACGACTTCCTGGTGCTCGCCGATCCGGACGGTCTCGATCCGCTGGCCGCCTCGGTGCTGGACGCTCCCTGGTCGGCCGGGGGCCGACCGGTCACGCTGTCGCTCGCGACGGTGCTGTGCGCGCCGGGCAGCGTGAGCGACCACCGGCAGGCCGCAGCCTGCCTGGCCCCGTTGAAGAGGGCGGCCAAGGCGCTGCACGGGGCGAGTTGGGTGCTGGGCCGGGCGGGCGTGGCGGGCCATGAGACCCGCCGGGGCACGCAAACGACGCCGGAGCCTGGGCATGCGTCTGCGTCTGCGTCTGCGTCTGCGTCTGCGAGGTACGGTATGGCGGTCGAGAGCGGCTCGCAAGGCGTCTGAGGTGCGGCGCAGGCCCCTACTCGGTGGCCCCTGCTCGGCCGTTCCCTGCTCGGCGTGGTCGGGCGCCGTCGCCCGCCCCGTTCGGCAGCCGAGCCGGCGCGTGGGCCGTGGAGTTGCGGTGCTGACGAGGTCGTGCACGGGCGCGACGGTGACCGATCGCCCGGCCCGCCGTGACCGGTCGCCGGGCCCCCTCCGCGGAGGCCAGGGCCCCGCGGAGCTTCTGCGGTTGAGAAACCTCCAGGTCAGGTAGATCCTGGACTTTAGCAAGCGAGGAGTCAGGTGCGGCTGGGCTTTCGCCCCTGGCGGAGCCCGGCGGAGGCCGGACACCATCAGCCAGGCCTCGCGCGGCGCCCGGAGGCCCGCGCGGGTCCAAAACAGATCTGAAATCTGAACAACGACCCGACCGGGCGCCGCCATGGCCGAGCAACCGGCCCGTCGGCCAGGCGCGATCCCGGTGGCCGTCGGAAGGCCGTCAACCGTTGCGGTCGGCGACCTTGACGCCCTTTGGGTGCCGGTGAACACTTCCGGTGTCAGTCGACATCGCCGTACATAGTCGGCGTATTCCGGCACTGCGGCGCGTGGGTGCGCCTGCGCCAAGGCCCATTCCCCCACGGGCGATTCGGCTGCGACGGCACGCTCGTCACGGATGCCGGGCGGGGCGCGGGATCTCCCTGCCTTCGGCTGAAGTAGCCACGGGAGAGCGCACCCTGCAGGTGAGGACCGGGGCCGATCGTCCCGGGCCAGGCTGAGGAGCAGCCATGACTAACGGAGACATCTTCTTCGGAGAGATGATCGGCACGGCGATTCTGATCCTGTTCGGTGCCGGCGTGTGTGCCGCCGTCACCCTCAGATTCTCGAAAGCACGGGCCTCCGGGTGGATCGTGATCGCGTTCGGTTGGGGCTTCGGCGTGCTGGCCGGCGCGTACACCGCCGCTCCCCTGTCCGGAGGGGTCATCAACCCGGCCGTCACCTTCGGCCTCGCCGTCGACACCGGCGTGTGGAGCAAGGTCTGGGTCTATCTGCTGGGTCAGATCACCGGCGCCATGATCGGGGCCGTCCTGTGCTACCTCGTGTACTACGCCCAGTTCGCGGCCAACGTGCGGAAGACGGGCACCACGGAGGGCACGGCAGACGAACCGATTCCGACGCTAGGGATATTCTCGACCGTCCCGGAGATCCGGAACCCGATCGCCAACCTGGTCACGGAGATCCTCGCCACGATTGCGCTGGTGTTGCCCATCCTGGCCCTGGTCGGGCAGGACAGGCACGTGGAGGGCGTCGGCATCGGCCTGATTCCCGGGGGCGGCGGCATCTACGGGTCCGGTATCGCGATCCTGCTGGTGTCTCTGCTGGTCGTCGGCATCGGCCTGTCCCTGGGTGGTCCCACCGGCTATGCCATCAACCCGGCGCGCGACCTCGGTCCGCGCATCATCCACGCCATCCTGCCGATCCCGAACAAGGGCACGTCCGACTGGGGCTACTCGTGGATCCCCGTCGTCGGTCCACTGATCGGCGGCCTGCTCGGTGGCGTCATCTACAACGCAGCCTTCTGATCCAGCCGAAGGGGTAGCCATGACGGACAACTCCGCGAAGTACGTCGCAGCCATCGATCAGGGCACCACATCCAGCCGCTGCATCGTCTTCAGCCAGGACGGCGCGATCGTCGCCGTGGACCAGCGCGAGCACCGCCAGATCTTCCCGAAGCCCGGCTGGGTGGAGCACGACGCCACCGAGATCTGGTCGAAGGTACAGGCGGTGGTGGCGGGAGCGCTCGCCAAGGCCGGTCTGAGGGCCGACCAGCTGAGCGCGATGGGGATCACCAACCAGCGCGAGACGACCCTCCTGTGGGACCGGGCGACCGGCAAGCCGGTGCACAACGCGGTCGTCTGGCAGGACACGCGGACGGCGGCGCTCTGCAACCAGCTGGGCGGCTCGGACGGGCAGGACCGTTTCCGTGAGCAGACGGGTCTGCCGCTGGCGACCTACTTCTCCGGGCCCAAGGCGGCCTGGCTGCTCGACAACGTGCCCGACCTGCGGGCCCGGGCCGAACGCGGCGAGATCGCCTTCGGCACGATGGACTCCTGGCTGATCTGGAACCTCACGGGCGGCACGGACGGCGGGCAGCACGTCACCGACGTGACCAACGCCGGGCGCACCATGCTGATGAACCTGGAGACCCTGCAGTGGGACCCTTCGATCCTCTCGGCGATGAACGTCCCCGAGGCCATGCTGCCCGAGATCCGGTCCTCCTCCGAGGTGTACGGCACCGCCGTGGGCCAGCTCGCCGGGGTCCCCGTGGCCTCCGCGCTGGGCGACCAGCAGGCCGCCGTGTTCGGCCAGGCCTGCTACGACGTGGGCACCGCGAAGAACACGTACGGCACGGGCAGCTTCCTGCTGCTCAACACCGGCAACCGCCCGGTGCCGTCGAAGAGCGGTCTGCTGACCACCATGGGGTACAAGATCGGCACTGAAGCGCCGGTCTACTGCCTGGAGGGCGCGATCGCCATCACGGGCGCGCTCGTCCAGTGGTTCCGGGACCAGCTCGGCATCATCCGGACGGCCGACGAGATCGAGCCCCTGGCGGCGAGCGTCGAGGACAACGGCGGCTCGTACATCGTGCCGGCGTTCTCCGGCCTGTTCGCGCCGTACTGGCGCTCCGACGCGCGTGGCGTGATCACCGGACTCACCAGGTACGTGACGAAGGC
Organism: Streptomyces sp. AK010; assembly: GCF_014207295.1. Classification (NCBI taxonomy): domain Bacteria; kingdom Bacillati; phylum Actinomycetota; class Actinomycetes; order Kitasatosporales; family Streptomycetaceae; genus Streptomyces; species Streptomyces sp. AK010. The sequence goes on from NZ_JACHCX010000004.1 coordinate 16,039, forward strand.
ACACCTCGCGCGCGCGGTGCTCGAGGCGACGAGCTGGCAGACCCGCGAGGTCGTGGACGCCATGTACCAGGACTCCGGGGTGCACATCACGACCCTCAAGGTCGACGGCGGCATGACGAAGAACAACCTGCTGATGCAGCACCAGTCGGACGTGCTCGACGTGCCGGTGGTGCGGCCCAAGGTCTCCGAGACGACCTGTCTGGGTGCCGCGTACGCGGCCGGTCTGGCCACCGGCGTGTGGAACGACACGGACGAACTCAAGGCGCACTGGCAGAAGGACGTCGAGTGGACGCCGAACATGGAGGCGTCGGTGCGGGACCGCGAGTACCACAACTGGCGCAAGGCCGTGGAGAAGAGCTTCGGCTGGGAGGAGGAAGGCGACAGCTGACCACGCGCGCGTGGAGCGTCGCCACGGCTGCGGCCCGTACCCCGGTCGGCGAGGGTACGGGCCGTGCTCATCGGTATTCGGATACGGGCCGTCCGCGTAGATCCTGTGGGTCAGCCGGACAGGGCCTCGCGGCGGTCGGCCGCGTACGCCATGGCGTGCTGGACGACGCCTATGAGTGCTTCCTTGACCGATTCGCGGTCCCGCGCGTCGCACATCAGGAGCGGCACGCCCTCGTCGAGGTCGAGGGCCTGGCGGACGTCCTCGATCGGGTAACGGGGAGCGCCCTCGAAGCAGTTGACGCCGACGAGGAAGGGGATGGAACGCCGTTCGAAGTAGTCGACGGCGGCGAAGCAGTCCTCCAGGCGGCGGGTGTCGGCGAGCACGACGGCGCCGAGCGCGCCCTCGGAGAGCTCGTCCCACATGAACCAGAACCGTTCCTGCCCGGGCGTGCCGAAGAGGTACAGCACGAGGTCCTCGCGGAGGGTGATACGGCCGAAGTCCATGGCCACGGTCGTGGTGTTCTTGCCTTCCACGCCGCTGGTGTCGTCGACCGGGCGCCCGGCCTCGGTGAGCAGCTCCTCGGTGCGCAGCGGTCTGATCTCGCTGACCGCGCCGACGAGCGTGGTCTTGCCCACGCCGAAGCCGCCGGCCACCAGGATCTTGAGCGTGACGGGCTCGACCGGAGGCTTGCCGCGCTCAGAACGCCCGAAGATCATCGATCTCTTCTCCTGCTTGATGGGGGTCGGGCGACGGCGGGCCATAGCCTCCGCCGCCTGGGGTTTCGATGACGAGTACATCGCCGGTGACGAGGTCCGCGGAGTCGCTGCCGCCAAGTGCGGTCACCGTGCCGTCCGCGTGCTCCACCCGGTTGGCGCCGAGAGCACCCGGCTCACCGCCCGCCATGCCGTAGGGCGGGACCCGGCGGTGCTGGGACAGGGTGGAGACGGTCATGGGTTCGAGGAAGCGGATGCGTCGTACGGCGCCGTCCCCGCCGTGCCACCGGCCGGCGCCGCCACTGCCGCGCCGGACGGCGAACTCCTCGAGGCGTACGGGCAGTCGCCACTCCAGAACCTCGGGGTCGGTGAGGCGGGAGTTGGTCATGTGGGTCTGGACGACGGGCGCGCCGGAAAAGCCGTCACCCGCGCCGGAGCCTGAGGCAACGGTTTCGTAGTACTGGTGGCGTTCGTTGCCGAAGGTGACGTTGTTCATGGTCCCGGAGCCCTCGGCCTGGACGCCGAGCGCCGCGTAGAGGGCTCCGGTGACGGCCTGGGAGGTCTCCACGTTGCCCGCGACGACCGCGGCGGGCGGCTCGGGGGCGAGCAGGGAGCCCGGCGGGACGACGATGGCCAGGGGACGCAGACAGCCGTCGTTGAGGGGGATGTCGTCGGCGACGAGGGTGCGGAAGACGTACAGGACGGCCGCGTTGACGACCGAGAAGGGGGCGTTGAAGTTGGTGGGCAGCTGGGCGGACGTGCCGGTGAAGTCGATGGTCGCGGCCCGGTTCTCGCGGTCCACGCGCACGGCCACGCGAATGACGGCGCCCGCGTCGGTCTCGTAGGCGTAGTCGCCGTCGTCGAGGGCGTCGATGACCCGGCGTACGGCCTCTTCGGCATTGTCCTGGACGTGCCTCATGTAAGCCTGGACCACGTCGAGGCCGTAGTCCTCGATCATGCGGCCGACCTCGTCGACACCCTTGCGGTTGGCGGCGATCTGGGCGCGCAGGTCGGCGAGATTGGTCTTCGGGTTGCGGGAGGGGTGGCGCGCCTCGGTGAGGAGGCGGAGGGTCTCGGCCTCCCGGAAGCGGCCCTTCTCGGCGAGCAGCCAGTTGTCGAAGAGGACGCCTTCCTCCTCGATGGTGCGGCTGCCCGCGGGCATGGAGCCGGGGGCGATGCCGCCGATCTCGGCGTGGTGGCCGCGTGAGGCGACGTAGAAGAGGATCTGCGGATCACTGTCCGGAGCACCCGACGAGCCGCTCCTCTCACTGTCCGGAGCACCCGACGAGCCGCTCCCTGCGTCACTCTCCGTGTCGGCCGGCGGTGCGGTGCCGAAGACCGGCGTGATCACGGTGACGTCGGGCAGGTGGGTGCCGCCGTGGTACGGGTCGTTGACGGCATAGGTGTCGCCCGGTCGCATGCGGGGGCCGCGCCGGCGGATGACCTCTTTGACGCTCGTGCCCATCGAGCCCAGGTGGACGGGGATGTGCGGGGCGTTGGCCACCAGGTTTCCGTCCGGGTCGAAGAGGGCGCAGGAGAAGTCCAGGCGCTCCTTGATGTTGACGGACTGGGCGGTTGATTCGAGGCGGGCGCCCATCTGCTCGGCGATCGACATGAACAGGTTGTTGAAGACCTCAAGCAGGACCGGGTCGACTTTCGTGTCGAGATCGGAACTCTGTGTAATCGTGGCGCGTTCCATGACCAGATGCCCGTCGTCGGTCGCCGTGGCCCGCCAGCCGTCGTCGACGACGGTCGTGGAGCTGGCTTCGGTGATGATCGCCGGGCCGGTGACGGTGTCGCCGGGAGGAAGGTCCTCGCGGCGGTGCAGGGGTACGTCGCGCCAGGCGCCGTCCGTGTGGAGGCGGACGGCACCGGGCGCTGCGGAACCGCGGGCGGAGCTGCCGTCGGGGGCGGCTCGCCAAGGGACGAGGGCGGAGAGATCGGGGGGTTCGGTGATGCCGGTGGCTTCGACGGAGAGGGCTTCGACGACGATCGGGCGGTCGAGCGTGAAGGAGTACGTGGCGCGATGACGTTCTTCGAAGGCGTGTCGCATCGTGCCGGGCTCGGTCAGCTCGACGGTGAAGGTGGTGTCCGTGCCGTCGTAGCGCAGTTCCGCGCGTCGGGTGACCTCGATGTGCTCCTCGGGGACGTCCTCGGCGAGGAGTTCGGCCCGGGCCGCCGCCTCCAGGTCTTCGGCGGTCTTGAGGACGCCGGGCATCGAGGCGGCTTCCAGGGGGGCCTCGACGGACTGCTCGCGCATGGCGGTGGTGTCGGCGAGGCCGATGCCGAGTGCGGAGAGAACGCCGGCCATGGGTGGTACGAGGACCGTGCGGATGCCGAGGGAGTCGGCGACCTTGCAGGCGTGCTGGCCGCCGGCGCCGCCGAACGTGGTGAGGGCGTAACGGGTGACGTCGTGGCCCTTTTGGACGGAGATCCGCTTCACCGCCGACGCGATGTTGGCCACGGCGATCTGCAGGTACCCCTCGGCGACCTGTTCCGGCGTGCGGTCGTCGCCGGTCTGCTCGCCGATCTCCCGGGCGAGGGCGGTGAAGCGGTCCCGGACGAGCACCTCGTCGAGGGCCTCGTCGCCGCCCGGTCCGAACACCTTCGGGAAGTGGGCGGGCTGGATCCGGCCGAGCATGACGTTGGCGTCGGTGACGGCGAGCGGCCCACCGCCCCGGTAGCAGGCAGGTCCGGGGTCCGCGCCCGCCGAGTCCGGCCCCACGCGGTAGCGGGAGCCGTCGAAGTGCAGGACGGAACCGCCACCGGCGGCGACGGTGTGGATGTCCAGCATCGGGGCGCGCAGCCGGACGCCGCCGATCCGGCTGGTGAAGACGCGCTCGTACGCGCCGGCGAAGTGGGAGACGTCGGTGGAGGTGCCGCCCATGTCGAAGCCGATCACGCGGTCGAAGCCGGCGAGCTGCGACATCCGGGCCATGCCGACGATGCCGCCGGCCGGCCCGGACAGGATGGCGTCCTTCCCGCGGAACTGCCCGGCCTCGGTGAGGCCGCCGTTGGACTGCATGAACATCAGCCGTACGCCTTCGAGCTCGTCGGCCACGTGCCGGACGTAGCGGCGCAGCACGGGCGAGAGGTAGGCGTCGACCACGGCGGTGTCTCCGCGGGGGACGAGCTTCATCAGGGGGCTGGCCTCGCCGGAGAGCGAGATCTGCGGAAAGCCGATGCGGGCGGCGAGGTCCCCGACGGCCTGTTCGTGGGCCGGGTGGAGGTGGCTGTGCATGCAGACCACCGCGACGGCGCGGATCCCGTCGTCGTACGCCTCCTGGAGCGGCCCGGCGAGGGCGTCCAGGGCGGGGGCGCGCAGGACGGTGCCGTCGGCGGCGATGCGCTCGTCGACCTCGACGACCCGTTCGTACAGCAGCTCGGGCAGGTCGATACGGCGGGCGAAGATGCTCGGGCGGTTCTGGTAGGCGATGCGCAGGGCGTCGCGGAAGCCGCGGGTGATGACCAGCAGCGTGCGCTCGCCCTTGCGCTCCAGGAGGGCGTTGGTGGCGACGGTGGTCCCCATGCGCACGCTGTCGACGGGGTCGTCGGAGCCGGCCAGCAGGGTGCGGACACCCTCGACCGCGGCGTCGGCGTAGCGGGCGGGGTTGTCGGAGAGCAGCTTGTGCGTGAGCAGCCGGCCGTCCGGGCTCCGGGCGACGACGTCGGTGAAGGTGCCGCCGCGGTCCACCCAGAACTGCCAGCCAGTCACGTCAGTACCCCGCTTCCGCGCTGCTCACAGCGCCCGGAGGCCGTTGATCACGTCGCGCAGAATACTCTCGTCCGGCAGCTCGGCAGGGGGTACGGGCCGGTTCACATGGACGAATTCTCCGTCCACGAGATCCCCGACGAGGACCCGTACCACTCCGATCGGCAGGTCGAGTTCCGCTGCGAGTTCGGCGACCGACTGCGGGATGTCACGGCACAGTTCGACGATGTCCACGTGCTCCGGGGAGAGCATGTGGTCCGCTTCCGGATCGTCCGCGTGCGGCTCCGCGACCACGACCGCGATCAGGTCCAGGCGGTGCTGGCCCTGGCTGCTGGTGCGGCCGCGGGTCATGGCGTACGGGCGGACGACCGGTCCGGCGTCGTCGTCGAACCAGTGGCTTCTTCCCTGACCGTCAGCGCTCATGTCATCCCACTACCCGCCTGCGGGCAGATCGGTGCGCGGAGCGGCGGCCAGATGCACGCCCACCCGCTTCACGAGCAGCGTCATCTCGTACGCGACCTGGCCGACATCCGAGTCGGCGTCGGAGAGGACGGCGAGGCAACTGCCGTCACCGGCGGCCGTCACGAAGAGGAAGGCGTCGTCGAGTTCGACGACCGTCTGGCGGACGTTGCCGGCCTCGAAGTGACGCCCCACCCCCTTGGCGAGGCTGTGGAACCCGGAGGCCACGGCGGCCAGGTGCTCGCTGTCCTCCCTGGTCAGGTCCTTGGACACGCCCGTCGGCAAACCGTCGCCGGAGAGCACGAGGGCCTTGCGGATGCTCGCTACTCGGTCCACCAGGTCATCGAGGAGCCAGTTCAGCTCCCCCTTGATCGTCGCGGTGTGGCCGGTCGCCTTCGGTGCGGTCATCGACCGTCCCCCTCTGTCGTTCCTTGCGGTGCTGCGCCGCTGTGGGCGGTATCGCCCGCGGCGTTCTCCTCACGGCCGCGCTGCCAGCCCCGCTGGAGCGATGCCATGCGGCTGCGTACTTCCTCGGCGTCGCGTTCGACGGGCTCGGCACCGTCATCGGTGCGCGGCTCCGAGCTTCGTTTCAGCTGCGGGGCCAGGTTCGCCTGCCGGACGCGCCGGGGCAGCGGGGCCGTGCCGGAACCGGGCTGTGGTGCGGAGCCGGTCCCCTGGGATGCGGAGCCGGTCCCCTGGGGTGTGGCGCCGGAGCCTGTCTCGTGGCGAGAGGGTGCGGCGGTGGTCTCCGAGGCGGAGCGGTGGCCGGGTGCCTGGGGGCCGCTCGAGGCGATCTCCGCGCGGCGGGTCCGCTTCGGGAGGACGGCGGACTCCGACCGGTCGCCCATGGCGCTGCCGGGCGAGGCCGGGGATGCGGTCTGGTCATCGTCGCGGCCGGCTGCGCCGATGCCACGGCGGGTGGAGTCCGTCCCACGACGACGGGACGGCAGCGGTGGCGGTGCGTCGGGCTGGGCGTCGCCCCGACCGCTGCCGGACGAGGAGTTCTCGGTGCGGCGCCGGGCCGGAAGGGCGGGCGCGGGTTCGGGTCCGGGTCGGCCGGTGGCCCGGCTGCCCGTGGACTCCTCGCTCCGGCGGCGTGACGGGAGCGCGGACGCGGGGCCCGACTCCGTCCGGCCGAGGGCCGTGCTGGACTCCTCGTCCGTCTTGCCCCGCCGGGTGCGCTGCTCGGTGACCGGGCGCCCGTGCGAGCTGACCAGCTTCGGGGTGTGGCGGCGGGACAGCGGGACCGGAGCGCTCAGCTCGTCGTCGGCGTCGGTGACGTCCCCCGTGGCGCGGACGTCGGTGGGCCGCCGCGGATCGGTGCGGCGAGCCGCGGTCTCGTCCGGGGCTCGGGTGAGGAAGTGGCGGGGGCGGAACAGACCACCGTGCTCTCCGTCCTCGTCCTCGAGGGCTCCGGGGAGGTCTCCGACGGCGTCCAGGTCGACGGGTGCCTCCAGCTCGACCGGTCCGTCCAGCAGGGAGGCGGGCAGGCCGGGGCGCTGTGCGGACGCCTGGGACAGCGCGGCGCGGCGGCTGTCCTGCGGCTCGCCCTCCGGGGCCAGCTGGGGGCGGTCGAGCCGGAAGCCGATGCCGTTGGTGTCCGGCACGTCGTCGGTCAGCAGCGCGTCGGGGATGAAGACCACGGCGGTCGTGCCGCCGTACGGGGAGGGCTGCAGAGAGACCCGGACGTTCTGGCGCTGGGCGAGCCGGCTGATCACGAACAGGCCGAGCCGGTCGGTGTCGGAGAGCTCGAACTCCGGCGTCTCGGCGAGCCGGAGGTTGGCGTCCAGGAGCGCTTCGGCCGCCATGCCGAGGCCGCGGTCGTGAATCTCCAGGGTGAAGCCGTTGGCGACGCGTTCGCCCAGGACCTGGACGGCGGTGTGCGGCGGCGAGAAGACCGTGGCGTTCTCCAGCAGTTCGGCCACGAGGTGCGTCAGGTCGGCGACGGCCGGGCCGCTGATGGCGATCCGCGGAAGCCGGCGGACCTCGATGCGTTCGTAGTCCTCGACCTCGGCGACGGCGGCGCGCACGACGTCCATCAGCTGGACGGGCTTGCGCCACTGCCGGGAGGGCGCGGCGCCGGAGAGGATCACCAGGCCTTCGGCGTGCCGGCGCATGCGGGTGGTCAGGTGGTCGAGACGGAACAGGTCGGCGAGTTCCTCGGTGTCCTCGGTCCGGCGCTCCATGGCGTCGAGGAGGGTGAGCTGCTTGTGGAGCAGGACCTGGCTGCGGCGCGCGAGGTTGACGAAGACCTCGGAGACGCCGGCGCGCAGTTCGGCCTGCTTGACGGCGGCTTCGACGGCGGCGCGCTGCAGGGTGTTGAGGGCCTGGCCGACCTCGCCCATCTCGTTCCTGTCGTATTCGAGGCGCGGGACCTCGGTCTCGACGTCGACCTGCTCGCCCGCGGAGAGGCGGCGCATGACACTGGGAAGCCGCACTCCGGACGCTTCGTGGGCCTCCAGGCGCAGTTGCCGCAGATCGCGGATGAGGGTGCGACCGACGCGCACGGACAGGAAGAGGGAGACCAGGAGCGCGATCAATCCGAGCGCACCGGCGATGACGGCCTTGGCGATGACGCCGACGGCCACGGGATGGACGCGGTCCTGGTAGCGGTCGTTGGCCTGGTCGTTGAGGGTGCCGAGTTCGTCGAGCACGTTTCCGGCGGCGCTGTCCCAGCTCTTGGCGGAGACCCCGCGGGGGCTGCCGCCCCCGGAGGAGACGGCGGCTTCCTCGGCCACGCGCAAGGGAGCGGAGGAGGCGTTCTTCCAGAAGGTCTGGTAGCGGTCGCGTTCCGCCACGGGCAGCAGCGGCAGGTTGACGTCGTACATCAGGGTGCGCTGGGCCACGAGGTCGGAGATGTCCCGCTCTTCGGAGTGCGAGATCCTGCCGACGATCAGGGCGGAACCGAGGAGGGCGTCCTCGCGGGCGAGCAGCTCGCGGGCGCGGGCGAGGTTGACCAGCGCGCGGTACTGCTTGTCCAGCTCGATGTTGTCGACCACGTGCAGATTGGCGAGGAGCACGTAGGAGGGGTCGACCAGCCGGTTGTAGAGGTCGAGGGCCTGGGTGCGGTTGACCGTGCCGTCCTCGACGCTGCGGCGCAGCGACTCGATGCCGTCGAAGGCGTCCAGGACGGCGGTCAGCCGCTCGTCGGTGTCCGCGCCCATCGCGTCGCGCACATCGGGGTTCCGTGCGTTCTCGCGGATGCTGCCGACGGCCTTGTCGGTGGCGTTCCGGCTGCGCCGGAGCGCGGCGAGGCCGTCGGACGCTCGGGGGTCGGCGAGGTAGACCAGAGTCTGGCGGCGTTCCTCCTGGAGGACGCGGACGGTGTCCTCGATGGGGTAGCCGATCTTCTCCACCACGGACGACACGTTGAAGAGGTCGCTGGCCTCACGTCCCGTGAGCACCGTGGCGAAGGCCCAGATCGCGGTCAGGGACACCAGCGGCACGAGGAGAAGCGCCACGATCTTCCGGCGGATGGACTTCCCGCGAAAGCGCATGGCCTCCCCCAGCTCGGGCCCCCGGCTACCGGGGGTACACATGTGCGTCAACAAACGGCGCGAGCCTACTACCGACCCACAGGGAACTCGAAGACCGGTCCGGAACCTGAAGTTCCGCGCCAGCCACGTGGCATGGCGAGTTGTCCGGGCATTGCGGGAGTTGTCTCCCCGAAACCGGTGGTCGGGGTGCGGGCCAACCACTCGACTCCGCCAGGGCGGTTGGCTGAAATTTTTCGGTTCTCGGGAATTTTCGTGAGGAGTTGTTCGTCCTTCTCCATGGGAAACGGGGGCGGAATCGGCCACAGGAGCCGCGTCCCGCACCTGGGCGGCGTAAAACAGCGCAAGCCGGGCAGCCACTGGGAAGCACGGGTCTTCGGACGCGAGCGAGCGGTCTGCTGGCGGTGGGGAGTGACACGGTGATGGGCACGGCGGAACGGCGCGGTGCGCCCAGGGCGGGTGGGGCGCAGCTGACGGGGCATCGGGATCCCGAGGCGACCGATCGCGACACTTCCGAGGGCGCGGAGCCCTTGGACCGAGAGACGGGGGCCCCGGTTCGCGAGGCGGGTCGTGGCACCCGCGAGCAGCACTACCGGCCCCTGTGGGTCGAGGAGCCCGCACGACGGCGTCGCCTGCCGGATCCGGTGCGGACGGCGGCGGTGCGGGCGGTCCTCCTCATAGCCGTGACGCTGATCCAGGCGATGGTGGCCTTCCTGTGCACGATGGCCGGGTCCTGGCTGGCGTTCCCCATGGTGATCAGCAGTGTGGTCAGCACGATCGCGGCCACTTGGGGAGCGCTCGACGTGTGGGTGACGCGCCAGGTCTGGAACCAGCGCAACGGCGTGGTGTCCGTGCCGAGCAGCACGGCGCGGGCCCTGCGGCGCGAGCGGCGCCGGGCCCGGCGGCAGGAGAGGGCCGCCGAGCGGGCGCAGGAGCGGATACGCCGGCCGGGTGGAGCCGGGCAGCTGTCCCACTCGTGAGGCATGGCGGAGGGAAGCCGGGGCGAGGCCACCGGACGCGAGGGGGGCCGCCGGGCCGAGACCAGGCCCCGGCGCGTCCTCGCCGTAGGCCCCGGCGCGTCCTCGCCGTAGGGCCCGGCGCGCGCTCACCGTTGAGCCCCGCACCTCCTCACCGTAGGGCCGACTGCGCCCGCCACTCCCCCGCGCCCCGCGCCAGATCGCGTCTGGCGCGCATGAACGGACGCGGGCGGTCCACGGCGAGCACGGCCGTCGTACGGCCGTTCCGCTCATAGTGGGCGAGGAAGCCGCCCTCGGCCGGTGCGCCGTCGGAGAGTTCGCCCTCGGTGATGCGGACGGTGTCGCCGTCCCGGTACCGGCCGGCGAACTGGATGCGGGCGCCGTACTGGTCGGACCAGAAGTAGGGCACCCCGTCGGCGGTCTCTGCGGTGCGGCCGGCGAGCAGATTGGTCACGGCGACCTTCGGCTGCTGGGTGGCGGAGGTCCAGTGTTCGGCGCGGTGACCGCCGACGTTGGCGACATCGCCGACGGCGACGACCTGCGGCAGGGCCGTCACGCAGCCGTCGTCGCACAGGACGCCGTCCCGGAGAGTCAGAGTTGAGCCGACGAGCCAGGCGGTGTTGGGGACGGCGCCGATGCCGACGATCACGACGTCCGCCGGGACGGTGCGGCCGTCGGTGAGGTCCACTCCGGTGACAGCGGCGGTACCTCGCAGCCCGGCCACGCCGGTGCCGGTGACCAGGTCCACGCCGGCGCGGCGGTGCAGTGCGGCGCAGACGCCGGCCATCTCGGCGCCCAGCTGGGGCACGAGCGGGAGCGGGGCGGCCTCGACGACGGTGACGCTGTGACCGAGAGAGGAGCACGAGGACGCGGTCTCGGCACCGATGAAGCCGCCGCCGATGACGACGACCCGGCGCGGGCTCCGGGTGAGTTCCTCGCGCAGGGCCAGTGCGTCGTCGAGGGTGCGCAGGGTGTGGACTCCGGCCAGGGTGTCGCCGGGCAGACGGCGGGCCGAGGCGCCGGTGGCGATGACGACGCCATCGGCGGAGACGGCGCGGCCGTCGTCCAGCAGCACGGTGCGGCCTCGGGCGTCGAGGGCGCGGGCGCGGACGCCGAGGATCCACTCGGCGTCGAGCTCGGCGGTCTCCTCGGCGTCGGTGAGCGCGAGGTGGGTCTCGCCGGATCGGCCGGTGAGGAAGTCCTTGGAGAGGGGTGGTCGGTCGTAGGGCTCGTGGGGTTCGTCGCCGACGATCACGAGACGCCCGTCGTAGCCCTGGGCCCGCAGTTCCCGGGCGGCGTAGAGGCCGGAGAGCGAGGCGCCGACGATGGTCACGGTTCGCATGCGGGGTGCCTCCTCGCGGCGCCGGGAACGACGCCGGCCGCACCCGCCGGGGTGCCGCTGCGGGTGCCTGGTGCGTCGGCCTCACCGGCCGCGATGCGGCAGGCGCGGGCCCTCGGTGGGTGGGTGTCACCGGCCCTGGCGTGGCGCCCGCCGACTCCGGGGGCCTGGGCTCGTCCGCCCGCGGCGTGGCCCACCGTGGCGGCCCGCTCGCTCGCGCCACCCGTGCGCTGGGTGTTCACGCCGCCGTCCCCTCCTCCGCAGCGAGGTGGAGGTGGATGACGCCGTCGTCGACGGTGACGCGGTGGGTGCGGACGGGGCGGCGGGCGGGGAGGCAGGTGGGGACGCCCGTGCGCAGGTCGAACGAGGCCGCGTGCAGCGGGCATTCGACGAGGCAGCCCTCCAGCCAGCCCTCGGAGAGGGAGGCGTCCTGGTGGGTGCAGGTGTCGTCGATGGCGTAGAGATCGCCGTCGTCGGTGTGGAACACGGCGACGGGCGGGGTCGTCTCGACGCGGAACGACTCACCCTTGGGGAGGTCTTCGAGGTGGCAGACGGGAATCATGGGCCCCCCTCTCGGTCCGGGACGCATGGTCCGGACCAGTTCGGCCAGACTGTAGGCAGTTCAGGAGTGCCGGACCAAGGGCGGTTCCGGGCACGGGAAGGTGTTGGTGCACGTCATCCGGTCCCGCCCCGGGGGCGGGCTCCCTGCCAGGAGTTCGTCCCCTACCGAGATCCGGACCCTTCGGTAACATGAAGTTTCACATGGCGCATGAGCAAGCGCTATACGCAACAGAATCCGGGCGGGGCGACCGTCGCGTCAAGGGGTTCCCGCAGATGCGGCCCAAACAGGGCCGACAGGTGGTGAGAGTTCAGCCATGACCCGCACGCAGAAGCAGTCCGGCCAGGAGGAGAACCGCACGGAGAGCGGAGCCAAGCGGAGCGGCAGAGGCGCGGCGAGTGCCGTCCAGTCGGTGGACCGCGCCGTGAGTGTGCTGGAGATCCTCGCGCGGCACGGCGAGGCGGGGGTGACCGAGATCGCCGACGAGCTGGACGTGCACAAGTCCACGGCGTTCCGGCTGCTCGGCGTTCTGGAGAACCGCGGCCTGGTGGCCCAGGCGAAGGACCGCGGCAAGTACTACCTGGGCGCCGGAGTACTGCGCCTCGCGGGGGCGGCGGCAGTACGGCTGGACGTCTCCCAGGAAGGCGTCCCGGTGTGCCGGGAACTGGCCGACGAACTGGGCGAGACGGTCAACATCGCGGTCCTGGACGACGACGCGGCGGTCAACATCATGCAGGCCCGCGGCACCGCGTCCGTCACCGCGCAGAACTGGCTCGGCCGGCGCACCCCGCTGCATGCCACGGCCAGCGGAAAGGTGCTGCTCGCCCATCTGCCGCCGACCCTGCGCGAGGGTCTCCTGGCGCGCCCGCTGCACCGCTTCACGGAGCGCACGGCGACCGTCGCGTCCATGCTGCGCGGCGAGTTGGACACGGTGGTGCAGCAGGGGTACGCGATCACGGTGGAGGAGCTGGAGATCGGGCTGGCGGCAGCGGCGTCTCCCGTACGGGCGCACGACGGCAAGGTCATCGCGTCGCTCAGCGTCTCGGGGCCGGTGTACCGGCTGACCCGGGAGCGGCTGCCCGAGGTGGCCAAGCGGACGGAGGCGGCGGCGATCGAGCTGTCCCGTCGTATGGGTTACGGCTTCTGACGCAGGCACGGCCGGTCGGCGGCGGGGCCACGGCCTCCGACGCCGCGCCGGCGCCGCGGGAGCACAGCGCGGGATCAGGTGAAATCCCTGGTCCCGCGCTGTTGTGTGTCCGGCGGGTTTCGCACGTCCCGTTCCGTTTTCCAAGGGTTGACCCGAACCATGGCTCGTACCTCTTGACGGCTCCTCCATGGCGTTCCCACTATGTTCCTCATCGCGCAACCCATCGTGCATTGCGCAACAGCAGAGGAGCTTGGTCGTGCCACACGAGGTCCGTGCCGTAGTCGCTGTCGAGAAGGGCGCACCCGTCGAGGTGCAGACGATCGTGGTTCCCGATCCCGGGCCCGGGGAGGTCCTCGTCAACGTTCAGGCCTGCGGGGTCTGCCACACGGATCTGCACTACCGGGAGGGCGCGATCAACGACGACTTCCCGTTCCTGCTGGGCCATGAGGCGGCCGGCACGATCGAGGCGGTCGGCGAGGGGATCACCGAGCTCAAGCCCGGCGATTACGTGGTGCTGGCCTGGCGGGCCCCCTGCGGCAGTTGCCGTTCTTGTCGCCGGGGCCGTCCCTGGTACTGCTTCGACTCCCGCAACGCCACCCAGCCGATGACCCTGCTGGACGGCACGCCGCTCTCCAACGCCCTCGGTATCGGGGCGTTCGCCGAGAAGACGCTGGTCGCGGCGGGACAGGCGGTGAAGATCGACCCGGCGGCGCGTCCGGAGGCGGCCGGGCTCATCGGCTGCGGCGTGATGGCCGGGTACGGCGCGGCGGTCAACACCGGCAACGTCGGCCGGGGTGACTCGGTCGCCGTGATCGGCTGTGGCGGGGTGGGCAACGCGGCGATCGCGGGCGCCTGTCTCAACGGCGCCATGAAGGTCATTGCCGTGGACATCGACGACAGGAAGCTCGACCAGGCCGAGAAGTTCGGCGCCACGCACACCGTCAACTCACGGGGCACGGACCCGGTCGAGGCGGTGCGGGAGCTCACCGGTGGCTTCGGCGTCGACATCGCGATCGACGCCGTGGGCCGCCCCGAGACCTTCCGGCAGGCCTTCTACATGCGCGACCACGCCGGTCTGCTGGTCCAGGTCGGGGTGCCGTCCCCCGAGATGCAGGTCGAACTGCCGCTGATCGACGTGTTCTCGCGGGGCGGCGCGATCAAGTCGTCCTGGTACGGCGACTGTCTGCCGAGCCGCGACTTCCCGTACCTCATCGATCAGTACCTGTACGGGTTGCTGGACCTCAACGCCTTCGTCAGCGAGACCATCGCCCTGGACCAGGTGGAGGCGGCGTTCGCGAAGATGCACCGGGGTGAGGTGCTGCGTTCGGTGGTCGTGCTGTGAGCACACCCCCCGCTCCCTGAGCCAGCCGATCCCACGCGGGTCCGCAACCCCGACGCCCCACCCCCGTACCCGCTGGGCCCAACGCACCACCCCATACCCGCTGGGCCCAACGCACCACCCCATACCCGCGCAGCCTCAACGCCCCGCTCCCCCAACGCGCACCCGTCCCGGCAACGCGCACCCGTCCCGGCAAGGAGGGGCATGTCCAGCACACCCGAAATCCCCCGCGTGGTCGTCATCGGCGCCGGCATCGTCGGCTGCTCCCTCGCCGACGAACTGACCGCCCGCGGCTGGACCGACATCACCGTCCTCGAACAGGGGCCCCTGCCCGCCCCCGGCGGCTCCACCTCGCACGCCCCCGGCCTCGTCTTCCAGACCAACTCGTCGAAGACCCTCACCGCCCTCGCCCGCTACACCGTGGAGAAGTTCACCTCGCTCGACGTCGACGGCGTCTCCTGCTTCCATCAGGTCGGCGGTCTGGAGCTGGCCACCACCCCCGACCGCCTCGCCGAACTGCACCGCAGGGCCGGCTACGCCGCCTCCTGGGGCGTGCGCGGCGAAATCGTGAGTGCCGCACGCTGCAAGGAACTGTGGCCGCTGATCGACGAGTCGCTGGTCCTCGGCGGCTTCCACACCCCGGACGACGGTCTCGCCCGGGCCCTGCTCGCCTCCCGAGCGCAGATGGCCCGGGCCTGCGCGCGGGGCGCCCGCTTCCTGGAACGGCACACGGTCACCGGCATCGAGCGGGAGGACGGCCGGGTCACCGGCGTCGTCACCGACCGGGGCACCTTCCCGGCCGACCACGTCGTCTCGGCGGCCGGCTTCTGGGGGCCGGTCATCGGCCGCATGGCCGGCATCGACGTCCCGCTCCAGCCGCTGGCCCACCAGTACGCCAGGACCGGGCCGCTCCCCGAGCTGAGCGGCGCCACCGCAGAGGCCTCGAAGCCGATCCTCCGCTTCCAGGACCGCGACCTGTACTTCCGCGAGCACACCGACCGCATCGGCATCGGCTCGTACGCCCACCGGCCCCTGCCCGTCGACCCGTTCGCGGTCCCGCCGTACGACGAGGCCCGTGCCCGGAACATGGACATGCCGTCCTCCTACCCCTTCACGCAGGAGGACTGGGCCCCCAGCTGGGCCGACTGCCGGCAGCTCATGCCCACCCTGCGCGACGCCGAGATCGAGGCGGGCTTCAACGGGGTCTTCTCCTTCACCCCCGACGGCATGCCGGTCCTCGGTGAGTCCCGGCGGCTGCGCGGCTTCTGGTTGGCCGAGGCCGTCTGGGTCACGCACTCCGCCGGCGTCGCCAAGGCCGTCGCCGAGTGGATGGTGGACGGGCGGCCCTCGATCGACCTGCACGAGTGCGACCTCACCCGGTTCGAGGAGGCGCAGCGCTCACCGTCGTACGTCCTAGAACGCGGTGCGCAGCAGTTCGTCGAGGTGTACGACGTGATCCACCCGCTCCAGCCCATGGAGCGGCCCCGGCCCCTGCGCGTCAGCCCCTTCCACGCCCGACAGCAGCAGCTCGGCGCGTACTTCCTGGAGGGCGGCGGCTGGGAGCGCCCGCACTGGTACGAGGCGAACGCCCCGCTCGTGGACGCCCTCGGGCCGCTGCCCGCGCGTGACGCCTGGTCGGCCCGCCACTGGTCCCCCGTCGCGGCTGCCGAGGCGAAGGCGACCCGTGAGGGCGTCGCCCTCTACGACATGACGCCGCTGCGCCGCCTGGAGGTCACCGGCCCCGGCTCTCTCGACTTCCTCGACCGTATGACCAGCAACAACCTCCGCAAGAAGCCCGGCGCGGTCACCTACAGCCTGCTCCTCGACGCCTCGGGCGGCATCCGCTCCGACCTCACCGTGGCCCGCCTCGCCCCCGACCGCTTCCAGGTCGGCGCCAACTCCCCCGCCGACCTGGACTGGCTGCTGCGTCACGCGCCCGCGGACGTTCACATCCGGGACATCACCTCCGGCACGTGCTGCGTCGGGGTCTGGGGGCCGCTCGCCCGCGACCTGGTCCAGCCGCTCACCCCCGACGACTTCTCCCACGAGGCCTTCGGCTACTTCCGGGCCAGGGAGACATACATCGGGCACGTCCCGGTGACGGCCATGCGGCTGAGCTACGTCGGCGAGCTCGGCTGGGAGCTGTACACCACCGCCGACCTGGGGCTCCGGCTCTGGGACACGCTGTGGGATGCAGGCCGGGAACTCGGCGTGATCGCGGCGGGCCGGTCGGCGTTCAACTCCCTGCGCCTGGAGAAGGGCTACCGCGCCTGGGGCGTCGACATGACCGACGAGCACGACCCGTTCGAGGCCGGTGTCGGCTTCGCGGTCCGCATGGACCGGGACGACTTCGTCGGCAAGGCCGCGCTCGCCGGGAAGGGCGAGGCCCCCCGGCGCCTCACCCCGCTGCTCCTCGACGACCCCGCCGCCGTGGTCCTCGGCAAGGAGCCCGTCTACGTCGACGGCCTCCCGGCCGGCTACGTCACCAGCGCGTCGTACGGCTACACGCTCGGCCGTTGCGTCGCGTACGCCTGGCTGCCCGCCGGTCTTCCCACGGGCACGGGCGTGCACATCGAGTACGTCGGCGAGAAGGTCCCGGCCACGGTCGCCGACGAGCCGCTGTTCGACCCGAAGATGACGCGCATCCGCCGCTAGGGGGCATGCCTTGGCCTCTCTGAGGAGCACGCACGTGACGACCACCCCGACCACCCCGACCACCCCGACCACCCCGAGCCTGATCGCCACCCTCCCCGGGCGCTACTACACCGACCCGGACGTCTTCCGGCAGGAGCAGGAACGCGTCTTCGAGGCGATGTGGTTCTGCGCGGTCCGCAGTGCCGACCTGGACCGGCCCGGTGCCTTCCGCACCGTCCAGGTCGGTCGCGAGAACGTCATCATCACCCGGACCCGCAGGGGCGAACTGCGCGCCTTCCTGAACGTCTGCCGGCACCGTGGGGCGCGGTTGTGCGTGGAGGAGTCGGGCGAGATCCGCCGCACGCTCCAGTGCCCCTACCACGCCTGGACGTACGACCTCGACGGCAAGTTGATCGCCGC
Source organism: Streptomyces sp. AK010 (assembly GCF_014207295.1). Classification (NCBI taxonomy): domain Bacteria; kingdom Bacillati; phylum Actinomycetota; class Actinomycetes; order Kitasatosporales; family Streptomycetaceae; genus Streptomyces; species Streptomyces sp. AK010. The sequence goes on from NZ_JACHCX010000004.1 coordinate 33,220, forward strand.
TCCCAACCTGATCAAGATGCCGGACGTCGACCGTGTCGCGTACGGGTTGATCAATGTCGCCCTGCGCGAGTGGCTGGGCTACGCCTGGGTGTGCCTGGCGGACGAGCCGCCCTCCTTCGAGGAGACGGTCCTGGACGCGGCCGTCGAGCGGCTCGGCGACGTCGCCGCGATCGATCATTACGGCACGGAGAGCCTCGCGCTCGGCAAACGCATCACCTATGACGTGAAGGCGAACTGGAAACTGATCGTCGAGAACTTCATGGAGTGCTACCACTGTGCGACGATCCACCCCGAACTGACCGAGGTGCTGCCTGAGTTCGCCGACGGATACGCCGCCCAGTACTTCGTGGGCCACGGCGCGGAGTTCGGCGACGAGGTCAAGGGCTTCACGGTCGACGGCAGCGAGGGCTTCGGAAGGCTGCCCGAGGTGAGCGCCGAGCAGGACCGCCGCTACTACGCCATCACGGTCAAGCCCACCGTCTTCGTCAACCTCGTCCCGGACCACGTCATCCTGCACCGCATGTTCCCGCTCGCCGAGGACCGCACGGTCGTCGAGTGCGACTGGTTGTACGCGCCCGAGGTGGTGGAGTCCGGGGCAGACGTGGCGAAGTCCGTGGAACTCTTCCACCGCGTCAACGTCCAGGACTTCGAAGCCTGTGAACGGACGCAGCCGGCGATGGCTTCCCGTGCCTACCGCGAGGGCGGTGTGCTGGTCCCCAACGAGCACCACATCCAGATCTTCCACGAATGGCTCATCGAGCGGCTGGGAGGCGCGCATGCCGGACCTGTTCATTGACGGTGAGTGGCGAGGCGCCCTCGACGAGCGCACCCGTGAGATCCGCTGCCCGGCCGACGGCTCCCTGGTCGGGGTCGTGGACGAGGCGGGCGGCAAGGACACGGCGGAGGCGATCGCAGCGGCCCGCCGGGCCTTCGACGAGGGGCCCTGGCCCCGGACCCCGGCGCAGGAGCGTGGCGATCTGCTGCTGCGCGTCGCCGACCTCCTGGTGCGGGACAAGGACGCCCTCGCCCGCGCGGAGTCCCTGGACACGGGCAAGCGGCTCGTGGAGAGCGCGGACGACATCGACGACATCGCGAACTGCTTCCGCTACTTCGGGCGGCTGGTGGCGAGCGAGCACGGCCGGGTCGTGGACACCGGCCGGGACGACGTGGACAGCCGGGTGGTGCACGAGCCGGTCGGTGTGTGCGGGCTGATCACCCCCTGGAACTACCCGCTCCTGCAGACGGCGTGGAAGGTCGCCCCCGCCCTCGCGGCGGGCAACACCTTCGTGCTCAAGCCGAGTGAACTGACCCCGCACACCGCGATCCACCTCCTGCGCCTGCTGGCGGAGGCCGGCCTTCCGCCGGGCGTGGGCAATCTGGTCCTGGGCGCGGGACCGGAGGCGGGCGCCCCGCTCGCCGACCATCCGGACGTGGACCTGGTCTCCTTCACCGGCGGCCTGGAGACCGGCCGCCGTCTGATGGCGACCGCCGCCACGACGGTCAAGAAGGTGGCCCTCGAACTCGGCGGCAAGAACCCGAACGTCGTCTTCGCCGACGCCGACTTCAAGACGGCCGTCGACATGGCGCTGACCGCCGTGTTCCTGCACTCGGGGCAAGTGTGCTCGGCGGGAGCGCGGCTGCTCGTCGAGGACCGCCTGCACGACCGGTTCGTCGACGAGGTGGTGCGACGGGCGAAGGCCATCCGGCTGGGCGATCCGTTCGACGACCGGGCGCAGACCGGGCCGCTGATCTCGGCCGCCCACCGGGCCAAGGTCGAGGCGTACGTGGCGCGGGGCGTGGCGGAGGGCGCGGTGCTGCGCTGCGGCGGATCCCGCCCGGACCGGCCGGAGCTGGCCGACGGGTTCTACTACCTGCCCACCGTGCTGGACGAGTGCGCCTCGGGGATGTCGGTGGTCCGGGAGGAATCCTTCGGACCCGTCCTCACCGTCGAGCGGTTCACGAGCGAGGAGGAGGCCGTACAACTCGCCAACGACACGGTCTACGGCCTCGCCGGCGCGGTGTGGACGAGCGACGAGGCACGCGCGGCCCGGGTCTCGGCCCGGCTGCGGCTCGGCACGGTGTGGATCAACGACTACCACCCCTACGTCCCGCAGGCGGAGTGGGGCGGATTCAAGCAGTCCGGCTTCGGACGCGAACTGGGGCCCGCGGGGCTGGCCGAATATCGCGAAACGAAGCACATCTGGCGCAACACCCGTCCCACCCCCCAGGGTTGGTTCGACTGACCCACGCCGCCCTGAGGCACAGCCCATTGAGGAACCGCCCATGAAAACAACCGCAGAGTCGACCGCCCCTCACGGCCGGGACGACGCCGAACTCACGGAGTTCGGCTACAGACCCGAGCTCAAGCGCACCCTCGGCAACTTCCACACCTTCGCCGCCGGGATCAGCTACATCTCGATCCTCACCGGCACCTTCCAGCTGTTCTACTTCGGCTACGGCAGCGGCGGCCCCGCCTACTGGTGGTCGTGGCCGATGGTCTTCGTGGGCCAGTTCATGGTGGCCCTGTGCTTCGCGGAGCTCGCCGCCCGCTACCCCGTGGCGGGCTCCGTCTACAACTGGTCGAAGAAGATCGGCAATCCGCATCTGGGCTGGCTCGCCGGCTGGATGATGCTGATCGCCTCGATCGTCTCCATATCGGCCGTCGCACTGGCCTACCAGCTGACGCTGCCGCAGATCTCGTCGGTCTTCCAGTTCGTGGGGGACGGCACCGGTACCTACGACGTGGCGACCAACGCGGTCATCCTGGCCGCGGTGCTGATCCTGTTCACGACTCTCGTGAACGCCTTCGGCGTCAAGCTGATGGCACGGATCAACACGGCGGGCGTGTTCATCGAGTTGATCGCCACCGTCGTACTCATCGTCATGTTCGCGGTCCACATCACGCGTGGCCCGCAGGTCGTCATGGAGACGCACGGCACCGGCGCGGGTTACGGAAACGGCTACCTGGGCGCCTTTCTGGTGGCCTCGCTGGCCTCGGCGTACGTCATGTACGGCTTCGACACCGCCGCCTCGCTCGGCGAGGAGTCCCTGGACCCGACCCGCAACGCGCCGCGTGCGATCATCCGGGCGATCGTCGCGTCCTTCGTGCTGGGCGGCCTGATCCTGCTGCTCGCGCTGATGAGCGTGTCCAGTCTGAAGGGCGAGAAGCTGTCCACGGACGGCCTGCAGTACATCGTGCTGGACGTGCTCGGCCCGACGGCCGGCAAGGCGATGCTGTGGTGCGTGCTGATCGCGGTGACCGTGTGCGCTCTGGCCGTGCACACGGCGGCGGTCCGGCTGGCGTTCGCGATGGCCCGCGACAACAACCTGCCCGCGTCCTCGAAACTGGCCAAGTGCCACCCGCGGTTCCAGACGCCGGTCCTGCCGACCGTGATCATCGGGATCCTGGCGCTGGCGATCCTGGTGGTCAACATCCGCCAGCCGCAGATCTTCACGGTCGTCACCAGCATCGGCATCATCATGATCTACCTCGCCTACCTCGGGGTCACGGTGCCGCTGCTGGTCGCGCGGCTGCGCGGGACGTGGCAGCCCGCGGGCGAGGGCCGATTCTCCCTGGGCCGCTGGGGCCTGCCGGTCAACATCCTGGCCGTCGTGTGGGGCGCGGCCATGACGCTCAACCTGATCTGGCCCCGGGCCGCGGTCTACAACGCCGCCGCTCCCTACCACTGGTACCTGCGCTGGGGCGCGGTGCTGTTCGTCGCCGTCATCGCCGGCGGCGGCTTCGCCTACTACTGGTTCGTGCAGCGGCACCGCACCGGCGTGCTCGCCGAGCACCGTTCTCAGGCCGCGGACACCGCTGGCGTCGCCACCCCGGTGGCCGAATGAAGGCTGAAGGAGGACCCATGAGTACGCATGAGTTCGACTACGTCGTCGTCGGCGGCGGCACCGCGGGCAACGTGGTGGCGGCCCGGCTCTCCGAGGACCCCTCCGTCACGGTGTGCGTCCTGGAGGCCGGCCCGAGCGATGTCGGCGACGACGACGTCCTGCGGCTGGAGCGCTGGATGGGACTGCTGGAGTCCGGCTACGACTGGGACTACCCGGTCGAGCCGCAGGCCAGCGGCAACAGCTTCATGCGGCACGCCCGGGCGAAGGTGCTCGGCGGCTGCTCCTCCCACAACTCCTGCATCGCCTTCTGGGCCCCCGCCGAGGACCTCGACGACTGGGCGGCACGCGGCTGTACGGGCTGGGGCGCTGCCGACGTGTTCCCGCTGTACCGCCGGCTGGAGAACAACGACGCCCCGGGCGACCACCACGGCCGTACCGGCCCCGTGAAGCTGCGCACGCTGAAGAGCGACGACCCGTGCGGCACGGCCCTGCTCCAGGCGTGCGAGCAGGCGGGCATCCCCACGGTCGCCTTCAACACCGGCCGCACGGTGGTCCGGGGCGCCAACTGGTTCCAGATCAACTCCGACGAGAACAACATCCGCCAGTCCTCCTCGGTCGCCTATCTCCACCCCGTTCTCGGCAGACGCCCCAACCTGGAGGTGCGCACGGGCGTACGCGCCAAGAAGCTGCTGCTCGACGGGCGGCGCTGTGTGGGTGCCGAGTACCTCGACCCGGATCTGATCCACACCCGGACCGTACGGGCGCGGCGCGAGGTGATCGTGTCCTGCGGGGCGATCGACTCGCCGAAACTGCTGATGCTGTCGGGCATCGGGCCGGGCGGGCATCTGCGCGAGGTCGGCGTCGACGTCGTCGTGGACGCCCCGGGCGTCGGCGAGAACCTCCAGGACCACCCCGAGGGCGTCATCATGTGGGAGGCCCGGCAGCCCATGACCACCACGTCCAGCCAGTGGTGGGAGGCGGGCATCTTCTACGACACCGAGCCCGGGCTCGACCGGCCGGACCTGATGTTCCACTACGGGTCCGTGCCGTTCGACATGAACACCGCCCGGCACGGCTACCCCACGTCGGAGAACGCGTTCTGCCTCACGCCCAACGTGACGCGGGCGAGGTCCCGGGGGACGGTACGGCTGCGGACCCGGGACTACCGGGACAAGCCGAAGGTCGATCCGCGGTATTTCACGCACGAGCACGACGTGCGGGTGATGACGTACGGCCTGAAGCTGGCCCGGCGGATCGCCGGGCAGCCCGCGCTGGGCAGTTGGACGGGGGCCGAGCTGGCGCCCGGGCCCGAGGTGCGCACGGACGACGAGCTGCTCGACTACATCCACAAGACGCACAACACCGTCTATCACCCGTCCTGCACCGTGAAGATGGGGGCGGACGACGATCCGTCGGCCCCTCTGGACGCGCGGCTGCGGGTCAAGGGGGTCGAGGGGCTGAGAGTCGCCGACGGGTCGGTCATGCCCGACCTCGTCACCGTCAACCCGTGCATCACGACCATGATGATCGGCGAGAAGTGCGCGGATCTCCTGGGAGAGGACGCCTCACGCTCATGACACGGGGCGTTTGTACATCCTGGTCGCCGTGATCTCGCTGTGGACCGCCTCCCCCGCCCGGGCCTGCTGCGGCAGGCCCGGGCGGAGGTGTTCCTCGACGCTGATGTACTTCAGGCCGGCCCTCAGGTCCGCGTCGTTGCGCATGCGGATGACCAGGGGGAACTCGGCCAGCGCGGTGGTGTCGAACAGGCCCGTGGTGTACAGGAGCTGCACACCCAGGGCGTCCGACACCGCCCGCTGGAGTTCCAGCAGGTACGTGGCGTTGGCGCGGCCGATGGGGTTGTCGAGGAACAGCGTGCCGGCGTGCCGGTGCTTGTCGCGGCCCCGGTCGTTGGACCGCAGCGCGGCCATCGTGCAGTAGAGGGCGATGGCGGCGGTGAGGAGCTGGCCGCCGGAGAAGACGTCGCCCATCTGCCCGACGGGGACGCGCTCGGCGCGCAGCACGGCGTCGGGTTTGAGGATCTCGACGGCGACGCCCTTGGGCTCCAGCGCCGCCGCGACACCCCGAAGCAGCAGGGACATGCCGTCACGCCGCAGGTCGGAGTTCTTCTTGACGGCGGCGCGGGTCGCCTCGTCGATGACCTCGCCGAGCCGCTCGGTGAGGGTGGCCTGGTCGGGCTCCTCGAAGCGGATGCGGAGGAACTCCTGCCCGGACCACTCCCCGAGGCCCTCCGGGAGCCGGGAGAGCCGCTGCGCGGAGCGCAGGGTGGCCAGGGCCGACTCGACCAGGCCGCGCAGGCGGTCCACGATCGAGTCGCGGTTGCGCTCCAGCTGCTCCAGTTCGTCGGTGAGGACGCGGAGCCGGGGCGCGAAGGCGTCCGCCCACTTCTGGGCGTGCTCGGGCAGCGCGGAGGCGGGCAGTTCGCGGATCTGCTGGCGGGCCGGGGTGCGGACCTGCTCGTAGCGCGTGGAGTTGGCGTGCCGGACGAGGATGTCGCTGGCCTCACGGACGGCGGCCTCGGCGGCGGACAGGTCGGCGGCGCAGCCGCGCAGGGAGCGACGGGCCTCCGCGGCCGACTGCCGGGCCTCCTCGGGGCTGCCGGGGTACGGCTCGGGCTCCTCGTGCTCCTCGTCCGTGGTGTGTTCGCGCAGCAGGTCCCGGAGCATGGCGGCGATCTCGTCGAAGCCGCTCGCCGCGTCCTCGGCGGCGCGGTGGGCGTCGAGGAGTTCGGCGTGTGCCTCACGTGCCTGGTTCAGCGCCTCGGTGTGGGAGGCGAGTTCGGCCGTGGCGGTGCGCAGCAGGGTCTGCGCGTGCTCGGCGTCGCGCGGCTGAAGCTCGTCGGGCAGGTCGGTGTGCGTCTCGCCGTCGTCGGCGGGGGCGAGGCGCTCGGCCTCGCCGCGCAGCCGCCCCAGCTGCTCGCTCGCGGTCGACATCCGGGTCTCCAGGAGCTGCACCAGCTCCTCGGCGCGGGCGGCGGCGGCCTGGCGGCTGGGTCCGTCGGAGCCGTCGGGGGATTCGAGGAGCTGCTCCGCGCGTGTGCGGACCTTGTTGCTCAGCCGGTCCAGCTCCGCGCGGGCCGCGCTCTCGTCGCTCTCGGCACGGGCCTGCTCGGCGCGCAGGTCGGCGCCCACGCCGACCTTCTCGTACACCTGGGACGCGGCCCGGTAGGCCTCGCGCAGGGCGGGCAGGGAGGCCTTGGGCGCCTGGTCCTCCTCCGCGGGCACGTCGTCGGGTGCGCCCGCGATCTCGGAACGCTCGGCGCGCAGCGCGCGAGCGGTACGGCGGGTGTCGTCGGCGGCGCGCTGGGCGGCCCGCCGGTCCTCGTCGGCGGCCCGGGCCCGCTCCAGACAGGACTGGGCACTCGCCTCGGACTCGGCCGCCTCGTCGGCCAGTTCGCGCAGTTTGACCTGCCAGCCTGCCCGTTCGCGCAGCCGGAAGGCGAGCCCGGCGAGGGCGTCGGCGGAGCGGCGGGCCCTCTGGGCGGCCTCCTGCCGCTCGTCCCGGACGCGCGCGGCCTCGGCGGCGACCTCGTCGGCCTCGGCGCGCACGGTCCGGGCCTCGGCCAGCTCGGCCTCGGACTCCTCGGCGAACGCGCGGCTGTCGTGGGCCGCCCGGGCCAGTTCGGTCAGCCGGCCGGCGGGGCAGCCACTGCGCCAGGAGACGAGCCGGGCGGCCAGTTCGCGGTCCTTGCCGAGCCGGGCGGCGAGGGTGCGGATCTCCTCGTCCCGCTCGGTGGCCCGCGCGCGCAGCGCCTGCCGCTCCTCGTCGGCGGCGTGCTCGTCGTGCATGGCCGGGTTCGGCGGCACGAGGAACACGTCGCCGCTGTCGGAGTCCGGGGCGGGCGTCGGGGCCAGCAGGGCGGCTGCGGTGCCGACCGCCACGGCCGAGCGGGGCAGCAGCGCCGCGTCGCCCAGCGCCTCCCGTGCGCGTGCGTGGGAGTCGGGGTCGGTGATGATCACGCCGTCGACGAGTTCGGGCCGGGCGGCCAGCACGCGCGCGTGGTCCGCCGGGTCGACGGCCTGGGCGAGATAGCGCCAGCCGGGCAGCGCGGGGATGCCGTGCTCGCCGAGGAACTCGACGGTGGCCAGCACGTCCGGGCCGGGCGGCAGCAGCCCGCCGTCGCCGAGCGCGCCGAGGATGCGGGAGTCGTCGGCGGCGGCCGTGCGCAGGTCGAACAGCTGCCGCTCGGCGGAGGAGGCGGCGTCGTCGAGCAGGTCGCGCAGGTCGTCGGCGAAGCGGTCGAGTTCCTCGGGGGTGAGGCCCTGTTCGCCGGCCGGGTGCGCGGCGGGCTCGCCGTCCGTGCCGTGGCGGGGTTGCGGGATGCCCGGGCGGGTCTGCGGGGTCAGGCTGAGCAGTTCCGCAAGCCGTTCCTCGCCCGCCAGTGCCTCGGCGGTGCGGCGTTCGGCCTCGTACGAGCGCTCCGCCGCCGTGGCCGCGTCGGCGGCGCGGGCCGCGGTCAGTTCGGCGCGGGTCTCGGTGGAAGCGGCCTCGCGTGCGTGCTCCGAGGCCCGGCGGGATGCCTCGCGGGCGGTGTCCCAGGCCGCGACGGCGCTCTTCTCGGCGTCGCTGGCGGCCAGGGCCGCGCGGGCCGGGTCTGCGTCGGGCGCGGAGTCGTCGAGCCAGCCGGCCCGGACCGCTTCGGCGGTCTCCTGTTCGACCTCGGCGAGGCGCTGCTTGAGGTGACCGATCTCGCTGCGGGCGCGCTGGGCCTGGGTGGCGGCGGCGGTGGAGTCGCGGTAGGCCGCGTCGCTGACTTCTTGGAGGGCGGCGGAGCGCTCCTCCTCCTCGTTGGCGTGGCTCTCCGCCTTCTCCGCGGCGCCGTGCAGGGCCCGTACGAGGTCGACGGCGGCCTTGGAGCGGGCGGCCAGGGCGGGGGCGGCGTCCCGCTCGGCCTCCTGGATGGCGGCGGAGACACGGGTGACGCGGTCCGAGGCGGCGCGGTGGCGCAGCACGGCCTCGGCGGCCTGCCACGCCGAGTACAGCGTGCGGGCGTCGGCGAGCTCGCGCTTCTGCGCGGCGGCGGACTTCTCGGCCCCCGCGAGCGCGAGCGAGGCGTGCCGGTAGGCGAGTTCGGCGGAGATCAGCGCGCTGCGCTCGCGGGCCGCCCCGGCGTGCGTGACGGCGTACGCGGCGGCGGTGACCCGCTGGGCCAGGTCGGCGGCCCGGACCCGCTCCTGCACACCGCGCGCGGACAGCCTGCGGGCCAGGGTCCGGGTGCGGCGCTCGGCTCCGGCGTGGATGTCACGCGCGCGGGATCGGGCCTCGGCGGCCTCGACGATCCGGCCGAGGAGGTCGACGGACCCGGCGGTGAAGTCGCGTTCGGCGATCAGCTCGGCGCGTCGGCCCAGTTTGTTGCCGAAGCCGCTGACCAGGTCGGCGAGCCCGTCGGTGTCACGGGTGTCGGTGACGGCGCGCAGCAGCAGGTCGGTGAAGTCGGCGTCCTTCTTGACCGCGAAGAGACCGGCGGCCTCACCTTCGTCGGCGTTCATCTCGCGCTGGTAGCGGAAGAGCTCGGGGTCGAGGCCGAGGTCGCCGAGGTGCTCGATCCAGCGGTCGTGGGTCTCCTCCCAGTGCACTTCCAGGTGCGGGTAGTTCTTGCCCGCCTCGGTGAGGGCGTCGCGGAAGCCCTTCATGGTGCGGCGTCGCCCGCGCGCACTGGACTGGCCCTCGACCGGGGCCCGTACGGCGGTGGATTCCGCCACGGGGAGACCGTCCAGGCTCAGTCCGGGCCCGGGCCGGAAGGAGTACCAGGCCTCGGCGAACTTGCGCGGGTCGTTGGAGACCTGCCGCCCGCGCCACTCGCTGACCTTGCCGACGACGACGCACTCGCCGGTCAGCACGTGCTGCCACTCCAGCGCCACGTGCCCGCAGTCGTCGGCGAGGAGGAACTTGCGCAGCACGCCGGAGCTGGCGCCGCCGAGGGTGTTGCGGTGGCCCGGCAGCATCACGGAGAAGATCAGCTTGAGCAGCACCGACTTGCCGCCGCCGTTCTCCAGGAAGAGCACACCGGCGGGCGCGGGCCGGCGCGGCGGGCCGACCGGCTCGTCCTCGAAGAACTCCGCCTGCGTGGGCGCGGGGTCGGGGACGATCTCGCCGACCCCCCGCAGGTCAAGCACGGTGTCGGCGTAGCGCGCACCGGCGGGCCCGATCGAGTAGAGGCGGACCCGGGACAGCTCGTACATGGCGGACTCTCGTAAGTCTTCGTGAGATGGGGAGTTCAGGAGGAGTGGAACGGCAGCCCGGCGTCGGCGACCAGCTCCAGGTCGTCGCTCTCCTCGGCGGGCAGCAGCGTCGGCGTGCCGTCGGTGACCGGGACGACGCCCAGTTCCAGCAGCTCGGCCATGGCGGCGCTGCCGGCCAAGTCGCGGACCTGGAGCTGGTAGCGGGCGGTGGTGCGGTAGGTGCCGCCGTGGTCGTCGCCGGTGCGCTGCAGGAATCCGGAGTCGGTGAGGAAGGCGACGGCCTTGGCGACGATGCCGGTGGTCGAACCGGCCAGGCGGCGGGCGTCCTTGGTGGCACCGGTCGCGCTGCGCCGGACCCAGATCCGCCAGGCGGCCTCCAGGCCGGGCGCGTCGGTCGCCGGGTCGGTGTTCTCGCCCCGCTCGTCGGCGCGCTCCTCCAGGCGGCGGCAGGCCTGGCGCACGAAGGCGTCGACGCCGTTGACCGAGACGCGGCCGATGTAGCCGTCGTCGGCGAGGTCCTCGGGGCGCGGGAACGCCATGGCGGCGACGGCGAGATGGGCGAGCCCGTGCAGGAACCGGTCGCCGCCGTCGGCGGACGTACGACGCGCGTAGTCGCCCATGCGGACGGCGAACACCGAGTCCTCGGCGGCGGTCACGGCCATGCCCGCGCGGGGGGACACCTCCAGCACGATCAGGCCGAGCCCGGTCGCCACGGCGTCGGCGAGCCGCGCGAAGGGCGGGTCCTCGCGGTAGCGCCGCAGCAGGTCCGCGTACTCCTGGTCGCGGGCGGGCTGCAGCTTGGGCTGCAGGCCGAACGACACGAGCCGGGCTGCGTCGGCGGCGTCGGCGGGAGTGACGGCGGCGCAGGCCGCGGGCGCCGGTCCGTCCGGCTCGCTCCACTCGACATGCTCGCTCACGGTCGGGACTCCTTGTGCCATTCGTGCTGACTCATGCTGCTTCCGTCCGGTCCGCGGCCATCCCCGCCGCGTCCAGCAGTGCGGTGCCGACGATCAGGTCGGCCCCGCCGAACTCCGGGTCGTCGAGTTCGGTCCCGTCGTCCACGGCGAACAGCAGCTTCTGCTCGCCCTGGCGATAGGCCGTGCCGACCGGCGGGCTGGCGGCGTGCACCGCCAGCAGGGCGACCAGGTACGGCAGCTCGGGGTCCTGCCTGCGAGCCTGTGCCAGCAGTCCGGACAACCGGCGCGGCGCGTTGGCCGGCAGGGCGAGCAGTTCCTGCGCCGCCGCCATCTGCTCCTCGCTGAACCGGCTGTCGTCCGGCGTGGCGATGAGGTCCGGCTCGGGCATCTCCGCACCCAGGTGCTCCCGCTCCACCGGCGGCGTCAGCAGTATGTCGACCAGGTCGCCGACCCGGACGGAGACCGGCGTGCGCAGCCCGGTGCCGCGGCCGAAGAAGGCGTCGGTGACGCGGACGGCCTGCTCCAGCGGCAGCGGGAGCACGGGCGAGACGAGATGCCCGTAGAGGTCTATGCCCGACGTCGTCATCGGTGTGGCGAAGGCCTGCCGGTCCTGCTCGGCGCGGAACAGCGGTCCGGCCTCCAGCAGCCGGGACTGCAACTGCGTGTGCCGGCGGATGCAGTCCTTGACGATGTCGACGAGCTCCGCGGCGCGGCGCTTCTGCTCCGGGTCCTCGGACTCGTCCCGCGCCTTGCGGATGTTGGTGAGGATCGCGTTCTCGTGGCGGTAGCGGTCGGCAACGTGCTCCAGCGCCTCGGCGATCATGTCGGGCACCGTGGAGAGCCAGTCCACCGCGCGCACGTTGCGCCGGGTGGCGTCCAGGGCGCGGCGCAGGGTCTCCGAGTACTGCACGGTCCGGTAGCGGGCCTGTTCGGCCGCGAGCTGGGCGTCGGCGAGCCGGCCGCGGCTGATCAGCACCTCCAGCTTGACCTCCGCGGCGATCTGCGCGCTGGTGACGTCCGTGTCGAGGGCGCCGACGAGGACGTTGACCGCTTCGTCCGTCGTACGGAGGTAGACCGTGCCGCCGGGGCCGGGGACCTCTTCGATCAGCTTGAAGTCGTAGTCCCGGCGCACATAGGTGCCGTCCGCCCCGAACGTGCCGTACACGGCGCGGAAGCCGCGGTCGACGCTGCCGACGTTGATCAGGTTCTCCAGGACCCAGCGGGCCACCCGCTCGTGCTCGGCGGTGGGGCGCTGCGGGGCCTGGGCGGCGATGCGCGGGATGAGGCGGGCGACGATCTGGTCGTGGTCCGCGCCCGTGTCGAAGTCCATGTTCAGGGTGACCAGGTCGATCGCCGCGAGGGCGACCTCCGCCATGCCGTACACGGAGTACGCGCCGGCCAGGTTCGCCTTGCGCGCGTCCAGGTCGTGCAACGGCGCGGTGCAGGCGAGCGCGCGCAGGCGCCGCGCCAGGCCCTCGTCGGCGGCCGGCCCCGGGGCGGGGCGCGGCCCCGCGCTGAGCTGGGGCGGAACGCTGTCCGTCGATGCAGGCGAAGTCACGGTGCACAGACTAGGTCCTGGGTCTGACAACAACCCAAACGACGCGGTACGCCCCCTGGGCCGTCGGCCCCAGCCGCCCTCGCCGGCCTCCGGAGCCGCCGCCCTCAGCCACGCTCACCGACCACCTTCGGCGCCGCCGCCCTCAGCCGACGGCGCCTACCCCTGACCCGCCGCCCTCAGCCGTTCTCCCCGCCCCCTGAGCCGCCGCCCTCAGCCACGCTCGCCGACCACCTTCGGCGCCGCCGCCCTCAGCCGCCGGCGCCTACCCCTGACCCGCCGCCCTCAGCCGTTCTCCCCGCCCCCTGAGCCGCCGCCCTCAGCCACCCTCACCGAAGTCCGGAGCCGCGGCCCTCAGCCGTCCTCGCCCACCCGCCGCCGGTACACCTCCACCACGCGCTCCAGCGAGTCGTCGAGATACCCGGCGAGCAGCCCCTCGGCCCCCTCACGATCTCCGCCCTGAAGGGCCTGAAGAATCGCGACATTTCGTGCGATGTACGGCTCGTGCAGCCGCTGCGGCTCCTCCACCACATGAAACGCCAGCCGCAGTTCGGCGAAGACGCTCCGCATCAGCTCGGCGGTGCGCTCGCTCGCGGCGAGGGCGACCAGCTCCCGGTGGAAGTGGATGTTCGCGGTACCCACCGCTTTCCAGTCACCCTCCCGGGCCGCGCTCCGCCCCTCCTCGACCGCTCCGGCGAGCCCGTCCAGGCCGTACGGCGGCTCACCGAGACCGCGGACCACGGCGCACTCGACGAGCCGCCGGGTGCGGTAGATGTCCTCGACGTCCTCCACGGTCAGGACCCGGACGAAGACGCCCCGGTTCAGCTCGTGGACGAGCAGACGCTCGTGCGTGAGCAGCCGGAACGCCTCGCGCAGCGTATTGCGGGAGACGCCGAGCGCGCCTTTGATGCTGTCCTCCGACAGGCGGGTCCCGGGCGGGAAGTAGCCCTCGGCGATCCGGCTCCTGAGGATGTCCGAGACCCGCTCCGCGGTGCTGGTGCGCCCGAGGAGGGCCCGGTCGTCGGCGAGGTCCTTCAGCTGCTCTGCCATGCCGGAATTCAATCGCAGATCACAAGAACGAACCAACATGGGTATTGAGGGATCGTTGAACAATCCTCTACGGTGCTACGCATGGCGTCACGGCGGCGGGGCCGCTTTCCCCACCGCGGCGCCGACCGCTTCCGTACGGCACGGCTCACCCCGAAGCACCCTCCGTCCTCCCTCTGCGAGGTGCCCATGAGCACGACCCCTCCACCGCAGGCCCAGATCGACGACCCACGCCCCGCGACCACCGAACGCACCTCGGACGACGGGGCGTTCGGCTGGCTGCGCGCCCTGGGCCCGCGCGGCCGCCGCGCCTTCACCGGCGCCTTCGGCGGCTATGCCCTGGACTCGTACGACTACTTCACGCTGCCGCTGAGCATGGTCGCGCTGTCCGCCTACTTCGGCCTGAACAGCGGCCAGACCGGTCTCTTCACCACGGTCACTCTGGTGGTCTCCGCGGTCGGCGGCGCCCTGGCGGGCGTGCTCGCGGACCGCATCGGCCGGGTGAAGGCGCTGATGCTCACGGTGATCACGTACGCGGTGTTCACCGTCGCCTGCGGTTTCGCACCCAACTACGAGACGCTGCTGGTCTTCCGCGCGCTCCAGGGGCTCGGTTTCGGCGGCGAGTGGGCCGTCGGGGCGATCCTGGTCGCCGAGTACGCGAGCGCCAAGCACCGGGGGCGCACCCTCGGCGCGATCCAGAGCTCCTGGGCCGTGGGCTGGGGCCTCGCCGTGATCGTCTACACCCTGGTCTTCTCGGTGGCCGGCGACGACCTGGCCTGGCGCATCATGTTCTGGACCGGGGCGCTGCCCGCACTGCTCGTCATCTGGCTGCGGCGCAGTGTGCACGACGCCCCCGAGGCGGCCGCGGCTCGTGAACAGAGCACCAAGAAGGGCTCGTTCACGGCGATCTTCAAGCCCGGCCTGCTGCGGATCACCCTCTTCGCGGGGCTGCTCTCCACCGGCGTCCAGGGCGGCTACTACACGCTGGCCACCTGGGTGCCGACGTATCTGAAGTCCGAGCGCGACCTGTCGGTCGTCGGCACCGGCGGCTATCTGACGTTCCTCATATCGGGCGCCTTCATCGGCTATCTGACCGGCGGCTACCTCACCGACAAGCTGGGCCGGCGGCGCAACATCTGGCTCTTCGCCCTGCTCTCCGCGCTCTGCATCCTGGCGTACGCGAACATCCCGAGCGGCGCCAACACCCTGCTCCTGGTACTCGGTTTCCCGCTCGGGTTCTGCATGTCGGCGATCTTCAGCGGCTTCGGGTCCTACCTGAGCGAGCTGTACCCGACGGCGGTGCGCGGGACGGGGCAGGGCTTCACGTACAACACCGGGCGGGCGGTGGGTGCCGTGTTCCCGACGACGGTCGGGTTCCTGGCCGACAGCTGGGGCGTCGGCGGCGCGCTGGTCTTCGGCGCGATCGGCTACGGCATCGCGGCCCTGGCCCTGCTCGGGCTGCCGGAGACGCGTGGGAAGGAACTCGCGTGAATCGCACGGGCACCGGCACCGAGGACCGTCCGGTGGTCCTCGTCGACGAGGACGCGCACGTGTGGAGCCCCCGAGCGGCCCGCTCCCGCTTCCGGGAGGGCATGACGGGCCCCACGGCCGGGGTCGCGGCGGGGCACACCCAGGTCAACCTGATCTCGGTGCCGGCCGACTGGGCCTACGACATGCTGCTGTTCTGCCAGCGCAATCCCAAGCCCTGCCCGGTCCTCGACGTCACCGACGCCGGCTCCTGGACGACCGTGCTGGCCGAGGGCGCGGACCTGCGCACCGACCTGCCGCGCTACCGGGTCTGGCGGGACGGCGAGCTGGTGGACGAGCCGACGGACGTGCGGGCCCACTGGCGGGACGACCTGGTGTCGTTCCTCATCGGGTGCAGCTTCACCTTCGAGTGGGCGCTGGGCGAGGCGGGTGTGCCCATCCGCCACGTCGAGCAGGGCCGCAACGTCCCGATGTACGTGACGAGTCGGCAGTGCCGTCCGGCGGGGCGCCTGCACGGGCCGCTGGTGGTGTCCATGCGGCCCGTGCCGCCCCGGCAGCTGGCGGCGGCGATCCGGGAGAGCAGCCTCATGCCGGCGGTGCACGGCGGCCCCGTCCACTGCGGCCCTCCCTCGGGCCTCGGCATCGACGACCTCGGTCTCCCCGACTTCGGGGACCCGGTGGACGCCGAGCCGGACGACATCCCGGTGTTCTGGGCCTGCGGCGTGACCCCGCAGGCGTGCGTGATGGCCTCGCGTCCGCCGTTCGCCCTCACGCACGCCCTGGGGCAGATGTTCCTCACCGACGCCCGCGACGAGCAGTACCGCGTGGCCTGACAGGAGACACGGCACATGACCTCGATCGACCTGAACGCCGACCTCGGCGAGGGCTTCGGCCGCTGGCGGCTCACCGACGACGAACAGCTGCTGTCCGTCGTCACCAGCGCCAATGTGGCCTGCGGTTTCCACGCCGGGGACGCGGTCACGATGCGCCGGGTGTGCGAGCTGGCGGCCGAGCGCGGCGTCCGGATCGGCGCCCAGGTGTCCTACCGGGACCTGGCCGGGTTCGGGCGGCGCGCGATGGACGTTCCGCCCGCCGAGCTGGCGGCCGAAGTGGCCTACCAGATCGGCGCCCTGGAGGTCTTCGCCCGGGCGGCCGGTGCCCGCGTCGCCTACGTCAAACCGCACGGCGCGCTCTACAACCGGGTCGTGCACGACGAGGAGCAGGCCGCCGCGGTCGTCGACGGCGTGCTCCTCGCGGACGCCGCGCTGCCCGTCCTCGGGCTGCCCGGCTCACGCCTGCTGGGGCTGGCCGGGAAGGCCGGACTGCCGGTCGTCACCGAGGCGTTCGCGGACCGGGCGTACACCGACGCGGGCACCCTGGTGCCGCGCACCCTGGAGGGCGCCGTGGTCACCGATCCGGACGCCGTGGTGGAGCGCTCGGTGAGCCTGGCCCGGTCCGGTGAGGTCGTCTCCCACACGGGGACGCGCATCGAGGTTCGCGCGCGGTCGCTGTGCCTGCACGGCGACACCCCGGGCGCGGTGGACCTGGTGCGCCGGGTCCGCGAGCGCCTGGCGGCCTGCGGGGTCCGGGTGGAGGCCTTCGTATGAAGGTGCTGCCCGTCGGCGAGGACGCCCTGCTCGTCGAGGTCTCCTCGGGCGACCAGGCCCAGGCCCTGCACGCGGAGTTGCTGCGGCGCCGGGCGGAGGGCACCCTCTCGGCCCGCGAGATCGTGCCCGCGGCCCGCACGGTCCTCCTCGACGGCCTCGACGCCCCGGCCCGGCTGGCCGCCGAACTGACCACCGCCGACCTGCCGCCCGCTCCCCCACGCACGCGTGACGTCGTGGAGATCCCGGTGCGGTACGACGGCCCGGACCTGGCCGACGTCGCCGCCCACTGGGGCGTGCCGCGGAAGGAGGTCGCCCGCATCCACGGGGACACCGAATTCCGGGTCGCCTTCTGCGGCTTCGCACCCGGCTTCGGCTACCTCACCGGCCTGCCACCGCGCTACGACGTCCCGCGCCGGTCCACTCCGCGCACGGCCGTCCCGGCGGGGTCGGTCGCTTTGGCGGGCCCGTACACGGGCGTGTACCCGCGCTCGTCGCCGGGCGGCTGGCAGCTGATCGGCACGACGGACGCCGTGCTGTGGGACCACGCGCGTGTGCCGGCCGCGCTGCTGTCGCCGGGCACGCGCGTGCGCTTCGTCCCCGAGGCGAGGTCATGACGGACCGCGCCCTCGCCGTCGTCCGGGCCGGTGCCCTCACCACCGTGCAGGACGCGGGCCGCCCCGGACACGCCCATCTCGGCGTACCCCGCTCCGGGGCGCTGGACCGGCCCGCCGCGGACCTCGTCAACCGGCTCGTCGGCAATCCGCCCGCGGCGGCCGTGCTGGAGACGACCCTCGACGGCTGTGCCGTACGCCCCCGTTCGGCCGTCACGGTGGCGGTGGCGGGCGCGGCGTGCCGGGTCACGGTGGACGGACGTCCCGTCGCCTGGGGCGCACCGGTGCGCGTGCCCGCGGGGGCGCTGCTGGACGTCGGACCCGCCGTGTCGGGCGTACGCGCCTACCTGGGGGTCTCCGGAGGCATCGCGGTCGAGGCGGTGCTCGGAAGCCGGTCGACGGACCTGCTGTCGGGGCTCGGCCCGGCCCCTCTGGCGGTCGGCACGGTGCTGCCCCTGGGACGGCCGTCGGGCGTGCACGCGCGCGTGGACGTCGCCCCGCAGCCGGCACCACCGGCCGAGCTGGTGCTGCGGGTGACCCTCGGCCCGCGCGACGGCTGGTTCACGCCGGAGGCCGTGGACACCTTCTGCTCCCGTGCCTACCGGGTGTCGTCCGCGAGCAACCGCATCGGGCTGCGCACGGAGGGACCCGCCCTGGAGCGGGCCCGGCCGGGCGAACTCGCCAGCGAGGCCATGGTGCTGGGTGCCGTGCAGGTCCCGCCGGACGGCAGGCCGGTGGTGTTCCTCGCCGACCACCCGACCACCGGGGGCTACCCGGTGATCGCCGTGGTCCGCGCCGCCGACCTCCCGGCCGCGGCCCAGGCGGTCCCGGGCACACCGGTCCGCTTCTTGGCCGTACGCCGCCGCTAGGCCCCGCGTCTGCGGGTGACCCGGACGACAGGCCCTGGCTGGAGGACCGATGAAGATCTTGCTCCGGCCGCCGGGACCGCCCCGGACTGCCGGTACATGTCAATCGCTACGAACCGATGCAAGCCGGGCGCAATTCCAAGATCTTCAGGACTCTCCTAGGCCAGCCCTAGTAGGCCGCGTCCGCCTGTTCCGTCACCGACAGGGCGCCGAGCGCGGCGGACACCGCGGCCGAGGCCCTCAGGTCGAGCCGGGCGCTCGTGCCCCGGGCGCGGTGCCGGAGTTCGTCGGCGGCCAGGGTCAGGAGCTGGGGCAGCAGGTCGGTGCAGCGGCGCGCCACCCAGCCGGTGCCGGCCGTGGCCAGCCACCACAGGCTCGCCGAGGTCGTCGGGACGGGGAACTCGGGCTCGGGCGAGGGCGCGGGCCCCGTGGCGAGGCCGCGCTCGGCGAGCAGCGTGTGGAAGCGCAGGGCGAGTTGCCGGTGCCCGCGTTCTCCCGGGTGCAGCCGGTCCGCGCTCCACAGGGCACGGTCGGTGGTCCACTCGCCCTCGCACGCGTGCAGGTGCAGCGCCTCGTAACGCTCGGACAGGGCGTGCACCACGGTGTTCACGGCCCGTTGCCGCCGGGCGAGTGGGTTGGCGAGGGCACCCGGCAGACCGAGCATCGTCCCCGGGTCGGGCAGGCACGCGGTGAGCAGGACCGCCCCCTGTCCGGTGCAGGACGCGTACACCTGGTCGAGCCGGGCGGCCACGGCCCGGATGTCGAAGGTGCAGCGCAGGGTGTCGTTGACGCCGACGACGACGGACACGAGGTCGGGCCGCAGCTCCAGCGCGGCGGGCAGCTGCCGCTCCAGCACGTCCAGGGTCTGCGAGCCGCTCACCGCGAGGTTGGTGAACCCGACCGGCTCCTCGGCGAGTCCGTCCGCGAGCAGCGCGGCCCAGCCGCGCCACGCCCCGTCACCGACGGGATCCCCCACGCCCTCGGTGAGCGAGTCACCGAGGGCCACGAACCGCAGCGGCCCCCCGAACCGTGAGGATCCCTCGAACCTCGGGGGTCCCTCGAACCGCGGGGGTCTCATGCCACGCCCCCGGGCACGAACGGCCGGGCCGGACGCACCGGGACGGCCGCGTCGTGCGCGGCGAGAAACGCGTCGACCGCCGTGTCCCAGCCGAAGCACTCCGCACGCGCGCGTGCCGCCTCACGCCGGTCCGTCTCCGGGCGCTCCAGCAGCTGATCCACGGAGTCCGCGAAGGCCTCCCCGTGGTCCGCGGCGACGGCCCCGGCGGAGCCGATCACCTCCGACAGCGCGGACGACGCGCTCGCCACCACGGGCGTGCCGCAGGCCATGGCCTCCAGCGCGGCGAGCCCGAAGGTCTCGGCGGGCCCCGGCGCCAGGGCCAGGTCGGCGGACGCCTGGAGCGCGCCGAGCAGTCCCCGGTCGGAGACGTGCCCGAGGAAGGTGACCGGCAGGCCGCTCTCGCGCGCCCGCTGTTCGAGCCGGGAGCGCAGCGGACCGTCCCCGGCCACCACCAGCACGGCCCGCCGCCCGCGCCGCCGCAGCGCCTCCAGGGCGTCCAGCGCCGTGCCGGGCCGCTTCTCCACGGACAGCCGCGAGCACATCACGAGCAGCGTCTCGTCCTCGCGTGCGTGCCTGGCCCGTACCTGCGGGTCGCGCAGCGCCGGGTGCCGCCGCACCAGGTCGACACCGAGCGGCGCCCGGAGGACGTTGCGGGCGCCGATCCGCACGAACTCGCGCTCGGCGAACTCGGTGGTGCACACCACGCGCGAGTAGGTGTGGGCCGTACGGACGTTGAGGGCGTCGGCGGCGCGCCGGGCGGCTCCCTCGGGCACACCCCAGGTACGCAGCACCCCGTCGGCCGTCTCGTGGGAGACCATCACGGACGGGACCCGGGCGCGCCGCGCCCACCTGCCGGTCCACCTCAGGGTCGTGCGGTCGGACACCTCCAGCCGGTCCGGCGCGAGCTCCTCCAGCAGCCGGGCGACCCGACGCTTGTCGGCGAGGACGCGGTAGCCGCCGGTGCCGGGCAGCAGCGGCCCGGGGAGGGTGATCACCCTCCCCTGCTCGCTCTCGTGGTCGCTGACGCGCTCGCCGGGGATCACGAGGACGGGGTCGTGCCCCGCGGCCTTGAAGCCCTTGCCGAGTTCGCGCAGCGCGGTGCGCAGTCCGCCGGACGAGGGGGCGACGAAGTTGGCGAGCCGGACGATCCGCAGCGCCTGGCGGCCGCTGCCGGGACGGGAGTCGCTCATGCCGCCACCGCCGTCCGCCGCCCGGCGAGCACCTTGGTGTAGTGCCCGATCAGCCGGTCGCCGACGGCCGCCCAGGTACGGCCCTCGACGGTGGCGCGTCCGGCGGCGCCGAATGCGGTCCGCACTCCGGGATCGGCGGCCAGGGACCGCACCGCGTCCCGTACGGCGGTCGCGTCGCGCGGCGGCACGAGCAGCCCGGTGTGCCCGTGGGCGACCAGGTCCAGCGGCCCGCCCGCGGCGGGCGCCACCACCGGCAGACCGCTGGCCATGGCCTCCTGGACCGTCTGGCAGAAGGTCTCGAAGGGGCCCGTGTGCGCGAAGACGTCGAACGAGGCGAAGACCCGGGCGAGGTCGTCACCGGTGCGCCGGCCGAGGAAGACGGCGCCGGGCAGGGCCTGTTCCAGGCCGGGCCGGCTGGGGCCGTCGCCGACGATCACGACCCGGACGCCCTCCAGGCCGCAGACGCCGGCGAGGAGTTCGACCTGCTTCTCGGGGGCGAGCCGGCCGACGTAGCCGACGATCAGCTCGCCGTTCGGGGCGAGTTCGCGGCGCAGGGCCTCGTCGCGCCGGTCGGGCCGGAAGCGCTCGGTGTCCACGCCGCGCGGCCACAGCTCGACCCGGGGTACTCCGTGGGTCGCCAGGTCGTGCAGGGCGGCGCTGGACGGGGCGAGGGTGAGGTCGGCGGCGCCGTGGACGGAGCGGATGCGCCGCCAGGCGGCGGCCTCTCCGGCGCCCATGTAGGTGCGGGCGTAGCCGGCCAGATCGGTCTGGTAGACGGCGACGGCGGGGATGCCGAGGCGGGCGGCGGCGGCCATGCCGCGTACGCCGAGGACGAAGGGGCTGGCGAGGTGGACCACGTCGGCACGGTGCTCGACGAGGGTGGCGGCCAGGCGGCGGCTGGGGAGGGCGACGCGGACCTGGGGGTAGCCGGGGAGCGGGAGGGAGGGGACGTGGACGACGGGGCACGGCGCGAAGGCGTCGGGCTTGTGCCCGGGCGCGGGGGCCGGGGCGACGACGACGGGGGCGTGACCGCGATCGACGAGGTGCCGGGCGGTCTGGAGCGCGCAGTGGGCCACGCCGTTCACGTCGGGGGGAAATGATTCGGTCACGATGACGACACGCATACCGGTGTTGTCGCCGGGCCGGACGTGGCCGCGTCAACGTGGATCTTTCCGGACGAGGAACGTCCTATGAGCGTTCTGAGGTGCACCCGCGCAGGTCAGGGGGTGTCCATGCCCTCCTGACCCGCGGGTCACCCCGTGTTCACCCCGGAGGCACGAATCCGCCCCCGCGTCCCCTCGGGGAAGGGGTCACACAGCGGCATCCCCCGGGCCGATCCGGCTGCGTACGGCCGTCTGCACCTCGGCCTCCTCGGCCGGGTCGGCGGCGAGCCGGCGCAGGCGCTCGACGACGCGGGCGTCTCCCGTCTCGGCGTGCCGGGCGGCGATCTCCCGGGTGGTCTCCTCGCAGTCCCACAGGCACTCGACGGCGAAGCCGGTGGCGAAGGAGGGGTCGGTGGCGGCGAGGGCCCGGGCGGCCCGGCCGCGCAGATGGGAGGAGGCGGTCTCGCGATAGACGTGGCGCAGCACGGGAGCGGCGCAGGCGATGCCGAGCCGTCCGGTGCCGTCCACGAGGGTCCACAGGGCCGGTGCGTCCGGGCCTTCGCCCCGTACGGCCTCCCGCAGCGCCGCGAGGACCAGGTCGCGGTCCTGGACTCCGCCCCGGCAGGCGAGGACGCGGCCGGCGGCGGCGCCGAGCGCGTCTGGCCGCCGGGCCCAGCGGCGCGCCCGGTCCACCGCGGCCAGCGAGCGCATCCGCTCGAAGGCGTCGACGGCGGCGTCCGCGACGAGCGTCGAGCCGGTGGCCACGGCGCCCTCGATCAGATCGAGGGCCTCGGGATCATTGCCGTCGGCGAGGTACCTGAGGGCCGTGCACCGGGCTCCGTCGGTGCCGTCCTGCGCCGCCCGGACGATCTCGGCCCGGTCTTCGGGGCCCGCCACGGCGGTCAGGCAGCGGGCGGCCGGCACATGGAGGGCGGCACCCCGATCGATGCCCTGCTGGGCCCATTCGAAGACGGCTTGCACGCTCCAGCCCGGGCGGGGGCCGGACGGTCGCATCTGCCGCTGCCAGCGGTCGAAACAGCCCGTCTCGTGGGCGGCACGCACGCGTGCGGCGACGGATTCGCGCGGATCCTCGGCCCACAACCGCCAGGGCCGGGGCTCGAAGGCGTCCCGGACGGTGGCGGCCAGCTCGGCATCGCCCTCCGGGTCCGCGGGGAACCGGGCGAGGACGGGTGCGGCGAGGGCGCGCAGTCCCGCGTCGTCGTCCCTGAGGGCCAGTTCGTCGAGGGCCCAGGCCCAGTTGGAACCGTGGGCGGCGTACCTGCGCAGCAGTTCGAGCGCGTCCCGCCTGCCGTAGGAGGCGAGGTGCCCGAGAACGGCCAGGGCGAGCCCGGTGCGTGACTCGTCGCCGTCGAGGACGTCCTCGGCGCGGAAGAGATGGGCCTCGACCTCGTCCAGCTCGCCGCCCAGGTCGAGGAAGAGGCGGGCGTAGTAGAGGGAGCGGTTCTCCACCTGCCAGTCGTGGCGGGGATCGCGCAGCACACAGTGGTTCAGCGCCGCCAGCGCCTCGGGGCGCGGGGCGGTGAGCGCGTGCAGCGTGCCGTCGCCGCGGCCCCGCTGAAGCAGGCCGAGCAGCGTACCGCTGGGCGCTATGACCGGATCGAACATGGGAAACAGCCTCACATCAAGCGTCGACGCAACCGGGGACGTGTACTACCTGGCCGCGCGACAACACGTCGGAGTGCCCGCCGTTTCCTGCTTGCTGTAGACCATCTTCCTCTGCCTCTCGTCGGTGGCCCTTGCGGACCGCGTCACGGCCCGCGCGGTGCGGCAACACCTGCCCAACCATCACGTCCGTGAACCACGTCGTCATGATGACTCGGCACTCTCGTCTGCCGCGACCGAAATTTCGGCGGCCCTGTACCGCCTCCCCCGTTTTCTGTGTTTTTGCTGGTCAGACCTGTCGGTTCAGTGCTCGCCGAACAGTTCGAGCAATTCCGTCCGGCCGAACATCCGGGCGGTGTCGACCGCCGAGGGCGTGCCGGCGGACGGGTCGGCGCCGCCCTCGAGAAGGGCCTTGATCACGTCCGATTCGCCCTTGAAGACCGCTCCGGCGAGCGGGGTCTGGCCCCGGTCGTTGATCCGGTCGGCCTCGGCACCCCGCTCCAGCAGCGCGCGCACCGCGTCGGAGTGGCCGTGGTAGGCGGCGAGCATCACGAGCGAGTCGCCCCGGTCGTTGGTGAGATTGGCCGGAACACCCGCGTCGACGTACGCCACGAGCGTCTCGGTCTGTCCCCGCCGGGCCAGATCGAAGATCTTGGTCGCCAGCTCCACGACCTCGGGGTCGGGGACTTCGGTCATCGGACGGACCGCCTCTCCACTACGCATCGCCGCCGGTGCGTACGCCTGCGAGGGGCGCAGCCGTACGAGTGAATCGCCAGGGTACTGGCTCGCGCGGCACATGACCCGATGTGCCCGAGGTAAAGATCAGCACAGACCCGGACAAGCGCAACAGCCCGGCTCCACCGCCGGGCCCGGGACCACTCCGCCACACAGGGAGAATCGTCCGAATTTAACCCAGTTGCACCTTTTATCGCATGGATACATCCTGTGAGCCTGGAAGTACTCATGGTGACTGTCCCCGCGAACCAGGAGAACTCAAATGATCCTCTCCATCTCAGGCGTGGTCCTGCTCGGCGTCGTCGTCTTCATCTTCTTCCGCAAGGACGGGCTGAAGGCGTCGCATGCCGTGGTCGCCATGCTGTTCGGCTTCTATCTGGCGAGTACGGCCATCGCTCCGAGCATCAAGGCGGGCGGCGAGAGCCTGGCGAGCCTCCTCGGCGGAATCAAGTTCTGACGACCCCGTCCTCCGTACGTATCCCGCCCGTACGCACTCACTGGAGGCAGTAGTGGCCCGGCGCCCCCTCCCCCGCATTCTGAGCAACGGCAGCGCGCAGCTCGCCCGGAGCCGGGAGCTGGCCCGGACGGCCGCCGACAGCGCCACGGACGTCCTTCACCCGCTGATCACGATCACGCGGGGTCTGCGCCGGCTGGCAGCGGCCGGGCGGCGCAGATGGGCCGAGACCCCCAAGGAGAGACGGGGGGCGCTGCTGTTCCTGGTGGCCTCCGTGGTCCTGGTCGTGGCACTGGTGCCGTACGGACCGCTGCTCGCCGCCATCACCCTCATGGCGGCGGCGGCCTGGCAGGGCCGGGACCGCTCTCCGGCGGCGTCCGACGGGCCCGACGAGTCGCAGACCCAGCGGCTGAAGTCGCTGTACGAGGCGCTCGTGCCCTACTTCTCCGCCGCCGAGGACCCCGAGCCGCTGTACTTCCACGGCGGCGCGTGGGACAAGGCCTTCCCCACCTACGCCTTCGACGGCGGGGGCCGGATCTCGCAGCTGGTGGTCCGCTACCCGGCGTACTTCACCGACGGCGAGGCCGAGGCCCGCGCCCGGATCGAGCACCTCCTCGCGGCCAAGTCGGGCCGGGGCCGCGAATACCACTTCACGTGGGACGAGGAGGGCAATCAGTTGACGGTCGGCGTGCTCCTGCCGCTGCCCGTCGACATCGCCGCGCAGCGTTTCGTCACCACCCCCGGCGAGACGGTCCTCGGCTTCACCGACCCCACCCGGGTCCAGCGCACCCTCCCCCTCACCATCGGGGAGAAGCAGCGGGACGTGCCGCCGGTCGTCTGGCGCACGGGCCTGCGCTCCACCGAGCCGCACCTGCTGGCGCTCGGCCAGCCGGGCAGCGGCACCTCCACCCTGCTGCGGTCCATCGCGCTGCAGGCCCTGCAGTACGGCGACGTGGTGATCGTCGACGGCGGGGGCACCGGCGAGTACGCCTGCCTGACCGGCCGGGACGGCGTCCTGGCCGTGGAGGCCGGGCTGGCCGGGGTCACGGCCAGTCTGGAGTGGGTCGCGACCGAGACGGAGCGCCGCCTCATCGCCGCCAACCGGGCCCACCAGGCGGGCGACCCGCCGCCCGACGACACCAAGCGGCCCCTGTGGGTCCTCCTCGACCGTCCGACGGCCTTCACCCATCTGGCCACCGCGGACGGCCGAAAGGACCCGCAGTACCTCCTCCAGGTCCCCCTCCGGCACGGCCGCCCGGCGAACGTGACGGTGGTCGTGGCCGACCAGCTGGACAGCCTCGACGCGCTCAGCGAGCCGGTACGCCAGCACACCCGCGCCCGCGTGGTCCTGGGCCCCGCGACGGCGGAGCAGCTCGAGTCGGTCCTGGGCGCACCCCCGCACACGACACCGATCGACGAGGTCCCACCCGGCCGTGGCTACGCCCGGCTGGGCTGCGGCCCGGTCCACCGCCTCCAGGTCCCCGCCACCCCGAACCCCTACGACGACGCCACGCCCGACGCCCTGTGCGAGGCCGTCCTGGACCTTCTCCCGCCGCGCACGACCCCGGCGGACGGGGAGACGATCCCGGAGCAGGACCAGTCGGAGGGCGAGCCGGGGCGGGTAGCGGCCGAGGGGGAACCGGAATCCGTGCCAACGGCTCCGGAGGCGCCGGAATCAGAGCCGGAGGCGACCCCCGTCCTGACCAAGGAGCCCCTGCGGAACCCGGGACCGGTGCTGACCGAGGAGAAGTAGCCACGGGCCTCGGGCCGGCGGCGGGCACGCTCCCCCGGCGGCCACCCCCGTCGCCTCTCAGGCCACGAACGTACGCGGCGCCTCCGCGTTCCCCACCGCGCCGCTCTCCACCAGCCCCGCCGCCGCCGCCAGCCGCACCGCCGCCTCCTCGGCCACGGCCCCGCCGACGGTGAACGGCAGCCGCACATACCCCTCGAACGCCCCGTCCACCCCGAACCGCGGCCCGGACGGCACCCGGACTCCCACGCGCTCCCCCGCTTCGGCCAGCCGCGAACCGGACAGGCCCCCCGTGCGCACCCAGAGCGTCAACCCGCCCTGGGGCACCTCGAACTCCCACTCGGGCAGCTCCCGCCGCACCGCGGTCACCAGCTCGTCCCGGTTCGCCCGTGCCTGCGCCCGCCGCACCTCCACGGCCTGCTCCCAGCCCCCGGTCCCGAACAGCCAGTTCACCGCCAGCTGCTCCAGGACCGGTGTGCCGAGATCGGCGTACGCCCGGGCGGCGACCAGGCTGCGGATCACGTCCGGCGCGGCCCGCACCCAGCCGATCCGCATCCCGGCCCAGAACGCCTTGCTCGCCGAACCCACCGTGATCACGGTGGATCCGGCCGGGTCGAACGCGCACACCGGCCGCGGCATCTCCACCTCCGGATCCAGCCACAGCTCGCTCATCGTCTCGTCGGCGATCAGCACCGTCCCCGCGGACCGCGCCGCGTCCACCAGCCGTCGCCGCTGGTCCTCGTCGGCGAGCGCCCCGGTCGGGTTGTGGAAGTCGGCGACGACGTACGCGATGCGGGGCGCGGCGTCCCTCAGGACCTGCCGCCAGCGGTCCATGTCCCAGCCGGTGAGCCCCTCGGCCATGGCGACGGGCACGAGCCGGGCCCCGGCCTCCCGCATCAGCTGGAGGATGTTGGCGTAGGAGGGCGACTCGACCGCGATGCGCTCGCCGCGCCCGGCGAACAGATGACAGATGGCGTCGATCGCGCCCATCGCCCCGGTCGTCACCATGATCTGCTCGGGCATGGTCGGGATCCCGCGCGCGGTGTACCGCTCGGCGATCATCGCCCGCAGCGCGGGGAGTCCGGCGGGGTAGTCGCCGTGCGTGTGCGCGTAGGGCGGCAGTTCCTCCAGCGCGCCCTGGACGGCCCGGGTGAGCCAGGGCTCGGGAGCGGGCAGTGCGGCGCACCCGAGGTCGATCAGCGACCCGAGGGCCTCCGGCGGAAGGGGTTCCAGCCCCCGCGCGGGCAGCGGGTTCCCGGCCGGGACTGCGGTCCAACTGCCCGCGCCCCGCCGGGACTCCAGGAACCCCTCGCTGCGCAGCGCCTCGTAGGCGGCGGCCACCGTCGTACGGCTGACGGAGAGGGAGAGGGCCAGTTCGCGTTCGGCGGGCAGCCGGGCGGCCACCGGGACTCGCCCTTCGAGCACCAGCAGCCGGATGCCGTCGGCGAGCGCGCGGTACGCCGGCGGCCGGCGCGTGCCGGGCCCCGCCGGGCGGTCCTGCTGGGAGCTGAGAAGCCGGGCGAGCTGCGCCGCACCCACGGCCGAGGTCCACTCCGCCATCGAAATCAGTCCACCTTCCCCGGATTGGCCATGGATGGCCTCTCCATCCAAGCCACATGGTGGCATGCATCAGTCCACTACCACCACAGGGGGGCACATCATGTCCACGCGGGGGCGTCTCGCCCGGCGGCTCGTCCAGCTCTACGCCGGTCTCGCGCTGTACGGCGCCAGTTCGGCACTGCTCGTCCGGTCGGGGCTCGGACTGGAGCCGTGGAACGTGCTGCACCAAGGGCTCGCGGAGAAGACCGGGCTGTCGATCGGTGTCGTGCTGACCATGGTGGGCGCCGCGGTGCTGCTGCTCTGGATCCCGCTGCGCCAGCGGCCGGGCCTGGGCACGATCTCCAACGTGCTGGTCATCGGCATGGCGATGGACGTGACGCTGGCCCTGGTGCCCGACGCGCACGGCCCTGCGCCGCGCATCACGCTGATGGTGGCGGGGATCGTCCTGAACGGCGCGGCGACCGGTCTGTACATCGCGGCCCGCTTCGGACCGGGCCCGCGCGACGGCCTCATGACCGGACTGCACCAGCTCACGGGCGTCTCGATCCGCATGGTCCGCACGGGCATCGAGCTCACGGTCGTGGCGTCGGGCTTCGCGCTGGGCGGCACCGTCGGGATCGGAACGCTCCTGTACGCCCTGGCGATCGGCCCCCTCGCCCAGGCCTTCCTGCGCGTGTTCGCCGTCCCCCCGGCATCCGGCGGCAGCACGGCCGTTGCCACCGGTCAACCCCGAGGAGCGATACTGCGTCCGTGACCCCGCGGATACGCCACCCCTACCTCGACCATCCCGGCCCGATCGCCTTCGCCCACCGGGGCGGGGCCGCGGACGGCCTGGAGAACACCGTGCGGCAGTTCCGGTGCGCGGTCGAGGCCGGATACCGGTACATCGAGACGGACGTCCACACCACCCGGGACGGCAAGCTCGTCGCCTTCCACGACGCGACCCTGGACCGGGTGACGGACGGCGCGGGCGGGATCGCCGACCTGCCGTGGCAGGAGGTCCGGCAGGCGCGGGTGGCGGGCGGGGAACCCCTCCCCCTCTTCGAGGAGCTCCTGGAGACGTTCCCCGACGTGCGCTGGAACGTGGACGTCAAGGCGGAGGCCGCCCTCCTGCCCTTCCTGGACCTCGTCGGGCGGACGAACTCCTGGGACCGGATCTGCCTCGGTTCGTTCTCGGAGGCGCGCGTGGTGCGCGCCCAGCGGTTGTCCGGCCCCCGGCTGGCCACGTCGTACGGCACCCGGGGCGTGCTCAACCTGCGGTTGCGTTCCTGGGGGCTGCCGGCCGCGGTGCGCCGCTCGGCGATAGCCGCCCAGGTCCCCGAGATCCAGTCCGGCATCCAGGTCGTGGACCGGCGCTTCCTGCACGCGGCCCACGCACGCGGCCTCCAGGTGCACGTGTGGACGGTCAACGACCCCGAGAGCATGCACCGGCTGCTCGACCTGGGCGTGGATGGCATCATGACCGATCACATCGACACGTTGCGCAAGGTCATGGAGGACCGCGGCGTCTGGGTCTGAGCCTCCGCCGGGCCCGTCCCCGCTGCGCGTTCACGGGGAAGCGAGGGGCACGGGTGGGCCACGACACCGTGCGGACACCGCCGGCCGACGGGGCCGCGGAGCGCAGGAGCGAGCAGCGCGGCTGGTACGTCTACGACTGGGCCTGCTCGGTCTACTCGACGAGCGTGCTCACCGTGTTCCTGGGCCCCTATCTGACGTCGGTCGCCACGTCGGCGGCCGACGCCGACGGATACGTCCACCCGCTCGGCATCCCGGTGCGCGCCGGCTCCTTCTTCGCGTACTCGGTGTCCCTGTCGGTGATCGTGGCCGTGCTGGTGATGCCCCTGGCGGGCGCCGCCGCCGACCGCACCGGCCGCAAGAAGCCCCTCCTCGCGGCCGCCGCCTACACCGGGGCCACGGCCACGGCGGCCATGTTCTTCCTGGACGGCGACCGCTATCTGCTGGGCGGTGCGCTCCTGGTCGTCGCGAACGCCGCGCAGTCCGTGGCGATGATGCTGTACAACTCCTATCTGCCGCAGATCGCCCCGCCCGAGGAGCGGGACGCGGTCTCCTCCCGCGGCTGGGCCTTCGGTTACGCGGCGGGTTCGCTGGTCCTCGTCGTCAACCTGATCCTCTACACCGGGCACGAGGGCTTCGGCCTCTCGGAGAGCACGGCGGTCCGCATCTGTCTGGCGTCGGCCGGCCTGTGGTGGGGCGCGTTCGCCATCATCCCGCTGCGGCGGCTGCGCGATCGCAGAACCGCCGGGCGCGAGGCGGCCCTCCCGGGCTTCCACCAGCTCGCGGCGACCGTCCGCGACATGCGCCGCCACCCCATGACGCTCGCCTTCCTGCTCGCCTACCTCGTCTACAACGACGGCATCCAGACGGTGATCTCCCAGGCCTCGGTCTACGGCTCCGAGGAGCTGGGCCTGGAACAGTCCACCCTCATCGGCGCCGTGCTGCTGGTGCAGGTGCTGGCGGTGGCGGGCGCGCTGGCCATGGGCCGGCTGGCCCGGGTGTACGGGGCCAAGCGCACGATCCTCGGCTCGCTGGTCGCGTGGACGGTGACGCTGGCGGCCGGGTACTTCCTGCCGACCGGGGCGCCGGTGTGGTTCTTCGTCCTGGCCGCCGGGATCGGCCTGGTCCTCGGCGGCAGCCAGGCGCTGTCCCGCTCCCTGTTCTCCCATCTGATCCCGCCGGGCAGGGAGGCCGAATACTTCTCGGCGTACGAGATGAGCGACCGCGGGATGAGCTGGCTCGGGCCGCTGCTGTTCGGGATCACCTACCAGCTGACCGGGAGCTACCGGGACGCGATCATCTCGCTGGTGGTCTTCTTCGTGCTCGGCTTCGCCCTGCTCGCGCGGGTCCCGGTGCGGCGTGCGATCGGCGAAGCGGGGAATCCGGTTCCTGACAGGATTTAGCACTCGGAGCGAAAGGGCTGTAGTGTACGCGTTTGGCCTGCCAGGCGGACCGTTACTGCGCGTCAAAGATGCCGAAATGCTGGGTTATATCTGCTATCAGATGTGACAAACCGGGCGCTGGTGGGTACAACAAGGGCGGCTACGACGGCGACGCATGACCCGGAACGGGACTCGGAACGGGAATTTTTACCGCCGACCGGACGTTGACCGGATGACGACGACAGCGACACCTGTCCTGTGGGCGACAAGCCCGGGAGGCACGATTCATGAGTGAGCGAGCTCTTCGCGGCACGCGCCTCGTGGTGACCAGCTACGAGACGGACCGCGGCATCGACCTGGCCCCGCGCCAGGCCGTGGAGTACGCATGCGAGAAGGGGCACCGCTTCGAGATGCCCTTCTCGGTCGAGGCGGAGATCCCGCCGGAGTGGGAGTGCAAGGTCTGTGGGGCCCAGGCACTCCTCGTGGACGGCGATGTCCCTGAAGAAAAGAAGGGCAAGCCCGCGCGTACGCATTGGGACATGCTGATGGAGCGGCGCACCCGTGAGGAACTCGAAGAGGTCCTCGAGGAGCGCCTGGCGGTTCTGCGCTCCGGTGCGATGAACATCGCTGTTCATCCCCGAGACAGCCGCAAGTCGGCATAGTCCCTCACAGGGTCTGGCCGAAGTAACAGCGCAGCAGAAGACCGCGGGCGCCGTACGAGAAGTACGGCGCCCGCGGTCTTCCGCATGTCCACGGCCCCGGTGCGGCTCGTGCCGGAAGGCTCGCCGGATGGGCGAGCCCGGGAAGGCTCGCTGTGGACGCGTCCCGGGACGGCTCCACGTGCCCCGGCCGGCTCAGTGCGTCAGCGGCGGGCGCGGCGGCGGGGTGTCCCCCGGCTCGTCCCTGATGACCTCGCCCTGGACGACCTTGCCGTCGGGCTGGTGCATACGGGCCTGCTGGAAGGCGCCGCCGAGGGTGCCCGGGCGTGCTTCCCGGAGCTTGCGCTCGAAGGTGCGCTCCGCCGAGCGGCTCACGATCTTCTGCACCGGCGGCAGCAGCAGGAGCAGGCCCACCGCGTCCGAGGCCAGGCCGGGGATCATCAGGAGCAGACCGCCCAGCATCATCAGGCCGTTGCCCTCGCGGCCCGGCCGGGCCGCTTCCGGCATCATCCCGCCCTGCTGCTGTTGCAGCGCCTCGGAGAGCTTGCGGAAGGCCCGCCGGCCGGCCCGCTTGATGACGACCGAGCCGGCCACCAGACCCGCCAGCAGGACGAGGAAGACCACCAGCCCGCTGGTCGCCCCCGCGACCAGCGTGAGCAGCCAGATCTCCAGCACCAGCCACGCGGCGACGCCGAGCGGCAGGAACGTACGCAGCCGGGAGCGCTTGGGCCGGGCAGGGGGCAGCGGGGTCTGAGCGCCAGTCGTCATGCGTCCAGTGTGCCTGGCCCCGGCTCAGCACGGGATAAGGCCACCATCAGCTGCTTCTGTGAACGGCCGCCCCTGGAGCGGGTCCGCCGCTACGGCTTCGAGGGCTTGCCGCCGCGCCCCGTGACCTTGCCGACCCGCTCCCCCACGCCCCACGCCGTGACGCGCCACAGCGCCTCGACGAGGATGTCGCGGCTCATCTTGGAGTCGCCGAGTTCGCGCTCGACGAAGGTGATCGGCACCTCGATGACGTGGTAGCCGGCCTTGACCGCGCGGCGGGCGAGATCGACCTGGAAGCAGTACCCCTGGGAGGCGACCTCGTCGAGGCCGAGCCCCTGAAGGGTCTCGCGGCGGAAGGCACGGTAGCCGCCGGTGATGTCACGCAGCGGCAGGTCGAGCGCCAGCCGCGAGTAGAGGCTGCCGCCGCGGGAGATCACCTCGCGGGACTTCGGCCAGTTCACCACCCGGCCGCCCGGCACCCAGCGCGATCCCAGCACCAGGTCGGCGCTCTTGAGGGCGGTGAGCAGACGCGGCAGTTCCTCGGGCTGGTGGGATCCGTCGGCGTCCATCTCGATCAGCACGCCGTAGTCGCGCTCCAGGCCCCAGTGGAAGCCCGCGAGGTAGGCGGCTCCCAGGCCCTCCTTGCCCTTGCGGTGCAGCACGTGGACGTGGTCGTCCTCGACGGTCAGCTCGTCGGCCAGCTTGCCCGTGCCGTCCGGGCTGTTGTCGTCGGCCACGAGCACGTGCGCCTCGGGGACGGCCTTGCGTACCCGGCCGACGATGCTCTTGATGTTCTCCGCCTCGTTGAAGGTGGGGATGATCACCAAGGCCGTGCCGAGCGGGCCGAACTTCCTCACCTGGGCTTCTGCCGCGAGGATTCCGTCGCCGTCGTTCACTACTGCCCCTTCATGTCCATACGCAGAGGTCCACCATAGTGGGCCCGGCCTGCGCCGACGTGACAGGACGTTCGAATCGTGGTGTCGAATCCGCAAGACGCGGGTAAGAGCGCGTGTCCGGCGGATGGGGGCCCGGCGCCCTTCGGGCCGACCTGGGATCCGCCGGCTGCGGATCGACCTGAGGCCGTTGTCTACTGAGCGCGCGGGCCCCTCCCGGGTCGCACCTCCCCGACCAACCGGAACGTTCCCTCGGCGCTGCGCCGGCCTGAGCCTGGCTCCCAGTGGCGGTGCCCCGGTGCGGCACACCGTCCCTGACCCGGCGGCGCCGCGGCGAGTGCTCGGACGTTCCCCGGTCGGGCCTCCGGTGGTGGACTCGGCAGAACCTACCGGCCTCCTGCGGCCGCCTGTCAACAGCCGTTTGACCTGCGCATTCAGCGGCAAAGCCCTGGTCAGAGCCGAGGATGCGCAGGTCGCGCGCCGGGGGCGCGGCGCACGACTTCATGCGCGCCACCCCCGTAGATCACTCGCCCGGCCGTACGAAGACCGTGCGTCCGCCCACCACGGTGCGCAGACAGACGGGCAGGTCGCGGCCCGGAGTGAGGTCGGGCAGACCCGGGGTGCCGGAGCGGGGATCCGTCGACCAGCGGGCGACGCGGTCGTCCGGAGCCTGGACGACGAGTTCGCCGGTGCGCCAGACGGCGTAGTCGGCGGGGGCGCCCGGGACCAGAACGCCCGCGTCGTCCCGTCCGACGGCCCGCCAGCCGCCGCGGGTGTGCGCCGTGAACCCGGCGCGCACGGAGACGCGGTGCTCCGGCGTGCGGTGGAAGGCGGCGGCCCGGACCGTGCCCCACGGGTCGAGCGGGGTGACCGGGCTGTCGGAGCCGAAGGCGAGCGGGACACCGGCGCGCAGCAGGGCCGCGAAGGGGTTCAGGGCCCGGGCCCGTTCCTTTCCGAGCCGCTGGGCGTACATGCCCTCCTCACCGCCCCACAGGGCGTCGAAGGCGGGCTGCACGGAGGCGGTGAGGCCGAGTTCGGCGAAGGCGGCGACGCTCTCCGGGGTGAGCATCTCGGCGTGCTCCACGCGGTGCCGGGCGGCCCGGATCCGGCCGAGCCCGAGCTTCTCGGCGGCGGCGCGCACGCCCTCCACCACGGCGTCCACGGCCGCGTCGCCGATGGCGTGGAAACCGGCCTGCAGGCCCGCCTCGGTGCACGCCACGACGTGCGCCGCGACCGCGTCGGCGTCCAGGTAGGCGATGCCCGTCTGCCCGGCGTCGGCGTACGGCTGGTGCAGGCAGGCCGTGTGCGAGCCGAGGGCGCCGTCGACGAACAGGTCCCCCGCGGCGCCCACGGCGCCCAGCTCCCGCGCCTTGGCGACGTCCTGCTCGGCCCAGTAGCCGACGACGCGCGCTCCGTGTTCCGCCGCGGCGAGGCGCAGCAGGCCGGTGAAGTCGTCCTCGGATGAGATCTCCGGCCCGGCGCACTCGTGGAGGGTGCCGATCCCCAGCGAGACGGCGTGGGCGAGCGCGGTGCGCTGCGCCTCGGCGCGCTGCCCAGGCGTCACGGCGGCGAACGCGGCGGCCCGCACGGCGTGATGGGCGTCGGCGGTGAGGGGGCCATCCGTACGGGTGACATCGGGAACCGCGTCGAGCAGGGCGGTGCTCACGACCGCCGAGTGGACGTCGATCCGGCTGAGGTAGAGGGGCCGGTGCCCGGTGGCCTCGTCGAGCTCGGTCCGCGTCGGAGGCCTCCCTCCGGGCCAGCGGGCGGCGTCCCAGCCGTGCCCGAGCAGCACCCGGTCGTCGGGCCGGGCGGCGGCGAAGTCCCGGACGAGGGCGAGGGCGGCCTCCAGCGTGGGGGCGCCGGAGAGGTCGAGCCCGGTCAGGGCCAGGCCCGTGGCAGTCGTGTGCACATGCGCGTCGGTGAACGCCGGGGTGACCAGCGCCCCGTCCAGGTCGACCACCTCGTCGACCCCGTCCGCGAAGGCGTCGGCGGCCCCTTCGGACCCCACCCAGGCGATCTGTCCCCGCTCCACGACCATCGCGGTGGCGAAGGGGTCGGCGGGGCTGTGGACCTCTCCGCGGCGGAGAAGGACGGTCTTGGGCGGGGCGGTGGACTCACTCATGGAGCACAGTCTCACAGGGGCGGGGGCGAGGCCCGCATCAGGGGCGCGGTGAGCTGCGGGAACATCCCCGCACGACCCGCGCCGGAAACCGGCGTTCAGATCCGCGGCGGCCGCGCCTCGTACGGCGTGGACAGCACCACCGTCGTCCGCGTGGACACCCCGGCCAGCGACCGCAACCGGGCCAGCAGCTCCTCCAGTTCGTGGGGCGTGGCCACGCGCACCTTGAGGATGTAGTTCTCGTCCCCCGCCACGCTGTGGCAGGCCTCGATCTCGGGCACGCCGGCCAGCCGGTCGGCGATGTCGTCGGGCGCGCTGGGGTCGAACGGCTTCACCGAGATGAACGCGGTCATGGGCAGCCCCACCGCCTCGGGGTCGACGACCGCCGCATAGCCGCGGATCACACCGCGCTGCTCCAGCCGCCGCACCCGCTGGTGCACGGCCGAGGTGGACAACCCCGTGGCCTTGCCCAGGTCGGTGTAGCTCATCCGCCCGTCCTTGACGAGCAGCTGCACGATCTGTCGGTCCAGCTCCTCCATGGCGCAAGAACCTACAGTGCGGTTGATCTCCTCGGATACCTGAGGAGCCCAGGAGGGCATCCGCGCAGGGCATGTGACGAACGCCACAGGCCTCGAACAGCCTCCGTGATGTTCTCGTGATTACCACCCAGGGGGGACGGGAAGTGCTTGCTGTGGCCGAGGCCGCAGTGCCTGTGACGGCCCAGTCCGAGGGGGAGAACCCAATGCAGAGTCTTAAGCGCCCTGGTCGCACCGCACCCAAGCGGCAGCAGCTCGTTGTCGAGCCCGAGCCGGAGGGTGTCGAACCCGACGCCTTCGACGACGAACTCGACGCCTACGACACGTTCGAGATGTTCCGGGTGGTCTGCCCGGACTGCGCGCAGCCCATCGCCCTGCTGGCGGACGAGGAGGTTCTGCCGGAGCACGCGATGTGCGCCTCGCCGTGGAACCCCTTCGGACTCACCGTCTGCGCCGGAACCGGCCGCAGGGCCACGGACGCCCGCCCCGCGGACGAGTCCGTGGAACCCCAGGAGCAGGACACCGCACTGCTGTTGACGCTCCCTCAGGGGCTCGACTGGCGGACCCAGCCCTTCTCGCACGTCGGCGGCCCGGGCTCACGCCCCATCAGGGTCCCCGTCATGCGCCGCCAGGCGGCCTGAGCGCGGGCTCTCCTCGCCCGCCGCTCCACTCCCGTAGCTGCCCCGCACCACGGCCCGCAGACGGCCGTGGTGCGGTTCGGTGTGTCCAAAGCCGTGTGCGGCACTGAACGAACGCCCGAATCCACCTTCCGGTGACCTGTCGGGGCTCTGCCGCGTTGCCCTGGTATGACCCCCATCTCCTCAGCGACCGGGCGTCAGCGCCTCCTGTACGTCCCGCCGCCCGCAGAATCGGTTCGGCCGGCTCCGCCCCGCTATCAGGACCCGCCGATCTACCGCGACTTGATGCGGACCTGGGCCGAGGGCGGCCGCACCCTCCCGGGCCGGCACGACCCGGAGTGGATGCGGCTCGCGGCCCCTTGGCGGGGCCTCGACCAGTTCAGCGTTCCTCTGGACCCACGAGATGGCGGGCGATGACCATCCGCTGGATCTGGTTGGTGCCCTCCACGATCTGCAGCACCTTGGCCTCGCGCATGTAGCGCTCGGCCGGGAAGTCGGCGGTGTAGCCGTAGCCGCCGAGGATCTGCACGGCGTCGGTGGTGACCCGCATCGCCGTGTCGGTGCAGTGCAGCTTGGCCATGGCGGCCTGCTTCGCGAACGGCCGGCCCGCGTCCCTCAGCCGTGCCGCGGCGAGGTAGAGGGCGCGGCCCGCCTCGATCTGCGTCGCCATGTCGGCGAGCATGAACCGCAGCCCCTGGAAGTCGGCGATCGGCTTGCCGAACTGGCGTCTCTCGGCCGCGTAGGTCACCGCCGCGTCGAGCGCGGCCTGTGCCACGCCGATCGCGCACGCCGAGATGCCGAGCCGCCCCGAGTCGAGCGACGACAGGGCGATCGCGAAGCCCTGCCCCTCCTCGCCGATGCGCCGGGCGTCCGGCACGCGGACGCCGTCGAAGTGGACCTGGGCGGTGGGCGAGCCCTTCATGCCCATCTTCTTCTCCGGCACGGCCGCACTCAGCCCCGCCGCGTCGCCGGGCACCAGGAACGCGCTGATCCCGCGCGGGCCCTCGTCGCCGGTGCGGGCCATCACCGTGTAGAAGTCGGCGATCCCGCCGTGCGTGATCCAGGCCTTGGTGCCGGTGATCACCCAGTCGTCGCCGTCCCGCACGGCCCGGGTGCGCAGGGCCGCCGCGTCCGATCCGGAGTGCGGCTCGGAGAGGCAGTACGCGCCGAGCATGCCGCCGCCGAGCATCGCGGGCAGGTGCTCGACCTGCTGCTCCTTGGTGCCGTAGGCGGCGAGCGCGTACGAGGCCAGGGAGTGGACGCTGACGCCGAGTCCGACGGTGAGGCGGGCCGCGGCGAGCTCCTCCAGGACCTGGAGGTAGACCTCGTAGGGCTGGTCGCCGCCCCCGTACTCGGAGTCGTACGGCAGGCCGAGCAGTCCCGACTGGGAGAGCAGGGTGAACAGCTCGCGCGGGAAGCGGCCGGCGTCCTCCTCCTCGGCCGCACTCGGGACGATCTCCTGCGCCGCGATGTCGCGGACGAGTGTGATCAGGTCCCGGGCCTCCTCCGTGGGCAGTTGTCGGTCCACCGGCTGCGGGGCGCGGTCGGGCATGGCGACGCTCTCCTCCCTGTCGGGCACTGGCGGACGGGCCCATGGGTGGGGGCGGCGCCGCCGGGTCGTTCTGGTGCCTTGCCGATGCTTGCAGTCCCGGGTCTCGGAAGCTGCTGACCAGCGGCTGTGCGCTGTGAGTATGCCCGATCGGAGGCACCCAGTCACCAGTTAACGACCGCTTACTTCAAGAAATGACCGAGCACGTACGGAGCGGCGAAATTGGTCCGAACCATTGACCCAACTGGTCTAGTCCTCCTACTGTTTCGCTCCACCGATTCACCGCGTTCATGCCAATGAGCGCGCGTTCCCCTCTCCGCACGAGGAGACACCGGATGCACACCCCCCACCCTTCCCGCTTCCGGGCCATCGTGTCGGCGGCCTGTTGCGCCGTCCTCGGCGCCGGTCTGCTGGCCGGCGCGGGCACCACCGCCACCGCGGCGACCCCGGCTCAGGAGGCCGCCGCAGACTCGAAGGCCGCCCCCGACGCCAGGGCCGCCGGCTCCAAGGTCATCGGCTACTTCACCGAATGGGGCACCTACGACCGCAAGTACTACGTCAAGAACATCGAGACGTCCGGATCGGGCGGCAAGCTCACCCACATCAACTACGCCTTCGGCAACGTCACCGGCGGCAAGTGCGCCATGGGCGACGGCTACGCCGCCACCGACCGGGCCTACACCGCCGCCGAATCCGTCGACGGCAAGGCCGACACCTGGGACCAGCCGCTGCGCGGCAACTTCAACCAGCTGCGCAAGCTGAAGCAGAAGCACCCGAACCTCAAGGTCCTGTGGTCCTTCGGCGGCTGGACCTGGTCGGGGGGCTTCGGCGAGGCAGCGAAGAACCCGGCCGCCTTCGCCCAGTCCTGCTACGACCTGGTCGAGAACTCCAAGTGGGCCGATGTCTTCGACGGCATCGACATCGACTGGGAGTACCCCAACACCTGCGGCGCCACCTGCGACACCAGCGGAAAGGCGGCCTTCCGGAACCTGATGCAGGCGCTGCGGGCGAAGTTCGGCTCGAAGAGCCTTCTCACCGCGGCGATCACCGCCGACGCCACCCCGGGCGGCAAGATCGACGCGGCGGACTACGCGGGCGCCGCCCAGTACGTCGACTGGTACAACCCGATGACGTACGACTTCTTCGGCGCCTGGGACGCCACCGGCCCGACGGCTCCGCATTCGCCGCTGACCTCGTACGCCGGCATCCCGAAGGCGGACAGCCACAGCTCGGCGACCATCGCCAAGCTCAAGGGCCTCGGCATCCCCGCCTCGAAGCTGCTGCTCGGCATCGGCTTCTACGGCCGCGGCTGGACCGGCGTCACCCAGGCGGCCCCCGGGGGCACCGCGACCGGCCCGGCGGCGGGCACGTACGAGCAAGGCATCGAGGACTACAAGGTGCTCAAGACCAGGTGCCCGGCGACGGGGACCGTGGCCGGCACGGCGTACGCCAAGTGCGGCGGCAACTGGTGGAGTTACGACACCCCGGCGACCATCGGCACCAAGATGAACTACAAGAACCAGCAGGGCCTGGGCGGCACGTTCTTCTGGGAGCTGAGCGGCGACACCGCGAACGGTGAGCTGATCAAGGCGATCAAGTAACGCCCGGAGCGGGGGGGCGGAGGTCCGCTGCGGACCCTCCGCCCCTCTCTCATGCGCCCCGGCACGCGGGCTGCGGAGCCGGGTAGGCCGGGTCGAGTTCCTCGATCGCGCGCAGGGCACCGCCGAGGGTCTTCACCAGCAGCTCGCACATGGTGTCGCGGGGCAGTTCGGGCCGGTCGATCCATTCGAGCGTGGCGCCCTCGACACTGCACACCCAGGCGAGCAGGGCCATCCGCGCCAGCGGGGCGATGTCGGCCCGCTCGTAGGCGCCTTCGGCGATGGTGGTCACGACGGCCTCGCGCACACCGTCGCGGATGGCGTGCACCTCGGTGTCGAAACCGACGCCGCCGCTCACGATCGTGCGGTACGCGGCCTGGTTGTGCTCGGCGTAGCGCAGATAGCTGTCGACGGTGCGCTGGACCCGGTCCACCGGGGGCAGTTCGAGACCGCTCGCCGCCAGGGTGACCAGCTCGGTGACCGAGTCCTGGATGATGGCCAGGTAGTAACCGCGCTTGGACTGGAAGTAGTAGTAGATCAGCCCCTTGGCGACGTGCGCCTGCCGGGCGATGTCGTCCATCGACAGGGCGTCGTAGGAGGTGTCGGCGAACAACCTCCGCCCGATCGCGATGAGTTCGGCGCGGCGCGCCATCGAGCGCTCGGTGCCGCGGGCCCGGGGACGGGCGGCAGGCTGGGGGCTGATATTCAATTTCGACCCTGGTCTCAACGGGCGGGGTGGGACCTCCGCAGTATGGCAGGCCTCACCTCCGCGCCGTGGGTCAGGTCACAGCAGCCCGAGCTGCGTCACGAGCATCGCGACGACCACGACGAGGGCCCACCCCATGACGTGCTCGACGATCTTCGGGCCGTCGTCCTGAGGGCCGCCGGTGCGGACGCGGGTGGCGGTGGCTGAGTGCACGGTCATGGCTTCTCGCTGGGTCGGTGGTGCGGACGGACTCCCCCCGGGCTTTCCGTCCACCTTGCCACCGGGCGCGGCTTTTGCGGCCGAGAGCTTGCTCACACGCGGACGCCCACGGCCGCCAGGGCCTTGCGCTGGGCCGCGCTCGGGCGTGCCGGGAAGTACAGGTAGCAGATGCCGCCGGTGCCCGAGGCGACCTTGCCGGAGGCGTTGTACCGCTTGGTCCTGAGCCAGATGTTCTCGAACTCGCGCCGCCGGTAGACGCGCCGCACGGCCTCGTTGCTCGCCGAGAAGGGGTCGTTGGCGATCACGTCGCCGTCGGCCGTGAAGCCGACGACGGTCATCAGGTGCCCGGCGGTGCCGTACCCGGCGCCGGTCAGCTCCTCCTTGAGGAA
The DNA here is from genome assembly GCF_014207295.1 of Streptomyces sp. AK010. Lineage (NCBI taxonomy): Bacteria > Bacillati > Actinomycetota > Actinomycetes > Kitasatosporales > Streptomycetaceae > Streptomyces > Streptomyces sp. AK010. Next base: position 73,821 of record NZ_JACHCX010000004.1, read on the forward strand.
CGACTGGGACGTTATGGCCGGGATGCCCGCGGCGATCAGCGTCTCCAGATCGGTGAGCGAGCCGAGCCGGGTGACGACGCCCTGGAGGTCCTTGAACGTGGCGGCGTAGGCCGCGTTGAAGGGCCAGTTGCCGCAGCCCGCGTACTGGTAGTCGTAGGTGAAGCGGGCCGCGTGGCACACCTGCGGGTCGGCGTACGCGGGATCGACCCAGTCCAGCTGCCCGTCGGTGAGCCGGCCGCCCCAGTACTCGACGATCATCTGGGAGGACGTCGGGCTGCACCAGGCCTCGCCGCCGTTGTCGTACTCGGGGTACTGGCCCTTGTGGATCTCCTGCGAGTAGCGCGGGACGGCCAGTTCCTTCGCGAGGCCGGGCTCGGACGCCGGGACGGTGAACCGGTCGGGCACGTCGGAGCCCATGGCGCCGAGCCGCCACACGGTGGGTGTGGCCTTGGTGCCGGGCTTGCGGTAGAGGGTCAGGCGCAGCCGGTACGAGGCCAGGCGCAGGCCGGTCGACGCGTCGTCGATGGCCAGGGTGTCCGTCCAGACGGTGCTCTTGCCGTCGCTCTGGTCGTCGACCGAGGTGCGCCGGATGTCCTGGTCGCCGGAGGCCCAGCGGGCCATCACGTACCAGGGGGTGCTGGTGCCGTCGGTATAGGTGCCCTTGATCTGGGCCTGGATCCAGGTGCCGGCCGGGGTGCGCGCGTTCCAGGAGACGATCGCCTCGGTCGCGGGGACGGCGAGCCGGTGGACGGGGGAGGTCCAGGTGCCGTACTCCCACGTGGCGGTCCTGCCCGTGTGCGGATCCGTGTAGGCGGTGGTGCCGGCGGGTTTCGCGATCGCCAGGCCCGGGCGGGTGCCCGCGACGGCCCGGGTGCCCTTGGCGGTGCCGCCGGACCAGTCGGTGTACGAGATCCAGGACCGGTTGTCGACGGTGCGGGCCGGGACCGCCCGGGCGGGGTCTGCGGCGTCGGTCTTCATGGGGGCCTCGGGGTCGGCGGCCGCCGGACCCGCGCCCGCGGTGACGGCGGCGGCGACCGCGGCGGCCAGGACGGTTCTGCGTGACGGCTGTTCGGCGCTGCGCATGGCGAAGACCCCCGGATGTCGGAGTCGGGCAGGTGCGGGGCAGGTCCGTGCACGGTCGGTCGTATCCGTGCGTGCGCCACATATGAGCACAGCCCGCCGTGTCCTGCCAGCACTTCGACGCGCGCCGCGCCCACCAATATTGGCGTCGACCAGTGGCATCCGCGGCGGACCCCGTGGTTAGAGTGCCGATCGAGATGAATTCGTCCTTCCGCCCCGCACCGGGCCACGCCGTCCGCGACCTGGCCGCCCGGGTCCGCCACCTGTCCCCCTCCTGCGGCCCGGTCCGGCTCGTGGGTGTCGACGGGCACGCCGGGTCCGGGAAGAGCACGTTCGCCGAGCGGCTGGCGGCGGCCCTGGACGGCGCGCCGGTGCTGCGCCTCGACGACATCGCCAGCCACGACGCGCTGTTCGACTGGACGGAACGGCTGCTGGACCAGCTGATCGAGCCGCTCTCGCTCGGCCGGACCGCGCACTACGCCCCCTACGACTGGCGGGCCCGCCGCTTCGGCTCCCCGCGCCCGGTCCCGCCCGCGCCGGTGATCCTCGTGGAGGGCGTCGGCGCGGGGCGCCGGGCGCTGCGCCCGCACCTGGCTCTGCTGCTGTGGATGGATCTGCCGCAGGAGGAGGCCTGGCAGCGGGGACGTTCCCGGGACGGGGAGGAGCAGCGGGAGTTCTGGGACGGGTGGGTTCCGGCGGAGCGCCGGCATTTCGCCGACGATCCCTCGCGGCCGTTCGCCGACCTCCTGGTACGGCAGCGAGACGAGGGGTACGAGGTGCTCGCGGGACCCGCTGGGACCGTCGGACCGGACCAGCCCCTCACGCACGGTGACGGACCGCCCGCAGTGTGCTGAACTTGGGAAGGGCCTTGCGGGACAACTTGCCGGAGTGCTTCAACTCGGCTTGACCGTCGGACCGTACAGGTCTTACGTTCTCAATGTGCGGCATCGGAGCCGCCCGCAGACGCGAAGCCCCCGGTTGTTCCCCCGTGATCGGGGGCTTCGTTCTGCCTTCTTCCGGTTTTCCGGCCGCCGCCGGGCGCCGAGCGCTCACCCTGGGTCACCGTCCTCGGCGCCGCGGCATCCGCTCCCACCTCGCCGAACGGCGCGTGCGGCCCTCTACGGGGGCGCCGCGCCCGCAGGTACGATGCCCTCGTCGCGACCTACGGACGGTTGCTTCGCGCACTGTGCAACTCCGGTCCGTGGCACAGCGATTCGGGCAGGGCAGCCGGCTGGGGGACGGCGCGTTGGCATTCCGACGGGGGCACGGTTTGTGGGGGACGTGATGGACTTCGGCACGCAGGGCCCACAGGCCCCGGCCGACCTCGCCTGGCTGCGAGGCGTGGACGCCTACACCATGGGCGCGTATCCGCAGGCGGAGGAGGAGTTCCGCGCCGCCGTGCGGATGGACTCCGGGATGGCCGACGGCTGGCTCGGGCTGCACGCGCTGCGCGTCGACACGACGACGGCGCTGCTGCGCATGTTCCAGCACCGGGACCGGTTCGGGGAGCAGCGCACCCGCTACCGTCGCACGCTCAACTCCTGGTACTGGCTGGGCTGGTGGGTACAGCCGGTGCTGGAGAGTCCCCGTGATCTGCTGCTCGCGCACGCCTCCCACTGGCTGGACGGCCGCCACGTCCCCGAGCTGGACCGGGCGCTCGCCGGGCTGCCGCCCGTGGACACCGACCACCAGGTCCGCTTCCTGCACTCCTGCCGTGCCTATCTGGTCAAGGACTGGGAGCAGCTGGTCCGCCACACCGACCCGCTGCTCGACGATCCGATGCTCGGCATCGAGGCGGGCCTGTTCGGCGGCATGGCCCGGGTCCGCCTGGAGATGTACGGCCAGGCCGAACCCCTGCTGTCCGCCGCGCTGATGCGCTGCCGCAGCGAGCAGCCCCAGCGCAAGGAGCTGCGCTACTGGCTGGCCCGGGCGCACGAGGGCACCGGCCGCAGCGCCGCCGCGCTCCCCCTGTACCGGGCCGTGCACCGCGTCGACCCGGCGTTCATGGACACCTCAGCCCGGCTGGCCGCCATCGCCGAGGGCGACGGCTACGACGACGCCACCGGCCTCGCGGCGATCACCCTCACCGGTGCGGGCCAGGACGCGGTGGACGGTCCGGACGGGTTCGACCCGCTCTTCGGTCTCGAAGGGCGCGACCTGCGGCTGCCCGACCCCGAGCCGCCGCTCGCTCCCCTGCCGCCGGTGACCGGAGCGCCGGTCCGCGAGCGGACCGGCCCCGTCCCCTCGCTGCCCGCCGGGCCCACCGACCCGGCGTTACTGGACGAGGCACTCGCCGAGCTCGAACGCATGGTGGGTCTGGAGCCGGTGAAGCGCCAGGTCAAGGCGCTGTCGGCGCAGCTGAACATGGCCCGGCTGCGGGCCGGGCAGGGCCTGCCGGTCCAGCCGCCGAAACGCCACTTCGTCTTCTCCGGCCCCTCCGGCACCGGTAAGACGACCGTCGCCCGCATCCTCGGCCGCGTCTTCTACGCCCTCGGGCTGCTCGGCGGCGACCACCTCGTGGAGGCCCAGCGGGCCGACCTGGTCGGCGAGTACCTCGGGCAGACGGCCGTGAAGGCGAACGAACTGATCGACTCGGCCCTCGGGGGCGTCCTCTTCGTCGACGAGGCCTACTCGCTGTCCAACTCGGGCTACGGCAAGGGCGACGCGTACGGCGACGAGGCCCTGCAGGTGCTGCTGAAGCGCGCCGAGGACAACCGCGACCACCTCGTGGTGATCCTGGCCGGCTACCCGGAGGGCATGGACCGTCTGCTCGCCGCGAACCCCGGGCTGTCCTCCCGTTTCACCACCCGCGTCGACTTCCCGTCCTACCGGCCCCTCGAACTCACCGAGATCGGCAAGGTGCTCGCGGCGGAGAACGGCGACCTGTGGGACGAGGAGGCCCTCGACGAACTGCGGTCCATCGCCGGGCACGTGGTCGACCAGGGGTGGATCGACGAGCTGGGCAACGGACGGTTCCTGCGGACGCTGTACGAGAAGAGCTGCGCGTACCGGGATCTGCGGTTGTCGGTGTATCCCGGGGTGTTGGGCAGGGCGGACCTGGCGACCTTGCGGCTGCCGGACCTGATGCAGGCGTACGGAGAGGTCTTGTCGGGGCGGGGGCCAGGGAATCCACCGGGGTTGTGAAGAACTGGCGTTGCCGCTGACGTCGGGTGGGCGCGCAACCCGGCGGAGCGGGGTGCCGCTGCGCCCACCCGTGCCGCCCCCAGCGGCACGCATGCCCGCAGCTGGGACTACGTCGCCAGTACCTCCTCCGACGCCCCGCTGCTCCTCGGCTCGGTCAGCCTCACCTCGCGCACCTGCCGGTGCGCGGGGTCCCGCACCTCCCCCACCAGCAGCTCCAGCACGTCCTCCAGGGCGACCAGCCCGAGCACCTTGCCGGACGCGTCGGCGACCTGGGCCAGGTGCGTCGCCGCTCGACGCATCACCGTGAGGGCGTCGTCGAGGGGCAGCTCGGGCCGCAGGGTCGTCATGGGGCGCCACAGGTGCTGCGGAACGGCCCGGTCCGAGTCCTCCGCGTCGAGGACGTCCTTGACGTGCAGGTACCCCATGAAGGCGCCGTTGTCCGCGGCGACCGGGAACCGGGAGTAGCCCGTACGGGCCGTGAGCTCGACGATCCGCCCGGGGGTGACCGAGGGGCTGACCGTCACCAGGGACTCCCGCTTCAGCAGGACGTCCGTCACCGGGCGCGAGCCCAGCTCCAGGGCGTCCTCGAGGCTCTCGGCCTCCTCGGGGTCGAGCAGGCCCGCCTGGCCGGCGTCCTCCACCAGCCGGTTGAGCTGCTCGCTGGTGAAGACGGCCTCGACCTCGTCCTTGGGATCGACGTGGAAGAGCCGCAGGATGCCCTGGGCGACGGCGCCCAGCGCGGCGGTGATCGGCTTGCAGAAGCGCGCGAACCAGACCAGGCCGGGGCTGAGCCACAGCGCGACCTTCTCGGGGGCCGCCATCGCCAGGTTCTTCGGGACCATCTCGCCGATGACGAGGTGGAAGAAGACCACGGCGGCGAGGGCGATGACGTAGGTCAGCGGGTGGATCATGCCGTGCGGCAGGTGGATCCACTCGAAGACCGGCTCCAGCAGGTGCGCGACCGTCGGTTCGGCGACCGCGCCGAGGGTGAGGGAGCAGATCGTGATGCCGAACTGTGCCGCCGCCATCATCTGCGGCAACCGCTCAAGACCGTAGAGGACCTGCCGGGCACGGGCGGTGCCGAGCGGCTCGATCTGGCTGCGGCGTACGGAGACCAGCGCGAACTCGGCGCCGACGAAGAAGCCGTTGGCGAGCACGAGCAGCGCGGCGAAGAGGAGCTGGAGCACGCTCATCGGACGGCCTCCGCCATGGAGACCACCGGGGCGGTCCGCACGAGCCGGACCCGCTCCGCGCGGTAGTGGCCGACCTGGCGCACCGAGAGCCGCCAGCCGGGCAGCTCCGCCTTGTCGCCGACGGCGGGGATACGGCCCAGCAGGTCGGCGATCAGGCCCGCGACCGTCTCGTACGGGCCCTCGGGCACGTCGAGGCCTATGCGCAGCAGGATGTCGACCCGGCAGCCGCCGTCGACGTCCCAGGCGGGCCTGCCGTCCTCCGGGGGCGCGGAGGCCAGCTCGGGCAGGTCGTGCCCGTCGTGCTCGTCGCGGACCTCGCCGACGATCTCCTCGACGATGTCCTCCAGCGTGACGACACCGGCGGTGCCGCCGTACTCGTCGACGACGACCGCGATGGGCTGCTCACTGCGCAGACGCGTGAGGAGCGGCCGGACGGGCAGCGTCTCGGGGACGAGCAGCGCCGGACGGGCGATGTGGCCGACGGGGGTGCGCAGCCGGTCCTGCACGGGCACGGCCAAGGCGTCCTTGAGGTGGGCCATGCCGACGACCTCGTCGATCTTCTCCCGGTAGACCGGGAAGCGGGACAGGCCGGTGGCGCGGGTCAGGTTGACGACGTCCTCGGCGGTGGCCGAGGACTGCAGGGCGCTGACCTTCACGCGCGGCGTCATCACGTGCTGCGCGGTGAGCTCACCCAGCGACAGGGTCCGGACGAACAGGTCGGCCGTGTCCTGCTCCAGGGCGCCGGCCCGGGCCGAGTGGCGGGCCAGGGAGACGAGTTCGCCGGGGGTGCGGGCGGAGGCCAGCTCCTCGGCGGGTTCGATGCCCAGGGCGCGCACGAGCCGGTTCGCGACGGCGTTGAGGCCGGCGATGACCGGGCGGAACAGCCGGGCGAAGACATGCTGCGGGCCCGCGACGAAGCGCGCGACCTGCAGCGGCCGGGACACCGCCCAGTTCTTGGGCAGGAGCTCGCCGATCACCATCTGCACGGCGGAGGCCAGCAGCATGCCGACGACGACCGTGACACCGGAGACGGCTCCCTCGGGGATGCCGATCGAGGTGAACGGGCCGTGCAGCAGTTCGGCGAGCGCCGGTTCGGCGAGCATGCCGACGACGAGCGAGGTGATGGTGATGCCGAGCTGGGTGCCGGAGAGCTGGAAGGAGAGTTCCTTGAGTGATTCGACGACCCGGTGGGCGCGCCGGTCGCCCTCGGCGGCGGCCTTCTCGGCCTCGGGCCGTTCGACCGTCACGAGTCCGAATTCGGCCGCCACGAAGAATCCGTTGGCGAGAATCAGCAGGAACGCGGCTGCGAGGAGCAGCAGGGGGGTGGTCATGATGCCGCCGCCTCCACACGGTCACGTACCTCGGATACGAGGTCCGCGCTATGTCGGCAGGGGGCGGCGCAGATACTGCAGGACGATCCGTCCATCGCCGGAGGGGGTCACTCCTCGGTTAGCAGGAAGCCTCTGCGCGCCGGTCGGGGCGACAGAGGCGGAGGCGCATCCATCACGCCTCCGCCAACAGATTAATCAAGACATGGCCCGGTACGGCAGTGGCGGCCGTCCGGAGGATGTCCCCGGTCAGCCCTGACGCCGCTCGGGGTCCGCCACGGAACGGGCCGCGACGAGCGCCCGCAGGGCCCGGGCGTCGGCGATCGCACGCCGCTTGGCCAGGCCCGGCTGGATGCCCAGAGCAGGCAGGCTGGTGCCGTCGCTGAGGTTGAGGAACACCCAGGGGTCGCCGGGCCGGAGGGTCACCTGGAGGATCTCCGCCCACTCCAGCCGGCGCTTGTTCGTGAGATTGACGACAGTGACGCCGTCCTCGTCGACGACGACCTTGGGACGCGCCAGGAGGAGCAGCACGGCGTCCAGCAGGAGTGCCGTGAAGACGAAGCTGACGCGCTCGGCGGGGCTGAGCTGCTTCAGCAGCATCGCGACCGCCGTGATCACCACGAAGATGGCGACGGCCGCGGTGAGCAGCACCACGCGGGTACTGCCCGGCCGGAACGTGACGGGCAAGTTGGGCAGATCGGGCATCTTGCGTCCGCCCCTCAGAGGCGGCAGGCGTGGATGGCCGTGGTCAGGATGGCCCGGGCGCCGATGTCGTACAGGTCGTCCATGATCCGCTGGGCTTCCTTGGCCGGGACCATCGCGCGCACGGCGACCCAGCCCTCGTTGTGCAGCGGGGAGACGGTCGGGGACTCCAGGCCGGGCGTGAGGGCGACGGCCTTCTCCAGCTGCTCGACGCGGCAGTCGTAGTCCATCATCACGTACGTCCGGGCCACCAGGACGCCCTGGAGGCGGCGCAGGAACTGCTGCACCTTGGGGTCGTCGGCGTCCGCGCCGGTGCGGCGGATCACGACGGCCTCGGACTGCATGATCGGCTCGCCGGCGACCTCCAGGCCCGCGTTGCGCAGCGAGGTGCCGGTCTCGACGACGTCGGCGATGACCTGGGCGACGCCGAGCTGGATGGCGGTCTCGACGGCGCCGTCGAGGTGGACGACGGAGGCGTCGATGCCGTGCTCGGCGAGGTGCGCCGCGACGATGCCCTCGTAGGAGGTGGCGATCGTCTTGCCCGTCAGGTCCGCCAGGCCGCCGATCGTGCCGGGCTTGGTGGCGTAGCGGAAGGTGGAACGGGCGAAGCCGAGGGCGAGGATCTCCTCGGCTTCGGCGCCGGAGTCGATGAGCAGGTCCCGGCCGGTGAGGCCGATGTCCAGCTGCCCGGAGGCGACGTAGATCGCGATGTCGCGGGGGCGGAGGTAGAAGAACTCGACCTCGTTCACCGGGTCGACGATCCGCAGTTCCTTGGACTCGCGGCGCTGCTGGTAGCCGGCCTCATGCAGCATCTCCGCCGCAGGGCCGGACAGGGAACCCTTGTTGGGGACGGCGATGCGCAGCATGAGGTCGGCTTCCTTTGCGTGGTGCGGGACGGGAACGGGTGCGGCTCAGAGGTGGGCGTAGACGTCGTCGAGGGAGATGCCGCGGGCGACCATCATCACCTGGACGTGGTACAGCAGCTGCGAGATCTCCTCGGCGGCGGCTTCCTTGCCCTCGTACTCGGCGGCCATCCACACCTCGGCGGCCTCTTCGACGACCTTCTTGCCGATGGCGTGGACGCCCTTGCCGACCAGTTCTGCGGTGCGGGAAGTGGCGGGGTCGCCCTGGGCGGCCTTGTGCTGGAGCTCGGTGAAGAGCTCCTCGAACGTCTTCTTGGACATGGTGACGCTCAGCCTATGCCACACCCGGCTTCCGTCAGCGCCAGGGTTCGGATACTGAGCGGAGGGTGGCCGCGGTCGCCACCGCCGCCGTCACCGCCTCGTGCCCCTTGTCCTCGTTGGAACCTTCGATTCCGGCGCGGTCCAGGGCCTGCTCCTCGGTGTCGCAGGTCAGCACGCCGAAGCCGACGGGGACGCCGGTGTCGACGGAGACCTGGGTGAGGCCCTGGGTCACGCCCTGGCACACGTACTCGAAGTGGGGCGTGCCGCCGCGGATGACGACGCCGAGGGCGACGATCGCGTCGTAGCCGCGGCCCGCGAGGACCTTGGCGACGACCGGGAGCTCCCAGCTGCCGGGGACCCTGAGGAGGGTCGGCTCGTCGATGCCGAGGTCGTGCAGGGCGCGCAGGGCGCCGTCGACCAGACCGTTCATCACCTTCTCGTGCCACTGTGCCGCGATGACGGCGACCCGGAGGTCACCCACATTGCGTACGGACAGCTCCGGTGCACCCTTGCCGCTCACGTTGCTCCCTCTGTGCTCTCTTACTGGTTGCCGCAGGCCGGCACGGTGGTCGTGTCCAGCCAGGGCAGGTCGTGGCCCATCCGGTCCCGCTTGGTGCGCAGGTAGCGGAGGTTGTGCTCGCCGGCGCTCACGGGCATCGGCACGCGGGCCTGGACCGCGATGCCGTGGCGGACGAGCGCGTCGGTCTTGTCGGGGTTGTTGGTCAGCAGCCGGACGCCGCGCACCCCGAGGTCGGCGAGGATCTGCGCGCCTGCGGCGTAGTCGCGGGCGTCGGCGGGCAGGCCGAGTTCCAGGTTGGCGTCGAGGGTGTCGCGGCCGCGCTCCTGGAGTTCGTAGGCGCGCAGCTTGGACATCAGGCCGATGCCGCGGCCCTCGTGTCCGCGCAGGTAGACCACGACGCCCCGGCCCTCGTCCTGGATGCGGGCGAGGGAGGCGTCGAGCTGGGGGCCGCAGTCGCAGCGGGCCGAGCCGAAGACGTCGCCGGTGAGGCATTCGGAGTGGACGCGGACGAGGACGTCCTGGCCGTCGCCGATCTCGCCGTGCACCAGGGCGACGTGCTCGACGCCGTCGACGGTGGAGCGGTAACCGTAGGCGGTGAAGGTGCCGTGGGCGGTGGGCAGTTGGGTCCTGGCCTCGCGGCGGACGGTGGGCTCGCTGCTGCGGCGGTAGGCGACCAGGTCCTCGATGGAGATGATCGTCAGGCCGTGCTTGCGGGCGAAGGGGATCAGCTCGGGCAGGCGCAGCATGGTGCCGTCCTCGCCGGCGATCTCGACGATGGCGCCGGCCGGGCGCAGGCCCGCGAGGCGGGCGAGGTCGACGGCGGCCTCGGTGTGGCCGTTGCGGGTGAGGACCCCGCCGGGCCGGGCGCGCAGCGGGAAGATGTGGCCGGGGCGGACGAAGTCCTCGGGCCCGGTCACGCCGTCGGCGAGGAGCCGGAGGGTGGTGGCGCGGTCGGAGGCGGAGATGCCGGTGCTCACGCCGTGCGCGGCGGAGGCGTCGACGGAGACCGTGAACGCGGTCTTCATCGACTCGGTGTTCTCCTCGACCATCTGCGGCAGCTTCAGCCGGTCCAGCTCTTCGCCCTCCATGGGGGCGCAGATCAGGCCGCGGCACTCGCTCATCATGAAGGCGACGATCTCGGGGGTCGCCTTCTCGGCGGCGATGACGAGGTCGCCCTCGTTCTCCCGGTCCTCGTCGTCGACGACCACGACGGGGCGGCCGGCCGCTATGTCGGCGATGGCCTGCTCGACGGGGTCGAGCGTGAGGTTCTCGACGTCGTCGGTGCTGTACAGGGTGGTTGCGGCGCTCATGCCGGCGCTCCTTCCAGGGTGGGCCGCGCGGCCTGCCGCGAGCGCAGCCACCAGTCGCGCATGCCCCACAGGACGAGCGCGCCGTAGATGACGTAGACGAAGCCGGAGAAGGCGTAGCCGTTGGCGAAGTTGAGGGGGACGCCGACGAGGTCGACGAGGAGCCAGGCGAACCAGAACTCGACCATGCCGCGGGCCTGGGCGTACATGGCGACGATCGTGCCGACGAAGATGTACGCGTCCGGCCAGGGGTCCCAGGACAGGGTCGGGTACGCCGTGAACAGCAGGGCCACCGCGATCGTGCCGGCGGCGGCCGCCGCGGCCATCGCGCCGCGCTCGCGCCAGGTGGCGAACCGGACGGCGATGTGGCCGTCCTCTCCCTGCCCCTTGCCGCGCTGCCACTGCCACCAGCCGTAGAGGGCGACGATCATGACGACCGCCTGCTTGCCCGCGCTGCCGGTGAGGTGGCCGAAGAAGGCGCCGAAGAGGATGAGGCCGGCCAGGAACTGCACGGGCCAGGTCCAGATGGAGCGCCGCCAGCCCAGGGCGAGGGCGGCCAGGCCGAAGAGGTTGCCGACCATGTCGGACCAGAGGATGTGCTGGCCGAAGAGGACGAACGCCTCGGAGTTCAGCGTGCTCACCGGCCGGCCTCCTGCGCGCGGTCGCCCAGCATCCGCTCGACGTACTTGGCGATGACGTCCACTTCGAGGTTGACCGGGTCGCCGGGCTGCTTGTGGCCGAGCGTGGTCAGGTCGAGGGTGGTGGGGATGAGGCTGACGGTGAAGTAGTCGGGGCCGGCGTCGACGACGGTGAGGCTGATGCCGTCGACGGTGATGGAGCCCTTCTCGACCACGTACCGGGTGAGGTCCGCGGGGAGGGAGATCTTGACGATCTCCCAGTGCTCGGAGGGCTTGCGCTCCAGGATCTCGCCGGTGCCGTCCACATGGCCCTGCACGATGTGCCCGCCGAGGCGCTCGCCGACGGCCATGGGGCGTTCGAGGTTGACGCGGGATCCGGCCTTCAGGGCGCCGAGGCTGGAGCGTTTCAGGGTCTCGGCCATGACGTCGGCCGTGAACTCGTCGCCCTCGTGGTCGACGACCGTGAGGCACACTCCGTTCACTGCGATCGAGTCGCCGTGCTTGGCGCCTTGGGTGACGACCGGGCCTCGCAGGCGGAAGCGACAGGCGTCGTCGAGGGTCTCGACGGCGGTGACCTCGCCCAGTTCTTCGACGATTCCGGTGAACACTTCCCGGGTCCTCCTGCCTCTTCGGGCACGGACTCCGGGGCTGTCGATGACGACAGAAGGTACGAGCAGGGACACCGGGGACGACGCCGGACGGAGCCCGTCACTGGGACGGACTTCTCGGCGGCGCGCACGAATGCCCGCTCGCCGCGCACTGCCTCCCATCCGGACTTTAACCGTCGGTCCAGGAATTTCACCTGGTCAACCGGTCGCTGGAGGCGACCGGGTCGCGGACTGTAACCGCCGGTTCGGACTTTCACCGACCCCGGAGTGCGCTGCTACTGGTACAGGGCCAGTGTGCCACGCCCCGTCGCTGGTCCGAGGGGCGAGGTGTGTGGGCTGCCTCACAGACCGTGTCGCACCCCTTCCCGAGCGCGACCGGTGCCCCAACTCGCGCGCCGGGCCGACCTCTTGAGGTCCGGCATTGGTACACACCTATTGACGATGTGGTCTAGTCCTTTCTAGGGTCATGGTCAGGGTCGGCTTCACCCCCACGGACCGGCCCGGCGGCGGTGACGACGGCCCTTGCCCGCCGTCGGGCCTTCCCACGCCGGGCCCCGTGCCGTTCCGGGCCTGACGGCCTACCAGCCCGGGGAGGGCCGGGGTGGGGGCTCTCCGGGCGTGAACAGTTCCTCCTGGGCGCGGTCCCGGGCCGTCAGCAGTGCGCCGCGCAGGACGGCGCCGCCGCCCAGGGTCGTCGCCCGTACCTCCGTGGGCAGGGGCGTCATCCGGGCGATGCGGTCCCGCACCCGTGACGCGAGTTCCTCGCCGCCGGCCTGACCGACCTCACCGCCGAGCACCACGCACCCGGGATCCAGGATCGCCACGACGGAGGCGACCCCGACGGCGAGACGATCGGCGAGGGCGTCAAGGAAGCGGGCGGCGGGGGCAGGGGCCGGGCGTGGGGGCGCCTCGGCGCCGGGGGTGCCGGATTCGGCCCCGGGCACGGGCGCGGCCCCTCCCGGCAGCAGCGGCGCCGGACTCCCTGGTGTTCGCGCGCCCCGTCCCGGGGTCAGCGTGGAGCTCCCCGTTCCGCTCGCCCGCACCGCTCCTGCCGTGTCGTTCGCCGACGGCCCCTCCTCCGGCCCCCCGCCCGCCGTCGCCCGCACCGCGGCGACGGCCGCCCGCACCACCCCCACCGCGGGCGTCTGCTCCCCCGGCGTCGCCGGAAGGCCGCACTCGGCCGCGAGGGACACGACCGCCGCCGAGGAGGCCAGCGAGTGGAAGCCGCCCTCGCAGTCGGTCGACGTCGGCAGTGCGGTGGTGCCCGGGACCGGCAGGAAGCCGATCTCGCCGGTGCCGCCGGAGGCGCCTCGGCGCAGGGCGCCGTCGAGGACCACGGCCGCTCCCGTCCCGTGGCCCAGCCACAGCAGGACGAAGGTGTCCCGGTCCCGGGCCACCCCGTCGCGCTGCTCGGCCAGCGCCGCGAGGTTGGTCTCGTTCTCGACGCTCACGCGGGCCTCGGGCAAGCGCTCCTGGAGGGTGGCGACGAGCCGGCGGTGCCACTCCGGCAGCCCGGTGGAGTCGCGGAGTTCGCCACTGGACGGGTCGACCAGGCCGGGCGCCCCGATCCCCACGGTGTGCAGGCGTTCGGCGCCGGCCTCCTTCGCCACGCGCTCGACCAGCGTGACCGCCTGCTCCAGGGCGGGACCCGTTCCCGTGTCACCGGCGATGGGCACCGACGCCTCGGCCAGCACCCGTCCCACCAGGTCCGCGACGGCCACGGCGACGCCCTCGGTGCGCACGTCGAGAGCGGCCAGGTGCGCCCGGTCGGCGACGATGCCGTAGACCTTCGCGTTGGGGCCGCGTCGCTGCTCCCCCGCTTCGCCGACGACCGCGATGAGTCCGGCGGCACCGAGGCGTTCGACGAGGTCGGCGACGGTCGGCCGGGACAGACCGGTCAGCTGCTTCAACTGCCCTGCCGTCAACGGGCCTTCCTGCTGGAGCAGACGCAGGGCGAGCCGGTCGTTGATGGCCCGGGCAGTGCTCGGGGATGCGGGCATGCCGGGATCCTTCCAGATCGGTGGGACCGTCGGCCGGGGCCCTCCGGGGAACCCTCTTATTATCAGGCAGGGTTCCTGATAGTTTACGCCCGCACTCGGATGCGGGCACGGAAGAGACCTGGAGGGGGACCGCAGAATGGGCAACGTGGTCGACGAACAGCGTGAGGTGAAGCGGTCCCGGTACGCCGTGGCCGCCGTCTTCGCCGTGCACGGCGCCGTGACCGGTTCGTTCGCGACCCGCGTGCCGTGGATCCAGGACCACGCGGGCGTGAGCGCGGGCCAGTTGGGCATCGCGCTCGCCTTCCCCGCGCTCGGTGCGTCCGTGGCCATGCCGCTCGCCGGCAGCATCAGCCACCGCTTCGGCGCCCGCAACGCGCTGCGCGGACTGATCGCGCTGTGGACGCTGTCGCTGGTCCTGCCATCCCTCGCCCCCAACCTCCTGACCCTCTGCCTGGCCCTGTTCACGTACGGCGCGACGGCGGGCATGGCGGACGTGGCGATGAACGCCCTGGGTGTCGAGGTCGAGAACCGCCTCGGCCGGTCGATCATGTCCGGGCTGCACGGCATGTGGAGCGCGGGCGCCCTGGTCGGCTCGGCCGCCGGCACGCTCGCCGCACACCTCGGCTCGGACGCCCGGCTGCACCACGTCCTGGCCGCCGCGGTCCTCACCGTCGTCGGCGTGCTGTCCTGCCAGTGGGTGCTGGACCTGCAGCCCGCCGAGGACGAGGAGCCGCCGCCGCGCTTCGCCCTGCCGCCCCGCTCGGCACTGCTCATCGGCGCGATCGGGTTCTGCGCGGTGTTCGCGGAGGGCGCGAGCCTGGACTGGTCGGCGGTCTATCTGCGCGAGCAGCTGGAGACCTCGGCCGGTCTCGCGGCGGCGTGCACGACGGGCTTCACGCTCACCATGGCCGTCGCCCGGCTCGCCGGTGACCGGGTCGTGGACCGCTTCGGTGCCGTGCGGACCGTGCGGGCGAGCGGGGTGTTCGCCGTACTCGGCGGGCTGCTGATCGTCGTCGCGGACCATCCGGTGGTGGCCATGAGCGGCTTCGCGCTGATGGGGCTGGGCATCGCCGTCGTCGTGCCGCTGTGCTTCGCCGCGGCCGGCCGCAGCGGTTCCAACCCCAGCCTGGCCATCGCGGGTGTCGCGACCATCACCTACACCTCGGGCCTGATCGCGCCGAGCGCGATCGGCATGCTGGCACAGGCGACCAGCCTGATGGTGTCGTTCTGCCTGGTGACGGCGCTGTCCTGCGGCCTGGTGGCGTTCGCGGGTGTGCTGCGCCCCGGCGAGCGGACGAGGATCGGCCGGACGGACGCGGCGGTCCCCGAGCCGCGCCCCTGAACGGACGCCCGCCCCGGTCATCAGCACGGTGGGCGCACCCCGACAATGGTCCGGACACGCACAGGCACGACGAAAGCGAAACCGCACCATGGATCTCGGCGTCCGCTGGAAACTGCACGGCGACGGACGCACCCCGGCGCCCGGCGCGGTGGTCCGCCCCGACGAGCGGCTCTCCTGGCCCCGCACGGCCGGACTCGGAGCCCAGCACGTGGTGGCGATGTTCGGGGCGTCCTTCGTCGCACCGGTCCTGATGGGCCTGGACCCGAACCTCGCGATCATGATGTCGGGCGTCGCGACCGTCGTGTTCCTGCTCGCCACCCGAGGCAGCGTGCCCAGCTATCTGGGCTGCTCGCTCTCCTTCGTCGGCGTGGCGGCGGTGATCCGGGCGCAGGGCGGCAGCAGCGCGACCGTCACGGGAGCGGTGTTCGTCGTCGGGGGCGCGCTGTTCCTGGTGGGGCTCGCCGTGCGGCGGTTCGGGGCGCGGATCATCCACGCAGCGATGCCGCCGATCGTGACCGGCGCGGTGGTGATGCTGATCGGCTTCAACCTGGCGCCGGTGACGGCCTCGACGTACTGGCCGCAGGACCAGTGGACGGCCCTGCTGGTGATGCTGTTCACGGGTCTGGCGGTCGTCTGCCTGCGGGGATTCTGGTCCCGGATCGCGATCTTCCTGGGGCTGGTCTTCGGCTACGGCATCTCCTGGGTGTTCGACCTGGTCTTCGGCAAGATCCACTCCGTGGACGCGGGCGGCAGGCTGACCGACCACTGGCGGCTCGACCTCTCCGGCGTGGCCAAGGCCGACTGGATCGGGCTGCCCACCCTGCACGCCCCGTCCTTCGAGTGGTCGGCGATCCTGGTCGCCCTGCCGGTCGTCATCGCACTGGTCGCGGAGAACGCCGGGCACGTCAAGGCGGTCGGCGAGATGACCGGCGACTCGCTGGACGACAAGCTCGGCACGGCCATCGCGGCCGACGGCGTCGGCTCGATGCTGTCCACCGCGGTCGGCGGCCCGCCCAACACCACGTACTCCGAGAACATCGGCGTGATGGCCGCGACCCGCGTGTACTCGACGGCCGCCTACTGGGCCGCCGCCTGCTTCGCCCTGCTGTTCGGCCTCTGCCCGAAGTTCGGCGCGGCCGTGGCGGCGATCCCGGGCGGTGTGCTCGGCGGCATCACCGTCATCCTGTACGGCATGATCGGCCTGCTGGGCGCGCAGATCTGGATCAACGCCAAGGTGGATCTGCGTAATCCGCTGAACCTGGTCCCGGCCGCGGCGGGCATCATCATCGGCGTCGGCAACGTCTCCCTGAAGTTCTCGGACACGTTCTCGCTGAGCGGCATCGCGCTCGGCACGGTGGTCGTCATCACCGGCTACCACGCCCTGCGGGCCTTCGCCCCGGCCCACTTGAAGACGCAGGCGCCGCTGCTGGACGAGGGCACCTCCTCCTACGACGACGCCAAGTCGTAGGCGTACGACGCCGTGAACGTCCCCGGCCTGCCCTTGCAGCCGTCCGACTCCCCCGGCAGCTTCACCCACAGGTAGGCGTCGATCCGGGACTCGCCGGTGCTCAGGGTCGGGGTCCGGCCGAGTCTGCGGCCCGAGGGGTCGCACCACTCGCCGTCGGCCGGGGCGCCGTTGCCGTTGCGGCTGGTGTCGATGACCGCGCCGAGGCCCGCCGGCCCGCCGAGCGCGTCGAGAACCCGCCGGTCATAGGCGACCTCGTCGGCGGTGGTGTGGAAGTTGGAGACGTTGCTGAAGACGCCGTCGGAGGACTCGGGCGAGGCGGCCCCGGCCTGCCGGAGCCAGGCCGCCTGTGTGGCGGGCGGGTTCCAGCCGGAGTGCCCCGCGTCGAAGTACACGCGGGCCCGGGGGTTGGCGGACTTCAGGACGCGTCCGGCCCGGGCCAGCGAGGCGAAGCGGTCGGCCCGGTCACCGGCGGAGAGGCACTCGGTCTGGGCGACCGAGTCCGGCTCCAGGACGACGATGACCTCACCGGAGCCCAGCCCGGCCGCGAACCGGTCGATCCAGGCGTCGTAGGCGTCCAGGTCGGGCGCCCCGCCCTGGGAGCGGCCGCCGCAGTCGCGGCCGGGGATCGCGTAGGGCACCACGACGGGCACCCGGCCGAGCGCGGCTCCGCCGGAGGTCACGGCGGCGACCCGGGCGGTGACGGTGTCCGGTGCGTAGTCGGCGAACCAGACGGCCGCGGGCTGTTCGGCGATACGGGACGCGATGACCGCGTGCCGGGGGTCGCCGGAGTGGGAGCGGACCCAGGCGAGCACCTGGGAGTCGGGGTGGCGGTAGAGCCGTCCGGACACGGCGGTGGTGCGCTCCCGTTTCGTGTCGGTCCTCGACGGCGCGGGGCTCTGCGTCCGGCGTGCGGACGAGGACGGCGAGGGCGAGGCGGACCCGGCGGTGACCGGCGCGGACGGCGGGGGGACGGCCGGCAGGGGCGCGAGGCGGGGCGACGCCGACACCTCGGGAGGCGCGGCCTCGTCCGCCCGCCGGTCGCCGAACGCGGCGAGGA
This sequence comes from Streptomyces sp. AK010, assembly GCF_014207295.1. Taxonomy (NCBI): domain Bacteria; kingdom Bacillati; phylum Actinomycetota; class Actinomycetes; order Kitasatosporales; family Streptomycetaceae; genus Streptomyces; species Streptomyces sp. AK010. Next base: position 91,392 of record NZ_JACHCX010000004.1, read on the forward strand.
CGCCCGCGACCGCTCCGGCCGCCACGACGAGCGAGGCCGCCGCGACCATCGCGCCACGCCGGGCGGCTCGCCTGCGCCCGGCCCTGCGGACGGCCAGGCGCTGGGCACGCGAACCTGACACAGTGCTGCTCCCCCTCCCCCTGCGGCGGGCGGTGTTCCCCCGTTTCGGGGAAGCGCCGGGCCCGCCGGCACTCCCGCCAGCCTAGAGCTGCGACTCTGCCCGCATGCCGCGATGCGAACAACTCCCCCCAGCCGTGGACACTCCGGTCGACGCCGTCATCTCCCGTATGCGCGCCCTCGACGCGGCGTTGCACCCGGGGGACGGGGTGGCGGTGTTCAACCGCGTCTACCTCGCGGTGACGGAGGAGGTGGACCGGTGGGTCGACACCGGACGGTTCGCGGACGCCCACGCGGCGATCACGCTGGACGTACGGTTCGCGCAGCGGTACCTGGCGGCCGTCGAGGCGGTCGCGGACGAGCGGCGCCCGCCCGCCTGCTGGCGGCCGCTGTTCCAGCTCCGCCGCCATCCCGGGGTACGGCCGTTGCAGTTCGCGCTGGCGGGCATCAACGCGCACATCGGGCACGATCTCGCGCTGGCCGTGGTGGACGCCTGCCGTACGCTCGGCTGCGCTCCCGTCGATCTGGAGGACGAGTTCGACATGGTGGGCGATCTCCTCCTCTCGCTGGAGGAGCGCATCCGCGAAGATCTGATGCCGGGCCCCGATCTGTTCCGGATCGCCGACCCGCTGACCCATCTGCTCGGCTCCTGGAGCCTGGACCGCGCCCGGGACGCCGCGTGGACGGCGGCCCGGGCACTGTGGGCCCTGCGTGAACTGCCCGATGTCGCGGGCGAGTTCATTGAACGTCTGGACACGGCGGTGGGCTTCGCGGGGCGCATGCTGCTCACGCCCCTGACCGAGCCCGGGTGCCGCTAGAGGGCTTCTGACAAATCTCCGCGGAGGAAGGAGCGGCGTCCGGTGCGGCGAGAGCGCGTGCCGGGCGTCGCGACGCCGCGGAGATCCGTCAGAGGCCCCCTGGTTCCCTAGTCCTCCGGCAGTTCGACGGGCGCGATCTCGTCGTAGACGTCGCCGGGGCCCGGGTTGGTCGCGTCGGTCGCGCCGCCCAGGTGGTGCATGACGCCCCAGACCGCGTTGAGGGCGGTCTGGATCGCGCCCTCGGCCCAGCCGGCCGTCCAGGAGATGTCGTCGCCGGCGAGGAAGATGCCGCGCTTGTCCTCGGGCAGCCGGTCCTGCATGAAGTGCGTGAACAGGCGCCGCTGGTAGCGGTAGTGGCCGGGCAGGTTGGCCTTGAACGCGCCCATGAAGTAGGGCTCGTTCTCCCAGGAGACGGTCACCGGGTTGCCGATGATGTGCTTGCGGATGTCGACCTTGGGATAGATCTCGCCGAGCGACTTCAGCATGACCTCCATCCGCTCGTTCGCGGACAGCGGCAGCCACTTCAGGCTGTCGTCGCACCAGGTGTAGGAGAGGCAGATGACGGCGGGCTTGTCCGGGCCGTCGTCGAGCAGGTAAGTGCCGCGCGTCATGCGGTCGGTGAGCGTCATCGACATGACGTCCCGGCCGGTCTCCTCGTCCTTGTCCAGCCAGAACGGCCGGTCGACCGGCACGAAGAGCTTGGAGCTCTCCATGTAGTGGGTGCGCTCGATCGCCGTCCAGTGGTCGATCGGGAAGAGCGAGTCGTCACAGGCGATCTTCGACAGCAGCATCCAGGACTGGGCGGTGAAGATCGCCGCCTGGAAGGTGCGGATGTCGCCGTTCGCGTCGGTCACCGTGATGCGGTTGCCGGCGGTGCGGTGCAGCCGGGTCACGGCCGGGCGGGGCTCGCCGCCCTCGTGCAGGGTCGCGAGCGAGGTCCCCTGGGCCCAGTGGACGATCTTCTGCGGCTCGCGCTCCCACAGGCGCAGCGGCAGCTGCTGGGAGCCGCCGACGATGCCGCGGTGGTGGTCGTCGGCCTCGGTGTAGACGACGCGCAGGATCTCCAGGATGGAGTTGGGGAAGTCGGTGTCCCAGCCGCCCGTGCCGAAGCCGACCTGGCCGAAGATCTCGCGGTGCCGGAACGACTTGAACGCCTCGGAGTCGCAGAGGAAGCCGTAGAAGGTCTGGTTGTCGAGCTTCTCGACGAGCTTGGACCAGATCTCGCGGATGCGCGGCACGTCCCGCTCGCGCAGGGCGCGGTTCATGTCGGAGAAGTCGGCGCCCTCCTCCAGGCAGCGGTTCCACGCCTCGGCGACGTCCCGGTAGACCTGGGGCAGGTCGCCGACCGTCTCGGCGTAGTGCGACTCGCCCTTGAGGTCGACGACGGTCGACGGGGTCGCCTCGGCGAGGGGGTTGGGGAACGGCCGCGTCTCAAGGCCGACAAGATCGATGTAGTGCTGGAGGGCCGTGGAGGACGGCGGGAAGCGCATCGCGCCCATCTCGGCCGTGAGGGACTCGTCGCAGCCGTCGAAGCCCACCGTCCGCAGCCGGCCGCCGATCTGGTCGGCCTCGTACACGACCGGCTTCAGGCCCATCTTCATCAGCTCGTACGCGGCGACGATGCCGGACAGGCCACCGCCGATGACCGCGATTTCCGTGCCGTGCTCGGTCGCGGGTATCTGCCCGAGGCCGGCCGGGTGGGCCAGGAAGTCGTCGTAGGCGTACGGGAAGTCCGGGCCGAACATGGTGATCGGCGGCTGCTGCGCGTCAGCGTGCTCGACGGCGTTGGGCACGGTGGACGTCATGGGGTACGGACTCCTTGCACGGGGACGAACGGGCGGTTCGGGTTCAGGGGGGTCAGACGAGCGGGCCGTACAGGCCGGGCCGCCGGTCCCGCAGATACGGGTTGTTCTCGCGGGACGCGGCGAGGAAGGCCGGGTCGACGTCGGCGAGCACGAGTTCCTCACCGCGTCCGGCCCGGGTCCGGGCGACCCCGTCGGGGCCGGCGAGCGTGGACAGGCCCACGAACTCGAACTCGCCCTCCCGGCCGGCCCGGTTGACGTACGCGACGTACATCTGGTTCTCGAAGGCGCGCACCGGGATCATCGACTCGGCGACGAACTGGAACGGGTGCATCTGCGCGGTGGGGACGACGAGCAGATCGGTGCCGGCCAGGGCGTGGGCGCGGACGTTCTCCGGGAACTCCACGTCGTAGCAGATCAGGATGCCGACCCGCAGGCCGTCGATCTCGGCCTGGACGACCGGAAGGTCGCCCGGCGTGAAGTGGTCGCGCTCGAAGCAGCCGAAGAGGTGGGTCTTGCGGTAGTTCGCGAGCCGGGTGCCGTCGGCGGAGATCAGCTGGGCGGAGTTGAACACCGTGTCGCCGGCCCGCTCGGGGTAGCCGTAGGCGATCGCCAGGCCGTGGTTCGTGGCAATCTCGGCGATCGCGTCGGCGCAGTCGCCGTCGGCGGGCTCGGCGAGGCGGCCGATGTCGTCGCCGATCGCGTAGCCGGTCAGGAACATCTCCGCCGTGACGAGCAGCCCGGCCCCCGCGGCGGCGGCCCGGCCCGCGGCCTCGTCGAGGACCTTGAGGTTCTCGACGGTGGAGCCGGGGCGGCCGGAGCTCTGGAGCAGGGCGGTGCGCATGCGTGTTCCTCACCGGGCGGAAGGGTGGTTGGGGGCCTTTGGGGGGCCATGTAGACGGTACGGGCGGCTGACCAGGGCGGACAAGCAGGAGCCGTTGCGCGCCGGTGAACGGTTCGTTGCGTGCGTGGAGGACCCGGCGGCGATTCGTTGTGCGACTGGGGTCGGACTCCCGCTCCTCCTCGGAGCACAGCCGCCCCTCCTTGGACGCCATGACCGGCTCGGCTACAGCTGGGCCTCGACGGGCAGCCCCGTCGACACGAGGAGCTGCCCAAGTGCGTGAGCTCCGTCCCCTCCGAGAAGGTCGCGAAGGGGACAGGCGACTTCACGGTCGTGCCGTGGCAGCCCGAACTCTAGCCAGGGCCACGGCCGTCACCAGGTAGGGAACCGCGAACACCGCGAAGACGGTGCTGTGCGCCATGCCGGTGCCGAGCAGCGCGTACACGCCGAACGCGGCGACCGTGGCCAGCTCGGTGCCCAGGCCCGCCACGGAGGTGAGCGTGGCCCGGCGGGAGTCGTCGATGCGGTGCTGGAGCCGGACGTCGGCCAGTACCTCGGCCAGCTGGAACCCGGCGAAGGCGAGGCCCAGGAGGACGACTCCGGTCACCGAGCGGGCCAGGGCTCCCACCGCGAGGGCGAGGGCGGCGCCCGCGAGCAGCACCGCGAGCCCGGCCCGGCCGAGGCGCTCGGCCGGGCCGGTGAGGAGACTGCCGATGGTGACGCCCGCCCAGATCAGCATGACCAGGTAGGGCACCGTCGCCTCGGCGAAGCCGATCTGCCGGATCAGCAGTGGGGTGTACTCGTCGAGCGCACCCCACACAGCGGCCACCGCCGGGATCAGCAGCACGGCGCCGCGTACCGCGCGGTCTCCACGGACCTCGGCGACGCCGGCCCGCACGGTCGTCACCCAGCCGTCGTCGGCGCTCCGCGGCCGCACCCGGTGCTCGGGGAGCCGGGTCGCGGTGACGGCGGCCAGCACACACGCCAGGACGCTCGCGGCACCGACGGACGGGTAGCCGCCCCTGGCGAGGACGGGCCCGGCCAGGCCGATGGAGGCCACCGTGCCCAGCAGCCGTGCGGCCCGGGCCCGGCCCATGACCCGCGCGTACCGTCGGGTGGCGCCGAGGCGGTCCAGCTCGTCGTAGACCAGTGCCTCCAGCGCGCCGGAGCCGAGCGCCCCGCCCGCGCCCCACAGGACGAAGCCGGCGGCGAAGGCCCCGTACGACGGGACGGCCACCCACAGCGCGAAACCGGCGGCGGTGAGCAGCGGGCCGGCCCACAGCAGTCTCCGGCGCGACATGGTGTCGGCCCAGGCGCCGGAGGGCACTTCCAGCACCACCGACGTGATCGACCACAGGGCGAACAGAGAGGAGATCTGCCAGAGCGACAGGCCGGTGTCGGTGAACAGCAGCGCGTACACCGGATAGAGCAGGACGAAGTCGTCGAGGAACGCGTAGCCGTACAGCGTGCGCGTCAGACGGCGGACGCCGCTCGGGGGCACGCGTGCGGGTGGGAGTGTCATGAGGCCTTCCCGGAAGGACGGATCGGACGCCGGAGGTACGGCGGCCGAGGCGGTCCTCGGGAGGCACGGCTGGTGGATCAATGTCGCCAGGTCATGACACCCAGGCTAGGGGTGTCGGGTGCGCCGGGCCACGGAGTTACGTGGGCGAACCCGACGAGAAGCGCCGCAGCAGCGGCGAGAGCACGAGCACGGACTTGGTCCGCTCGACGAACGGCTCGCCGGCGATCCGTTCCAGGACCCGTTCGAAGTGCCGCATGTCGGAGGCGAAGACCTGGGCGATCGCGTCCGCGTCCCCGGTGACGGTGGACGCGGCCACGACCTCCTGGTAGCGCTCCAGGCCTCGCTGGATGGTCTCCGGGGAGGTGTTCCCGCGGCAGTAGATCTCGACGAACCCCTCGGTTGCCCAGCCGAGGGCGCCCGGGTCCACGCGTACGGTGAAGCCGGTGATGGCTCCGGTGGCCCGCAGCCGGTCCACGCGCCGCTTCACGGCGGGCGCGGACAGGCCGACGAGTGAGCCGATGTCGGCGTAGGAGCGGCGGGCGTCCTCGGCGAGGGCGTGCACGATGCGTTCGTCGAGATCGTTCAGCACAGTGGGTCGTTCACTTCTCGGATGGTGCGAGTCGGGACCGGCGGTAGCCGTACAGGAAGTAGAACACGAGCCCGGCGGCCATCCAGACACCGAAGACCACCCAGGTCACGGTCGACAGGCTGCCCATCATCCAGACGCAGAAGGCGAAGCCCAGCGCGGGCAGGACCGGCGAGAGCGGCACCCGGAAGGTGCGCGGCATGTCCGGCTTGGTCCGGCGCAGCACGACGACGGCCACGTTGACCAGCGCGAAGGCGAACAGGGTGCCGATGCTGGTGGCGTCGGCGAGCTGCCCGAGCGGGATCGCGGCGGCCAGCACACCGCAGAACAGCGACACGATCAGGGTGTTGGCACGGGGCGCGCCGGTCTTCGGGTGGACCCGGGCGAACACCTTCGGCACCAGACCGTCGCGGGACATGGCGAACAGGATGCGGGTCTGGCCGTACAGCACGGTCAGCACCACGCTCGCGATGGCGATGACGGCGCAGAAGGCCAGCAGCGTGCCCCAGAAGGTCTGCCCGGTGACCTCGCGCATGATCTGGGCGAGGGCGGCCTCGGAGTCGGTAAAGCCCTTCCAGGGCTTGGCGCCGACCGCGACGGCCGCGACGAGGACGTACAGGGCGGTGACGATGACCAGCGACAGCATGATCGCGCGCGGCAGGTCGCGCTGGGCGTTCTTGGCCTCCTCACCGGCGGTGGAGGCGGCGTCGAAACCGATGTAGGAGAAGAACAGCGTGGCACCGGCGGCGCTGACGCCGGCCATGCCGAGCGGCATGAAGTTCTCGTAGTTGCCGGAGCGGAAGCCCTGGACGCCGATGGCGCAGAACATCACCAGCGCGGCGATCTTCACGACGACCATGACGGTGTTGGCGCGGGCGGACTCGCGGGCGCCGCCCAGCAGGAACGCCATCGCGAGGAGCACGACGATCAGCGCGGGCAGGTTGAACACGCCGCCGTCACCGGGCGGGGCGGACAGGGCGGCCGGGATGGTGACGCCGATGGTGCCGTCGAGCAGCTCGTTGAGGTACTCGCCCCAGCCGACGGCGACGGCGGCCACCGACACGCCGTACTCCAGGACCAGGCACCAACCGCATATCCAGGCGATCAACTCGCCCATCGTTGCGTACGCATACGAGTACGAGGAGCCGGAGACCGGGATGGTGCCGGCCAGCTCGGCGTAGGACAGGGCCGAGAACAGGGCCGTAAGACCGGCGATCACGAAGGAGAGGGTGACGGCCGGGCCCGCCTTGGGAACGGCCTCGCCGAGAACCACGAAGATGCCGGTGCCGAGCGTGGCGCCGATACTGATCATGGTCAGCTGCCACAACCCGAGGGTGCGGCGCAGTGACCCACCCTCGCCCTGGCCACCCTCCGCGACCAGGCGTTCCACCGGTTTGCGGCGCATGAGGCGCGCGCCCAGGCCGGGGGGTGCGGAGGCCGCCGTGGGGCCTGGGTTCTGCGGGGGTGCGCCTTGGTCGAGCACGCGCTGGCTCCTTATCGCTGCCGGTCAGGGCGGCGGGGACCGCGGGCACCCTTGAGCAGGGACCCACCGAGCGGAGTCCCCGCCACGCCACGTACGAGGCGACAGCCTACGAGCATCGGCGTTGCTGGTGAAATGCAGCAACCTTGCGCATACGTGCAAGATCATTGCGTTACCGGGGAATGGGCGGGTGTTCGTTGCGGGGCGGCTGTCGAGTGTTGCATCCGGGGCGTCAGAGGGCCTTCACGAGGAGCACGCAGGAATCCGCCCGCTCCTGTCGTTACACCGTCGGCGGCAGCCGCCCGACGGTGTGCACCAGCGCGGTGGCGACGCCCTGGCAGCGGAGCGCGGCGGGCCGGCCGAAGAGGCCGTTGATCTCGGGGCACCCCGGAGAAGCGGCTTGCACCTGCGGCGCCCCGCGTCCGGTCCAGCGAATCTCCGGGTGGCCCACCGGACTGCCCTCCCGCCCCTCGATCGGATACGTGCTCTCCCCCGCCCGCTGCCGCGCGAGCGGGTGGCGTGACTGCCGTCGGCGCTGTGCGACGGCATGTGGCGCTCCAGTGCCTCGACGTCCTCGGTGCCGCACCGGGCGATCTCCATGCGCCGACGGCAGGGCCCTCGCACGCGAAACGGCCCCCGCTTGTCCCGCGTGGCGGGTGAACGGGGGCCGTACGAAGGCGCTTCGGGGCGTCAGGTCCAGCTGGCGTGCAGAGGCTTGCCCTCCGCGTAGCCGGCGGCGCTCTGGATGCCGACGACGGCCTTCTCGGCGAACTCCTCCAGGGAGCCCGCACCGGCGTAGGTGCAGGACGAGCGGACGCCCGCGATGATCGAGTCGATCAGGTCCTCGACGCCCGGCCGGGACGGGTCGAGGAACATCCGGGAGGTGGAGATGCCCTCCTCGAAAAGCGCCTTGCGGGCGCGGTCGTACGCCGACTCCTCCGAGGTGCGGTTGCGCACGGCCCGGGCGGACGCCATGCCGAAGGACTCCTTGTAGGCGCGGCCCTGGGCGTCGTGCTGCAGGTCGCCGGGGGACTCGTAGGTGCCGGCGAACCAGGAGCCGACCATCACGTTGGACGCACCGGCCGCGAGGGCCATGGCCACGTCACGGGGGTGACGGACACCGCCGTCGGCCCACACGTGCTTGCCGTACTTCTTCGCCTCGGCGGCGCACTCCAGGACGGCGGAGAACTGCGGCCGTCCGACGCCGGTCATCATGCGCGTGGTGCACATGGCGCCGGGGCCGACACCGACCTTGATGATGTCCGCACCGGCCTCGATCAGGTCGCGCACACCCGCGGCGGCGACCACGTTGCCCGCGACGATCGGCACCTGCGGGTCGAGGTCGCGCACCAGCTTCAGGGCGCTGATCATCGACTCCTGGTGACCGTGCGCCGTGTCGATGACGAGGGCGTCGACGCCCGCGTCCAGCAGCTGCTGGGCCTTGCCGGCGACGTCGCCGTTGATGCCGACGGCGGCGGCGATGCGCAGCCGTCCCTGTGCGTCGGTGGCCGGCTGGTAGAGCGTGGCGCGCAGGGCGCCCTTGCGGGTCAGGATGCCGGCGAGCGTGCCGTCCTGGTTGACCGCGGGGGCGTAGCGGCGGTTGGCGTGGTCGAGGGTGTTGAAGGCCTCGCCCGGGTCCATGTCCGCGTCGATGAGCAGCAGGTCCCGGGACATGACCTCGGCGAGCTGCGTGAAACGGTCCACGCCGGACAGGTCGGCGTCGGTGACCACGCCGACCGGCTTGTGGTCGCCGTCGACGACCACACCGGCGTTGTGCGCCCGCTTGGGCAGCAGGGCCAGCGCGTCGGCGACCGTCTGGTGCGGCGACAGGATGATCGGGGTGTCCAGCACCAGGTGCCGGCTCTTCACCCAGGAGACGACGTCGGTGACCACGTCGTTCGGGATGTCCTGGGGTATCACCACCAGGCCGCCGCGGCGCGCCACGGTCTCGGCCATGCGGCGCCCGGCGATGGCGGTCATGTTGGCGACGACGAGCGGGATCGTGGTGCCCGTGCCGTCCGGGGAGCTGAGGTCGACGGCCTGCCGCGAGCCCACCGAGGAGCGGCTGGGCACCATGAACACGTCGTCGTATGTCAGGTCGTACGACACCGGGGATGACTCTACGTAGCGACCGGTACCGGCCTCGATGAAGCGCATAGCCTCACATTTCCACACGAAATCACGCAGGTCACTCCCACGAAGACACAAGGAAACGCCCCCGTGATCATGTAATCCTCCGAGGAGGGTACGGGGGCTCCCGAGCCGGGACAGGCACCTGCCTTACGACGAAACGTTACCCGTGCAGCTAGGTGCACAACAACTTGCTGCACGCGGCACAGCTGGCGGGCCCACTTCCGAATGCGGCACGGTAATTCTCGTGCCTGCCGGGTGGTTGTACCTCGAATTCACCTTCGCCACACCCCTCCGATCGACTTCTCGGAATGGGCACTTGGCAGGTCACGAACGCCGATTGATTCGTTGCCGACGCACGACTTCTGCGCTGTTATACGTTCGATTCCATGTTCGACGTTCTGTTCTCGCCGGGCGCCCCACGGACAAGTCCCGGCAGGGACGGCACACAGACGAGTCCCGGCAGGGACGACACAACGAGAGGAGCAGTGCACGATGAGCGCGACGCAGTCCGGAACCGACGGGAGTACGGGTATCCGGGGTGAGCCGGAACCGGCGGGTTCGGCCAGGGCCGCCCTGGCCGCCGCCGTCCTCGGCTTCTTCGTGATCACACTCGACGTCTCCGGCGTCAATGTCGCCCTGCCCGCCGTGGGCAACGACCTGGGCGGCTCACTGTCCGGCCTCCAGTGGGTCGCGGACAGCTACACCCTGATGTTCGCGGCGCTGATGCTGTCGGCCGGCTCGCTCTCGGACCGGGTCGGCGCACGGCGCGCGTACGGCTGCGGCGCCCCTCACCAGCCTGGTCAGGAAGGTCGCGGAACCGCTGGGAGCCGGCTTCCTCACCGGCCTGCTGCCCCCGGCTCCGGCCGGGTGCCGCCATCCCCGCCCCGGGAGGCCGGCCCGCACGACCACCCCCGCCCCCAGGACCCCGCGCAAGCGCTGGTCGAGATCTCCGCGGCGCTGCTGGGCATGCCCGCATCGGACCTCGACGAGCGCCGGTCGTTGCGTGAACTCGGGCTCGACTCCCTCATGGCCTCGCAGCTCCGGCACCGCCTGCATGACAGGCCTCGAAGAGAGCGGCACGTTCACTCCCGGCTCGATCGCCCGGCTGCAGCAGTGCATGGCGGTCCTGGTGCGGATCAACCAGGAGGAGCCACGGCTCACCACGGCCATGCTCACGGCCTGGGTCAAGGCGGGCCGGCCGATCCTGGAGGAGCCGTATGTCGCGGAGGTGTTCGCCGAGATCGTCGACAGCGGGGTGGGCCAGGGCGAGCTGAACCCCGGGATGTCGCCCATCGGCGTGGGCAACGTGCTGCGGGACGTCTACCTCGGCGCCCTCTACCGCTGGGCCAGCCGGTCGCCCGACACCACCGGGACACTGGCCGAGGAGCTGCAGCAGATCCTGCAGCTCCTCCTCGACGGCATGACCGCGCCGAAGACGCGCTAGAGGCGCTGTCGGGCCAGGCCCGCGGACCTCAGCCGGAGCCGCCCGGGGCGAGGGTGACGGTCAGGGCGGGCGCCCGGCCCGCCGCCTCGCCGAAGACCTCGCGGGCGATCTCCCACTCGTCCGCGTGCGTCCCGGCGTACCGCTGCCAGTCGCGTACGACGATCAGCAGCCCCTTGGCCGCGGCGCCCTCGGGCCAGACCGTGGGGTCCGCGAGGCTGTCGGCCAGCGCGTCCCAGTTGCGGCCGAACCAGTCGGGCAGGGCCAGGTCGCGGGCGCAGCGGTCCATGAGGCCCGCCTTGTCCGTGACCCCGTCCAGATCCAGGACCAGCACGATCCGGCCCGCCGGGTCGTGCACGTCGTGCGCCTGGCCGGCCACCTGTCAGACCCCGTCCGGGTCGGACCGGTTGAGCGCGGACTTCGGTGCCGGGCCGGCCGTCATCAGGTAGTCCGCGGCCGACGTGTCCGTCACCAGGCTGGTGACGAGCCCGGACCGCAGGACCGCGTCGATCGCCGGCCCCTTGCGCTGCCCGCCCGCGATCGCCACGACCTCGGGGATCCGGCGGAGCTGGTCGGCCTTCACGGTGATGCACCGCTCGCCCAGGTCCCGGCCGACCCGGCGGCCGTCGGCGTCGAAGAGGTGCGCGGACATCTCGGCGGCGACACCGAGCGAGGCGTAGTGCGCGCGCTCCTCGTCGCTGAGCATGTCGTGCACCGTGGAGATGCCCGGCTCCCAGGAGCCGATGGAGACACAGGCGACCGTGACCTTGTCGAAGTGCTCGAAGGCCCGGGCGATCCCGGTCTGGTTGCGCAGCGCCGTGGCCGTGGCCGCGTCGGGCAGCAGCATCGGCGCGTAGATGGGGTGGGCGTCGCCGCCGGACACCTGGGCGGCGCGGCGTACGGCCTCGACCGAGCCGCGCTCGGCGGTCCCGGCGTCGTACACGCCCGTCAGCTGCACCACCGTGCACGGGGGCAGCCGGTCGAGCGCCGCCGCCATGTGGATGGTGGAGCGGCCCCAGGCCAGGCCCAGCACATCACCTTCGTTGACCAGTTCGCCGAGCAGGTCGGCGGCCACCTCTCCCAGGTTCTCGGGGTCGGGCGACTCCTCGGCCTCGGCCGGAGACTCGACCACGACGGCGTGCCTGAGGCCGTAGCGGGCGCGGAGCGCGTCCGAGCGCTCGGCGTCCAGCTCGGCAGGCACACGGATCTCGATACGTACGAGATCCCGTTCGAGGGCGGTTTCCAGGACCCGGGCCACCTTGAAGCGGCTGACGCCGAACTCCTCCGCGATCTGGATCTTGGACTTGCCCTCGAGGTAGAAGCGGCGGGCCATGGCCGCCGCCTGCACCAGCTCAGCGGGTCCCATCCGCATGGCTGACCGGCCCGCCGACATACCCGACACGGCGATCTCCTCACTGCTGTTCACACTCTGGATTCGCCGTTCATCCTTGCAGATGTGGCGCGGTTGATCAGCCCTGATGAGAGCCGTTCACTTTGCTGTGGCTCAGTGGTCGCAGGCCCAGGAGGCCTTCGCCGTGGCCGCCTCGGCCTGTGTGCGTAGTGCACGTACCGCCTGGGCCGGGTCGTTTGCCCCGTAGACCGCCGATCCGGCCACGAAGACGTCGGCTCCGGCGTCCGCGCACCGCTCGATCGTGGAAGCGGAAACTCCGCCGTCGACCTGGAGCCAGAGCTCCAGTCCGTGCTTGCTGATCAACTCGCGGGTGCGGCGAATCTTCGGAAGCATGATGTCGAGGAAGGCCTGTCCCCCGAAGCCCGGTTCGACCGTCATGATCAGCAGCATGTCGAGCTCGGGGAGCAGGTCCTCGTACGGCTCGATGGGGGTCGCGGGCTTCAGCGCCATGGAGGCGCGGGCGCCCTTGGCGCGGATTTCCCTGGCGAGCCGGACGGGAGCCGCGGCGGCCTCGACGTGGAAGGTGACCGAACCGGCCCCCGCTTCCACGTACTGGGGTGCCCACCGATCGGGGGCCTCGATCATCAGATGGCAGTCCAGCGGGGTGTCCGTCGCGCGGGCCAGCGACTCTACGACCGGCACGCCGAGCGTGAGGTTCGGGACGAAATGGTTGTCCATGACGTCGACGTGGAGCCAGTCGGCTCCTTCCACGGCCTTCGCCTCGTCCGCGAGGCGGGCGAAGTCTGCGGACAGAATGCTGGGGTTGATCTGCGCGGCCATGTCCTAAGACTGCCATGCCCTCCAGGGGTTGTGGGCATCGGTCCCGGATGGCCAGGGTGGTTCGTCGGGTGCGGACCGTCCGTGGCTGATCGCGCCCGCCCGGCGGAGCCGCCGATGTCACTGCCCCGCGCCCCTGAGGGGCGCTGCCGCTGAGGGGGCCGTCATGAAGCAGGGTGTCGCTCATCTCGTCTGCGGGCGGCGGGCCAAGTGGCTGGTCCTGGGCCTGTGGGTGGTCGTGCTGTTCATCGCCGCCCCGTTCGCCATGAAGCTCACCGACGCGCAGGACAACGACGCCGCGTCGTGGCTGCCGGGGTCCGCGGAGTCGACGCAGGTGCTGCAGATCTCCGAGGACTTCCGGCCGGAGCAGATCCCGGCGGTGGTGATCTACGCGCGGGAGAGCGGCCTGACGGCGCAGGACCGGGCGGTGATCGCCGAGGACGTGCGGCAGCTGAAGCAGCTGAGCGACCACGGCATCATCGGGGAGCAGACGCGGGGGCCGGTGTTCGACCGGCCGGCCGATCCGCGCGCGGCCCAGGTCTTCGTGCCGATCATGATGGACGAGGAGGGCTGGGAGCGGATCTCACCCGCCGTGGACTCCATCCGGGACGACGTCGGTACGGGCGTCGACGGGATGACCGTGCACATCACGGGCCCGGGCGGCACGTCCGCGGACTTCGCGGAGGCCTTCGAGGGCATCGACTCGACCCTGCTGTTCTCGGCGATGGCCGTCGTCATCGTCATGCTGCTCATCACCTACCGCAGCCTGACGCTGTTGCTGGTCCCCCTGGTCGCGGTCGTCTGCGCGCTGTTCGCCGCCCAGGCGCTGATCTACCTGCTGGCCGAGCACGGGGGCCTGACGGTCAACGGTCAGAGTGCCGGAATCCTCACGGTGCTGGTCTTCGGGGCGGGGACCGACTACGCCCTGCTGCTGGTGGCCCGCTACCGGGAGGAACTGCGCCGGCACGAGGACCGGCACGAGGCGATGGCCCTGGCCCTGCACCGCGCCGGCCCGGCCGTGCTCGCCTCCGGCGCGACGGTCGTGCTGAGCATGCTGGTGCTGCTGGCCGCCGAGATGAACTCCACGAGCGGCCTGGGCCCGGTGGCCGCGATCGGCGTCGCCGTCGCCCTGGTGGCGATGATGAGCCTGTTCCCGGCCCTGCTGGTGATCTTCGGCCGCTGGATCTTCTGGCCGGTCGTCCCGCACTACGGCAGTCCCGACCCGACCGAGAGCGGCGTCTGGGCCCGCACGGGCCGCCGTATGGCCCGTCGCCCGCGGATGATCTGGGCCGCGACGGCGCTCGCGCTGGCGGTCTGCTCGCTGGGCCTGATCCAGCTGCGCGCGGAGGGCATCGGCAACGCGGACGCGTTCACCGGGAAACCGGACTCGATCACCGGGCAGGAGGTGTCGGCGCGCTACTTCCCGGCGGGCAGTGGCGACCCCCTGGTCATCGTCAGCAACCAGGCGCAGGCCGTGCAGGTGGGCCGTGCGGTCGCCGGGACGCAGGGCGTGGTCCCCCAGTCACTCGGTCTGCCACCCGGCACCAGACCGGCCTTCGAGGGCAAGGTCCTCTTCGAGGCCACCATGACCGCCCCGGCGGACAGCGAGGCCGCCAAGCAGACGGTGGAGCGGGTGCGGGACGCCGTGCACGCGGTGCCGGACGCCGACGCCAAGGTCGGCGGCGGTACGGCGGCCCTGCTGGACATGGACGAGGCGACCACGCACGACAACGTGCTGATCATCCCGCTGGTGCTGGTGGTCGTCCTGCTGATCCTGTGCGGCCTGCTGCGCGCCCTGATCGCCCCGCTGCTGCTGATCGGGACGGTGATCCTGTCGTTCGCGGCGGCCCTCGGCATCAGCGCGCTCGCGTTCCGGTACATCTTCGACTACGCGGGCGAGGCGACCGACTTCCCGCTGTTCGTCTTCGTGTTCCTGGTCGCCCTGGGCATCGACTACAACATCTTCCTGACCACCCGCATCCGCGAGGAGGCGACCCGCCAGGGCACCAGACCGGGCGTCATCACAGGCCTCGCGGCCACCGGGGCGGTCATCACCTCCGCCGGCCTGGTCCTGGCCGGCACCTTCGCCGCCCTCGGCACCCTGCCGATGGTCGCCTTCGCCGAGATCGGTTTCACGGTCGCCCTCGGCGTCCTCATCGACACCTTCATCGTCCGCTCGGTCCTGGTGACGTCACTGTTCCTGGACATCGGGCCGAAGGTGTGGTGGCCGCACCGGCTGGCGCACCACGACGGCGGGGCGCCCGACCGGACGGCCGTGGGAGCGGGGGTCAGCCGGTCCGACGAATGAGCGCCAGATACATCGCGTCGGTCCCGTGCAGATGCGGCCACAGCTGCACGTCCGGCCCGTCGCCCAGGTCCGGTACGCCGTGCAGCAGCGGCCGGGCGTCCACGAGCTCCGTGTCCGGGTGCTGCTTGAGCACGTCGGCGACGACGGCCCGGGTCTCGGCGAGGTGCGGCGAGCAGGTCGCGTAGCCCACGACACCGCCGACCCGCACGGACTCCAGGGCGGTGCGCAGCAGGCCGCGCTGGAGCGGCGCGAAGCCCTCCAGGTCCTGCGGGCGGCGCCGCCAGCGCGCCTCGGGGCGGCGGCGCAGCGCGCCGAGGCCGGTGCACGGCACGTCGACCAGCACCCGGTCGAAGCTGCCGGGCCGCCACGCCGGACGCGTCCCGTCCGCGGCGATCACCTGGTACGGCCCCGGGTTGCCGTCCAGCGCCTTCGCGACGAGGCCCGCGCGATGAGTCTGCTTCTCGGAGGCGACGAGCAGGGCCCCTCGCTCCGCGGCGAGCGCACCGAGCAGCGCGGCCTTGCCGCCGGGTCCCGCGCACCCGTCCAGCCAGCGCCGGTCGGGTCCGTCCAGGGGCGCGTTGGCGAGGGCGATCGCGACGAGCTGGCTGCCCTCGTCCTGCACGCCCGCGCGCCCGTCCCGCACGGCCGCGATGGCGCCCGGCTCCCCGCCCTCGGTCAGCCGCACGGCATAGGGCGACCAGTGCCCCTGCACGGCGGCGTCCTCGTCGAGCAGTTCCTGCGGGGTGGCCCGCCCGGGCCGTGCCACCAGGGTCACCTCGGGCCGTTCGTTGTCGGCGCGGAGCAACTCCTCGATGCCGTCCCGCCCGCCGCCGAGGGAGTCCCACAGCGCGGACACGACCCAGCGCGGGTGCGAGTGCACGACGGCGAGATGGTCCTCGGGATCCTCGTCGTAAGGCGGTGCGACCCGCTCCAGCCAGCCGTCGAGATCGTCCTGCGCGACCTTGCGCAGCACGGCGTTGACGAACTTGGCCCGCCCGTCGCCGAGCACCACCCGCGCGAGCTCGACGGTGGCGGACACGGCCGCGTGCGTCGGGATGCGCGTGCCGAGCAGCTGATGCGCGCCGAGGCTCAGCACGTCCAGCACCGGCGGGTCGACCTCGCGGAGCGACCGGTCCACACACGACGCCAGAATCGCGTCGTACGTCCCCTGCCGCCGCAGCGTCCCGTACACCAGCTCGGTGGCGAGCGCCGCGTCCCGGGCGTCGAAGTCGTCCTTCTCGCGCGCCTTGCGCAACAGGGGCGGCAGAACGAGGTTGGCGTAGGCGTCCCGCTCGTCCACGGCCCTCAGCGCCTCGAAGGCGAGGATGCGGACGGGGTCCTTCTTGGGCCGGCGGTAGGGCTTGCCTGACGTGCGGGCTCGACGGGGCTGTTCGCTCACGAAAAAGGTGCTCCGGGGGTGAGATGAAGTGCGCCGTCCAGCCTACGCCGCCGGGAGCGGCACGAAACCCGCCACGGAGCGCGAGCGCCGGCGGGAACCTCTCCGCCGGGTCCAGGTCCCGTACCGCCTCGGTCCTCGGCCCCGCGTCGGCGTCAGCCGCCGAGCCGCTCGCCCTCGACGATCCGCACCCCGCGCGCCCAGTCCGCCGCCCGCATCGGCTTCTTGCCCTGGGCCTGCACCCACAGCAGCTCGACGCCGTACGAGCCGGTGCCGACGTGGACGTTGTTCTTCCCGGCGGCGATCTGCCCCGGGGCGAGGTCCGTCCGGTCGGGCACGGGGGCGACCTGGATGAGCTTCAGGCGCTCGCCCCGGAAGGTGGTCCAGGCGCCGGGGGCCGGGGTGCAGCCCCGCACCATCCGGTCGACGCGCAGCGCGGGCGCGCCGAAGTCGAGGTGCGCGTCCTCGACGTTGACCTTCGGGGCGAGGCTGATCCCGTCGGCCGGCTGCGGCACGGCCTTCAGCGTGCCGTCCTCGATCCCGTCCATGGTCGCCACGAGCAGCCCGGCACCGGCGAACGCCAGCCGCGTCAGCAGATCCCCGCTGGTGTCGGTGGCCCGGATCTGCTCGGTCACCGTCCCGTACACCGGCCCGGAGTCGAGCCCCTCCTCGATCAGGAACGTCGAGGCACCGGTGATCTCGTCGCCGGCCATGATGGCGTGCTGCACGGGCGCGGCACCGCGCCAGGCCGGCAGCAGGGAGAAGTGCAGATTGACCCAGCCCTGCGCGGGGATGTCGAGGGCGACCCGGGGCAGCAGCGCCCCGTAGGCGACGACGGGACAGCAGTCCGGCCCGATCTCCCGCAGACGCTTCAGGAATCCGGGGTCCTTCGGCTTCGCGGGCTTCAGCACCTCGATTCCGGCCTCCTCCGCCCGCTCGGCGACGGGCGACGCGACGAGCCTGCGTCCGCGCCCGGCCGGCGCGTCGGGCCGCGTGACGACGGCGGCCACTTCGTGCCGCCCGGAGGCGAGCAGAGCGTCCAGAGCGGGAACGGCGACCTCGGGTGTACCGGCGAAGACGAGCTTCATGGGGTGGTGGGGGCCTCTCGGGGCGGGAACGTGGACGGGCAGCGCCCAAGTCTATGAGCCCGGGACGGAAAGCCGCGGGCGGCGCTCAGCCCCCTCATCAGCCCCCACAGGAGAGCTCGGCCTCCTGACCGGCTGCCACGGGCGGTGCGCGGGCGGGAGACGAGCGGCGAAGGCCGTGGGCCGAGGCGCACACCCCGCGCAAACGGGCGCACGCATATGCCCCCGCGCCCCCACACCGTGACCAGCGGAGCGAATCCGCGTTGGTCAAGACAGAGTTGACCACAACGGGCCGCGATCGCGGCCCATTCCTTTCAACGCCGGTTCGAGAGGCTTGTTCATGGCCGACCACGCAACCCACGACGCCCAGGCTCGGGCCAGCCTGCACTTGCTGGTGCGGGACATCGAGCGGGTCCGCCGGCAGGCGGACGCACTGCGCACCCTCACCGCCCAGCTGGGGAACGTCTACCGCCCACGCCGCTCCGGCCCCTCCACGGGCTTCGTCGTCTACGGACGCGCCCCAGCCCCGACGGTACGTCTCGCCCAGGAGCTGCGGGACAGTGTCGAGACCCTGGTGACGGCGGCCGTGGACTTCGACCGCTCACTCGGCTTCTCGTGGGACGCGGTGGGCTCCGCCCTCGGAGTCACCAAGCAGGCGGTCCACCGCCGTTACGGCGCCCGCCGTGCCACGGCCCAGTCGGCCGTGCCGGAGCCGGAGCGTACGCCGGAGCCGACGCCTGCGGGCGGCCGCGCGGTCAATGTGACCACCGGTCTGCCCACGGTCCCGACGGTCCCCGCGGCGCGCTCGATGCCCACGCAGCCGACGGCCGGCAGCCCCGTACTCCGCGACGAGGCGCGGCCCACGGCCTTCCCGGGCCCGCGCAACGGCTGACGCGACCTCTCCCTGCCCTCCCGGGACGCCTCCGGGAGGGCAGCCGCGTCTCCGGGCGACACCCGACACCGGCAGACACCCACCACCGCCCTGCGCGGATCGCCGCAGGGTCCTCGACCACCGCCCGCGGATCAGCCGATGTCGGCCGGGTCGACCCTCACCCACACACCTGCGCCGCTTCCGCTCCCCCTGGCCATCCGCGCCGCCTGCGCGGCCTTGAGCGCGGCGGCCAGCGCGGCCCCCCGGCCCGGCGGCACCCGCAGCAGCGCCCGCTCCCACTGCTCCCCCGGCGGCGGCGCCCCGGCCCGCCGAGGCCGCCCGGCGGCGGGGACGGGCAACGGCACCGGCCCCAGCACCTCGGCCTCGGGCGGCAGTTCGGCCGCCCGGAGGAAGTCGGCCACCGCCTCCGCGGGGCCCGACACGGCCGCCATCCGCGACACCGGCGGGAACCCCAGCTCGGACCGCTCGGCGAGTTCCCGCACCGCGTGTCCGACGGGATCCCAGCGGACGAGCGCCTGCACGGGCCGCAGCGTCGGCTCGGCCACGACCACCACCGTGCCGCCGGCCGACTGCGGCCGGACGAGGGACGCGGCCGCGATCCACCGCCGCAACGCGTCCTCCCCGGCCCGCAGATCGGGCCGCCCGAGCATGGCCCACCCGTCCAGCAGCAGCGCCGCCGCGTACCCGCCCTCGGCAACGGGCTCGGCACCCGGTGTGCTCACGACCAGTGCGGGGGCCCCCGGCACCGTGTCGAGCACGTGCTCCCGCCCCGAGGTGCGTACCGGCACGGCGGGGAACGCCCGGCCGAGTTCCTCGGCGGTCCGCCGCGCCCCCACGACCGAGGCGCGCAGGCGGAAGGATCCGCAGTCCGGGCAGTGCCAGCCGCTCTCCTCGCGCCCGCACCAGCCGCAGTTCAGGGCGGAGCCGTCCGGCGCCTCCAGCGGCCCGGCGCACTGCCGGCAGCGCGCGGGCGCCCGGCAGTTGACACAGGCCATGCGCGGCACGTACCCCCTGCGGGGCACCTGCACCAGCACCGGTCCGCTCCGCAGCCCGTCCCTGACGGCCTGCCAGGCGAGGGTCGGCAGCCGGGCGGCCCGGGCGGCCTCGTCCCGGGCGAGATCCTGGTCCCCGACGGTCCGTACCAGCGGAGCGGCGGCCCGCACCTGCTCCCGTCCCGCGACGAGCGGCCGGGCCCAGCCGCTCTCGACGAGCTGTGCGGCCTCCACCGTGCAGCCCCAGCTCCCCAGCAGGAAGCCGCACTTGTCCAGCGCGGCCCGCAGCAGGAGCACCTCCCGGGCGTGGGGCTGCGGGGCGTGCTGCTCGCTGTGGCTGTCGTCGCCGTCGTCCCAGAGGGCGACCAGGCCGAGGTCCTGGACGGGTGCGAACATCGCGGCCCTCGTCCCGATCACGGCCCGTACGGAGCCACGCCGCACCGCGAGCCACTGCGCGTACCGCTTCTCGGGGCCGGCGTCGGCGGTGAGCACCGCGTGCCGCCCCTTTCCCAGCAGCGCGGTCAGCACGGCGTCGACCCGCGCGACCGCCCGGCCGTCGGGCAGGACGGCGAGCGCCCCGCGCCCGGAGGCCAGCGTCGCGGCGACGGCCCGGGCCAGCTCCTCGCTCCACTGCGGACCGGGCAGCGCGTTCCACACAGCCCGGGGCGCCCCGCCGGAGGCCAGGGACTCCAGGAACGCCGCCCCCCGCTCGTACCGCTGCCAGGAGCCCGCCTCCGGCGCCGGGGGCGGTGGCAGCGGGTCGGGTGAGGACCGCTGCTCGGCCCGTGCGTTGCGCGGCGGTACGGCGAGCTGCAGGACGTCGGCGAGGCTGCCCGCGTACCGGTCGGCGACCGCCCTGGCCAGACCCAGCAGTTCCGCGCTGAGCACCTGCTCGGGCGAGACGACCTGGGCGAGGGCGGCCAGCGGGCCGGAGTAGCCGGACTCGGCCAGCCGCTCGACGAGGAACCCGTCGATCAGCCCTCCGCCCTCGCGCCGTCCCTCGCGCACGCGATGCCGCCCGGCCCCGAACCGGACCCGCACCCGCACGCCCGGCTGGGCGTCCGCGTCCAGTTCCTCGGGCACGGCGTAGTCGAAGTACCGGTCGAGATGGAGCACGCCCTTGTCGACGAGGACGCGCGCGACGGGCAGTTCCTTGGCGAGCGCGGCCCCCCGCCAGGTCCGCGGCTTGGCGCGGGGCGTCTTGGCCTTGCGCACGCTGTCCCGGATGAGCGCGAGCTGCTCGGGCGGGGCACCCTCCGCCCCGCCGCCCGCCTGTTCGTTCTCGCTGCTCACGCTTGCATTCTTACCAAACACCACTGACAAGCGGAGGCGCCCGAGTTCCCTCGCGGTGACGGCGCGCACTCGCCTTGGACCACTCGGCCACGCCACCGGGCTCAGCCCGGCCGGCGGCGGGATTCGAACCCGCGGGGGCTGCTTCGAGCCCAGAAGTATCCGTCACCTGCGCACCGGGCGCCCCGGCGCTCTCCACCGTGGAGAGCGCCCGCCACCGCCCGCGAGCCGTTTGAAGGCCCTCAGGGCAGGAACGGCCCGCGCGAGGCGGGGACGGACCCGGCAAGAGGCGGGAGCGGCCCGCGCGAGGCGGAGCGGGCGACGCGAGGCCCGGCGGGAACGGTGAGGCCCGGCGGGAACGGTGAGGCCCGGAGAGAACGGCGAGGCCCGGAGAGAACGGCGAGGCCCGGAGAGAACGGCGAGGCCCGGCCCCCCGAAGGGTGCCGGGCCTCACGCGATGTCCTGAAGGACGGGACTTACAGCCCCGCGGCCGTGCGCAGCGCGTCCACGCGGTCCGTCCGCTCCCACGTGAACTCGGGGAGCTCGCGGCCGAAGTGGCCGTACGCGGCGGTCTGGGAGTAGATCGGGCGGAGCAGGTCGAGGTCGCGGATGATGGCGGCCGGGCGGAGGTCGAAGACCTCGTCGATCGCCTTCTCGATCTTCTCCGTGTCGATCTTGGCGGTGCCGAAGGTCTCGACGAACAGACCCACCGGCTCGGCCTTGCCGATCGCGTACGCGACCTGGACCTCGCAGCGGGTGGCGAGACCGGCGGCGACCACGTTCTTCGCGACCCAGCGCATCGCGTACGCAGCGGAGCGGTCGACCTTGGAGGGGTCCTTGCCGGAGAAGGCACCGCCGCCGTGGCGGGCCATGCCGCCGTAGGTGTCGATGATGATCTTGCGGCCGGTCAGGCCGGCGTCGCCCATCGGGCCGCCGATCTCGAAGCGGCCGGTGGGGTTGACCAGGAGACGGTAGTTCTCCGTGTCGATCTTGATGCCCTCGTCCAGGAGCGCCTTCAGCTCCGGCTCGACGACGAACTCCTTGATGTCCGGAGCGAGCAGCGAGTCCAGGTCGATGTCCGAGGCGTGCTGCGAGGAGACGACGACGGTGTCCAGGCGGACCGCCTTGTCGCCGTCGTACTCGATGGTGACCTGCGTCTTGCCGTCCGGACGCAGGTAGGGGATCGTGCCGTTCTTGCGCACGTCGGACAGGCGCTTCGACAGGCGGTGGGCCAGGAAGATCGGCAGCGGCATCAGCGTCGGCGTCTCGTCCGTCGCGTAGCCGAACATCAGGCCCTGGTCGCCCGCACCCTGCTTGTCGAGTTCGTCCTCGTCGCCCTCGACACGGGACTCGTACGCCGTGTCCACACCCTGGGCGATGTCCGGGGACTGCGCGCCGATCGACACCGACACGCCGCAGGAGGCGCCGTCGAAGCCCTTCTTGCTGGAGTCGTAGCCGATCTCGAGGATCTTGTTCCGGACCAGCGTCGCGATGTCCGCGTACGTCTTGGTCGTGACCTCGCCGGCCACGTGCACCAGGCCGGTCGTGATCAGGGTCTCGACGGCGACCCGGGAGGACGGGTCCTCGCGCAGGAGCGCGTCGAGAATGGTGTCGCTGATCTGGTCAGCGATCTTGTCGGGGTGACCCTCGGTCACGGACTCCGAGGTGAAAAGGCGACGGGACACAACGCTCCCTGGGGTTGCAGCGGCTGCTGGCTGATCATTGGCGGACGGCGGGGGCTGCACCCGGCGCCGTCCGTGGAACAGTTTACGGGTCACGCTTCGGCCACGGGCCCCCTGTCTCGCCACTCGGGAGTGCTGTGACCTGCGGCACGGGCATTCTGCCCAATGCCGAGCGACGTTGGCCAGAGGCGCCACGCCCGGATCGACCGGCTTTCGAGGGCGTGCACGGCGTCCGGGGCATCAGCGCAGGCGCTCGGCCACCAGGTCCCACACGGTGTCGGCCAGGGCTTCCTTGGGTCCGTGCGCCACCGCGGTCTCGCTGCCGTCGGCGCCGAGCACGACCGCCTCGTTCTCCTCGGAACCGAAGGTCTTGCGCTCCCCCACCTCGTTCACGACGAGCAGATCGCAGCCCTTGCGCTTGAGCTTGGCGCGGCCGTTGGCGAGGACGTCGTCCGTCTCCGCGGCGAAGCCGACGATCACCTGTCCGGTGCGGGCCCGGTCCCCGGAGATCTCCGCGAGGATGTCCGGATTTCGCACCAGGGTGACCGGCTCCGGTTCCTGGCCGTCCTTCTTCTTGATCTTCCCCGCCGCGTACGCCGCCGGGCGGAAGTCCGCCACGGCGGCCGCCATCACCACGGCGTCGGCGTCGGGGGCGGCCCGCAGCACCGCCTCACGCAGCTCCACGGCGGTGCCGACCGGCACGACGTCGACGCCCGCCGGGGCCGGCAGGGTGCTGTTGGCCGCGATCAGTGTGACGCGGGCGCCGCGGGCGGCGGCGGTACGGGCAAGGGCGTAGCCCTGCTTCCCGGAGGAGCGGTTGCCGAGGAAGCGGACGGGGTCCAGGGGCTCACGGGTGCCACCGGCGCTGACCACGACATGCCGGCCCGCGAGGTCGGGCTCGGTGACGCCCCGGGCCAGCACGCGGCGGCAGACCTCGAAGATCTCGCCCGGGTCGGGCAGCCGCCCCTTGCCGGTGTCGACGCCGGTGAGGCGGCCCACGGCCGGCTCGAGGACGAGGGCGCCGCGGCGGCGCAGCGTCGCCACGTTCTTCTGGGTGGCCGGGTGCTCCCACATCTCCGTGTGCATGGCGGGGGCGAAGACGACCGGGCAGCGGGCGGTGAGCAGCGTGTTGGTCAGGAGGTCGTCGGCGAGGCCGTGGGCCGCCTTGGCGAGCAGGTCGGCGGTGGCCGGGGCGACGACGACCAGGTCCGCGTGCTGCCCGATGCGGACGTGCGGGACCTCGTGCACGTCGTCCCACACCTCGGTGGAGACCGGGTGGCCGGAGAGCGCGGACCAGGTCGCGGCGCCGACGAAGTGCAGCGCGGAGGCGGTGGGCACCACACGCACGTCGTGGCCCGACTCCGTCAGCCGCCGCAGCAGCTCACAGGCCTTGTACGCGGCGATGCCCCCGCTGACCCCCAGAACGACCTTCGGCTTGTCCACGTCTCTCCCCGGACCTCGGCAACCGGCACACCGTACGACTCCATGACACACCACAGGCCCGGCAGTCGGCCTGCCGGGCCTGTGGACAAGTCAGCGTCAAGCTGTAGATCCTACTTACTGCGCCGGGCCCTCGACGGCCTCGGACGTCAGGAGCCCCGCGTTGATCTCGCGGAGGGCGATCGAGAGCGGCTTCTCGTGGACGTGCGTGTCGACGAGGGGACCGACGTACTCGAGGAGACCCTCGCCGAGCTGCGAGTAGTACGCGTTGATCTGGCGGGCACGCTTGGCCGCGTAGATCACGAGGCTGTACTTCGAGTCGGTGGCCTCGAGGAGCTCGTCGATCGGCGGGTTGATGATGCCCTCGGGCGCGGAGATGGAAGAGGACACGCTCTACCTTCCGATGGATGGGAAAGAATCTGTCGGGCTGATCGGCCGACCGTAACGATCGGCGATGGTCACACGACGTCCATCAAGGCTAGCAGCTCGCGAGCCACGTCCTCGACGGAGGTGTTGACCAGGGTGGTGTCGAACTCCGGCTCGGCCGCGAGTTCGATCTTCGCCGCTTCCAGCCGGCGCTCGATCACCTCGGGCGGTTCGGTGCCCCGCCCGGTGAGTCGGCGCACGAGCTCCTCCCAGGAGGGAGGAGCCAGGAACACCAGCTGGGCCTCGGGCATCGACTCACGGACCAGGCGAGCGCCCTGGAGGTCGATCTCGAGAAGCACGGGCTCGCCGTTCTCCAGGCGCTCCTGCACGGCCGCTCGCGGCGTGCCGTAGCGATTGCCGGCGAACTCGGCCCACTCCAGCAGTTCCCCGTTGGCGATCAGCTTGTCCATCTCGTCGTCGGAGACGAAGAAGTAGTGGACTCCGTGCTGCTCGCCGGGCCGGGGCTTGCGTGTCGTCGCCGACACGGAGAGCCAGACCTCGGGGTGTTCCTTGCGCATATGGGCGACGACCGTGCTCTTGCCGACCCCGGAGGGGCCGGAGAGCACGGTCAGCCGCGGACGTACGTCCGGGGGTACGGGGGTCGTCCCCCGGGGTGTTGCAGCCATGCAGCGATTATCCAGCAATCGCGGAGTGCCCGGGACTCGCTTCCCCGCAGCGCCCGGTTCAGGAGCCGGTGCTGCCGAACTCACGCTCCAGGGAGGCGATCTGGTTGGAACCGAGGCCCCGCACGCGGCGGCTCTCGGAGATACCGAGTCGCTCCATGATCTGCTTGGCGCGGACCTTGCCCACGCCCGGCAGCGACTCGAGGAGGGCGGAGACCTTCATCTTGCCGATGACGTCGTTCTCCTGGCCCTGCTTGATGACCTCGTGAAGGGAGGCGCCGGAGTGCTTGAGTCGATTCTTGACCTCGGCCCGCTCCCGGCGAGCCGCGGCGGCCTTTTCGAGCGCGGCTGCGCGCTGTTCAGGGGTAAGGGGCGGAAGAGCCACGCCTACGTCACCTCGGATGTCGAACTGTCGGATACGGACCGGTGAGGAACCTAGTCGCCCCACACCTGGGGAGTCACGAGCAACACACGCTTGCCCGTTCTCTCGTCGGAGACTAGCGGGCAAGTCCGCCAGAGTCAGCGAGAACAGCGGGAAAGTCCTGGTCAGCCTTCATCTGGACGGACATTTAGGACATACTGCCCCGGATTTGAGGATGTATTCAGACTCAAGCGGGCCCCTGACCACTCATCGGAGGTCTCGCGGTAAGGTCTGGACCGCCTCACGAGCCCGTCACGGCGTGACGGATCTCCTCCGCGAA
Organism: Streptomyces sp. AK010; assembly: GCF_014207295.1. Lineage (NCBI taxonomy): Bacteria > Bacillati > Actinomycetota > Actinomycetes > Kitasatosporales > Streptomycetaceae > Streptomyces > Streptomyces sp. AK010. Next base: position 117,155 of record NZ_JACHCX010000004.1, read on the forward strand.
GCGCTCGGCGGCGTCACGCAGAGCGACCGTGTCGGGACCGTGGCGTAGCACTCCCCTACTGACGTTCGGCACGACGTTGCGCACCGCCGCCCCGAAGACCCCGGGAAGATCGGCCGGCGTGGCGCCCTGGGCGCCGATGCCGGGTGCGAGGAGCGGGCCGTTGACGTCCAGGTCGTACGTCGACAGATCACCGAGGGTGGCGCCGACGACCGCGCCGAAGGACCCCAGGGGCTCCTCCCCCGTGTTCTCGGCGGCCAGGTGCGCGAGCATCGTCGCTCCGACGTTCCGGCCGTCCGGCCGCACGGCGTGCTGGACCTCGCCGCCCTCCGGGTTGGAGGTCAGCGCCAGCACGAACAGTCCCGCGCCGCTCTCCCGGGCCAGCGCGACGGCCGGGCTGAGCGATCCGTAGCCGAGGTACGGCGAGACCGTCAGGGCGTCGGAGAACAGCGGTGCGTCCTTGTGCAGGAAGGACTCGGCGTACGCGGCCATGGTCGAGCCGATGTCGCCGCGCTTGGCGTCCATCACGACCAGCGCGCCCGCCGCCCGGGCCTCGGCGACCGACTTCTCCAGCACGGCGACGCCGCGCGAGCCGAACCGCTCGAAGAACGCGCTCTGCGGCTTGAGCACGGCGACCCGGTCGGCCACCGCCTCGACGACCGTGCGGCTGAACCGTTCCAGGCCCGCCACATCGTCGTTCAGGCCCCACTCGGCGAGCAGGGAGGCGTGCGGGTCGATGCCGACGCACAGCGGGCCGCGCTCGTCCATGGCGCGGCGCAGGCGCGCGCCGAAGGGTTCGAGACCACTCATGCCGTCTTCCTCACGTCGGCGCCCACCGCGTCGGCGAGCGTGGCGTAGGGGCTGGTGGCCAGGCGTGCGGCGAGCCCCTTGTGGATGGAGCGGCCCCAGAAGGGCCCCTCGTAGATGAACGCGCTGTAGCCCTGGACCAGCGTGGCACCGGCCAGGATGCGCTGCCAGGCGTCCTCGGCGTTCTCGATGCCGCCGACGCCCACCAGGGTGATCCGGTCGCCCACGCGCGCGTAGAGGCGGCGCAGGACCTCCAGGGAGCGTTCCTTCAGGGGTGCCCCGGACAGACCGCCGGTCTCCTTGACCAGCGTGGGGTCGGACTTCAGGCCGAGTCCCTCGCGCGCAATGGTGGTGTTGGTGGCGATGATCCCGTCCAGGCCGAGCTCCACGGCGAGGTCGGCGACGGCGTCGACGTCCTCATCGGCAAGGTCCGGCGCGATCTTGACCAGGAGCGGGACGCGCCGCGCGGACACCGTACGGTCGGCGGCCTCGCGGACGGCGCTCAGCAGGGGGCGGAGCGCTTCCGTCGCCTGGAGGTTGCGCAGACCCGGCGTGTTCGGCGAGGAGACGTTGACGACCAGGTAGTCGGCGTAGGGCGCGAGCCGCTCGGCGGACTTCACGTAGTCCGCCACGGCCTCCTCCTCGGGGACGACCTTGGTCTTGCCGATGTTGACGCCGACGACCGGCTTGAAGACGGGCGTCCGGGAGGCCAGGCGGGCGGCGACCCGGAGCGAGCCGTCGTTGTTGAAGCCCATGCGGTTGATCAGCGCGCGGTCCTGGACCAGGCGGAACAGCCGCTGCTTGGGGTTGCCGGGCTGCGGTTCGCCGGTCACGGTGCCGATCTCGACGTGGTCGAAGCCGAGCATGGCCATGCCGTCGATGCCGACGGCGTTCTTGTCGAAGCCCGCGGCGAGCCCGAAGGGGCCGTGCATGCGCAGCCCGAGGGCCTCGGTGCGCAGCTCCTTGTGGCGGGGCGCGAGGGCGGCCGCGAGGAAGGTCCGCAGCACGGGCACGCGGGCGGCCAGGCGGATCCAGCGGAAGGCCAGGTGGTGGGCCTGCTCCGGGTCCAGCCGCTTGAAGACGAGACGGAAGAAGATCTTGTACATGGTGTCCTCACGAAGACATGGCGTCCTCACGAAGAGGGGGACACCGTTTCCGGTGTCCCCCTCGGGGCTGCTAGTCGCGGGCCGCGGTCAGGTGTTCCGCGTGTTCCTGGAGCGATCGGACGCTCACGTCGCCGCGGTTGAGGGCGTCGATGCCCTGGACCGCCGCCGCGAGGGCCTGGACCGTCGTCAGGCAGGGCACGGAGCGCGCCACGGCCGCCGTACGGATGTCGTAGCCGTCGAGGCGGCCGCCGGTGCCGTACGGGGTGTTGACGATGAGGTCGACCTCGCCGTCGTGGATGAGCTGGACGATGGTCTTCTCGCCGTTCGGGCCGGTGCCCTCGGACTGCTTGCGCACGACGGTGGCGTTGATGCCGTTGCGCTTGAGGACCTCGGCGGTGCCGGACGTGGCGAGCAGCTCGAAGCCGTGCGCGACCAGCTCGCGGGCCGGGAAGATCATCGAGCGCTTGTCGCGGTTGGCGACCGAGATGAACGCGCGTCCCTTGGTGGGCAGCGGACCGTAGGCGCCGGCCTGCGACTTGGCGTACGCCGTGCCGAAGACGGAGTCGATGCCCATGACCTCGCCGGTGGAGCGCATCTCCGGGCCGAGGACCGTGTCGACGCCGCGGCCGTGGATGTCGCGGAAGCGCGACCACGGCATGACGGCCTCCTTGACGGAGATCGGCGCGTCGAGCGGCAGCTCACCGCCGTCGCCGTTGGCCGGGAGCAGGCCCTCGGCGCGCAGCTCGGCGATGGTCGCGCCGAGCGAGATGCGGGCGGCGGCCTTGGCCAGCGGTACCGCCGTCGCCTTCGAGGTGAAGGGGACGGTCCGGGACGCGCGCGGGTTGGCCTCCAGGACGTAGAGGATGTCGCCGGCGAGCGCGAACTGGATGTTGATCAGGCCGCGGACCCCGACGCCCTTGGCGATGCCCTCCGTGGAGGCGCGCAGGCGCTTGATGTCGAAGCCGCCGAGCGTGATCGGGGGCAGGGCGCACGCCGAGTCGCCGGAGTGGATGCCGGCCTCCTCGATGTGCTCCATGACGCCGCCGAGGTAGAGCTCCTCGCCGTCGTAGAGGGCGTCGACGTCGATCTCGATCGCGTCGTCGAGGAACCGGTCGACCAGGACCGGCCGCGAGGGGCTGATCTCGGTCGACTCGGCGATGTACGCCTCCAGGCGCGTCTCGTCGTAGACGATCTCCATGCCGCGCCCACCGAGCACGTACGACGGGCGGACCAGGACCGGGTAGCCGATCTCGTCGGCGATGGACTTGGCCTCGGTGAAGGTGGTGGCGGTGCCGTGCTTGGGGGCCGGGAGACCGGCCTCCGCCAGGACCCGGCCGAAGGCGCCCCGGTCCTCGGCGGCGTGGATGGCCTCCGGGGAGGTGCCGACGATCGGCACGCCGTTGTCCTTCAGTGCCTGCGACAGGCCCAGCGGGGTCTGCCCGCCGAGCTGCACGACGACGCCCGCGACCGGTCCGGCCTGCTGCTCGGCGTGCACGATCTCCAGCACGTCTTCCAGCGTCAGCGGCTCGAAGTACAGGCGGTCGGAGGTGTCGTAGTCCGTGGAGACGGTCTCCGGGTTGCAGTTGACCATCACGGTCTCGTAGCCCGCGTCGCTGAGCGCGAAGGAGGCGTGGACGCAGGAGTAGTCGAACTCGATGCCCTGGCCGATGCGGTTCGGGCCGGAGCCCAGGATGATGACGGCCGGCTTCTCGCGGGAGGCGACCTCCGTCTCCTCGTCGTAGGAGGAGTAGAAGTACGGCGTCTTCGCGGCGAACTCGGCGGCGCAGGTGTCGACCGTCTTGTAGACCGGGCGGATGCCGAGCGCGTGCCGGACCTCGCGGACGACGTCCTCGCGCAGGCCGCGGATCTCGCCGATCTGCGTGTCGGAGAAGCCGTGCCGCTTGGCCTCGCCGAGCAGGTCGGCGCTCAGCTCGGGGGCCTGGGCCAGCTCGTCGGCGATCTCCTTGATGAGGAAGAGCTGGTCGACGAACCAGGGGTCGATCTTCGTGTACTCGAAGATCTCCTCGGGCGTGGCGCCGGCGCGGATGGCCTGCATGACGGTGTTGATGCGGCCGTCGGTGGGGCGGACCGAGTCGCGCAGCAGCTGGTCCTTGTCGCCGGGCTCGCCGACGAAGGTGAACTGGCTGCCCTTCTTCTCCAGCGAGCGCAGCGCCTTCTGGAAGGCCTCGGTGAAGTTGCGGCCGATGGCCATGGCCTCGCCGACCGACTTCATGGTGGTGGTGAGGGTGGCGTCCGCGCTCGGGAACTTCTCGAAGGCGAAGCGCGGGGCCTTCACGACCACGTAGTCGAGCGTCGGCTCGAAGGAGGCCGGGGTCTCCTGCGTGATGTCGTTCGGGATCTCGTCCAGCGTGTAGCCGACGGCGAGCTTGGCGGCGATCTTGGCGATCGGGAAGCCGGTCGCCTTGGAGGCCAGCGCCGAGGAGCGGGACACGCGCGGGTTCATCTCGATGACGATGACCCGGCCGTCCTCGGGGTTCACCGCGAACTGGATGTTGCAACCGCCGGTGTCGACACCGACCTCGCGGATCACGGCGATGCCGATGTCGCGCAGGGTCTGGTACTCGCGGTCGGTCAGCGTCATGGCGGGCGCGACGGTGATCGAGTCGCCGGTGTGCACACCCATGGGGTCGAAGTTCTCGATGGAGCAGACGACCACGACGTTGTCGTGCTTGTCGCGCATCAGCTCCAGCTCGTACTCCTTCCAGCCGAGGATGGACTCCTCCAGGAGCACCTCGGTGGTCGGGGAGAGCGTGAGGCCCTGGCCTGCGATGCGGCGCAGCTCCTCCTCGTCGTGGGCGAAGCCGGAGCCGGCGCCGCCCATGGTGAAGGAGGGGCGGACGACGACGGGGTAGCCGCCGAGCGTGTCGACGCCGGCGAGGACGTCGTCCATGGAGTGGCAGATGACCGAGCGGGCGGACTCGCCGTGCCCGATCTTGGCGCGGACGGCCTCGACGACGTCCTTGAAGAGGTCGCGGTCCTCGCCCTTGTGGATGGCCTCGACGTTGGCGCCGATCAGCTCGACGCCGTACTTGTCGAGGGTCCCCGCCTCGTGCAGCGAGATGGCCGTGTTGAGGGCCGTCTGGCCGCCCAGGGTGGGCAGCAGCGCGTCGGGGCGCTCCTTGGCGATGATCTTCTCGACGAACTCGGGGGTGATCGGCTCGACGTAGGTGGCGTCGGCGATCTCCGGATCGGTCATGATCGTCGCCGGGTTGGAGTTCACCAGGACGACCCTGAGGCCCTCGGCGCGAAGGATGCGGCACGCCTGGGTGCCGGAGTAGTCGAACTCGGCGGCCTGGCCGATGACGATCGGGCCGGAGCCGATGACCAGGACGGACTGGATATCGGTGCGCTTAGGCACGCTGGCCCTCCATCAGGGAGACGAAGCGGTCGAACAGGTAGGCGGCGTCGTGCGGGCCGGCTGCCGCTTCGGGGTGGTACTGGACACTGAAGGCGGGGCGGTCGAGGAGCTGGAGCCCCTCCACCACGTTGTCGTTCAGGCAGACGTGCGACACCTCGGCGCGGCCGAACGGGGTCTCGGAGACCTGGTCGAGCGGGGCGTCGACGGCGAAGCCGTGGTTGTGCGCGGTGACCTCGACCTTGCCGGTCGTGCGGTCCTGCACCGGCTGGTTGATGCCGCGGTGGCCGTACTTCAGCTTGAAGGTGCCGAAGCCGAGCGCGCGGCCGAGGATCTGGTTGCCGAAGCAGATGCCGAACAGCGGCGTGCCGCGCTCCAGGACGCCTCGCATCACGGAGACGGGGTGGTCGGCGGTGGCCGGGTCGCCCGGGCCGTTGGAGAAGAACACGCCGTCCGGGTTCACCGCGTAGACGTCCTCGACGGTCGCGGTGGCCGGGAGGACGTGCACCTCGATGCCGCGCTCGGCCATGCGGTGCGGGGTCATGCCCTTGATGCCGAGGTCGACGGCGGCGACGGTGAACTTCTTCTCGCCGATGGCCGGGACGACGTACGGCTCGGTGGTGGCGACCTCGGCGGAGAGGTTCGCGCCCTTCATCTGCGGGGCTTCCTGGACGCGGGCCAGCAGTGCGGCGTCGTCCCGGACGGCGTCGCCGCTGAAGATGCCGACGCGCATGGCGCCGCGCTCGCGCAGGTGGCGGGTGAGGGCGCGGGTGTCGATGCCGCTGATGCCGACGACGCCCTGGGCGTCGAGCTCCTCGTCCAGCGTGCGCCGGGAGCGCCAGTTGGACGGCACGCGCGCGGGGTCGCGCACGACGTAGCCGGAGACCCAGATCTTCCTGGACTCCATGTCCTCGTCGTTCACGCCCGTGTTCCCGACGTGCGGGGCGGTCATCACCACGACCTGGCGGTGGTAGGAGGGGTCGGTGAGGGTCTCCTGGTAGCCGGTCATGCCGGTGGAGAACACCGCTTCGCCGAAGGTCTCCCCCACGGCCCCGTAGGCACGGCCGCGGAAGATCCGGCCGTCCTCCAGGACGAGTACGGCGGGAGTCCTGGCAGCTCCCCTGGTGGAGGTTGTCATCGTTCGACGCCTTCCCTGGTGTTCGTTTCGATCATGGAGTTGATGGCCTGGACCCACTCGTTGTGCTCGGCCGCGTGGTCGGAGCGGAACCCGGAGTCGATCAGCCGGTCGCCGTGCTCCCAGGTGACGATCAGCAGGCCGCCCTCGGTGAGGACCTTGCCGGCGATGCCCTTGTCGAGCCGGGCCTCACGCAGCTGTGCGGCCGGGACGAAGAAGTCGCTCGCCCCGGGCCGTACGACGTCGAGGCCCGCGTCCGTGAGGGTCAGCTCGGCACGGCTGCGGGTGCCCAGGCCCCGGGCGACGATGCGGTCGAGCCACTGACCGGCGGTGGTGGAGCCGTGGTAGCGGCCGCTGAGGCTGAGCTTCTCCGGGCCCGGGTCGGCCGGGGTGGTGGGCAGCTCGGGCAGGTCGCCCTGGAGGGTGCCGCGCCACTTCCAGCCCTCGCGCATCAGCCAGTAGACGAGCGTGACGAACAGGCCGAGGCCGACGACCCAGCCGATGCGGGCGGCCCAGTCGGTCACTTGCGCCGATTCCTTCTCGGCGGCCAGCAGGAGTACAGGTGTCACGTGAGCTTCCCGTCGACGAGCGTGGCCTTGCCCCGCAGCCACGTGTGCGTCACACGGCCCGGCAGCTCACGCCCCTCGTAGGGGGTGTTGCGGCTGCGCGAGGCGAAGCCCGCGGGTTCCACGAGCCCACGGTATGCCGTGTCGACCAGGGTGAGGTTGGCGGGCTCACCTGCCGAGACGGGGCGTCCGTGGCCCGTGGCCCGACCGATCTGCGCGGGCTTGACGGACATCCGGTCGGCGACGCCGGCCCAGTCCAGCAGGCCCGTGTCGACCATGGTCTCCTGCACCACCGACAGGGCCGTCTCCAGGCCGACCATGCCCATGGCGGCCGCGGCCCACTCGCAGTCCTTGTCCTCGTGCGGGTGCGGGGCGTGGTCGGTGGCGACGATGTCGATCGTGCCGTCGGCGAGGGCCTCGCGCAGGGCCATGACGTCGCGCTCGGTGCGCAGCGGCGGGTTGACCTTGTAGACGGGGTTGTAGGTGCGCACCAGCTCGTCCGTGAGGAGGAGGTGGTGCGGGGTGACCTCGGCGGTGACGGCGATGCCGCGGGACTTGGCCCAGCGGACGATCTCGACGGAGCCGGCGGTCGACAGGTGGCAGATGTGGACGCGGGAGCCGACGTGGTCGGCGAGCAGGACATCCCGGGCGATGATCGATTCTTCGGCCACCGCGGGCCAGCCCCCGAGGCCCAGCTCGGCGGAGACGATGCCCTCGTTCATCTCGGCGCCCTCGGTCAGCCGCGGCTCCTGCGCGTGCTGGGCGACGACACCGCCGAAGGCCTTCACGTACTCCAGGGCCCGGCGCATGATCACGGCGTCGTGGACGCACTTGCCGTCGTCGGAGAAGACGGTGACGCCGGCGGCGGACTCGTGCATGGCGCCCAGCTCGGCGAGCTTGCGGCCCTCCAGGCCGACGGTGACGGCACCGATCGGCTGGACGTCGCAGTAGCCGTGCTCCTTGCCGAGCCGCCAGACCTGCTCGACGACACCGGCGGTGTCGGCGACCGGGAAGGTGTTGGCCATGGCGAACACGGTGGTGTAGCCGCCGGAGGCCGCGGCCCGGGTGCCCGTGAGGACCGTCTCGGAGTCCTCGCGGCCGGGCTCGCGCAGATGGGTGTGCAGGTCGACCAGGCCCGGCAGCAGCACCTTGCCCTCGGCCTCGACGACCTCGGCGCCTTCGGCCGACAGCCCGCTGCCGACCCTCGCGATCGTCCCGCCGTCGATCAGCACGTCCTGCGGCTCGCCGCCGAGCACCTTGGCACCACGGATCAGGATCTTGCTCATCTGTCTTACTTCTCCTCGGTGCGGGGGTGGGTGACGGCGGGTTCGTTCCCACCGAGCAGCAGGTACAGGACGGCCATCCGGATGGACACTCCGTTTGCGACCTGCTCGACGACGGTGCAGCGGTCGGAGTCGGCGACCTCGGCGGTGATCTCCATGCCGCGGACCATCGGGCCGGGGTGCATCACGATGGCGTGCTCGGGCATCCGGGCCATGCGGTCGCCGTCGAGGCCGTAGCGCCGGGAGTACTCGCGCTCGGTCGGGAAGAAGGCGGCGTTCATGCGCTCGCGCTGGACGCGCAGCATCATCACCGCGTCGGACTTGGGCAGCGTGCTGTCGAGGTCGTAGGAGACCTCGCAGGGCCAGGTCTCGATGCCGACCGGCAGCAGGGTGGGCGGGGCGACGAGGGTGACCTCCGCGCCGAGGGTGTGCAGCAGGTCGACGTTGGAGCGGGCGACCCGGCTGTGCAGGACGTCGCCGACGAGCGTGATGCGCTTGCCCTCGAGGTCCCGGCCGAGTCCGGCGTCTCGCCCGATCAGGCGGCGGCGGATGGTGAAGGCGTCGAGCAGGGCCTGGGTGGGGTGCTGGTGGGTGCCGTCGCCGGCGTTGACGACGGCGGCGTCGATCCAGCCGGAGTTGGCGAGCCGGTACGGGGCTCCGGAGGCGCCGTGCCGGATGACCACGGCGTCGACGCCCATGGCCTCCAGGGTCTGGGCGGTGTCCTTCAGGGACTCGCCCTTGGAGACGCTGGAGCCCTTGGCGGTGAAGTTGATGACGTCCGCGGACAGCCGCTTCTCGGCTGCCTCGAAGGAGATCCGGGTCCGGGTGGAGTCCTCGAAGAAGAGGTTGACGATCGTGCGGCCGCGCAGGGTCGGCAGCTTCTTGATCGGCCGGTCGGCGACCCGGGCCATCTCCTCGGCGGTGTCGAGGATCAGGACGGCGTCGTCGCGGGTGAGGTCGGCGGCCGAGATGAGATGACGCTGCATCTGTCAGGCTCCGTAAGGCAGTTCATTCGGGAGAATTGGGGCAGACGGGCGCGCGAGGGCGCGACTAGCGGGCGTACGAAGGCGGCGTACGCCGGGAGCGCTACTGAGAGGTCGGCTTGGCACCGAGCAGCACGGTGTCGCGACCGTCCTCCTCGGCGAGCTGGACCTTGACCGTCTCCCGCAACGACGTGGGGAGGTTCTTGCCGACGTAGTCGGCGCGGATGGGCAGTTCGCGGTGTCCGCGGTCGACGAGGACGGCGAGCTGCACCGCGCGCGGGCGCCCGATGTCGTTCAGGGCGTCGAGGGCGGCGCGGATGGTGCGGCCGGAGAAGAGCACGTCGTCGACGAGGACGACGAGCTTGCCGTCGAGGCCGTCACCGGGGATCTCGGTGCGGGCCAGCGCACGCGGCGGGTGCATGCGCAGGTCGTCGCGGTACATGGTGATGTCGAGCGAGCCGCACGGGACCTTGCGCTCGGTGATCTGCTCAAGCTTTTCCGCGATCCGCCGGGCGAGGAAGACACCCCGGGTCGGAATGCCGAGGAGCACCACGTCGTCGGCGCCCTTGGCGCGCTCGACGATCTCGTGGGCGATGCGGGTCAGTACCCGCGCGATGTCGGGCCCTTCGAGAACGGGCCGGGCATCGGACTGCGTGTCGTGCGTGTCCATACGAAACGGACCTCCTTCTCCGCCTCACGGGACGGACCTTAAAGGACGTCGGGATTGCGCCATACACGGTAGCAGGTCCCCGCGATCGCCCGTATGGCCCCCTCGGATCACCCACTCGGCCCAACGGAACGCCGATACCACGGAAGAGCCGGTGCGGACCATTCGGCTTGACGCGGCAGAGTAACGCTGCGTAACCTCACAGTGAGTTACCAGCCGCGCGGCCTGGCACCCACGTCAGACGCGTCGACACAGTGCCGGGGAGCTATATGTCCAGCGAATACGCCAAACAGCTCGGGGCCAAGCTCCGGGCGATCCGCACCCAGCAGGGCCTTTCCCTCCACGGTGTCGAGGAGAAGTCCCAGGGCCGCTGGAAGGCGGTCGTGGTCGGTTCGTACGAGCGCGGCGACCGTGCCGTGACCGTACAGCGCCTTGCCGAGCTCGCGGACTTCTACGGCGTTCCGGTGCAGGAGCTGCTGCCGGGCACGACCCCGGGCGGTGCCGCCGAGCCGCCGCCGAAGCTGGTCCTGGACCTGGAGCGGCTGGCCACGGTGCCGGCCGAGAAGGCGGGCCCTCTTCAGCGCTACGCGGCCACGATCCAGTCGCAGCGCGGTGACTACAACGGCAAGGTGCTGTCGATCCGCCAGGACGACTTGCGCACACTCGCCGTCATCTACGACCAGTCGCCGTCCGTCCTCACGGAGCAGCTGATCAGCTGGGGTGTCCTGGACGCGGACGCGCGCCGCGCGGTGGCCTCCCACGAGGACGCCTGACCCGCTCGGCGGGTCCAGCAGAAACGTGCCGCCGGGGTGGCCGAAACCGTATGGTTCTCGGCCACCCCGGCGGCGTTGTGCGGCTCTGGCGTCCCTGCGCCGCACGAGGACGCACGGGAACGCACCCCGGCGTCGTCATGCGGCTCTGCCCCCTGCGCCGCACGAGGACGTAGCCCTCGGCGGACTTGTTGGTACGGGAACGCCGGAGGGCCCGCAGCGGTGACGCTGCGGGCCCTCCGGCATGTGGTCCGTCTCAGACCTCGTCGCGGCGGAGCGAGGGCTTGAGCTCCTTGAACCGGCCGAGCAGGCCGTTCACGAACGAGGGCGACTCGTCCGTGGAGAACTCCTTCGCCAGCTGCACCATCTCGTCGAGGACGACGGCGTCCGGCGTCGCGTCGACCCAGATCAGCTCGTAGGCGCCGAGCCGCAGGATGTTGCGGTCGACGACGGGCATCCGGTCGAGGGTCCAGCCGACGGCGTACTGAGCGATCAGCTCGTCGATGCGCTTCGCGTGCTCCGCGTAGCCCTCGACCAGCTCCATCGTGTACTCGCTGACCGGCGGCTGCCGGGTGTCCGCCCGGGACAGCCGGACCCAGTCCGCGAGGACGGTCAGCACCTCGACACCGCGCTGGTCCCCCTCGAAGAGGATCTGGAAGGCGCGCTTACGGGCCGTGTTGCGGGCAGCCACGGTTAGCTGTTCACCCGGCCGAGGTAGTCGCTGGTGCGGGTGTCGACCTTGATCTTCTCACCGGTGGTGATGAAGAGCGGGACGTTGATCTGGTGGCCGGTCTCCAGGGTGGCGGGCTTGGTGCCGCCGGTGGAGCGGTCGCCCTGGACGCCCGGCTCGGTCTCCTGGATGACGAGCTCGACGGCGGCCGGCAGCTCGACGAAGAGCACCTCGCCCTCGTGCTGCGCGACGGTGGCGGTGAAGCCCTCGATCAGGAAGTTCGCGGCGTCGCCGACGGCCTTCTTGTCGACGTGCAGCTGGTCGTAGGTCTCCATGTCCATGAAGACGAAGTACTCGCCGTCCATGTAGGAGAACTGCATGTCGCGCTTGTCGACGGTGGCCGTTTCGACCTTGACGCCGGCGTTGAAGGTCTTGTCGACGACCTTGCCGGAGAGCACGTTCTTGAGCTTGGTGCGCACGAAGGCCGGGCCCTTGCCGGGCTTGACGTGCTGGAACTCGACGACGGACCAGAGCTGGCCGCCTTCGAGCTTGAGCACCATGCCGTTCTTGAGGTCGTTCGTGGAAGCCACGGTTGCGGAATCTCCTGGACTGACGTACGACCCCGGGGCACGCACCTGCCTGGCTACAGGGCGAGCAGCTCCTTGGTCGTGATGGTGAGTAGCTCGGGTCCGCCGTCCGCCTCGGGGCGGACGACGAGCGTGTCATCGATCCGGACACCGCCCCGGCCCGGGAGGTGGACCCCCGGTTCGACGGTGACTGGCACGCAAGCGTCCAGTTTACCCATGGCCGCAGGACTCAATTGAGGGTCCTCGTCGATTTCGAGCCCTACACCGTGTCCGGTCAGGATCGTGAGGCCCTCCGTGTACCCCGCGGAGTCCAGCACCTGACGGGCCGCGCGGTCGACGTCCCGGCAGGCGGCGCCGGGTACCAGGCTCTCACGCCCGGCCCGCTGGGCCGCGAAGACCAGGTCGTACAGTTCGATCTGCCACTCCGCGGGAGCGGTGCCGATGACGAAGGTGCGGCCGATCTCGCAGCGGTACCCGCGGTACGTCGCGCCGAGGCAGACGGAGAGGAAGTCGCCCTCCTCGACCCGGCGGTCGGTGGGCCGGTGGCCGGGACGGCCGGCGTTCGGCCCGGTGCCGACGGACGTCGGGAAGGCCGGCCCGTCCGCCCCGTGGTCCACGAGTCGTCTTTCGAGTTCCAGGGCGAGATGGCGCTCGGTGCGGCCGACGAGGATCGACTCCAGCAGTTCGCCGAGGGCCTGGTCGGCGATCTCGGCGCCGATGCGCAGGCAGGAGATCTCCTCCTCGTCCTTGACGACCCTGAGCTGCTCGACGGCGCTGTTGAGGTTGGCCAGGCGCAGCCGGGGGGCGACCGAGCCGAGGGCGCGGTGCCGGGCCACGGTGAGGTGGTGCTCCTCCACGGCGAGGGAGTCGGCGCCCTGGCCCGCGGCGAGGCCGGCGGCCGCGACGGCCGGGTCACCACCGCCGACTCCGGGCAGGGTATGGACGCGCAGGGCCTCGTCGGGGCGCTCCTGCGTGGGACGGTCGGCCGCCGCTCCGGTACTGACCAGGAAGTCCTGCTCCTCGGTCCTGCCCAGCAGCAGAACGGCGCCCTGCGGGGCGGCGCCCGCGAGATAGCGCACGTTGGCGGGGCGGGAGACCAGCGCCGCCGCGCTGCCGCCCGCGTTGCAGCATTCCCTCAGACGCGTCCGGCGGGCCGCGTACACCTCTGACATGATCCGAGCGTATGAGCTCCGCCGGTTTTGCGCCGGTTGAGGGGGTCTGAGTGGGCGGCGCCTGAGATGTCCGGGTGGGCAGGGGTACCGTTCGGGGTTGTGTGACGCCCGTGTGTGTGGGGGGCTTGTCGCGCAGTTCCCCGCGCCCCTTTGGGGCACGCACCAAGGGGCGCTCACCACTGGGGTGGACTCGCGAGGGAGCGGGCCAGGACCTCATCCAGTACGCGCGCCGTCTTCGGGACGTCCAGCTGGGAGTTGTCGATGATCGGCAGCCCGGAGCCGTACCACCCGGCCATGCGGCCGTGGATGCGGGCGACCTCCTCGTCGGACAGCCGTCGGTTGCCCGAGCGCTCCGCGTTGCGTTCCAGGACGATCTCCAGGCCCGGCAGCAGCACGACCGGCAGCAGGCCGGGCCCCACATGGCGCTTCCAGCCGCCGAGGCCGACGACCGGGCGGTCGGGGAAGACCGCGTCGTCGAGGATGCACGAGATGCCGTTCGCCAGGAAGTTCCGGGCGGCGAAGCCGCAGGTGCGGCGGGCCAGGCGGTACTGCGCCTCGGAGTTGTCGTTCCACCCGGACTGGGGGTCGGCGAAGCCGGAGCGGACCCACTCGCGCACGTCGTCGAGGCTGATGTGGGCCGTGGGCACCCGGCGGTGGTCCGCCCAGTACTTGGCGACGCTGGTCTTGCCGGCACCCGCGGGGCCGATGAGCAGCACCGCGAGCGTCGTGCCGGCTGGGTCGGGAACGGTCGCGGCGGGCGGGGCCATCGGCATGGCGACCGGGCCGCCGGGCGGCAGCGGCACATGCCCGGTGGTCTCCGGCGTCGGCGGGGCGGAGGCCGCGGCCGGTCCCGGTCCGGGCGGGGGCGCCGGATATCCCGGCGCCGGGGGCGGCGGGGGCACGGGCACGGAGCCCTGGTGCGCGCCCGCGTGCTGCGGGCCCGGGTGATGTGCGGCCGGCGACCAGCCCGTGGCCGGTCCGTGCCCCGGCTGATGGGGCGGCGGCAGCGGAGAACCCACTGCGTGCTGCATCCGGTGCCACTCCGTCTCGTACAGGCGATGGGCGCTGACAGCGGGGGCGGAACCCGCTTTCCCCCACAGCCTAAAGGGCGTGGGGGGACCCCCGTCCGAACGGTACCGCCCCCGGTCGTCGATGTGTGAACGGCCGGGGGCGGCCCGAAGTGCCCGGCCCCGTAAGGCGATTTCGGGCGGAAGTCGCGCTGGAGGACTTACTGCCCGACTTCGCCGTACGCGGCGAGCAGCACGGCCGGGTCGGGTCCTTCCAGGACGGTGGGCTTGGCCAGACCGTCGAGGACGATGAAGCGCAGGAGGTTGCCGCGCGACTTCTTGTCGACCTTCATGGTCTCCAGCAGCTTGGGCCACTGGTCGTACCGGTAGTGCAGGGGCAGCCCGACCGCTTCGAGGATCGTGCGGTGACGGTCGGCCGTCGCGTCGTCCAGCCGGCCCGCCAGGCGCCCCAGTTCGGCGGCGAAGTGCATCCCGACCGAGACCGCCGCGCCGTGGCGCCACTTGTAGCGCTCGTTCTTCTCGATGGCGTGGCCCAGTGTGTGGCCGTAGTTGAGGATCTCGCGCAGGCCCGACTCCTTGAGGTCGGACGACACGACGTCGGCCTTGACCCGGATGGAGCGCTCGATGAGCTCGGCGGTGTGCGGGCCGGCCGGGGTGCGGGCGCCCTGTACGTCGGACTCGATGAGGTCCAGGATCACCGGGTCGGCGATGAAGCCGGCCTTGATGACCTCCGCGAGCCCGGAGACGTAGTCGTTGACCGGCAGGGAGTCCAGCGCGGCCAGGTCGCAGAGCACACCGGCGGGCGGGTGGAAGGCGCCGACGAGGTTCTTGCCCTCGGCGGTGTTGATGCCGGTCTTGCCGCCGACGGCCGCGTCCACCATGGCGAGCACGGTGGTGGGGATGGCGATCCAGCGCACCCCGCGCAGCCAGGTGGCGGCGACGAACCCGGCCAGGTCGGTGGTCGCACCGCCGCCGACACCGACGATGACGTCGCTGCGCGTGAATCCGGACTGGCCGAGCGCCTTCCAGCAGTAGGCGGCGACCTCGGCGGTCTTGGCCTCCTCCGCGTTGGGCACCTGCACGGCGACCACGTCGTAGCCCTGCTCGGCCAGGTCGGTACGCAGCGCGTCGCCGGTCTCGGCCAGCGCCTCGGGGTGGAGGATCGCGACCCGCTGGGCCTTCTCGCCGATCAGTCCGCCGAGTTCACCCAGCAACTGACGGCCCACCAGGACCTCGTACGGGTCGGTCCCCGCGGTGCCGCCGACCTGGATCCGCGTCACTGCCTCGCTCATGCTTCCTTCAACTCCAGTGCGTCCAGGGCGGCTTCGGTGACCTCTTCGGGGGTCCGGCCGTCGGTGGCGACCACGGCCGTGGCGACCTCCTCGTACAAGTGACGGCGGGCCTCCATGAGCTCGCGCCACTGCTTGCGCGGGTTGACCGCGAGCAGCGGGCGGGCCGTGTTGAGGCCGGTGCGCTTGACCGCCTCCTCGACGTCCATCGACAGGTACGCCACCCGCTGCCCGGCGAGCAGCGCGCGCGTGTCGCTGTCGAGGATCGCTCCGCCGCCCAGGGCCAGGACGCCGTCGTGTTCGGCGAGCGCCCGGTGCACGGCCGTCTTCTCGATCGCGCGGAAGGCGGACTCGCCCTCGTCGACGAAGATCTCGGCGATGGTCCGGCCCTGCTCGGCGACGATGTCGTCGTCGGTGTCCCGGTAGGAGACCCCGAGCCGCTCGGCCAGCAGCCGCCCCACGGTGGACTTGCCCACCCCCATCGGGCCGACCAGGACCACCAGCGGGCCGCTCATCGGATGGCGAGGTTGTCGAGGTACGACGTCACGTTGCGACGGGTCTCCGCCACACTGTCGCCGCCGAACTTCTCCGCCACCGCGTCCGCGAGCACCAGGGCCACCATGGCCTCGGCGACGATGCCGGCGGCCGGGACCGCGGACACGTCGGAGCGCTGGTGATGGGCCTGCGCGGCCTCGCCGGTGGTGACGTCCACGGTCTGCAGGGCGCGCGGCACGGTCGCGATCGGCTTCATCGCGGCGCGGACGCGCAGCAGCTCACCGGTGCTCAGACCGCCCTCGGTGCCACCGGAGCGGCCCGTGGTGCGCCGGATGCCGTCGTCGGTCTTCACGATCTCGTCGTGCGCCTTTGAGCCGGGCACCCGCGCCAGCTCGAAACCGTCACCGATCTCCACGCCCTTGATCGCCTGGATGCCCATGAGGGCACCGGCGAGCCGGGCGTCCAGCTTGCGGTCCCAGTGCACGTGCGAACCGAGGCCGACGGGCACGCCGTACGCCAGGATCTCGACCACACCCCCGAGGGTGTCACCGTCCTTGTGCGCCTGATCGATCTCCGCGACCATCGCCTTCGACGCATCCGCGTCCAGGCAGCGCACCGGATCCGCGTCCAGCTTCTCGACGTCGGCCGGGGTCGGGTACACACCCTTCGGCGCCTTCGCGGCGGCCAGTTCCACGACGTGGCTGACGATTTCGACGCCGGTGGTCTCCTTCAGGTACGAGCGGGCCACCGCGCCCAGGGCGACGCGGGCGGCCGTCTCACGCGCCGAAGCACGCTCCAGGATCGGCCGGGCCTCGTCGAACCCGTACTTCTGCATGCCCGCCAGGTCCGCGTGGCCGGGCCGGGGCCGGGTCAGCGGGGCGTTGCGGGCGAGCCCGTCGAGGATCTCGGGGGCGACCGGGTCGGCGGCCATGACCTGTTCCCACTTCGGCCACTCGGTGTTGCCCACCATGACCGCGACCGGGGAGCCGAGGGTCAGGCCGTGTCGGACGCCGCCGAGGAAGGTGACCTCGTCGCGCTCGAACTTCATCCGGGCACCGCGCCCATAGCCCAGGCGCCGCCTCGCGAGATGGTCCGCGACCATGTCCGTGGTGATCGGCACACCGGCGGGAAGACCCTCCAGCGTCGCCACGAGTGCGGGACCATGGGATTCCCCCGCGGTCAGCCAGCGCAACCTGCTCAACGGTGCTCCTCAGTACTCGCGCTCTGGTCCTGCCCTGCGTACGCGCCTCGTCGCGTACGGCGACGGCGCGACCGGGTGCGCGGCCCGGCCCGCCATCTCCGATCCTCCCACGCCGGGGCGGTTTGCCCGGCGGCCGGTCCATCAAGCGGACGCGTTCGCGGACGGGCCGTCGCCCTGACGCTGCTGCGGCGCGTACGCGCCGAGGAAGTCGGCACCGCTCGGCTGCTGCGCGGGCTCGGCCTGCCGCTGCGGGGCGTACGCGCCCAGGTGGTCGGCGCCGCTGCCCTGCTGCCCGTCCGGATGCGCCTGCCGCGGCGCGTACTGGCCGAGGTAGTCCGCGCCGCGTCCCTGCCCGTACTGGGCGGCGGCGTGGACCGACTGCCCGTTGCGCACCGCACGCCGGTGGGCGATCTTGCGCTTGATCCTGACGACCCAGGACGCCACGACGGCGAGCAGGATCAGGGCGAGCACCGTGATCTGCACCCAGTCGGGCAGGAACCCCAGCAGGGACTCGAATATCTGGGACTTGACAGACGCCTGAGGCAGACCTGCGGACATGACGGCCGTTCCCCTCCCCTGTTCCGCCCCCTGCGGAACCGAGAGCGGATCTTATCGGGCCGCGAGAGCCCGCTCGCCCGCTTTTCGCATGGCGTCCAGGGGGGGCGGTGCCAGCCCCGTCATCTGCTCGACCTGGAGCACGGCCTGGTGCACCAGCAGGTCGAGGCCGCTGACGACGGCACCGCCGTACGCCGACCAGCGGGCGGCGAGGTCGGTCGGCCAGGGGTCGTACAGGACGTCGAAGAGGGCCGCCGGGCGCTCCGGCACGGACCGGGCGAGGGCGTCGGTGACACCGGCCGGCGTCGTGCTGATCACCAGGGGGGCGCGCAGGGCCCGCTCGGCGTCGGCCCAGTCGGCGATACGGACGGCGACGCCGAGCCGCTCGGCCCATTGGCGCATCTCGGTGGCCCGGGCCTCGCTGCGCACGTACACGGCGATCTCGCCCGGGCAGATCCGGGACAGCGCGGCCAGCGCGGAGGAGGCGGTGGCACCCGCGCCGAGGACGGCGGCGGCGTCGACCTTGTCGATGCCGTGCTCACGCAGCGCTGCCACCATGCCGGGGATGTCGGTGTTGTCGCCGATCCTGCGGCCGTCCTCGGTGCGGACGACGGTGTTGACGGCGTCGACCGAGGCGGCGGTCTCGCTGATCTCGTCGAGCAGCGGGATCACGGCCCGCTTCAGCGGCATGGTCAGCGAGAGCCCGGCCCACTCGGGGCCGAGCGTCTCGAAGAACCCGGGCAGGCCGGCCTCGTCGACCTCGAACCTGTCGTACGTCCAGCCGGCCAGGCCCAACTCCTGGTAGGCGGTGCGGTGCAGGACCGGGGAGAGCGAGTGGGCGATCGGGGAGCCGAGTACGGCGGCCCGGCGTGGTGCGGCCATCAGGGATTCCTCAGTTGTTCCGCGAGGCGTTGAACTGGTCGACCAGCTTCTGGTGTTCGGCGTTCGTCTTCGTGAACTTGCTGGTCCTGCCGTCGAGCGAGATGAAGTAGTACCAGCCGTCGTCCGTCGGCTTGAGGGCGCCCGCGATCGCGTCCTCGCCCGGGTTGTCGATCGGACCGGGCGGCAGACCCTTGTGGAAGTACGTGTTGTACGGGTTGTCGTAGTTCCGCAGTTCGCTCAGGCTCAGGTCGATCTTGCTCTGGTTCTTGATGTAGTTGTAGGTGGAGTCGAACTCCAGCATGCCGTTGGTCTGCGGGTTGCCGGGCTTCATCCGGTTGTAGACGACCTCGGCCATCTTGCGGAAGTCGCTGTGGCTCGTGCCCTCGGCCTGGACCAGGCTGGCGATGGTGACCAGTTGCCACGGGTCCTCGAGTCCGAGGCTCGCGGCCTTCTTCTCGAGGCCGAGCTTCTCGTACGTCGCGGTGGCCCGCTTGACCATCTGCTTCAGGACGGCCTCGGGCTTCTGGCCCTCGCTGACGCCGTAGCTGGAGGGGTAGAGGAAGCCCTCCAACGGGTCCTTGACGTCGGCGTGGTTCTGCGCCCAGGCGGGCAGACCGAGCTGCTTGTAGTCCTTCTTGGCCACGGCGGCGGTGGTGCCCGCCTTGACCTTGAGGCGCTTGTCGATGAGCCGGTAGATGTCGGCGTTGCGACGGCCCTCGGCGATGATCAGGTTGTCGCGGCTCTTCGGACTGAGCATCAGTTCGACCGCACTCGCGGCCGACATTTGCTTCTGCAGCGTGTACACGCCGTCCTGGATGCCCTTGCCGTTCGGGTTGTCCTCCTGGGCGGCGACGAACGCGTCGACGCTCTTGACGACCCCCGCGCTTTTCAGCACCTGGCCGATCTTGTAGCCGAGCGCCCCCTCGGGGATCTCGACGGACACCTGCTGCCCGTTGCCGTCGCCCGCGAAGTCCGCGGGGTCGCCGAAACGATCCTGGTAGAACTGGTAGCCGAAGTAGCCGGCACCGCCCAGAGCGCCGCCGAGGCTCACGACGACCAGCAGGCAGGCCATGCCGTTGCGGCGCTTCTTCGGTTTGCCGCCGCCGCGCCCCCGCTTGCCCTCGCGTCCGCGGCGCTCCCCCGGCTCGTCGCCGTCGTCATCGTCGTCGCCCGCGAAGAAGGCGTGCTCGCCCTGATCGGGGCCGGGATCCCAGTCGGTCACCGCTTCCTGGGCGGGCTCCTGAGCGGGCGCGACCCCTCGCCGGCCGGGCGGCTCCGGGGGCGGATACGCGTCGGGGGTGCCGTAGTAGTCCTGCTGTCCCCCGCCGTACGCACCGGCCTGCTGACCGTAGGGGTCCGCCGGGTCACCGGGATAGGAGACCTGCTGGTGCGGGTCGTTGACCCAGCCGCCGGTGTCGTACTGCTGCTGGTGGTAGCCCTGGCCCTGCTGGTGTCCGGGGTCCTGCTGGCCGGGGTACTGCTGGTGGCCGTGGGCCTGTGCCGCGTAGTGCTGGTCGGACGGGTACTGCTGCTGCACCTGACCGTATCCGGCCTGGTCACCGGTGCCCCAGTCGCCGTACTGGGGCTGCTGCGACTGCTGCGGATAGTGCTGCGGCTGGCCGCCGTAGGGGGGCTGCTGACCCTGATGGGCCTGCTGCCCGTCCCATCCGCCGTCCCCGTACAACGGGTCCTCCGGATGCCACGGTTCGGAGCCCTGGCCCCGGCCATACTCAGTCATCGATCCCCTAGAGCCGCGAGGCGGCGGTCGCGCGGCTTCCGGCCCGCCTCCCGTCCCGCCTCTTGCTGTGCGGTGGCTGTTCGAACGCCGCCGCATCGCGCGGAACGTTACCGTATCGCGATCAGATGACCACTTCGACGCCTTCGCCGGGTGCTTTACCTGACACCCGTTCGGATTCGAGGGCTTGTTGCAGGATGACCACGGCTGCCGCCTGGTCGATGACGGACCGGCCCTTCTTGGATTTCACGCCCGAGGCGCGCAGTCCCTGGCTGGCCGTCACCGTCGTCATGCGTTCGTCGACGAGTCTCACCGGAACCGGTGAGATCATGCGGGCCAGTTCCCGGGTGAAGGCCCGGACCTTGACCGCGGCCGGGCCCTCGCCCCCCTTGAGGGAGCGCGGGAGACCGACGACGACCTCGAGGGGCTCGTACTCCTCGACGAGTTGTTTCAACCGTCGCTGAGCTGCGGGGATGTCACGCCCCGGGACCGTCTCCACCGGGGTGGCGAGGATCCCGTCGGGGTCGCATGAGGCGACCCCGATGCGGGCGTCCCCGACGTCGATCGCGAGTCGACGTCCTCTGCGCATGCTGTCCGACCCGTCTCTTACTTGGCCGTCTCGGTGACCAGACGCTCCACGGCGTCCACGGCGTCACCGATGGCGGCCGGGTTCTGGCCGCCGCCCTGGGCGACGTCCGGCTTGCCGCCACCGCCGCCGCCGAGGGTCTTGGCGGCCGTACGGACCAGTTCGCCGGCCTTCAGGCCGCGCTCGCGGGCGGCCTCGTTGGTGGCGATCACCGTGAGCGGCTTGCCGTTCGCCACCGTGAACAGGGCGACGACGGCGGCCCGCCCGCCCTGGATGCGTCCGCGCACGTCGAGGACCAGCTTGCGCAGGTCGTCGGCGGTCGTACCGTCCGGGACCTGACCGGTCACGACAGCAACGCCACGGATGTCCTTGGCCGACTCGGCGAGACCGGCGGCGGCCTGGAGGACCTTCTCGGCGCGGAACTTCTCGATCTCCTTCTCGGCGTCCTTCAGCTTGCCGAGCATGGCGGAGACCTTCTCCGGGAGCTCCTCCGGGCGGCCCTTGATCAGCTCCTGGAGCTGGGCGACGACCGTGTGCTCCCGGGCGAGGAAGTTGTAGGCGTCCACGCCGACGAGGGCCTCGATCCGGCGCACACCCGAGCCGATGGACGACTCGCCCAGCAGCTTCACCAGGCCGAGCTGGGCGGTGTTGTGCACGTGCGTGCCGCCGCACAGCTCCTTGGAGAAGTCGCCGATGGTGACCACGCGGACGCGCTCGCCGTACTTCTCGCCGAACTCGGCGATGGCGCCCTGCTTCTTGGCCTCGTCGATGCCCATGACGTCGGCGCGGACGTCGAGGTCGCGGGCGAGCACCTCGTTGATCTTCTGCTCGACGTCGGTCATCACGGCCGTCGGGACGGCGGACGGGGAGCCGAAGTCGAAACGGAAGCGGCCGGGCTGGTTCTCGGAACCGGCCTGGGCGGCCGTCGGGCCGAGGGCGTCGCGCAGGGCCTGGTGGGTCAGGTGCGTGGCCGAGTGGGCGCGGGCGATGGCCTTGCGGCGGCGGTCGTCGATCGAGGCGTGGGCCTTGGCACCGACGGTGACCTCGCCGACCTGGACGACGCCCTTGTGGACGTAGACCCCCGGGACCGGCTTCTGGCAGTCGCGGATCTCGATGACGGCACCGGTGTCGACCTTGATGCGGCCGGTGTCGCCGATCTGGCCGCCGCCCTCGGCGTAGAAGGGGGTGCGGTCGAGGACGATCTCGACCTCGTCGCCCTCGGTGGCGGCCGGGGAGGAGGCGCCGTCGACGAGGATGCCGACGATCGTGGACTCGCTCTCGGTGTCGGTGTAGCCGATGAAGTCGGTGGCACCGGCCTGGTCGGCGATCTCACGGTAGGCACCGGCGCCGGCGTGCCCGGTCTTCTTGGCCTGGGCGTCGGCCTTGGCGCGCTCCCGCTGCTCCTTCATCAGGCGGCGGAAACCGTCCTCGTCCACGGAGAGGCCCTGCTCGGCGGCCATCTCCAGGGTGAGGTCGATCGGGAAGCCCCAGGTGTCGTGGAGCAGGAAGGCCTTGTCGCCGGGCAGGACGGTGCCGCCGGCGGCCTTGGTGTCGGTGACGGCCGTGTCGAGGATGTTGGTGCCGGCCTTCAGCGTCTTGAGGAAGGCGTTCTCCTCGGCGAGGGCGACCTTCTCGATGCGCTCACGGTCGGTGATGAGCTCGGGGTACTGCTGGCCCATCATCTCGATCACGGTGTCGATCAGATCCTTCACGACCGGACCGGTGGCGCCGAGCAGGCGCATGTTGCGGATGGCGCGGCGCATGATACGGCGCAGCACGTAGCCGCGGCCCTCGTTGCCGGGGGTGACACCGTCGCCGATCAGCATCACCGAGGTGCGCATGTGGTCGGTGACCACGCGCAGGGAGACGTCCGAGTCGTGGGCGTCGCCGTAGCGGACGCCGGTCAGCTCGGTGGCCTTGTTGATGACGGCCATCGAGGTGTCGATCTCGTACATGTTCTGCACGCCCTGCAGAATCATGGCGAGACGCTCGAGGCCGAGGCCGGTGTCGATGTTCTTGCTGGGCAGTTCGCCGAGGATCTCGAAGTTGTCCTTGCCGATGCCCTCGCCCCGCTCGTACTGCATGAAGACGAGGTTCCAGATCTCCACGTACCGCTCGTCGTTGACGGCGGGGCCGCCCTCGACGCCGAAGTCGGGGCCGCGGTCGTAGTTGATCTCGGAACACGGGCCGCAGGGGCCGGGGACGCCCATGGACCAGTAGTTGTCCTTCATGCCGAGGCGCTGGATGCGCTCCTTCGGCACGCCGACGACCTCGTGCCAGATGCGCTCGGCCTCGTCGTCGTCCTTGTACACGGTGATCCACAGGCGCTCGGGGTCGAGGCCGTAGCCGCCCTTGTCCTGGGCGCTGGTGAGCAGCTCCCAGGCGTACTTGATGGCGCCTTCCTTGAAGTAGTCGCCGAAGGAGAAGTTGCCGCACATCTGGAAGAACGTGCCGTGCCGGGTGGTCTTGCCGACCTCTTCGATGTCCGGCGTGCGCACGCACTTCTGGACGCTGGTGGCGCGCGCGAAGGGCGGCTTGACCTCACCCAGGAAGTAGGGCTTGAAGGGCACCATGCCGGCCGGGACGAGGAGCAGAGTCGGGTCGTCCGCGATGAGCGACGCCGAAGGGACGACGGTGTGACCGCGCTCCTCGAAGAAGCTCAACCAGCGGCGGCGAATCTCAGCCGACTCCATCAGTGGTCCTCATTCCGGTTGTACGGGTGCGTCTGGTACGTCGAACCCTCGACGTACTTCGGGTTGTTGCGGTTCTCGATGGCGATGTGACGGCGGGGGCCGGGCAGCTCGGGATTCTCGTTGATCCCGAGGGCGTCGCCCAGTTCGGCCTCCCGCACGGCCATGTTGTCGCGGACGTCGAGCGCGAAGCCCACGGCACGGTCCTTGATGCGGTGACCGGCCTCGATCGCCTTGTTCCCGGCGGTTCTGGCGAGGCTCTCGGGGGTCAGCTGCTTCAGCTTGCGATTGACCTTGGTGGTGGCCCACACACCGGCGGCGACGCCCGTGGTGAACCAGAAGGTGCGGCGGAACATCGCTGGCTCTCAGTCCCTCTTCCCTCGGGCGCTGCGCCGGGTGACCGTACGGCCCACGATCACGGTACGCCTGGACGCCTTGGCGGGCACGTCCTCCTTGCGGCCGCCCAGGGCCCGGCGCACGCCGTAGCCGAAGGCCGCGACCTTGACCAGGGGGCCGCCGAAGGTGGAGGCGACGGTCGTCGACAGCGCCGAGGCGTTCGACGTGACCTCCTGGACGTCGGAGGCGATCGAGTCGACCCGGTCGATCTGGGTCTGCGCGGAGCGCACCGCCGTGGAGGCGTCGGCCAGCAGCGGGACGGCCTGGTCGGTCACGTCCGCCACGAGCTTGGTGGTCGCCTTGAGCGTCTGGGCCACCCTCGCCAGCGCGACGGCGAGGAAGGAGACCAGGATCGCCCAGAAGACGGCCACCAGGATCCCGGCAACCTCTCCACCGGACACTGTGTGCACCCGCTCCCTGAAACGTGCCTGAACATCGAAAAAGTCGTGCGACGAGCCTATCGCGACCGCGACGGCACTCCGTACCGGATTTGGCTCCGGCGGGCGCGGCGCCGGAAAGGGCCTGGGCGATCAGCGACTTCTGGTGGGCGACTTCGGCGCGGTACCGGATGCCGGTGACATCGGTGCGCGCCTTGCAGGCGACGTGGAGATCGGCACGCCAAGCGCATCCCGGGGCGAGTCGAGGAAGGGGAGGGGAACGAAAAACCCGCTGCCTCCCACCCTGACGGTGGGAGGCAGCGGGCTCGGCGCGAGGCCGGTGGTACCGCCGTCGCTGAGGAAGATCAGCGGGCGTAGTACTCGACGACGAGCTGCTCGTCGCAGATCACCGGGATCTCCTTGCGGTTCGGCTCGCGGTCCAGGCGGAACGCCAGGCCCTTGAGGTTCACCTGGAGGTAGCGCGGGGTCTCACCGTCGGGGGCGAAGCCACCCTCACGAGCGATCGTGAAGAGGGTCTTCTCCTTGGAGCGCTCGCGGACCTGCACCACGTCGTCCGGACGGACACGGAAGGAGGGCTTGTCGACCTTCTTGCCGTTGACCGCGATGTGGCCGTGCACGACCATCTGGCGGGCCTGGTAGATCGTGCGGGCAATGCCCGAACGCAGAACCAGGGCGTCGAGACGGCGCTCCAGCTCGATGATCAGGGCCTCACCGGTCTTGCCCTGGACCTTGGAGGCACGCTCGTAGGCGCGGACGAGCTGGCGCTCGGACACGTCGTACTGCGCGCGCAGACGCTGCTTCTCGAGCAGACGGACCTTGTAGTCCGAGTTCTGCTTGCGGCCGCGGCCGTGCTCACCCGGCGGGTAGGGGCGGGCCTCGAAGTACTTGACGGCCTTCGGGGTCAGCGCGATGCCGAGGGCACGCGACTTCTTGACCTTGGGGCGGGACTGGTTCGCCACTGTCTTTTTCTCTTTCCTGGTTTCCGGCTTGTCAGGGTTGAGGGAGGTCGCATCCGCAGCCGGGGAAACCCTCCTCGGTCCTGGTGGACCCCGGTGGGCAGCCGCTCCCCTGGTCTGGGCACATACGTGCAGCACGCGAGTGGCCCACCGACCGGTTCCGTCGTGCGACGGTGGTGGTGGGCTGCCCGCGACACCGTTCGACGGTGCGCAACGCTCCTGGAGCCGGTCCGGGGACCGGGCTCCGGCCGACTGTCCCGTTCTGACTGCACGAGACGCGGCACTCCGGCCGAGTCTACAGGGTGCTCAGGACCGCTTTCGACCGAGGTTCTTCCGGGTCCACTCCACCGCGTCCGCGTAGCGGGCCTCCGCGCCGTGCCGGGTCGGCTCGTAGTACTCGCGGCCCTTCAGTTCGTCGGGGGCGTACTGCTGGGCCGCGATGCCCTCGGGCAGGTCGTGGGGGTAGACGTAGCCCTGGCCGTGGCCGAGCTTGGTCGCGCCCTTGTAGTGGCTGTCGCGCAGATGGGCGGGGACGGGTCCGGCCAGGCCCTTGCGGACGTCTTCGAGGGCGGCGCCGATCGCGGTGGTCGCGGCGTTGGACTTGGGGGCCAGGGCGAGGGCGATCGTGGCGTGGCTGAGGGTGAGGGCGGCTTCGGGGAAGCCGATCATGGCCACGGCCTGGGCGGCGGCCACCGCCGTCGGCAGAGCGGTCGGATCGGCCAGGCCGATGTCCTCGCTGGCGGAGATCATCAGGCGGCGGGCGATGAAGCGGGGGTCCTCGCCGGCCTCGATCATCCGGGCCAGGTAGTGCAGCGCGGCGTCGACGTCGGAGCCGCGGATGGACTTGATCAGGGCGCTGGCCACGTCGTAGTGCTGGTCGCCGTCGCGGTCGTACTTCACGGCGGCCCGGTCGACCGTCTCCTCCAGGGTGGTCAGGCCGATCTCCGCCTCGCCCTTGTCGAGGGCGGCCCCGGCGGCCGCCTCCAGGGCGGTCAGGGCGCGGCGGGCGTCACCGCCCGCGATCCGCAGGAGGTGGTTCTCGGTCTCCTCGGGGAGGGTGACGGCGTCCTTGAGGCCGCGCTCGTCGCCGAGGGCACGGCGGATGAGGCTCCTGATGTCCTCGTCCGTGAGCGGTTCGAGGGTGAGCAGCAGGGAGCGGGACAGCAGGGGGGAGATCACCGAGAAGTACGGGTTCTCCGTCGTCGCCGCGATGAGCGTCACCCAGCGGTTCTCGACGGCCGGGAGCAGGGAGTCCTGCTGGGCCTTGCTGAAGCGGTGGATCTCGTCGAGGAAGAGGACGGTCTCCTTGCCGTAGCCGCCGGAGGCGCGGCGGGCGCCGTCGATGACCGCGCGGACCTCCTTGACGCCCGCGGTGATCGCGGACAGCTCCACGAAGCGGGCGTCGGTCGCCTTGGAGACGACGTAGGCCAGGGTGGTCTTGCCGGTGCCGGGCGGGCCCCACAGGAGCACCGAGGAGGGGCCGGCCGGGCCGGACGCCTCCCCGACCAGTCTGCGCAGGGGTGAGCCCGGCTTCAGCAGATGCTGCTGGCCCACGACCTCGTCGAGGGTGCGCGGGCGCATCCGGACCGCCAGGGGGCTGCTGGACGGCACCTTCTCCTGGCGTTCTTCGGCTGCGGCGGTGAACAGGTCGGGCTCCACGTCAGAAACCCTAAATCACGGCACTGACAATCCGGCCGGGCCCCGGATGCGGGGGCTCAGCTCAGCCAGAAGTCCCACCAGCGGGTCAGGACCAGCATGCCGATGATGCCGATGTGCAGCACGGGCATGACCCAGGTGAACTCGCCGAAGAAGCTCTTGAGCCAGGTCGGGGCGGGCAGGAAGCCCTTGCGGATGTTGAACGAGGTCACGTACCAGAACATCAGGATCGTGGCGACCCAGGCGAGGCTGCACCACAGGCAGAGCGCGTTGATCCGGTACAGGGACTGGAACATCAGCCAGGCGCAGAAGACCACGCCGAAGAGGCAGCCGGCGTTGAAGGTGAGCCAGTACCAGCGGGGGAAGCGAGCGCGGGCGAGCAGGGCCATGCCGACGCCGATGACGATGCCGTAGCAGACGAGGCCGAGCATCGGGTTCGGGAAGCCGAAGACGGCGGCCTGCTTGCTCTCCATGACGCTGCCGCAGGACACGACCGGGTTGAGGCTGCAGCCGGGCGTGTAGGTCTTGCCCTCGACCTTGGCCTCGAGGATCTTGAACTTGTCGATCGTGATGACCCACGCGGCGAGCAGTCCGGCCGCGCCGGTGATCACCAGCAGCAGGGCCAGGGCCCGGCTGCCGCCCTCCGCGCGCGGTGCGATCTCGGCGCGCTCCGGCTCGGACTCCGTGGAGACGTCCTTCGCTGTCGTCTTGCTCATCACGCCGATTCCGTCACTTGAGACCTGAACATCTTCGGGCAGGGCCATTGTGCCGCACAGGTGCCCCTGTCCGCCGTTCAGTGGACATAAGGATGTCCGCCCGGTCGTCCCTGAGGGGTGGGTTCCGGCCGACGCTCGTCGCATGACAGCACAGGGGTACGAACTCGCCGTGGACGTGCGGGGGCTGCGCAAGCGGTACGGGGGCCTGACCGCCGTCGACGGCATCGATCTCGGTATCCGGCGGGGCGAGGTGTTCGGCCTGCTCCGGGCCCGACGGCGCGGGCAAGAGCACCACGGTGGAGATCCTCCAGGGCAACCGGGACCGGGACGCGGGCGAGGTGTCCGTGCTCGGGTCGGACCCGGCGACCGGCACGCGCGCGTGGCGCTTTCGTGTCGGAATCGGCTGGCAGGACGAATCGGCACCCGCAGAGTCGACGGTCCGGGAGACCGTGCGGCACTTCGCCCGCTACTGCCCCCGGCCGCGGGACCCGGAGGAGGTCATCGGTCTGGTCGGTCTGGAGACGAAGGCGGACAGCCGGACCAAGGCGCTGTCGGGCGGCCAGCGCATGCGCCTGGACGTGCCGCTCGGCGTCATCGGGGGCCCTGACCTGCTGCTCCTGGACGAGCCGACGACCGGGTTCGGCCCGGCGGCCCGGCGGCGGTTCTGGTCGCTGATCCGCGCCTTGGCCGAGGAGGGCACGACCGTCGTGCTGACCACGCACTACCTGGAGGAGGCGGAGGCCCTCGCGCACCGGCCGGCCGTCGTCGCCAAGGGCCGGATCGTCGCCGAGGGCGAACCCGGAGCCCTGCGGGAGCGGTACGGCACCGGGGCCACCGTGGCGTGGACCGAGCCGGACGGCAGCCCGCGCGCGCTGCGCACCGGGACGCCGGCCCGGGCCTTCGCCGATCTCATGGGGCGCTGCGGCGGCGAGATCCCCGGGCTGACGGTGACCCGCCCCACGCTGGAGGACGTCTGCCTCCGGCTGACCGGGCAGTCCCAGGAGGACGCGCGATGACCACGACCGCCGTACGGGAGCGCGGTGACGTCGGCGTTCGGGCGGCTGCCTGGCGCGTGGGGGCTGGTGCGGCGGGGCGCCCTGGAGATCAGGCAGTTCATCCGCCAGCGCGACCAGGTGGTGTTCACCTTCGCCTTCCCGGTCGTCTTCCTGTTCCTGTTCGCGTCGATCTTCCGGGACGACGTGGAGGGCGCGTGCATCACCGCCTCGCAGGTGTAACTGCCGGCCATGATGGCCGCCGGGATCATGTCGACGAGCTTCCAGGCGCCCGGCATCTCGATCGCGGCGGCCCGGCTGGTCGACCAGCACCGCACGAAGCCGGAGCGGCCCCGGCTCTCGGAGCGCGAGACGGCGGTGCTGCGACTGGTGGCCGAGGGGTGCACGAACGCGGAGATCGGGCGGCGGTTGTTCATCGGGGAGTCGACGGTGAAGACGTGTCTGCTGCGGGTCTTCGGCAAGCCGGGGGTCGACGACCGGACCGCGGCCGTCACCAGCGCGATGCGGTTCGGGCTGCTGGACTGAGGGCTGCTGAGGGAACGGGAACGGCCTCGGCCTCCAGAGCCACGGGGGCTGTGAAGGCCGAGGCCGTTCCCGTCCGGGCGGCTGATCAGCCCAGCCGCGCTTCCAGCTCCGCCACGATCTCGTTCACGCCCACCGCCGTCTGCTCGCCGGACTCCATGTCCTTGAGCTGGACGACGCCCTCGGCGAGGTCGCGTTCGCCGGCGACGACCGTGTAGCGGGCGCCGCTGCGGTTGGCGTTCTTCATCGCGCCCTTGAGACCCTTGCCGCCGTAGGAGAAGTCGGCCGCGATGCCGTTCTTGCGGAGCTCGGTGACCTTGGCGAACAGGACGCGGCGGGCCTCCTCGCCGAGCGGGACGGCGAACACGCTGGTGGTGGCGGGCAGTTCCAGCTCGACGCCCTCCGCCTGCAGGGCGAGGACCGTGCGGTCGACGCCGAGGGCCCAGCCGACGGACGGCAGCGCGGGGCCGCCGATCATCTCGGAGAGGCCGTCGTAGCGGCCGCCGCCGCCCACCGCGGACTGCGAGCCCAGACCGTCGTGGACGAACTCGAAGGTCGTGCGGGTGTAGTAGTCCAGACCGCGGACCAGCTTCGGGTCGTCCTCGAAGGAGACGCCCGCCGCCGTGATCAGCTCGCGGACCTCCTCGTGGTAGGCCTTGCACGCGTCGCACAGGTAGTCCCGCAGCAGCGGCGCGTCCCCCAGCTGCTTCTGGACCGACTCGCGCTTGTCGTCCAGGACACGCAGCGGGTTGATCTCCGCGCGGCGCAGGGTGTCCTCGTCCAGGTCCAGGCCGCGCAGGAACTCCTGGAGCGCCGTCCGGTACACCGGGCGGCACTCCTGGTCTCCGAGGCTGTTGAGCAGGATCCGGAAGTTGCTCAGGCCCAGCGAGCGGTACGCCTGGTCGGCCAGGATGAGCAGCTCGGCGTCCAACGCCGGGTCCTCCGCGCCGATCGCCTCGGCACCGACCTGCGAGAAGTGGCGGTAACGGCCCTTCTGGGGGCGCTCGTAGCGGTAGTACGAGCCGGAGTACCAGAGCTTGACCGGGAGGTTGCCGGCCTTGTGCAGGTTGGCCTCCAGCGCCGCGCGCAGAACGGAGGCCGTGCCTTCGGGGCGCAGGGCGAGCCGGTCGCCGCCCTTGGTCTCGAAGGCGTACATCTCCTTGGTCACGATGTCGGTGGACTCACCGACCCCGCGCGCGAAGAGTTCGACGTTCTCGAAGCCCGGCGTCTCGATGTAGCCGTAGCCGGAGTTGCGCAGCGGGGCGGCGATCGCCTCACGGACGGCGAGGTAGACGGCGCTGTCCGGGGGGATCAGGTCGTACGTGCCCTTGGGGGCCTTGAAGGTGCTCACGGAAGGTCTCGTCACATTCCTCGTCGGGGAGCCCGAGCGGGTCCCTGGCCGGCGGCCACCTGCCGCAGATACGGGTTGGTGGAGCGCTCCTGGCCGATGGTCGTCTGGGGGCCGTGGCCGGACAGCACCACGGTCGAGTCGTCGAGCGGCAGGCACACGCGGGCCAGCGAGTCGAGCATCTCGGCCATGTCACCGCCGGGCAGGTCGGTACGTCCGATGGAGCCGGCGAACAGCAGGTCGCCCGAGAAGAGGACCGGCGGGATGTCCGCCGCCTCGGGCATGCCGAAGGTCACCGACCCCTTGGTATGGCCCGGCGCGTGCGCGACGGACAGCTCCAGGCCCGCCAGCTCCAGCTTCGCCCCGTCGGTCAGCTCCTTGACGTCGTCCGGCTCCCCCACGGTCAGCTCGCCCAGCAGCGGCATCCCGATGGAACGGCCGATCCCCTTCTCGGGGTCGCTCATCATGTACCGGTCGTCCGGGTGGATCCAGGCCGGCACGTCGTGCGCGCCGCACACCGGGGCGACCGACGCCACATGGTCGATGTGGCCGTGGGTGAGGACGACGGCGACGGGCTTGAGGCGATGCTTCCTGATCGCTTCCTCGACGCCGTCGGCGGCCTGATGGCCGGGGTCGATGATCACGCACTCCTCACCGGCGGCGGGGGCGACGAGGTAGCAGTTCGTCCCCCAGGCCCCGGCGGGGAACCCGGCAATGAGCACGATCGTCCTTCGTTGTGTCGACATACGGGCGGCTAAGGCTGCTCACAGAGCCTACCGGCGCTGCCGATTCCTCAGCGAACCCATATACGGTACGGGGCACACGCACGCGCTCGGCACACAGGACGCACGCGTACCGGTCGACGTATCAGACCCTTGAGGAGAGAACCCGGTGGTCAGCCAGGAACAGCGGCGGCGTCAGCTCGCCCGGGAGAAGTTCTTGCGGCAGCAGCAGCGACGCACTGACGCGCGACGCAAGGCCCGTATCCGCAACTCCGTGATCGCCTCGGCTCTCGGCGTGATCGTGGTCCTGTCGGTGACGGTCTTCCTGACCAAGCCGTTCGAGGACGACGGCAAGAAGGAGAACGCGAACGCGGAGGTCACGCCGAGCGCCACGCCCAGCAGGGCCCCGGACCCGTGCGAGAAGCCGGCCCCGGGCAAGGTCAAGTCGGAGACCTGGAAGAAGGAACCGGCGATGACCGTCGACGAGTCGGCGAAGTACACGATGAAGCTGGACACGACCTGCGGTGAGATTGACGTCGCGCTGAAGGCGTCGGCGGCGCCGCACACCGTCAACTCGTTCAACTTCCTTCTCGGCAAGGGCTACCTGGACCACAGCAAGTGCCACCGGCTCACGGACCAGGGCATCTACGTCCTGCAGTGCGGCGACCCGCAGGGCACCGGCATGGGCGGACCGGGCTACACCATCCCGGACGAGAACCTCAAGGACAAGAGCCTCAAGGGCGGGACGTACCCGGCGGGCACGGTCGCGATGGCGAACCAGTACAACGCGCAGACCAAGCAGGGCCGCAACAGCGGCGGCAGCCAGTTCTTCCTCGTCTACCAGGACAGTCAGCTGCCGCCCGACTACACACCGTTCGGCACGGTGTCCGAGGCGGGCATGAAGGTCCTCAAGAAAATCGCGGATGCCGGGGCGCAGGCTCCCGACCCTCAGACGGGCAATACGGCGCCCAACGCGACGGTCGTGATCAACAAGGCCACGATCACGAAATCCTGACCCCCAACTGCGAAATTTCGGTCGCGCGGGATGCGGACACGCCCCCCGCCGGTCGCCTATGTTGGCCGTGACGAAACTGTGGACGATGCCCGGGGGAGCTTCAGGCCCCTCGCAGGCATCATGTGGAGGAGGCGCTGTGAGCAGCGACCCGTGGGGCCGCGTCGACGAGACGGGGACCGTGTACGTGCGTACGGCCGACGGCGAGCAGGTCGTCGGTTCCTGGCAGGCAGGCTCCCCCGAGGAGGCGCTGGCCTATTTCGAGCGCAAGTACGAGGGCCTGGTTGTCGAGATCGGCCTCCTCGAGAAGCGAGTGAAGACCACCGACCTGTCGGCCAAGGACGCCCAGGCCGCCATCGACCACATCCGCGAGCAGGTCGACGCGCACCACGTGGTGGGCGACCTGGACGCCCTGCGGGTCCGGCTGGACAAGCTCGTGGAGCTGGTGGAGGCGCGCCGCGAGGAGCGCAAGGCGCAGCGGGCGAAGCAGTCCGACGAGGCCCGGCACGCCAAGGAGGCGCTGGTCGCCGAGGCGGAGGAGCTGTCGCAGTCCGACCAGTGGCGGGCGGCCGGTGAGCGGCTGCGGGCCCTGGTGGACACCTGGAAGGGTCTGCCGCGTCTGGACCGCAAGTCCGACGACGAGCTGTGGCACCGGTTCTCGCACGCGCGCTCGGCGTTCTCCAAGCGGCGCAAGCAGCACTTCGCGCAGCTGGACGCGCAGCGCGAGGAGGCCCGCAAGACCAAGGAGCGGCTGGTCTCCGAGGCCGAGGCGCTGTCGAACTCGACGGACTGGGGCGTGACGGCGGCGCGCTACCGCGAGCTGATGTCCGAGTGGAAGGCCGCGGGCCGCGCTCAGCGCGAGCACGAGGACGATTTGTGGAACCGCTTCCGCGGCGCCCAGGACGTCTTCTTCGCGGCCCGCAGCTCGGTCTTCGCCGAGCGGGACGCCGAGCAGTCGGAGAACCTCAAGCTCAAGGAGGAGCTGGCCGAGGAGGCCGAGAAGCTCCTGCCGATCGCGGACCTGAAGGCGGCCCGCGCCGCGTTCCGGAACGTGAACGAGCGCTGGGAGGCCATCGGCCATGTGCCGCGCGACGCCCGGCCGAAGGTCGAGGGCCGGATGCACGCGGTGGAGCGGGCCATCCAGGAGGCCGAGGAGGCCGAGTGGCGCCGGACGAACCCGGAGGCACGCGCGCGTGCCGAGGGTCTGACGGGCCAGCTCCAGGCAGCGGTGGACAAGCTGCGGGGCCAGATCGAGCAGGCGCGGGCGCAGGGCAACAACGCCAGGGCCGACAAGCTCCAGCGTGAGCTCGACGGCCGCCAGGCGCTGCTGGACCAGGCGCTGAAGGGCCTGCAGGAGTTCGGAGGCTGAGCAGTCCGTCGAAAGGGGCTCCCGTACGAGGTGTACGGGAGCCCCTTTCGTGTGGTCGGAGGTGACGACCGCTGACGAGCGGTTACGACCTGCTGCGCGCCGACGTCACCCGGTACACGTCGTAGACGCCCTCCACGCCCCGGACCGCCTTCAGCACATGGCCGAGGTGCTTCGGGTCGCCCATCTCGAAGGTGAAGCGGGAGGTGGCGACGCGGTCGCGGGAGGTCTGGACGGCCGCGGAGAGGATGTTGACGTGCTGGTCGGACAGCACGCGGGTGACGTCCGAGAGCAGCCGGGAGCGGTCCAGCGCCTCGACCTGGATGGCGACCAGGAAGACCGAGGACTGGGTGGGAGCCCACTCGACGTCGAGGATGCGCTCGGGCTCGCGGGACAGCGAGTCGACGTTCACGCAGTCGCTGCGGTGAACCGACACTCCGCTGCCGCGGGTGACGAAGCCGATGATGGGGTCGCCCGGGACGGGGGTGCAGCAGCGGGCCAGCTTGACCCACACGTCCTCGACGCCCTTGACGACGACGCCCGGGTCGGCGCTGGAGCGGCGCTTGCGGCTGCGGCCTCGGGCCGGCGGAACCGACTCGTCGATCTCCTCGGTGGCGGCCTCCTCGCCACCGAGGGCCTGCACCAGCTTCTGCACGATGTTCTGCGCGGAGACATGGCCCTCGCCGATCGCCGCGTACAGGGCGGAGATATCGGCGTAGCGCATCTCGTGTGCGAGCGTCACCAGGGAGTCGCCGGTCAGGATGCGCTGGATCGGCAGGTTCTGCTTGCGCATCGCGCGGACGATGGCGTCCTTGCCCTGCTCGATCGCCTCGTCGCGGCGTTCCTTGGAGAACCAGGCGCGGATCTTGTTGCGGGCGCGCGGTGACTTGACGAAGCCGAGCCAGTCGCGGGAGGGCCCGGCTCCGGCCGCCTTGGAGGTGAAGACCTCCACCAGGTCGCCGTTGTCAAGGGTGGACTCCAGCGGGACCAGCCGGCCGTTGACGCGGGCGCCTATGGTGCGGTGCCCGACCTCGGTGTGCACGGCGTACGCGAAGTCCACCGGGGTGGCCCCGGCGGGGAGCGCTATGACGTCGCCCTTGGGGGTGAAGACGAAGACCTCGTTGCGGGACAGGTCGAAGCGCAGGGACTCCAGGAACTCACCCGGGTCCTCGGTCTCCTTCTGCCAGTCCAGGAGCTGGCGCAGCCACGCCATGTCGTTGAGGTGGTCGTCCTTGCCCTTGCCGGACGACTTGGGGGCGTCGCTGCGCACCTTCGAGGCGCCGGCTACGGCCTCCTGCTTGTACTTCCAGTGCGCGGCGATGCCGTACTCGGCGCGGCGGTGCATGTCGAACGTGCGGATCTGCAGCTCGACCGGCTTGCCGCCGGGGCCGATGACCGTCGTGTGCAGCGACTGGTACATGTTGAACTTGGGCATCGCGATGTAGTCCTTGAACCGGCCGGGGACCGGATTCCATCGCGCGTGCACCGTGCCGAGGGCCGCGTAGCAGTCGCGGACGGTGTCCACGAGGACGCGGATGCCCACCAGGTCGTAGATCTCCGCGAAGTCCCGGCCGCGGACGATCATCTTCTGGTAGACGCTGTAGTAGTGCTTCGGGCGGCCGGTGACGGTCGCCTTGATGCGGGCCGCGCGCAGGTCCTGCTGGACCTCGTCGGTGACGATGGCCAGGTACTCGTCACGCTTCGGCGCCCGCTCGGCCACCAGCCGGACGATCTCGTCGTACATCTTGGGGTAGAGGATCGCGAAGGCGAGGTCCTCCAGCTCCCACTTGATGGTGTTCATGCCCAGGCGATGGGCGAGCGGCGCGTAGATCTCCAGGGTCTCGCGCGCCTTCTTCTCCTGCTTCTCGCGCTTGAGGTAGCGCATGGTGCGCATGTTGTGCAGGCGGTCGGCGAGCTTGATGACCAGGACACGCGGGTCCTTGGCCATGGCGACGACCATCTTGCGCACGGTCTCGGCCTGCGCGGCCTCGCCGAACTTGACCTTGTCCAGCTTGGTGACGCCGTCGACGAGCAGCGTGACGACGTCGCCGAAGTCGCGGCGCAGGTCGTCCAGGCCGTACTCGGTGTCCTCGACGGTGTCGTGCAGCAGGCCGGCCATCAGCGTGGCCGGATCCATGCCCAGCTCGGCGAGGATGGTGGTGACGGCGAGGGGGTGCGTGATGTACGGGTCGCCGCTCTTGCGCTTCTGGCCGCGGTGCCAGCGCTCGGCGACCTGGTAGGCGCGCTCGATCTGGCGGAGCGTGGCCGTCTCGATCTTCGGGTCGTTGCTGCGCACTATCCGCAGCAGCGGCTCCAGCACCGGGTTGTACGGGTTCGCGCGCTGCACACCGAGCCGGGCCAGACGGGCACGGACGCGGTTGGATGAGCCGGAGCGGGCCGGCTGTCCGGCTGCCTGACGTACCGCGGGCGGCGGGGTGGGCTTGGGCCGCGACTGATCGGCGGGCTTGTCGACCGGTGCCGCCTGGGCATGCTCGACCGGCCCGCGGGTGTCGTTCTTCGCGTGGGGCGCGCTCGGCGCGGGCTTCGCCGCGGCTGCCGAGGCGGACTCGGGCTTGGCGGCGGTCAGGTGCTGGGCCTCGTCTGGCAAGAGGGCTCCTCGTGCGCGATCCGGGTCCCCCGGTCAGGTTCCGGAGACCCCATGGTAGCGATCCTGAGCTCCAGGATCGCCTTCAGGCCAATGTGAGCACCGTCTACCCGGCACAACACGGGAGGCGGGCTCCGGATTCCTCCGGGCCCGCCTCCGCGGTGTCATGCCGGTGTCCGCGGGGACACCGTGGTCGCTAGACCGTGAGCAGCGCCTCCAGCGGGGCACCGTTCAGCGCCGGCTCCAGGCGGGCGCGGCCGCTCAGGAAGCCGAGCTCCATGAGGACGGCCAGTCCCGCGACCTCGGCGCCGGCCCGGCGGATGAGCTGGACCGAGGCCTCGGCGGTGCCGCCGGTGGCGAGGACGTCGTCGACGATCAGGACGCGGTCCTCGGCGGTGAGGTCCTCCGCGTGCACCTCGATCTCCGCCGAGCCGTACTCCAGGTCGTAGGCCTGGGCGAGGGTCGCTCCGGGGAGCTTGCCCGCCTTGCGTACGGGGATGAAGCCGAGCCCCGCGCGGACGGCGACCGGGGCGCCGAGGATGAAGCCGCGGGCCT
Organism: Streptomyces sp. AK010; assembly: GCF_014207295.1. Lineage (NCBI taxonomy): Bacteria > Bacillati > Actinomycetota > Actinomycetes > Kitasatosporales > Streptomycetaceae > Streptomyces > Streptomyces sp. AK010. The sequence goes on from NZ_JACHCX010000004.1 coordinate 154,000, forward strand.
CCAGGCCGATGACCTTGGTGGCACCGGTGCGCTCGGCGATCTCGGCGAGGGCGTCGGTCAGGGCCGTGAGCGCCGCCGGGTCCGCCAGGAGCGGGGTGATGTCCTTGAACATCACGCCCGGCTCCGGGTAGTCGGCCACGTCGCGGATGCGGCTGAGCAGCAGCTCCTTGATGTCGGTCATCGGCGCTTGCCCGAGGGGCGGCCGCGGCCACGCGTGCGCGAGGCCGGCTGGTTGCGCGGCCCGACCACCGCGGGTGCGGCGTCCTCGGGCTCGTCCGCGTACGCCTCGTCGTCACCCTGGACCTGCTGGGTCTCGCCCTTGGCGGCGGCCTGGGCCCGCTTGGCGAGGACGCGCTTCTTCAGGGCCTTCATCGCCGGCTCGCGCTCCTTGAGGTCGGCGACGAGCGGGGTGGCGATGAAGATCGAGGAGTACGCACCGGCGGCGAGGCCGACGAACAGCGACAGCGAGATGTCGTTCAGCATGCCGGCGCCGAGGACACCGCCACCGATGAACAGCAGGCCCGCGACCGGCAGCAGCGCGACCACCGTGGTGTTGATCGAGCGGACCAGAGTGCTGTTGATCGAGCGGTTGGCGACGTCGCTGTAGGTCCAGCGGGTCTGCTTGGTGAGGTCCTTCGTCTGTTCCTTGAGGCTGTCGAACACGACGACCGTGTCGTACAGCGAGTAACCGAGGATGGTCAGCAGACCGATCACCGTGCCCGGTGTGACCTCGAAGCCGACGAGGGCGTAGATACCGACGGTGATGGTGATGTCGTGGATCAGCGCGACGAACGCGGCGAGCGCCATGCGCCACTCGAACGCGATCGCCAGGTAGATCACCACGAGGATCAGGAAGATGCCGAGGCCCTGCCAGGCCTTGTCGGCGATCTGCTCACCCCAGCTGGGGCCGACCAGTTCGGCGTTGATCTGCTCCGAGTCGACCTTGAGGTCGTCCGAGAGCTGGTTCTTGATCTGGTTGGCCTTGTCGGTCTCGATGCCCGCGACCTGGATGCGCAGGCTTCCGTCGCCGAGTTCCTGGACGATCGCGTCGTGACCGGAGGCCGATTCCGCGTACTCCTCGGCCTGGGAAACCGAGACACTGACGTTCTTCGGGGTGGTGAAGACGGCACCGCCCTGGAACTCGATGCCCATGTTCAGGCCGCGCACCGCCAGGCCGACGATGGCCGTGATGGTGATCAGGATCGACAGGCCGTACCAGATCTTGCGGTTCTTGACGAAGTCGTAGCCGATCTCGCCACGGTGCAGCCGGGCGCCGAGGTTGCCGAGTTTCGACATCTCACGCCTCCTTCGTCTCGACGGGGGCGGAGGGACGGCGGGTGCGGCGCAGTGGCGGCTGGGCACCCAGGCTCTTCGGGTCGAGGCCGGACCACTTGTGGCCGCTCGCGAAGAAGGTGCGACGCGCCAGCAGGGTCAGCAGCGGCTTGGTGAAGAGGAAGACCACGACGACGTCGAGCAGCGTGGTCAGGCCGAGCGTGAAGGCGAAGCCGCGCACCTTGCCGACGGTGACGATGAAGAGCACCGCGGCGGCGAGGAACGACACGAAGTCGGAGACCAGGATGGTGCGCCGGGCGCGAGGCCAGGCCCGCTCCACGGCGGGACGCAGCGTACGGCCCTCGCGGATCTCGTCCCGGACGCGTTCGAAGTAGACGATGAACGAGTCCGCCGTGATGCCGATGGCGACGATGGCACCGCAGACGGCCGGCAGGTTCAGCGCGAAGCCGATGGCCGGGCCGAGCAGGGCCATCAGCGTGTAGGTGAGGGCGGCGGAGACCAGCAGCGACAGGATCGCGACGAACGACAGACCGCGGTAGTAGGCCAGCAGGTAGATGACGACCAGCGCGAGACCGATCGCGCCGGCGATCAGACCGGCCTGCAGCTGGTCACCGCCCAGCGCGGCGGTCACCGTCGTCATGCTGTCCACCTTGAAGGTCAGCGGCAGCGCGCCGTAGCTCAGCATGTTGGACAGGTCCTGGGCGGACTGCTGGTTGAAGTTGCCGGAGATCTCGGCGTTGCCGCCGGTCAGGGCCTGCCGGACGAACGGGTCGGAGACGACCTCGCCGTCCAGGACGATCGCGAACTGGTTTTGCGGGGACTGGTTCTGCGCCAGCTTGCCGGTGATGTCCGCGAACTTCTTGGCGCCGCCGTCGGTGAAGTCCATCGTGACGGTCCAGCCGGCACCGGTCTGCGTGTTCAGGACGGCCTGGGCCTTGTCGACGTCCGTGCCGTCGACCTCGGCGGGGCCGAGGATGTACTTCTGCCACTGGCCCTGCGCGTTCTTGCCGCAGGCCAGGGTGGGCTGGGATGCCTTGACGCCGTCGCCCACGGTGGAGCGGGTCTTGGTGTCCGTGCAGTCGAGCTTGGCGTACTTCGCCTGCAGCGCGTTCGCGTCGGCCTCCGCGGAGCCGCTGTCGGCCGACGGGGAGGGGCTGGCTCCGGGCTTGTCCGAGGCACTCGCGGACGGCGTGGCGTCGGCCTTCAGCCCGTCGGTGACCGCGCGGCCCTGGGTGGTGGGCGTGGCGGACGGCGAGGCGGAGTTCTTGTCGGTGGCCGCGGGCTTGTCGCTGGCCGCGCCGGACGGCTTGCCCGAGGGGCTGCCGGTGGGGCTCGGGGAGGGGCTGGCCGCGCCCTTGCCGCCGGAGACCTCGGTGGCGATGACCGGGCGGAAGTAGAGCTTGGCGGTGGTGCCGACCTGCTTGCGGGCCTGCTCGGAATTGGTCCCCTTGGGGATGTTCACGACGATGTTGTCGCGGCCCTGCGTCTGGACCTCGGCCTCCGAGACGCCCAGACCATTGACGCGGCGCTCCATGATGGAGACGGCCGTGTCCATGTTGGTCTTGTTGATCGCCGACTCGTTGCCGGCCTCGGGGACCGCGCGGAGCGTGATGCTCGTGCCGCCGGCAAGGTCGATGCCGAGTCGCGGCTTCGTGTGCCCCGAGGCGAACATCCCACCGGTGAGCGCCGCGATGGCGATCAGGATCAGGGCCAGCGAGCGACCCGGCTTGCTCTGGGCGCTCGCGCTCCGGCCCTTTTTAGGTGTGGCCACCTTCTCGTACTCCCTCTCGGGCCACCTCGCTCCGGATCGGCGGACGGGCGGCCATGACATGGTGTCGGGATTCCGTGCGAGCTGGGCGTGTCCCGGGGTGGGGGGGGGGCGGGCCCCCCCCCCCCCCCCCGGCCCCCACCCCCCCCCGGAGCCGGCGGGGGTATTTGGGGCGGACGCCCCGCTCGCCCCCGCCGCCCCCGCCGGCCCCGCGGCCGCCCCCGCCC
>NZ_JACHCX010000004.1:157297-235736 GCF_014207295.1 Streptomyces sp. AK010
TGGGGTGCCCACTTTCGGGACCCCCCGCGGGGCCCCCCGCGCCCGGGGGGGGGGGGGGGGGGCCGGGGGGGGGGGGGGGGGCCGGGGGCGGGGGGGGGGGGGCGGGGGGGGGGGGGGCGGGCCCCGCCCACCCCGGGACATGACTACTTCGCCTCGGAGTCGCCGTCGGTCTTCTTCGGCTCTGCGTCCGTCTTCGCCTCGGCGGCCTCGTCGGCCGGCTCGTCGGCCGCGTCCTTCTTGCCGAGGTCGACGGCCTTGTCGTCACCGGGGGCGTCGGCGGCGGACTCGTCGGTCGCGGTGAGGGAGGAGGCGTCGTCCGGGACGATGTCGGCGTCGGACTTCAGGTCGTGCTCGATGCCGTGAACGATGCGGTTGTACTCGTCGTCGGTGAGGACGGCGCCGATGGCGTTCTTGGCGAAGAGGAGATCGACGCCGGGGCCGGCGTCGACGAGGACGGTGTCCTCGTTCACTTCCTTGACCGTGGCGTACATGCCCCCGATGGTGCGGACACCGCTGCCGGGCTGCATCTGGTTCCGCATGTCGGCGGCCTGCTGCTGCTTCTTCTTGGCCGACCGGGTCATCAGGAACATGGCCCCGATGAGCACGATGAACGGGAGGAGGGTCAGGAGACTCACGGGTCGGTACTTCCTTCACACGACCGCGCTGTGAGCGGCCAGCTGGTTGGGGGTATGTACGCCGCCGACAAAGGCGGCATCGGCGGAGTCTAAGCGAGTCCGCGCGCATGGAACAACGCTCAGCATGGCACCGGGGTTCCCCTTGCGGCCACTGACCTCGCCGCCTCGCAGGCGTGACGGAGGCCTCACGCCCCGAACAGGTCCCCTTGTCCGTTTCCGGCGCTCTGGGAGCGTGGCGGGGTGAGGCCGAGATGCGCCCATGCGGCGGGTGTGGCGACCCGGCCGCGGGGGGTCCGGGCCAGCAGGCCCTCCCTGACGAGGAAGGGCTCGGCGACCTCCTCCACGGTCTCACGTTCCTCCCCCACCGCGACAGCGAGCGTGGAGAGGCCGACCGGACCGCCGCCGAACAGCTTGAGCAGGGCTTCCAGCACTCCCCGGTCGAGGCGGTCGAGGCCGCGCGCGTCCACCTCGTACACGGCGAGGGCCGCCGCGGCGATGTCCCTGGTGATCAGGCCGTCGGCCTTGACCTGCGCGTAGTCGCGGACGCGGCGCAGCAGGCGGTTGGCGATGCGGGGCGTGCCGCGGGAGCGCCCGGCGATCTCGGCGGCGCCCTCCGGCTCGATCTCGACTTCGAGGAGGTTCGCCGAGCGGTGGATGACCCGCTCCAGTTCGGCCGGTTCGTAGAACTCCATGTGCGCGGTGAAGCCGAAGCGGTCGCGCAGCGGGGGCGGCAGCAGGCCGGCCCGGGTGGTGGCGCCGACCAGGGTGAAGGGGGGCAGCTCCAGCGGGATGGCCGTGGCGCCCGGGCCCTTGCCGACGATGACGTCGACGCGGAAGTCCTCCATCGCCATGTACAGCATCTCCTCGGCGGGCCGGGACATGCGGTGGATCTCGTCGAGGAAGAGGACCTCGCCCTCCTGGAGGGAGGAGAGGATGGCGGCGAGGTCGCCGGCGTGCTGGATGGCGGGGCCCGAGGTGATGCGGATGGGGGCGCCCATCTCGGCCGCGATGATCATCGACAGGGTGGTCTTGCCGAGGCCGGGGGCGCCGGAGAGCAGCACGTGGTCGGCGGTGGCCCCACGCGCGCGTGCGGCGCGCAGCACGAGGTCGAGCTGCTCGCGGACCTTCTCCTGGCCGATGAACTCGTCCAGGTCCTTGGGGCGCAGGGCGGCCTCGACGGCCTGGTCCTCACGGTCGGCGACGGAGCCCACCAGCCGCTCGGCGGCGTCGGCGTCGGTGGTGTCGTCCCAGTTCATGGAGTGTGCCTCGGAATCTCGGTACGGGGGTGCGGACGGCTCGGACTAGCGGGCGCGGTTCAGCGTCTGCAGGGCCGCCTTCAGTAGCTGGCCCACCTGGGGTGTGCCCTCGGCGGCCTCGGCCTGCGGGGTCACGGCGGTCACGGCCTCGTCGGCCTCCCGGGTCGCGTACCCGAGGCCGATCAGGGCGGCGTGCAGCTGGTCACGCCAGCCGCTGCTGACCGGTGCGCCGACGGCGGGTGCACCGACCGGGGCGCCGAGGCGGTCCTTCAGCTCCAGGAGCAGTTTCTGCGCGCCCTTCTTGCCGATGCCGGGGACGGCGGTGAGGGCCTTCTCGTCCGCGGTCGCGACGGCCCGGCGCAGGGCGTCCGGGCTGTGCACGGCGAGCATGGCCTGGGCCAGCCGGGGGCCGACGCCGCTGGCCGTCTGGAGCAGCTCGAAGACCTGCCGTTCGTCGTCGTCCGCGAAGCCGTACAGGGTGAGGGAGTCCTCGCGGACGACGAGGGAGGTGTGCAGCTTGGCCGGCTGGCCCATGCGGAGCGTGGACAGCGTGTTCGGCGTGCACTGGACGGCCATGCCGACGCCGCCGACCTCGACGACGGCGGCGTCCGGAGCGAGTGCGGCCACTGTGCCGCTGACGAAGGCGATCATGCCGTCCGGCCTTTCGGTGCTTTGGCGGTGTGCAGGGCGACGGCCTGCTGGAGTCGGTTCTGCGCGGGGGCGCGCCAGATGTGGCAGATGGCGAGGGCGAGGGCGTCGGCCGCGTCGGCGGGCTTGGGCGGGGCGCTGAGCCGCAGCAGGCGGGTGACCATGGCGCCCACCTGGGCCTTGTCGGCCCGGCCGCTGCCGGTGACGGCGGCCTTGACCTCGCTCGGGGTGTGCAGCGCGACGGGGATGCCACGGCGGGCGGCACAGAGCATGGCCACGGCGCTGGCCTGGGCCGTGGCCATCACCGTACGGACGTTGTGCTGGCTGAAGACGCGCTCGACCGCGACGAACTCGGGCCGGTGCTCGTCGAGCCACTGCTCGATGCCCTGCTCGACGGCGATGAGGCGGTGGGCGAGGTCGGCGTCGGCGGGCGTGCGGACGACGCCGACGCCGATCATCGTGAGCGGCCGCCCGGCGACGCCCTCGACGACGCCGACACCGCACCGGGTCAGTCCCGGGTCCACCCCCAGTACGCGCACACGCCCTCCCTTTCGCTCACCTGTTTGTGCAGGCTATCGGGTGCCACCGACAACGCGACGGGCCGACGGGGTGTGTCCCGTCGGCCCGTTGACTCGGTGGAGTCCGGAATTACGCGTCGACCTTCTCCATGACCTCGTCGCTCACGTCGAAGTTGGCGAAGACGTTCTGCACGTCGTCGCTGTCCTCCAGCGCGTCGATCAGTTTGAAGATCTTCTTCGCGCCCTCCTCGTCCAGCTCGACCTGCATGGTCGGGACGAAGTTGGCGTCGGCGGAGTCGTAGTCGATGCCGGCGTCCTGCAGGGCGGTGCGGACCGCGACCAGGTCGGTGGCCTCGCTGAGGACCTCGAAGCTCTCACCGAGGTCGTTGACCTCTTCGGCGCCCGCGTCGAGCACGGCGGCCAGCACGTCGTCCTCGGACAGCTCGCCCTTGGGGACGATCACGACGCCCTTGCGGTTGAACAGGTACGATACCGAGCCCGGGTCGGCCATGGAGCCGCCGTTGCGGGTCATGGCGACGCGGACCTCGGAGGCGGCGCGGTTGCGGTTGTCGGTGAGGCACTCGATGAGCACCGCGACACCGTTGGGGCCGTAGCCCTCGTACATGATCGTCTCGTAGTCGGCGCCACCGGCCTCGAGGCCGCCGCCGCGCTTGACCGCGGAGTCGATGTTCTTGTTCGGGACCGACTGCTTCTTCGCCTTCTGGATGGCGTCGTAGAGGGTGGGGTTGCCCTCGATGTCGACGCCGCCCATCCGGGCAGCCACCTCGATGTTCTTGATCAGCTTCGCGAAGAGCTTGCCGCGCTTGGCGTCGATCACGGCCTTCTTGTGCTTCGTCGTAGCCCATTTAGAGTGGCCGGACATCTGCCTGTCTCCTTCGCGTAACCCATCTCAGCAACGAACGCAGGAATCCTACAAGGATCCGGCTGTCCGGTTCGCCCGCACCATGTCGACGAACAGGGCGTGGACGCGGTGGTCGCCGGTCAGTTCCGGGTGGAACGACGTGGCCAGCGCGGTGCCCTGGCGGACCGCGACGATGTGGCCGTCGTGCTCCGCGAGCACCTCGGCCCGGGCTCCGACCGACTCCACCCAGGGGGCGCGGATGAAGACGCCCTCCACCGGGTCGCCCTCGATGCCCTGGATGGCGACGGCCGCCTCGAAGGACTCGTTCTGCCGGCCGAAGGCGTTGCGGCGCACGATCATGTCGATGCCGCCGAGGGTCTCCTGGCCCGAGCGCGGGTCGAGGATCTTGTCGGCGAGCATGATCATGCCGGCGCAGGTGCCGTAGACGGGCATGCCGTCCCGCACGCGCGCGCGGAGGGGCTCCATCAGGCCGAACAGGACGGCCAGCTTGGAGATGGTGGTGGACTCGCCGCCGGGGATGACGAGGCCGTCGACCTCGGCGAGTTCTTCGGGGCGCCGCACCGGCCTGGCCACGGCATCGGCCGCGGCCAGGGCGACGAGGTGCTCCCGTACGTCGCCCTGGAGGGCCAGGACGCCTATGACGGGGGTGTCGCTCATGGATTCCTGTGCCTTACCAGCCGCGGTTGGCGTAGCGCTCGGCCTCGGGGAGGGTGTCGCAGTTGATGCCGACCATGGCCTCGCCCAGGTTGCGGGAGGCGTCCGCGATGATCTTCGGGTCGTCGTAGAAGGTGGTGGCCTTCACGATGGCGGCCGCGCGCTTGGCCGGGTCGCCGGACTTGAAGATGCCGGAGCCGACGAAGACGCCCTCGGCGCCGAGCTGGCGCATCAGGGCCGCGTCGGCCGGGGTGGCCACGCCGCCGGCGGAGAACAGCACGACGGGGAGCTTGCCGAGCTCGGAGACTTCCTTGACCAGCTCGTACGGGGCACGCAGCTCCTTGGCGGCGGCGTACAGCTCGTTGTTGTCGTAGCCGCGCAGGCGGGCGATCTCGTTCTTGATCTGGCGCAGGTGGCGGACGGCCTCGACGACATTGCCGGTGCCGGCCTCACCCTTGGAGCGGATCATGGCCGCGCCCTCGGCGATGCGGCGCAGGGCCTCGCCCAGGTTGGTGGCGCCGCAGACGAAGGGGGTGGTGAAGGCGAACTTGTCGCTGTGGTTGACCTCGTCGGCCGGGGTGAGGACCTCGGACTCGTCGATGTAGTCGACGCCGAGGGACTGCAGGACCTGGGCCTCGACGAAGTGGCCGATGCGGGACTTGGCCATGACCGGGATCGAGACGGCGTCGATGATGCCCTCGATCATGTCCGGGTCGGACATGCGGGCGACGCCGCCGTCCTTGCGGATGTCGGCGGGGACCCGCTCCAGGGCCATGACGGCGACGGCGCCCGCGTCCTCGGCGATCTTGGCCTGCTCCGGCGTGACGACGTCCATGATCACGCCGCCCTTGAGCTGCTCGGCCATGCCGCGCTTCACTCGGGCGGTGCCGGTCTCGGGAGCCTGGTTTTCGGAGATGGACACGGGTGACCTCGCTGATGGGAAAGAGGGTTTCTGCAGCACTGAGGAAACGTGAGAGAACCAGGCCACAGCAAGGGCCAATGGGAACGCTGTGGATCCTTTTGCGACGGACGGCCGGGAAACGACAGGTGAACGGGGCTCAGGCGGCCCGGTCCACCAGGGCCGCCGGCGGCTCGTCGTCCATTTCGAAGGCCATCGGGAAGGGCGCATGACCGGCCAGGCGGAACCAGCGCACCTTGCGGTGCCGGCGCAGGGCCCGGGCCGCGCGTACGGCGTCGTTGTGGAAGCGGCGGGCCATCGGCACCCTGCGGACCGCCTCGGTGAGTTCCCGGGCCGCCTCCTCTCCCCCGGGCGCCTCCCGCACCGCCTCCACCTGCGGGGCCTCCCCGAAGACGGCCCGCAGCGCCTGGCTCAGTTCGCTCTCGGCCACCTCCCGCTGCTCCTCCTCGGCCTGCCGGGCGGCGTGCGCGGCCTCGTACAGCACGATCGAGGCGGCCGGGTCGAGGACCCCGGACGTGGCGAGCTCCTGCGCCACCGAGGCGCGCCGCAGCAGCTGGGCGTCCAGGGCCGCGCGGGCGGCGTCGATCCGGGCGTGGAGGCGGTCGAGCCGGCCGGCGGTCCAGCTCAGGTAGAGCCCGATCGCGACCAGGGCGACGGCGATCCAGATGAGAGTGGTGGTCACGGGCGGCAAGGCTAGCGGCACGAGGGTCCCCGCCGTTCGCCCCGCCCCGCCCGTGATCAGCGGTTGCGGTCCTCCGCCAGGGGAGGGATGGAGATCAGTGTCTTGAAGTGCCCCTTGGGGTGGCCCTCGCCGACGAGTTGCCGCTCCGCCTCGACCCAGGCGTGGGCGGCGAAGGGGGGGTGCGCACCCCGGTGCACCAGGTGGGCCAGCACCGCGCATGCGGCAGAGCAGGGCGGTGAGAATGGAGCGCTGGAGGCAGCCCTGCCCGGCGCAGCGCAGGCTGACGGACACGACCTCCTCGCGGGCTCGGAGCGCCTGCGCGGCCGTCGCGGGTGCGGCGCCCCGGCGGGCGAACTCCAGGACGGTGCGCAGCCGGGCGGGTCTGACCTTGGCCGGCAACCGGGCGACGCCCACGGCCAGCAGGGGCAGGACCCGGCGGTGCACAGGGAGACGGCGCCGTTCGGCCAGCACGACCGGCATGCTCACGAGATCACCAGTTCCGAGCCTCGCAGTCGCTCGATCACGGCGCTCACGTCGCGTTCGGCCTGCTGGGAGTCGATCCCGTACCGGCTCGCGAGTGCGGTGGCGATGGCGGCGGGCTGGTGCCCGTCGAGCAGTTCGCGCAGCACGTGGGCGCCGGTGTTGTTCAACTGCCAGTATCGGCCGGTGCGTTCGTTGAGCAGGACCGTGCCGTCGTCGGTGTCGGTGGTGCTCACGTCAGGGTGCAGGCGCACGGGCGTCGAACCTCCGGCAGGGGTGGGGCGGGTGGCGGCGCGCAGCCAGATCTCGCAGCCGATCAAAGGTTCAAGGGCGATCCGCGTGGTTGTCCGGCTGGGGTGCGAGCAGTCGGGTGCGCAGTTCCGCGGGGTCGATCGGGCCTCGGGCGGCCAGGGCCGAGTCGTCGAGCATCTCCAGCATCGCGGGCAGGGTGCGGCGCAGCACGCTGTTGGCCTCGTCGCTGAACTCGCCCTTGGTGGAGCGGCCCGGCACGGGCTGCGGGACGATGCCGCGCATCGCGTCTGCCGGCAGGGGCTTGTAGCGCCACGGGACGAGCGACACGGAAAGATCACGGGTGATCTGCGCCATCGATCATTCGGCACCGTGGCACAGCACGCCGGACCTGCCCTTTTGAGGTGGCCTGAGAGGACCGGGCTGCCCGCCCGTCAGTCGCGGGCGAACCCCAGCCGCCCCCACAGCCCGGTCGTCCGCTCGTCCTCGGCCACCGCCGCCGCCCCGGCCGTCACCGTCTCGTAGACGGACAGGATGTCGGCGCCGACGGTCGACCAGTCGAAGCGCCGCACATGGGCGCTGCCCCGCTCGCGCAGCTCCGCCAGCCGCTCCGGGTCCGCCAGGAGCCTTACGGCCGCTTCGGCGAGGGCGTCGGCGTCCTCGTTGGGGAACAGTTCGCCGGCCGCTCCCCGGTCCAGGACCTGGGCGAACGCGTCCAGGTCGGAGGCGAGGACGGGGGCTCCCGCGGACATGGCCTCGACGAGGATGATGCCGAAGCTCTCGCCGCCGGTGTTGGGCGCGACGTACAGGTCGACGCTGCGCAGGAAGCGGGCCTTGTCCTCGTCGCTGACCATGCCGAGGAACTCGACGCGGGCGCGCAGTTCGACCGGCAGGGACTGGACGGCCTCCACCTCGTCACCGCGCCCGGCGACCAGCAGCCGAGTCTGCGGACGCGCGGCGAGGATCTTCGGCAGGGCCTTCATCAGCACCGGGAGTCCCTTGCGGGGCTCGTCGATACGCCCGATGAAGCCGATCGTGTCGCCCTGCCACTCGGCCTTGGGCTCGGCCTCGGCGAAGAAGTCGACGTCGACGCCGTTGGGGATCACGACCGCGTCGCCGCCGAGGTGCTCCACCAGCGTGCGGCGGGCGTACTCGCTCACCGCGATCCGGGCGCTGATCTTCTCCAGCGCGGCCTGGAGGATCGAGTAGGCGGCGATCATCGCGCGGGAGCGCGGGTTGGACGTGTGGAACGTCGCCACGATCGGCCCCTGGGCGGCCCAGCAGGTCAGCAGGCCCAGCGACGGGGAGGTCGGCTCGTGGATGTGGATCACGTCGAACGCGCCGTCGTGCAGCCAGCGGCGCACCCGGGCGGCGCTCAGGAAGCCGAAGTTCAGCCGGGCCACCGACCCGTTGTAGGGCACCGGCACCGCGCGCCCCGCCGAGACGACGTACGGCGGCAGCGGGGTGTCGTCGTCGGCGGGGGCCAGGACGGACACCTCGTGGCCGAGGCGGAGGAAGTACTCGGCGAGGTCACGGATGTGGAACTGGACGCCACCCGGTACGTCCCAGGAGTACGGGCAGACGATGCCGATCCTCACGTGGATCCCTTCGCTGGATCGAGGTCGGCGAGCCACAGGCGCTGCAGCATGTGCCAGTCCTCCGGATGGTCGGCGATCCCGGTGGCGAAGGCGTCGGCCAGCGCCTGTGTCATGACGGACGTCTTCTCGGCGCGCGTGCCCGACTCGGGGACCGCGACGGGCGGGTGGACGCGGCCCCGCATCAGGGGCGAGTCGTCGTACCAGAGGGTCACCGGCAGCAGCAGGGCGCCGGTCTGCTGGGCGAGCAGGGCCGGTCCGGCCGGCATCCGGGCCGTGTCGCCGAAGAAGTCCACCTCGACGCCCGACGCGGACAGGTCGCGGTCGGCGACCAGGCAGACCAGGCCGCCGTCGCGCAGCCGCCGGGCCAGGGTGCCGAAGGCGGTGCCGCCGCTGTGCGGCAGGACCTCCATGCCGAGGCCCTCGCGGTAGGCGACGAACCGGTCGTAGAGCGTCTCGGGCTTCAGCCGCTCGGCAACCGTGGTGAAGGGGATGCCGAGCTTCGTGGTGACCCAGGCGCCGGCCAGGTCCCAGTTGGCGAGGTGCGGCAGGGCGAGTACGACGCCCTTGCCGGCGGCCATGCCCTCGGTGAGGCGGTGCAGGTCCTTGATGGCGAGGCCGTCCCGGATCTCCTCCTTGGTCCAGGCCGGGAGGCGGAACGACTCCATCCAGTAGCGCAGGTAGGAGCGCATGCCCGCGCGGGACAGCTCGGCGAGGCGCTCGGGGCTCGCGCCGGGCACCACGCGCGCGTAGTTGCTCTCCAGGCGCTGGACGCCCTTGCCGCGCTGCTTCCAGGCCAGGTCGGCGATGGTCCGGCCGAGCCGTGCGGCGACCGGCTCGGGGAGCTTCTTGACGGCGCTCCAGCCCAGGCCGTACAGCGCGTCCGTCAGCCGGTCCTGTGCGCTCACGTGGCCGCCTCGCTCCCGTGAGAGGCGTTCTGCTGCTCGTCCCCATTGTCCTGCCCGGCCGGCGTGGCCTCTGCGGCCTCGGCCTCCGCGGACTCCCTACGGACCGTGACGACCCGCTGGATGAGCGTGACGAGGCTGCCCACGGCGACGATCCACAGGGCGACGGGCAGCAGGTACTGGATGCCGGGCACGCCGAACGTGTGCAGGCCCGCGAGACCGGCCGCCACCAGCGAGATCACCAGGCGCTCGGCCCGCTCGACGAGCCCGTTGACCGCGACCGGCAGGCCGATGGACTCGCCCCGGGCCTTGGTGTACGACACCACCTGGCCGCTGGCCAGGCAGAAGATCGAGACGGCGCACAGGACGAGGTCGTCGCCCCCGCCGGCGTACCAGAGGATGAAGCCGCCGAAGATCGCGCCGTCGGCGACCCGGTCGAGCGTGGAGTCCAGGAAGGCGCCCCAGCGGCTGGAGCGGCCGAGCTGACGGGCCATGTTGCCGTCGACGAGGTCGGAGAACACGAACAGCGTGATCACGACCGTGCCCCAGAAGAACTCGCCCATGGGGTAGAAGACCAGCGCGCCCGCTACCACACCGGCGGTGCCCAGGAGGGTGACCGTGTCGGGGCTGACGCCCCGGCGGATGAGAAACGCGGCGAACGGTGTGAGGACACGCGTGAAGAATGCACGCGCGTACTTGTTCAGCATGGCCTTCCCGAGGGTCGGTGTCGCCGTCTGGCCCCTGCTGGCCACCGGCTGGCCCATCGTAGTCACGCGCGCGCGTGGGCGAGGTGCGGGCACCCTGACCCCTTTCGGGGGAACCCGCGGGCCGCTGGTGGGCCGTGGGATCGCGTCGTTCGTATGGACGCACCGTGACGGGAGTGGGAAGGTCGAATGACCGCGGGCGTCGCCGGAGCCGCACCGCACGCGGATTCCGCGTGTCCGCGCCCACAGTGACCTCACCGTGCACGGGAGGCAGGATCATGGGCGACAAGGCACAGACACACCCTGGGGCCGCCGGCAGGGCACAAGCGGCCGACCACCCTCAGTCCGTACGGAATGTGGTGCTGGTCGGCCACTCCGGATCGGGAAAGACCACGTTGGTCGAAGCCCTCGCGCTCACGGCGGGGGCGGTGAACCGGGCGGGCCGCGTGGAGGACGGCAGCACCGTCTCCGACTACGACGACATCGAGCACCGGCAGCAGCGCTCGGTTCAGCTCTCCCTGGTGCCCGTCGAATGGGACGGCATCAAGGTCAATCTCCTCGACACCCCCGGATACGCCGACTTCGTCGGTGAACTCAGGGCCGGTCTGCGCGCGGCGGACGCGGCCCTCTTCGTCGTCTCGGCCTCGGACGGGGTGGACGGCTCGACCCGCACGGTGTGGGAGGAGTGCGCGGCCGTGGGCATGCCCCGGGCCATCGTGGTCACGCACCTGGAGTCGGCGCGCGCCGGCTTCGAGGAGATGACCCGCACCTGCGCCGAGGCCTTCGGCGCGGACGACCCCGACGCGGTCCTGCCGCTCTACCTGCCGCTGCACGGCCCCCAGGCGCCCGACGGGCACGCGCCCGTGACCGGGCTGATCGGGCTGCTGTCGCAGAAGCTGTTCGACTACTCCACCGGCGAGCGCAAGGAGTCCGAGCCGGGCGAGGACCAGCTGCCGCTGATCGAGGAGGCCCGCAACCGGCTCATCGAGGGGATCATCGCCGAGAGCGAGGACGAGACCCTCATGGACCGCTACCTCGGCGGGGAGCCCGTCGACGTCAAGACGCTCATCGAGGACCTGGAACGGGCCGTCGCACGCGGGGTCTTCTTCCCCGTCCTGGCCGCCGCCCCCGCGGGTGAGGGCGGCGGCCAGGGGCTCGGCACCCTGGAGCTGCTGGAGCTCATCACACGGGGCTTCCCGACGCCGCTGGAGCACGAGACGGTGCGGGTCACGACCATCGACGGCAAGCCGCGCGAGCTCAAGCCGTGCGACCCGGACGCCCCGCTGGTCGCGGAGGTCGTGAAGACCTCCTCGGACCCCTACGTGGGCCGGCTGTCGCTGATCCGCCTGTTCTCCGGCACCCTGCGCGCCGACCAGACGGTCCACGTCTCCGGGCACGGGCTGGCCGATCGCGGACACGAGGACCACGACGTCGACGAGCGGATCGGCGCCCTGTCCACGCCGTTCGGCAAGCAGCAGCGCCCGGTGTCGCACGTCATCGCGGGCGACCTGGCGTGCGTGGCGAAGCTGGGCCGCGCCGAGACCGGCGACACCCTGTCCGCCAAGGACGACCCGCTGCTCATGGAGCCGTGGCGGATGCCCGACCCGCTGCTGCCGCTGGCCATCCAGGCGCACAGCAAACCGGACGAGGACAAGCTGTCCCAGGGCCTGGCCCGGCTGGTGGCCGAGGACCCGACGATGCGGCTGGAGCAGAACCAGGACACCCACCAGGTGGTCCTGTGGTGTCTGGGCGAGGCGCACGCCGACGTGGCCCTGGAGCGACTGCGCAGCAGGTACGGCGTCCAGGTCGACGTCGTCCCCCACCGGGTGTCCCTGCGCGAGACGTTCGCGACCAAGTCGGCCGGCCGCGGCCGGCACGTCAAACAGTCCGGCGGGCACGGGCAGTTCGCGATCTGCGAGATCGAGGTCGAGCCGCTGCCCGGCGGGTCCGGCATCGAGTTCGTCGACAAGGTCGTGGGCGGAGCGGTGCCCCGGCAGTTCATCCCTTCGGTGGAGAAGGGCGTACGGGCCCAGGCGGCCAAGGGGGTCGCGGCCGGGTACCCGCTCATCGACGTACGGGTGACCCTTCTGGACGGCAAGGCACACTCGGTGGACTCCTCCGACGCCGCCTTCCAGACGGCCGGGGCGCTCGCGCTGCGGGAGGCCGCGGCCGACGCGAGGATCCATCTGCTGGAGCCCGTGGCCGAGGTGTCGGTGCTGGTCGGCGACGACTTCGTGGGCGCCGTGATGAGCGACCTGTCGGGGCGGCGCGGCCGGGTGCTCGGCACCGAGCAGACCCCGGGCGGGCGCACCCTGATCCGGGCCGAGGTGCCGGAGATCGAGATCGGCCGGTACGCCATCGATCTGCGGTCGATGGCGCACGGCACGGCGGGGTTCAGCCGCCGGTACGCGCGGCACGAACCGATGCCGCAGCAGGTCGCGGACCGGGTGCGTGAAGAGGAGCGCAAGGCCTCGTAGTTGGCGCCGGGCGCCACCAAGTGCCCTTGTGGGAGCTCCCCTCCGCGGGGGCGGGCGGCTTGACGGGCGGCCCGCCCCCGTCCGACGGTGCGGACGGATACGCTGATGACCTGATCAACAGGTGTGCGGAGCGCGGAAGTCGGGAAGGCCGCAGATGCGGATGCGGCAGCGATGGGGGCGGCAGTGACGGACGGATTCGACTTCAGCCCGGGAGCCCAGGTGCCCCTGGCGGGTGCGAGCGGCCAGACGGCGGCGACCTATGCGCTGGCCGCGGCGGCGTACCGGGACGACGAGGTCACCAAGATCCTGGCCGCCGACAACGAGTGGCACCAGTCGAAGGTGACTCCCCCGCGCTCCTGGGCGAAGATCTTCCGCCCCAGGTTCGGCGAGGCGTTCTCCCGCGCGGTGATCGACCGGATGCTGGGTGCCGGGCGCAAGCCGGTCATCCAGTCCTTCGGCATCGAACCGCAGGTCGTCGTGGAACACTGCCTGGCGGCCCACCGCATCCGCCGCGACCGCGACAACTGGCTCGCGGCGATCACGGTGATCTGCGGGGTGCTCTTCCTGCCCGGCTTCCTCGTGTGGCTGCTGGTGTTCACGCTGCGCACCACCATGGCCAAGCGCGAGGACAAGCGGGCCGGCGCCCTCGCCACGACGCTGCTGGTCGCGGTGGGCGCGCTGGCCGTGCTGTTCCTGATCCGCATGCCGTTCACGGGCTTCTGGGCCCTGTACGGACGCGCGGCGGTGATCATGCCGGTGGTCGGCTGGTTCTGGGCCAAGCAGATCTGCGAGCGGACGGCGCGCGACCTGCGGGAGCGCTGGTCGAGTCTGCTGTCGGGCGGTGGTGTCGGTGCCAAGATCCCCGAGGCCGTGCCCGGCAACCCCGGTGACGCGGCCGAGCAGGTCCGCAAGGAGCTGGCCCGTCTCGCCGCCGAGCAGCGATCCAACTCGGTCTTCTACGCGGGCCCCAAGGGCATACTCGGCATGGGCACGCGGTGGGGCAGCTGGCAGCTGGCCGAGGAGCTGGTCTCCGCCGAGCCGGGCAAGGAGTTCCACCCGTTCCGCAGCTGGGACGTCATCGTGGCGATCCAGGGCGGTCTCGGCATGCTGGAGCGCACGTCGATCAACACCGGCGGTTTCCCCAAGCCGTCGATCACCCACTGGGTGGTCACGCCGATCGGTGAGAAGGCGACAGAGGTGTCCCGGCCGAGCGGCACGGACGTCGACGCGTACACGGTCCGGACGCACGCCGTCCAGGAGATCTGCAACAAGCAGCAGTTCGGCAGCGGCGACCGGCACTACCTGGGCGTGCAGTGGACCCTGTGGGACGGCCACCTGGTGATCACGATGCTGATCACGGTGACCGTGCTGCACGACACCCTGCGCATCGAGGTCACAGGACACGCGCTGGGGCCGGTCAACCCCCTGTTCAACGAGAAGCCGGCGGCCAAGGAGAAGGCGGTGCAGAAGGCTCTCCGGTTCTGGGAGACCCGTACCGTGAAGCTGCCGCTGATCGACGCCGACGAAGTGGTCCGGCTGGCCGCGCGTGCCCCGCTGACCTGGTACCCGCCGCTGCTGAACTGGCTCGGCGGCAGTCTGACGCTGCCCGAGCCGTTCGGACTGCGGCACGCGTGGGCCGACCAGCCGTGGCGGCACCGGTTCATGGCCGACGACGCGCTGCGGGCGGCCACGCCGGTGCTGCGCGTGGTGCACACGGCGGCGCTGAAGGTGCTGCGGGAGAACGGGGTCGATGTGGAGAAGTTCGGGTCCCGTTCGGCTGCGCTCAGTGGGGCTGTGCAGGAGGCTTCGCCGAAGAAGGCCGACGTTTACGATGCCTAGTCGGTGAGGTGCCCGGCGTTGTTGCCGGGGCGCGGGTGGGTGCGCAGCCCGGCGCTGCGGGGTGCCGCCGCGCCCATCCGTGCCGCCCCGGGCGGCACGCATGCCCGCGGTTCATGACGGCCAGGCCTCCGCCAGCATCTTCCGCGTGTCCGCCAGCAGCTGCGGCAGCACCCGCGTGTGCCCCACCACCGGCATGAAGTTCGTGTCCCCGCCCCAGCGCGGCACGATGTGCTGGTGCAGGTGTGCGGCGATGCCCGCGCCGGCGACCGTGCCCTGGTTCATGCCGATGTTGAAGCCGTGTGCGCCGGAGGCCGTGCGCAGGGCCGTCATGGCCCGCTTGGTGAGTTCGCCGAGCTCGGCGGTCTCCCCCGCCGTGAGGTCGGTGTAGTCGGCGACGTGCCGGTAGGGCACGGTCATCAGGTGCCCGCCGTTGTACGGGTAGAGGTTGAGCACCGCGTAGACCTGTTCGCCGCGCCGGACGACGAGCCCGTCCTCGTCGGACTTGGCCGGGATCGAGCAGAAGGGGCAGCCGTCGCCGGCGCCCGGGCCGGTCGGCTTGTTCTCGCCCTGGATGTAGGCCATCCGATGGGGCGTCCACAGTCGCTGGAACGCGTCCTGCGTCCCTACTCCCAGCTGCTGCTCCGGCTCACTCGTCATGCTGTGCAGCATATGGCGTCGAGCTGGGGGTACGGCGAAGGCCCCCGGGATCACCCCGGGGGCCTTCGCACCGTGTGATCAGACCTGGGCGCGCTCCTCGACGACCTTCAGGATCTTCGCGATGGCCTCGTCGAAGGGGATGCCGTTCTCCTGCGAGCCGTCGCGGTAGCGGAAGGACACGGACTCGTGGGACATGTCCTCGTCGCCCGCGATGACCATGAAGGGCACCTTCTGCTTCTGGGCGTTGCGGATCTTCTTCTGCATGCGGTCGGAGGAGGAGTCGACCTCGACGCGCAGACCCTTCTTCTTGGCCGCGGCGGCGAACTTCTCCAGGTACTCCACGTGCGCGTCGCCGATCGGGATGCCGACCGCCTGGACTGGGGCCAGCCACGCCGGGAAGGCACCCGCGTAGTGCTCCAGGAGGACCGCGAAGAAGCGCTCGATGGAGCCGAACAGCGCGCGGTGGATCATGACGGGGCGCTGCTTGGACCCGTCCGCGGAGGTGTACTCCAGGTCGAAGCGCTCCGGCAGGTTGAAGTCGAGCTGGATCGTCGACATCTGCCAGGTGCGGCCGATGGCGTCCTTGGTCTGGACGGAGATCTTCGGGCCGTAGAAGGCGGCACCGCCCGGGTCGGGGACGAGGGGCAGGCCCTGCTTCTCGGCGACCTGGCGCAGCGTCTCCGTCGCCTCTTCCCAGGCCTCGTCCGAGCCGACGAACTTCTCCGGGTCCTTGGTGGACAGCTCCAGGTAGAAGTCGGTCAGGCCGTAGTCGCGCAGCAGGCCGAGGACGAAGGTGAGCGTCTTGTCGAGCTCCTCCGACATCTGCTCACGGGTGCAGTAGATGTGCGCGTCGTCCTGGGTGAAGCCGCGGGCGCGGGTCAGGCCGTGCACGACGCCGGACTTCTCGTACCGGTACACGGTCCCGAACTCGAAGAGGCGCAGCGGCAGTTCACGGTAGGAACGCCCGCGCGCGTCGAAGATCAGGTTGTGCATCGGGCAGTTCATGGGCTTGAGGTAGTAGTCCACGCCCTCGTCGAGCTGCATGGGCGGGTACATGCCGTCGGCGTACCAGTCCAGGTGACCCGAGGTCTCGAAGAGCTTCCCCTTGGTGGCGTGCGGGGTGTAGACGAACTCGTAGCCCTCTTCCTCGTGGCGGCGCCGCGAGTAGTCCTCCATGACCCGGCGGATGATGCCGCCCTTGGGGTGGAAGACGGCGAGGCCGGAGCCGATCTGCTCCGGGACGGAGAACAGGTCGAGCTCGCTGCCGAGCTTGCGGTGGTCGCGCTTCTCGGCCTCGGCGAGGAACTCCAGGTGCGCCTTGAGCTCGTCCTTGGTGGGCCAGGCGGTGCCGTAGATGCGCTGGAGCATGGGGTTCTTCTCGCTGCCGCGCCAGTAGGCGGCCGCGTTGCGCATCAGCTTGAACGCCGGGATGTTCCGGGTGGTGGGCAGGTGGGGACCGCGGCAGAGGTCCTTCCAGCACAGGTCACCGGTCTTGGCGTCCAGGTTGTCGTAGATCGTCAGCTCGCCGGCGCCGACCTCGACGTCCGCGCCGTCGTCGTGCGAGGCGGAGCCCTTGAGGCCGATCAGCTCCAGCTTGTACGGCTCGTCGGCCAGTTCCTCGCGGGCCTCGTCGTCGGTGACGACACGGCGGGAGAAGCGCTGGCCGCGCTTCTGGATCTCCTGCATCTTCTTCTCGATGGCCTTGAGGTCATCGGGGTGGAAGGGCTTCTCGACGTCGAAGTCGTAGTAGAAGCCGTCCTTGACGGGCGGGCCGATGCCGAGCTTGGCCTCGGGGAAGAGCTCCTGCACGGCCTGCGCCATGACGTGCGCGGTGGAGTGGCGCAGGATGTTCAGGCCGTCCTCGGAGGAGATCTCGACGCCCTCGACCTCGTCGCCCTCGGACAGGGTGTACGACAGGTCCCTGAGCTCGCCTGCCACGCGCGCGGCGATGATCGAGCGCTCGCCGGCGAAGAGCTCGGCGGCCGTAGTGCCCGTCGTCACCACGCGTTCTTCCCGCTCGGAATCGCGCTGGATGATCACACGGACGTCTGACACCGGTCTCTCCTGACTGAAGGGGGCTGCGGCGCCATACCCGAGCGCGCGCACGAGTAGGGATCGTACCGACCCGGGACCGCCCTACGCGAAATCAGTCCCCGCGGTCACCTCCGGAGGCGGCCGCAGTGCACTCCCCCACGCTGCTGCGATCCCCTCCCCCAGGCCGTTCAGTCCCCTCCGCAGGCCTCCTCGAAGAAGTCGAGGTTCTCGTGGAGCTCCTTCATCAGCCGGTCCCGTTCGGCGTCGTCGACCTGGACGGGGACGACCCCGGCGGCCCCGGTGAGGCGGCGGAATCCGCCCCTGCTCTCCAGCCTCCCCTGCACCCGTACCGGGAGTCCGACCAGGTGGGCGTGCCCGGCGATCCGGTAGGCCTCCTCGTCGAGGGTGATCCGGACGTTCGGCACGTCGGCCCCGGCCAGCACGCGCAGCCGCACCGTGCCGTCGCCGCGCGGCCCGGACCTGCGCAGCCGTACGACCGCTCCCGTGATCCGCACCGGGATGGCGGGTTCCTCGCGCAGGTAGCGGGCGCCCGCCTCGCGCAGCACGGCCAGGTCGCCGGGCGAGAACCCGACGGGCTCGGCGGAGGGCGCACAGCCCTCGGGCACACCGGCCGCGGGGGCCCACTCGACGGCGATCCGGGCGCCCTCCGTGCCCCGGACGAGGGCGACGAGGGCCTCGGTGAGCTCGTGGCTCACCCCTGCCTCGACGGCGGCGTCGAAGGCGTCCATGCCGCCGGTGGCCCGCTGGTAGTCGATGGCCTCCCGGGCGGCGAAGAGGGCCTGGTGGAGGCGGACGGAGAGGGGGCGGCCGCCGGCGACCGGGACGAAGGCCGTGAGCCGGCCGTCGGCGGCGGAGCCGACCAGGACGTTCTCCAGGGCCGCGGCGGCGGAGCGGCGGTGGCGGGCGCCGTGGTAGCCGGCCCGGGCGCGGGTGGCGAGGGCCGCGGCGAGCAGCATCCGGCGGGCGGCCCCGCGCAAACGGTCCTCGACGGTCCAGGAGGCCGCGCCGGCGGGTCCGGCGGGGACGTCGTGCCACCAGCGGATCTCGTCGCTGGGCACGGCGAGGGAGACGAGGACCTCGCGCGCGGAGGGCGAGCCGCTGCGGGACAGGGCGAGCAGGGCCTCGCCGAGCAGGTCGTCGCTGTCGGGGAAAGCGCGGCTCTCCGGCACCAGGAGACTCGTGCCGCTGCCGCCGGGGCCGGGCGGGGTCCAGCGGCCGTAGCGTCCGGGGGCGCCGCCGCGCCGCTGCCAGCCGTGCCGGCGCAGCAGGGCGCTCAGGACGGCCGGGTCGACGTCGACGGGCTCGGGCGGAGCGCCGCTGCGGGTGGTGTCGACGGGGTGCGGCCGGACCTGCCTCAGTGGCTCCTCGGTCGGGCGGTGCGTCACGGTTTCCCTCCCGTCCCGACCCGCGTCATGATCTCGCAGAGGGCCCGGTCGTCGAAGATGCGCGAGGTCGGTATCCGCACGGTGGTGCGGTGGCGGCCGGTGATCGGCTGTCCGGCGAGGTTGGTCCAGTAGCAGCAGTGCCTGAGGTCGAGCCGGTCGTGGCCGGCGCGCAGCCAGTCGTCCTGGGAGCGCGGCACCAGCATCACCACCAGGATCTTGTGCACGGACACGGGGGTGCGGGCGAGCTTCGCCAGGTGGTGGTTGTCGAGGGTGAAGGAGAAGCTGCGGCCCGGCGGGCTGGGCGGCACCTGGTAGGTGGCCTTGAGCTGCACCTTGATGGTGACCTCGTCGTCGACCGTGTGCCCGGGGGCGCTGTGGCTGACGTGCCAGTCGATGCCGTTGTCGGGAAAGGGCTGGGACAGCGAGCAGCCGGCGGCCGCCGCGACGGCGTGCAGATAGCCGACCTGCAGTGTCTCCATGCAGGCGGTGGTGGCGAGAGTGCCGCGAGAGGGAGCCGTGCGCTCGGGCAGCAGCCCGCCCCGTTCGGGCTGCGCAATGGCCATGGCCAACAGCCTTCCAGAACAAGTGATTCCCCGTTGCGGGCCGCTGAACTGCAACAACCCGTACTCCTGTTGTCTCCTTCCGGCGTACGGCGCAAACAGCCCGGGTATCACCGGATCGGGCAGCGGACGGTGCGTCAACTGCCGAAGGTGAACGAGGGGTTGTGTGGCTATGACGACGTGCTGGTACGAGGGGCCGCTGGCCGCCTTCGACACGGAGACGACGGGCGTCGACGTCGAGACCGACCGGATCGTGTCGGCCGCGGTGGTCGTCCAGGATGCGCCGGGTGTCCGGCCGCGGGTGAGCCGTTGGCTGGTGAACCCGGGGGTGCCGGTGCCCGCCGAGGCGACCGCGGTGCACGGACTGACGGAGGAGCACCTGCAGTGCAACGGCCGGTGGCCGGCGCCGGTGATGCACGAGATAGCGCAGGCGCTGGCCGAGCAGGCGCACGCCGGGCGCCCGGTCGTGGTGATGAACGCGCCGTTCGATCTGACCCTGCTGGACCGGGAGTTGCGCCGTCATCGCGCCTCGGCGCTCGGGCGCTGGTTCGAGTCGGCGCCGTTGTCCGTGCTGGACCCGCGGGTCCTGGACAAGCATCTGGACCGCTACCGCAAGGGCCGTCGCACCCTGACGGACCTCTGTGCGCACTACGGCGTCGCGCTGGAGGGCGCGCACGACGCGGCGGCCGACGCCGTGGCGGCGCTGGAGGTCACGCGGGCGGTGGGCCGCCGGTTCGCGTCCCGGCTGGAGCGTCTCGCCCCGGGTGAGCTGCACACCCTGCAGGCGGTGTGGCACGCGGCCCAGGCGCGGGGCCTGCAGGCGTGGTTCGCGCGCAGCGGGGTGGACGAGGCGGTCGACCCGGCGTGGCCGCTGCGTCCGGATCTGCCGGCGGCGGCTGCCTGAGCAGCCGGTGCGGGGCCCGCGGGGGCATGAAAAAACCGGTCCGTCTGTGACGGACCGGCTGTTTCCGGTGGGCGATACTGGGTTCGAACCAGTGACCTCTTCGGTGTGAACGAAGCGCTCTCCCACTGAGCTAATCGCCCGGGAACGCACTGAACCATACAGGTCCGGGCACGCTTCCTTCAAACCGCTTCGAGGTGCCTGCGGAGTCCGCGCCGCCCGGACCGCATCATCAGCGCGTGGTTGGCGCGGAAGACGGGCCGTCCCGGTACGGCGAGCCTCCGCAGCAGCGGCTTGGTCACGCTGACGACCTGGTCGTACCGCGCGAGACTGCCCGTCCCGTGCGGCGTGACCGTCCAGCGTGCCCAGCCCTCGATGTCCCCGGACAGTGCGGTCTCCAGCACACCGGCGGCGCGGTCGCGCCGTACCTCGCGCGCGGTGAAGGTCATGTCGTACGGCAGGACGGAGCGGATGCGGATCACGCCGGTGGTGTCGTCGAGCCGGGTCACCTCCCGGACCTGGCGCCACCAGCTCGGGTAGTCCTCGGGGCGTGCCAGCACGTCGTAGACGGTGGCGGGGGGTGCGGGCAGGGGCCACAGGCTGCGGAAGCGGTAATGGTTCCAGTCCATCCCGGCAGTCTGCCCACGCGGGGGGGGCGGACTGTCTGAGTACGCGCCTGAGTACCCGCACTCATGCCGTGCCGGGTGACGCGGACCACACTGCGAGCCATGACCCACCTTCCGCCCCCGGCCGAGGAACTGCGGCTCCTCGACGCCGAACTCCGGCAACTGGACGCCCGGCGTTCCCAGTTGCTGACCCGCCGCGCCTGGCTGATCGCGGCACTGCAGCAGACGCGGCAGCCACCGCGGCCTTGGGCCTCGGCGCAGCCCCCGGCCGCCGCACCGCCGCGTCCCGAGACGGCGGCGCCGAGCGTGCAGAACGTGCTGCTGGTCCTCGGCGGTGTCCTGCTCACGCTCGCGGCGGCGGTGTTCACACTGGTCAGCTGGGGGCAGATGGGGATCGCCGGGCGGGCCATGGTGCTCGGCGCGGTCACGCTGGCCACGCTCGCCGCGCCCGTGGCCCTGCTGAAGCGGGGGCTGCGGTCGACGGCCGAGTCCGTGGCGGGCCTCGGGCTCGCCCTGACCGTCCTGGACGCCTACGCGCTGTACGCGGCGGCCCTCTCCGCGACGGACGGGACCGGGTACGCGGCCGCCGCGTCGGCGGTGCTGGCGGCGACGTGGTCGGCGTACGGCCTGCTGCCGGTCACGTCCGCGCTGCGCCTGCCCCTGCCTTCCGCCCTGGCCGCGGCCCAGTTCCCGCTGCTGTTGTCGGCCCTGGCCGCCGACGCGAGTCCGTACACGATCACGGCCGCACTGCTGGTGACGGCCGGGCTCGACGCGGTCGCGGTGGCGCGGTTGGCGGGCGGGGCGGTGCGGATCACCGCCGTCGTCGGTGCCTACGGCATGGGCGGCTGGGGTGTTCTCGGTGCCGGCTGGCTGTCCTTGACGGCCGGCGGTCCGGGTGACGCCTCCCGTGCCGGGGCGCTGCTCCTGCTCGCGGCGGCGATCGCCCTGGGTGCGGCCTGGCGGGGCCCGGGCGTCGGGCACACTCTCGGCCTCGCGATCACGGCCGGTCTGCTCGTCGTGGCCGCGCTCGGTGGGGTGGCGCGTTCCGGGCTGCCGTCGGAGTGGGTGGTTCCGGCTCATCTGGCCGTCGGTGTGGCCCTGTTGGCGGCGGTGCGGGCCGGACGGCTGCCGGACGCGATGCGGACGGGCTCCGCCTGGGCCTCCGGTGCCGTGCAGGCGCTGGCGGTGCTGTGGACGCTGCCCGTCGTCGCCGTGGTGCTGCTGGGCCCGGCCGGATGGCTGGGCCGGGTGTGGAGCGGCGCGCCGCCGGACGCCCGTGCGGCGGCGGTCGTCGAGGCGCCCTGGCCGCCGGACGCGGTCGCGGCTCCGGTCGTGCTGGTGGGTGTGGCGGCGGTGCTCGCCCTGGCGGTCCGTGCGCAGATGTGGCGTCCGCAGGCCCGGCTCGGTGCTGTCGGCCTGCTGTGGGCCACGGTGCTGATACTCCCGGCTGTCCTGGAAATCCCGTACGCCGCGGGCCTGCTGGTCCTGGGCGTCATGACGGCTGCGGCGCTGTACGCGTGCCGGGTCACGGCGTCGGCCGCGCGGGTGACGGCTCTCGTTCTGGCCCTGGTCACGGCCGGCGGCCTGACCCTGGTCTCCCTCGCGTCCCGGTCCGCGACCCTCGTCGTGCTGTCCGGGCTGACGGTGCTGTTCGCCGCGGCCTCGTGGCGGGCGGCTGTCGCGCCCTTCGCGGCTCCGGCCGCTCTCGTCCACGCCGCCGCGCTGGCCTCGGCGTCCGGCGCCGCCGCGGACTGGCCCGCGGCCCGGACCGCCCTGCTGGTTCTGCTGGTTCCCGCTGCCGCCGCCCTGCTGGCGCCGCGTCTGGGCGCATCCCGGGCGACGGTGCCCGTCGAGGCCACGGGTGCCGCCGTCGGTCTGTTCGCTGTGGCGCTCGCCGTCACCGACCCGCCGATGCTCGCGCTGGTGCTGGCCCTGTGCGGGGTGATCGCCGCGGGCACGGCCCTGCGTGCCGAGCGGCGTGCCGTCGGCTACGCGGCCACGGCCCTGTTCGTCCTGGCCGCGTGGGTGCGCCTGGCCGCCTGGGACGTCGGCACGCCCGAGGCGTACACGCTCCCGGTGACCGTCCCCGCGCTGCTCGTCGGAGCGCTGCGCCGACGCCGTGACCCGCAGGCCTCCTCCTGGACGGCGTACGGCCCCGGACTCGCCGCCACCCTCCTGCCGAGCCTCGTCGCGGCCTGGGCCGATCCGCACTGGACGCGCCCGCTGCTGCTGGGCGTCGCGGCGCTGCTGGTCACCCTGCTGGGTGCCCGGCACCACCTCGGGGCGCCGCTGGTGCTCGGCGGCTCGGTGCTGGCCCTGGTCACGCTGCACGAACTCGCCCCGTACGTCGTGCAGGTGACGGGGGCGCTCCCCCGCTGGGCGCCTCCCGCCCTCGCCGGACTCCTGCTGCTCGCCCTCGGGGCGACCTACGAGCAGCGAATCCGGGACGTCCGGCGGGTGCGGGAGGTCCTGGGGAGGATGAACTAGCCCCCGCGTCTGCGGCGTGATCCGAACGACAGGCCCCGGGTGTGTCGAGGCCGTCTCGACTGCGGACAAGTCCCGTGATGTCATATGTTCTCCGATCGGCCGCCGCGACAGCGGCACGCTCGGGCGGAGGCGGGGGCATCATGTCGGACCTGGGGGAATCGTCAGGCCGGGGCGCGGGCGCCGGGGACGAAGGGACACTGGAGCGCCTGCTCTCGGTGGTGGGGGCGGGAGCCGTGGAGTTGCACACGGCCCCGGAGGGGCTGCGGACACAGGTCACCGGTGTGCATGTGCTGGACGCCCTGGAACCGGTCATGAGACCGCGGGAGTTACTGCTCGCGGTCGGCGTCGACCCTGGCTCGGCGCATGCGGTCGACGTCGTGCGCCGGGCCGGTGAGTCCGGTGCGGCGGGTGTGGTGTTCGGCCCGGGACGGCCTGAGCCCACCGCGAAGGCGTTACAGTCGGCCGCCGAGGAGAGCGGCACCGCGGTGCTCTTCCGCACCGCCTGGTGCACCTGGGCACAGCTCGTGGGGGTCCTGAGGGCCGGGCTGGCCGCGGCGGGTGCTCCCCCGATGCCCGCCACCAGCGGCGTGCCCCTGGGCGATCTGGACTCACTCGCCGATGCGGTGGCCGCCCTGGTGGGAGGCTCGGTGACGATCGAGGACACGGAGTCCCGGGTGCTGGCGTACTCGTCCACCGAGGAGAACGTGGACGAGATGCGCCGGCTGACCATCCTCGGCCGCCGGGTGCCGCCCTGGCGGGTAACGGCCATGCGGGAGGCGGGGTTCTTCCAGGCGCTGTGGGGTGCGGGCGATGTGCTGCACCGGCCCGCCCACGGGCAGGACCCGGAGCGTCTGGTGGGCGCCGTGCGGGCGGGCGGAGAGGCGCTCGGGTCCATCTGGGTGGCGGCGGTGGCCGGCCGCCCGCTGGCGCCGAACGCCGCGGAGACGTTGCGCGCGGCGGCCCGGACCGCCGCCGCCCACCTGCTCCACCACCGCACCCACAGCTCGGACGGCCGGCTGGTGGAGGATGCGGCCCGGGCGCTGCTGGAGGACCGTGGGTCCGTCGAGGTACTCGCGGAGCGGGCCTCGCTGCCGCCCCGGGAACCCTGTGCCGTCCTGGCGGTGGGCATCGGCTCAGGCCACCCCGCGGACGACGGTCCGTCGGGGCTGTACGGCCTGCTGACCCTGCACTGCGCGGCCCTGGGCCACCGCGTCGTGGTGGTCCCGGCGGGCGGCGGGGCCTGGGTGCTGGTCAGTGGGCTGGAGCGCGACGCCCGGCGGGCCGACGGCCAGGTGAGGCGGCTGGGGAGCGCACTGGCCGATCAGCTGTCGGCGACGACCGGCTCGTCGGTGAAGGCCGGGCTCGGCGACGTGGCCCCCGGCCTGGCGGGGGCGCCCGCATCACGCCGGTCGGCCGAGCGGGCCCTCCAGGCGCTCCTCGCGGCCGACGGACCGCACGCCGTCGCGCGGAGCGAGGACGTCGCGGACACCGTGGGCATCCTCCAGGTCGTCGAGGCGCTGCGCGCGGTGACACTGCCACCGCGGACCTCGGTGGCCCGGCTGAGGGAGTTCGACGCCGATCACGGCGGCAGTTGCCTGGTGGAGACCCTGCGCGCCTACCTCGACCACTTCGGTGACGTGTCCGCCGCCTCGCGTGCGCTGGGCGTGCACGCCAACAGTCTGCGCTACCGGCTGCGCCGGATCAGGCAGGTGTCGGGGCTGGACCTGGAGAGCCCCGATGCCCGGCTGCTCGCCCAGGTGCAGCTGCGCTTGGGCGGAGAGGCCGACCGCGCACGCCCCTGAGCGTCCGGCACCGAGAGACGAGCGGGGGCGGGCCGGCCACCGTTCGGCCGGGGCCACCATCGCAGGGCCTCCCTTTTGTCGTATCGCCCAACGCCTCGGTCAGGACGAGGAGTTGTTGCTCCCGACTGCCGTATGTGAGGCGTGGGTCTTTGACGACTCGACGAAGACGCCGTCCCGGTGCGGGCCTCAGCCTGGTGTTCCACCCGGGGCGGCCCCGGGCGCCTCGCCCACGACACCGGAAGGCTCACCATGACCGGACTGACCCCCGCCGCCGAGCGGCGGACACGGATCCTCCAGGAAGCGGTACGGCAGGGACTGCTGGACGCCGGGCGGTCCCAGCTGGCCGCCTTCGTCGACTTCGACGGCGTCGCCGCGACCGTCGCCCGTCTGCACCGCGCCTTCCCCTCCGCACCGCGTGTGCTGCACGCGTTCGCCGCCAAGGCGAACTGCCTGGTGCCGGTGCTGGCGGAGCTGCGGCGGCTCGGCATGGGGTGCGAGGTGGCCACCGCGGGTGAGCTGGCCCGCGCGCTGGCAGCGGGATTCGCGCCGGACCGGATCGTCTTCGACTCCCCCGCCAAGACGGAGGCCGAGCTGCGGCACGCCCTCGACCTGGGTGTGGCCGTCAACGCGGACAACTACCAGGAACTGGAGAGGATCGATGGGGTGCTGGGCGGCCGCCTCCCGGTCTCGCGGATCGGGGTGCGCGTCAACTCCCAGCTCGGTGGCGGCAGCATCGCCGCGATGAGCACGGCGACGAGCACCTCGAAGTTCGGCGTCCCCCTGGCGGACCCGGGGAGCCGGCAGCGGCTGCTGCGCGCCTACCACGATCACCCGTGGCTGACCTGGGTGCACACGCACGCCGGTTCGCAGGGCTGCCCGCTCGACCTCATGGCCGGCGGGGTCGGGCAGGCCGTGGCGTTCGCCGAGGAGGTCAACGCCTCGCTCGGGCGGCGCCAGGTCGTCGGCATCGACATCGGCGGCGGACTGCCCGTCAACTTCGCCGACGACGAGACCACTCCGACCTTCGAGATGTACGTCCGGCAGGTGCGCGCCCAGGCTCCCGCCCTGTTCTCCGGCGGGTACGAGATCGTCACCGAGTTCGGGCGGTCCGTCCTCGCCAAGAACGGGTTCACCGCCGCGTACGTCGAGTACACCAAGAGCATGGGCGGCCGGCCGATCGCGGTCACCCACGCCGGTGTGCAGGTGGCCACCCGGACGGTCTTCACCCCCGACGCCTGGCCGCTGCGGATCGAGGCGCACGACGGGAACGGCAGGGCCAAGCGGGGCGGGCAGGTCCGCCAGGACATCGCGGGACCCGCCTGCTTCGCCGGGGACCTGCTCGCGCGTGACCGTGCGCTGCCGCTCCTGGAACCGGGCGACCTCATCACCGTCCCGGACACCGGCGCCTACTACTTCTCGACCCCCTTCCACTACAACAGCCTGCCCGAACCCGCCGTGTACGGGGTCAGGACGAGTGGTGACGGCGGCGGTGTCCGCTTCGAACTCCTGCGTCCCGCGCAGGACCCATGGGACGTGCCGGGCCCGGACGGGCACGACGCCGGCCCGGGCCGGGCGGCCGGCAACCTCCCCGGCCGACACCGGGAGTACGAACCCGTTCACGGCGTCGGATAGGGGCACCGGGGTGGCACAGGCCAACCGCCGGCGGCCCGGCGGGGACGGACCGCTCCTCAGCCAGCGCACCGCGATCGTCTTCCTGCTGGCAGCCCTGGTCGGCGTCGGTGCCACGGTTCTGGCGGCGCTGGCCGGCAGCATGTGGCCGGTCGCGGTGAGCGTCGGCGGCGGGGTCGTGGCCCCGGCCGTCCTGTTCTTCAACCAGATCATCGACTAGGACGAGCGGTTCCCGCCGAGGCGTCGCCACGGGAACCGCCCGTTCGGCTTCCCGCTACGGCAACCTGCCGCCGAGCAGCGCCAGGTTCTCGATGGCGGCGAGGCCGTACAGCGCGGTGTCGTTCGTGGACACCCAGGTGGCCTCGCTGCCCGCCACGAGCGCCACCGGCCCGCTCAGCTTCTCCGTCTTCCAGGGCGCGGACTCCTTGTAGCCGTCGGAGTTGTAGAACTTCTCCCAGGCCCGCTTGGCGAGCTTCTCGTCGCCGGTCTTGACGGCCGCGTACGCGTCGAGGCGCGAGTGGCCCTGGAAGAGCAGCAGGTTGCCGAAGTTGGAGCCGTAGCGTGCCGCCTGTTCGGCCTTGGTGGCGTTGAAGTAGCGGCAGTAGTCGAAGTACGCCTCGTTGAACTTCGGCATGTCGACCAGGTCGATGAGCTCGGCGCACAGCTCGTTGAGGCCGAAGACGGCCGACAGGTGCGAGACCTCCACCTTGGGCGCCCCGGCGACGGCGAACTTGCCGGTGTCGAGGTCGTACAGGCCGCTGCCCTGGACGAAGCCGTTGGGCTGGGCGGCGATGGTCTCCATCGTGGACAGCACGCGGGCCCTGGCCTTCTCCCACTTGGGGCCCTTGCGCTCCCACTCCGTCAGCCAGGCCGACACCAGGCCGCTCCAGTCCGTGCCGAAGCCGATCGACAGGGCGTGCCGGTCCGGGGTGTACGGCTCGGTGCGGATCTTGCGGAGCGGGTCGAGGGCGAGGAACGTCTCGTCGGAGTCGACGTTGGCGTGCATGAGGTCGCCGACGCGTTCGTCCGCCGTGAGGAAGTAGTAGTAGCGCCGGTAGGTGGTGTTGGCGATGCGCTGCTGCTTGGCGCTGTCGGCGAAGTGCTGCACACCGTGGCGGGTGCCGAGGCCCGCCCATGTGCCCAGGTGGTAGACGTCGACCTCGCCGGTGTGCCGGGTCATCGCCTCGGCGAAGCGGAAGATGTCGGAGCGGCCGGAGCGCAGATAGGCGAACCAGAGCCACAGGTCCGGCGACAGCTCGGAGTTGTCCCAGGCGTAGCCGCCGATGTCGTACCGCCACTGGTGCCGGAACGTGTCGTAGGTGTGCATGATGTCGCCGTAGTCCCAGAAGCCGTACCAGCGGCGCTGCTCCACCTGGTCCTTGTAGTAGGTGAAGAGGAAGTCGAGGTGATCCTCGATCTTCGCCTTCGCCGGGGTGGAGCGGTCGGGCTCGGAGTACAGGCCCGGGCCGAAGACCTTGGCCTTGATGAGCTGCCTGGGCGGAGCGGCCAGCTGCGGCAGCACGCGGACGGCCTCGACCTGCTCGGCGAACCGGTCGGGGCTCGGGGTCGTCTCGTTGGCCCAGAAGAGGAGTTCGGAGGTGCGGGCGATGCCGTACGGGGTGCCGAACTCCGGCTCGTAGTCCTCGTAGGTGATGTTGAGGCCTTCGAGCTGCTCCGGGAAGGTGTCCTGGCCCATGCCGTCGTGGTAGAAGCGCATGTCCATCGGCTGTGCCTCGGGCGACCAGAGCCAGAGGGTCACCTCGGCCTCGTCGGTGTGGGCGTCCCGGATGTCGAGCTGGGCGGGGAACTTCTCCCAGAAGTCGCGCAGTCCGAAGGAGAACCCACCGCTCGCCCCGCCGACGTACCCGAAGCCGGAGGCGCGCCGGCCACCGCCCGCGGCGACCCAGCCGTGCCCCTTCTTGGTGCGCTTGCGCAGCGTGAAGCCGTCGGCGGACAGCTGCGAGAGGGTGTAGTCGCCCCACTCGGGGATGTACTGCAGCCGGGTCGTCACCCGCTGGTCCCAGGTGGCGGGGTCGGGCAGCTTCCTGCCCTCGAACTGGGCCGCCTGCACGGCCGCTCCGGGGTCCCGGCGCAGTCCGGTGATGCCCTTGACGGCCTCGCGCAGCAGCCCGGCGCCGTCGCCGCCGATGCGGATGTGACGGTCGTACGACTCGTCCCGCAGGGGCACGGTGAAACGGACGCCGAGGCCGCGGATGAAGTCGCCACCGGCCTTGCCCGGCTCCTGTCTGCCGTCGTAG
This sequence comes from Streptomyces sp. AK010, assembly GCF_014207295.1. Lineage (NCBI taxonomy): Bacteria > Bacillati > Actinomycetota > Actinomycetes > Kitasatosporales > Streptomycetaceae > Streptomyces > Streptomyces sp. AK010. Next base: position 186,102 of record NZ_JACHCX010000004.1, read on the forward strand.
GTGATGGTGTGCACCATGCGGAAGGAGTGGGCGCCCGCGTAGAAGTAGAGCCTGATCGAGAAGGGCAGCCAACTGCGGCCGCCCTTGCGGTGCTTGCCGTCGATGCGGACGACCGCGCGGACCGGGCCCGCCTGCTCGACCTCGACCTTGGAGATCGCGCCGTCGAAGCGCTCGGTCCTGACCGCGCCCTGGTCCTCGTCCTCGATCTCGGGCTGGCGGATCAGCACGAGCCGGCCGTTCTTCGCGATCTCCGTGGAGCCCCGGGTGACGGACTTGACGAGCGTGGAGCCGGACGTGCCGATCCTCGCGGTGATGACGCCGGTCGAGATGTCGATGGCACCGCCGCGCTTCTGCACGGTGACCTTCTTCTCCGGGGCGGCGGGCGTCCCGGCGGCGAGGGTGAGCTTGCCGTCGCCCGAGGCGACCGCGTGGGCGGTCCACTTGAGGGAGCCGTCGGGCCAGTAGGCGATCGGCCAGGACTGCACGGGCACGGCCTTGCCGCCTGCGTCCGTGAGCGCGAAGGTCTGGTCCTTCTGGTACGCGCCCTTGGGCCAGGGCACACCGACGGTGGAGCCGGGTGCGGCGCCGAGGCCGCCGTCCTCCAGCCAGTCCAGGGTCACCGGGTCGGCGTCGGCCGCCCCGGCTCCGGGCGCGGCCTGGGCGTCCTGCGCGCCCAGCGCCCAGCTGACCTGGGCGGCGGCTCCGGTGACGGCGGCCGCCTTGAGGAGGGACCTGCGGGGGATGGGAGACATGGCGATGCTGCCTTTCCTTGTCCGTGCGGGAAGGTCCGTGCGGAAAGCGAATCCATACGCTGGTCAGGGGCATGACAGAGAGAGGTGCGGCGCCGGAGCGCCGACCCGGAACAGGGGGGGGACCGCCGTTCAGCGGTGCCGGTACCGCTCCTCCACGGCGACGGCCGCCGCCGCCACGGCCCCGAGGACGGGGAGCGCCAGCGGTGCGGCGAACCAGGCGGACACGGCCACCACGGCCAGCCCGCCGACGATCAGGAAGGACCCGGCCGGGTCGAGCACCGTGCGGCGCCCGGCGTGCGCGAGGAGCGTCCGCCAGCGTGCGCCCGGCTCCCAGACCGCCGCCGCACGCAGCCCTGCCACGACGAGCCCGATGAGCGCGACCACGCCGACGGCCCCGACGAGCGGCCCACCGGGTATCCCCGCCCGGGCCGCCTGCACATCCACCCAGACCGCTGCCACCGCCGCCCACCCGGCGACCCCGGCGAGCCACCCGCCGCGCAGGGCGGTGCGGAAGTCGGCGACGAACTCCCGCCGGCCACCGCCCTCATGGGCGGTACTGCGCCGCAGATGCCGTGCCCCGGCGGCGAACGCGGCGGGGTAGGTGACGACTCCCAGCGAGGCCACCGCGATCCACACACCGGTCAGCAGACACTCGGCGAACACCGCGAACCTTCCCCACGCTCTCGACTCCGCTCGAGCAGGGGACGCCCCATGGGCGAGCACCGACTCGCCCCGTACCTTCACCCGTGTCCCGGCCATGCCGCCTCAGCCCTTCAAACCCGATGTGGCCATGCCGTCGATCAGATAGCGCTGGAAGGCCAGGAAGAAGGCGAGCACCGGCAGCAGCGCGACCAGTGACATGGCGATCATGCCGCCGTAGTTGGCCAGTCCCTCCTGGTCGACGAACATCTTCAGACCCAGCGAGACCGTGTACTTGTCGGGCTCGTTGAGGTAGATCAGCGGGCCCATGAAGTCGTTCCAGGAGTTGATGAAGGTGAAGATCGCGCTGGTGATCAGGGCCGGCCGGCTCAGCGGCAGCACAATGGACCAGTAGATCCGGAAGTGCCCGCAGCCGTCGAGCCGGGCCGCCTCGTCCAGTTCCTTGGGCATGTTGCGCATGAACTGCACCATCAGGAAGACGAAGAACGCCTCGGTGGCCAGGTACTTCCCGAGCAGCAGCGGCGTGTAGGTGTTGATCAGCTCCATGTTGCGGAACAGCACGTACTGCGGGATCAGCAGCACGTGGTACGGCAGCAGGAGCGTGCCGATCATCAGCGCGAAGAGCAGATTGCGCCCGGCGAACCTGATCCTGGCGAAGGCATAGGCCGTCAGCGAGCAGGACACCAGGATGCCGATGACGGAACCGACCGCGAGGAAGAGCGAGTTGAAGAAGAACGTGGAGATGGAGATGTCGGCGATGCCGTCGGTGAGGCTCGTGTAGTTGGCGATGACCGGGTCGCCCGGGAAGAGGTCCAGGCTGCCGACGATGTCCTCGCTCTTCTTGAAGGACCCGCCGACGACCCAGATCACCGGGTAGAGGATCACCGCGAGGATCAGCAGGGACCCGATGTGCCAGGCGAGGGAGCCGGGCAGCTTGTGCCGCAGCGCCCCGGGGCCGGGCGACGTGCTGTCGGTGGTGGCCTGCGCGCTCATCGGGCGCCCTCCTCGTAGTGCACCCAGCGCTTCTGGGACCAGAACAGCACCGCCGTCACCAGGGCGACCGCGATCAGCAGGAGCCAGGCCATCGCGGAGGCCAGACCCATGCGGCTGTTCTCGAAGCCCTGGACGTAGAGGTAGCAGGTGTAGACCATCGAGCCGTCGGCCGGACCGCAGGCATTGCCTCCGGCACCGCCGCCGACGATGTACGCCGAGCTGAAGATCTGGAACGAGTGGATCGTCTCCAGCAGGACGTTGAAGAAGAGGACCGGGGAGATCATCGGCAGCGTGATGTTCCAAAAGCGCCGCAGCTTGCCCGCCCCGTCGACCTCGGCCGCCTCGTACAGCTCGCGCGGGACCTGCTTGAGACCGGCCAGGAAGATGACCATGGGGGCGCCGAACTGCCAGACGGTGAGCGCCACCAGGCTGTAGATGATCATGTCCGGGTCGCCGGTCCAGCCGCCGACGTCGATACCGAGGATCTTCTGCGTACGGTCGACGATCGCGTCGTCCGAGAAGATCGCCTTCCAGACGATCGCAACGGAGACGCTCGCGCCGATGAGCGAGGGAGCGTAGAAGGCGGCCCGGTAGAAGGCCTGCCCGCGCCGGCTCTGGGCGAGCAGCAGTGCCACGCCGAGGGCGGCGATCAGCTTGAGCGGCGTACCGACGGCGACGTACCAGAGCGTCACCTGCACCGAGTGGCGCCAGCGCGGATCGCCGAACATCTCGGAGAAGTTGTCGAGACCGATCCACTTGGGCGCGTCGAACAGGTTGTAGTCGGTGAAGGCGAAGTAGAGCGAGGCGATCATCGGGCCCGCCGTGAGCAGCAGGAACCCGGCGATCCACGGGGACATGAAGAGATAGCCGGCCAGGTTCTCCCGGCGCCGTCGCCGCTTGAGGGCGGCGGGGCGCTCGGGCTGCACCGGACCGTGCCGCGGCTCGGAGTCCTGGGACAGGCCCTCCATCGCAGGGGCGTGTGTCACGGTGGTTCCCATCAGGTGCCGAGAGCCGTCTTCGACTCGGTGAAGAACTGCTTGACGGCTTCCGCCACGGACCTCTTGCCCAGGCCCATCTCCTCGGCGATGCGCAGGAACGCCGACTCGCAGATGTCCGCGCCGTTCGGGTGCGGGGTGATGGGCTCGAGGACGCCGGACGTGACGAGGGACTGCTCGTAGGCGGCGATCGCCTGGTTGACCGGGTCGGTCGGCTTGTACGCGTCGAACTGGGCCTGCGTCGCGGGCACACCCCGGTCGTAGCCCATGATCTTGGCGACCTCGGGGTCGTGCACCATGAAGTCGATGAACTGCGCGACTTCCTTGGGGTGCTGGGTGCGCTTGGAGGCGCTCAGCATGAGGGAGCCGAGGTACTGGCCGGTCTTCTTGCCGTCCGTCGTCGGGATCGGGGCCAGGCCGTACTCGCTCTTGCCCTCGGAGGTGTAGCGGACGGTGAAGTTGTCCCAGGTGAACTCGCCGCCGGAGAGCTCCGCGGCGAGCGCCGACTTGGGCTTGATCTGGGCGACCTTCTTGGGGTCGGAGAAGAGACCGTCCTCGACGCCCTTCCTGGCCTTCGTCCACCAGTCCGTCAGGTCCGCCTCGGTGAAGCCGAGTCCGTCCTCGGTGAAGAACGCCTTGCCGTTCTGGCGCAGGTAGAGGTCGTAGAGGTACATCGTGCCGTACATGCCGCTGTCACCGGCACGGCCCGTCTTGTCGCGGATCTTCTTCATCGCCGCGTCGAAGTCGTCCCACGTCCAGCCCTGCTCCGGCTTGACGCCGGCGCGCGTGTAGACGGGCTTGTCGATGACGAGCGCCATCGAGTTGGAACCGACCGGGACGCCGAGGAGCTTGCCGTCGATCTCGCCGAACTTCTCGAGGCCCGCGCGGAATCCCTCCATCCGGAGGCTGCCGGCCTCGGCCTGCTCGCTGAGATCGAGCAGGACGTTCTTCGCGTCGTATTTCCGGAGGAAGCCGATCGCATTCTGGAACACGTCCGGCGGATTCCCGCCGGAGGCCTGGGTGTTGAACTTCTTCCAGAAGTCGAGATAAGGCTGGAAGTCCGTTTTCACCTTGATCTTCGGGTACTTCTTGTGGAAGAGCTCGATCGTCTTGTTGATTCTCTCGGCGCGGTCCTCCGCACCCCACCACGCATAACGGATCGTCACCGTCCCGTCCGCGGCGGTCCCTCCGTCACCGCCGCACCCGGTCGTCGCGGCCAGCCCCAGCGTGGCTGCCGTGGCTCCGGCCGCCTTCAGGATCGTACGTCTCTCAACATTCCTGCCGTTCACCACGGTTGGACCTCCCCGCACGTCGTCCCGCTCGCATGAATCGTTTCAAGTAAGCGCTTGCTGGCACAAGCTACGGAGGGGCTGAGAGTGCGTCAATGATTCGGACAAGATTTTCTTACCGAAGCGGTGGGTGACGCAGCGGGCCGGGGAGGTGGGTCCCGGGGCGGGGTCCGGCGATGTCGCTGGTGGCGGCCGGGTGGGCGAGGCGCCGGACGAGGAGGGGCGAGCCGGGCCGATTCCGGGCGCGACCGGAAGTCGACGGTGGAGGTGGCGGGAGGGGCTGCGGGGGCGGGGGTTCGTTTCAGCCAGGTGGCGTCGGAGCGGGGGCGTCGCGGGTGGGGCGGCGGCGCGAACGGGTCCCGGAGCAGGGGCGGCGTTCCCAGGGTCCCGGCCGGCCCGGCCGGCGGATCCCGGCCTCCGCCTGATCGGCCCACGGGGCACCCCTTGACGCCCGGCTCCCCCGCACGGTCCCGCCACCTGCCGGTCCGATGCGGCCCCTCCCGCAGGCTCCCGGCACGGTCCGCTCGACAGGGGGCGCGGCAGCCCTCGTCGGCCGGAACTGTGCGTTACCGGGACGGGCGCGAGCGCCCGGCGGAAGACCAACGACGGACACCTCCAAGCCCCGGCCTGGACGGAGCCCGGCGCGCGGTGTCCTGGCACGCACAACGACGGTGGCCCACCTGCGCAATCGCAGGTGGGCCACTGGTCCGGGTGGGCGATACTGGGTTCGAACCAGTGACCTCTTCGGTGTGAACGAAGCGCTCTCCCACTGAGCTAATCGCCCGGACGCAGGAAGAACATTACCCCATGTCAGGGGGTACCTGTGACGCTCACTGGTCCTCGATCTTCCACGGCATCGTGATGCCGAACTTCCACAGGTAGAAGCCGACCAGCACGCCCACGATCACCAGCCCGATCGACGTCAGGATGATGTTGCGGCGCCGCACCGCGGGATCGAGGGCACGCTGGGCCGCCTCGGTGACCTTCCGCTTGGTCCAGCGGAGCACCAGCTGGGCCCAGACGAACTCCGTCGCCCAGATCGCCATGCCGCCGAAGATCACGACCCAGCCCGGCCCGGGAAGGGGCAGCATGATGATGCCGGCCACGACCACCGCGAGCCCGATGATGAAAACGCCGACCTGCCAGCTCACGTGCAGCGCCCGACGGGCCTTGATGAATTCCGGCGCCCGCGAGCCGAGCCCGCGGTCCTGCTCGCCGTGCACCTCGCCCGTCCCCGTCTCGTCCGACGCCACGGCCACCTCGCCCGGCTCGTTACTCCCCGTATTCATACGGGGAAACACTACCCGAGCGAAACCAGTCACCGGAATGGACGCGCGACGCGAACGATCTCTCGGCCGGAAGAGTTACGTAAAGGCACGCAAAACACTCAGAGGGGTTTACAACGGCACCGTAGGTGGCATGTCGATTTCGCCGACGTGCGAATCCCCGAGCGCACACTGAGCGAAAGGCCCTGGCGCTTATGAACACCACGGTCAGCTGCGAGCTGCACCTGCGCCTCGTTGTGTCGAGCGAGTCCTCCCTGCCTGTCCCCGCAGGCCTGCGGTACGACACGGCCGACCCCTACGCCGTGCACGCCACCTTCCACACCGGAGCCGAGGAAACCGTCGAGTGGGTGTTCGCCCGCGACCTCCTCGCCGAGGGGCTTCACCGTCCTACGGGCACCGGCGACGTCCGCGTCTGGCCGTCGCGCAGTCACGGTCAGGGCGTCGTGTGCATCGCCCTGAGCTCGCCGGAGGGCGAGGCCCTGCTCGAGGCCCCGGCGCGGGCCCTGGAGTCCTTCCTGAAGCGGACCGACGCCGCCGTGCCGCCCGGCACGGAACACCGGCACTTCGACCTCGACCAGGAGCTCTCGCACATCCTGGCGGAAAGCTAGGGCGAGGCCCCCACAAAGCCGCCCGGCGCCGTCGACTCGGGGAGACGGCTCGGGCCCGGACAACCGCACATGGGATGACACCGGCGCCGTTACCGCGGCTCAACGCGGTACGGCGCCGGTTCGCGTCCTGAGCCCCTCCCCCGCTGCCGCGGCGCGGGAACCCTGGCGGGCCCGGCGGCGTTGTATTCGAAGCCATGTGCGGGCATGAGGGCGGTCCGGCGGTGGTGGAGCCGTTACCATCGGCCAGCATCGGCGGGCGCCCGCCCGATCCTCAGGCCAGGGAGCAAATCGTGCTGATCACCCACGACACCCGGTGCGCCCTCGACACCGTGGTCGATCTGGTGAACACCGCACCGGAGGACGACACGGCGTCGGACGGGCTGCCGGACGTGGCGACCCTCATGGACTTCGTGCGGAACCACGAGATCAGCGATGTCGGGGTGCTCTCGGAGTTCGACCTCTCCGCGGTGCGCAAGATCCGCGAGCGCTTCGCCGCCGTCTTCGCCGCCCCGGACGCCCGGGCCGCGGCCGGCCAGATCAACGAACTGGTCGCGGCCGCCGGCACCACGCCCCGGCTCACGGACCACGACGGCTACGACTGGCATGTGCACTACTTCGCGCCCGGCGCCTCCGTCGCCGACCATCTGGCCGCCGACTGCGGCATGGCGCTGGCGTTCTTCGTGGTCGCGGGCGAGCAGGAGCGGCTGCGGCGCTGCGAGGCGCCCGACTGCCGGCGCGCCTTCGTCGACCTGTCCCGCAACCGCTCACGGCGCTACTGCGACAGCCGCACCTGCGGAAACCGGCTGCACGTGGCCGCGTACCGGGCGCGCCGCAAGGAGGCGGCGGGCTGACGCCGTCGCCGGGTCGCGGCGTCCCACAGGACGTCGATGCCGACGCGGCCCCGGCGGATGGCGCCGGGTACCGCGGGTACGGCTCACAGCAACAGCAGATCGTGCAACGAGGCCATGAGCAGCAGGCTCCCGATCACCGCCAGGAAGATCATCAACGGTGGCTGGGATAGGGCGAAGAGGCAACCACGCGGCTCGTCCCGCCGGGGACGTGGCTCGTCCTGCGGCGGTGCGGGGTCGCTCTGTTTCGTCGTGTCGAGCATCTCGCGGCGATGATGACGCAGTCGCCCCGCCTGACGCGATCAGCGCCCTCGTTCCGTGCGGGAGTGGGACGATTCCGTGAGGTCCGGGTCGGGTTGTGATCACTTCCGCGCGCCCGCGGACGCACTGTGACGATTCAGCCCCGGGCGGTGTGCCTCGTCATATGCCGTGCTTCTTGAGGATGGCCTCGATGTCGCTGAAGTCGTCGTCGCCGCGGGACGCCGGCGCGGGCCGGGTCGCCGGGCGGGTGCCCTGGCCCAGGGAGGGCGCCGCGGCGGCGGGGGCCACCGCATCGGACCGGCCGGCCTCGCGGGCCGCGGCCCGGCGCTCCTTGCGGGTGCCGCCGCCGCGGCGGCGCTCCACGGCCCGTGTGGTCATGAAGAGCACCCAGGCGAGGCCGAGCACCCCGAAGCCGGCCCAGGCCGTCGGGCTGAACGCGGTGTCGGCCAGCCACTCGACGACTCCCGTCATCACCAGGCCGATCGGAACGAGGGAGTAGGCCGCGACACGCACCGCCGCGAGGTAGCGCTTGCGGTACGCCGTGACGATCGCAATGCCCAGGCCTGCCGCGGACACGGCGGAGCATACGGTCTCGGCAATCATCCGGTCCTCCAGGCGTGGCGGGGTCGGGTCGGGGCACTTCGTCCCTTCCATCCTGCACCCGCCGTACCCCGGGGGGCCATGCCACGGCCCGACATCAGGGACATCTCCGGGTCACCTCCTCCGCAGGTGCCGGTGCGGGCTGCGCCCCCGGTCCGCACTGCTGGGAGACTGTCGGCATGAGCGACTCCTCCTCCGACCGTTCCACCGCCCCCGTCCTCGAGGTCTGGTGCGACCTCCAGTGCCCGGACTGCCGCACCGCGCTGGACGATCTCCATGCCCTGCGCGCCCGCTACGGCGACCGTCTGGAGCTGCGGCTGCGGCACTTCCCGCTGGAGAAGAACAAGCACGCCTTCGCCGCCGCCCAGGCCGCGGAGGAGGCGTGGGCGCAGGGCCGCGGATGGCCGTACGCGGAAGCCCTGCTGGGGCGGGTGGAGGAGCTGTCCCGTAAGGGGGAACCCTTCCTGGTCGAGGTGGCCCGCGAACTGGACCTGGACGCCGAGGAGTTCGACACCGCGCTGGTCGACGGCCGGCACATCCTGATCGTGGACGCCGACCAGGCCGAGGGCAAGGCGATCGGCGTGACCGGCACCCCGACATACGTCATCGGCGGTGAGCGGCTCGACGGCGGCAAGAGCCAGGAGGGTCTGTGCGAGCGCGTCGAGGAGATCGCGGACCGGCTGCTGGCCGGGCAGGAGCACTGACCGCCCTCGCCCGGCTCCCGGGCATCTACAGCAGCGGCTTGTACATGGCGTACTGCTCGGTCTCGTAGCCGAGGGAGGCGTAGAGCCGTTCGGCCGGGGCGTTGCCGGCGAAGACGTTGAGGCCGAGGGTCCGCCTGCCCTCGGCGATCGTCTGGGCCTCGGCGAGCAGCATCAGCGTGCGGCCGTGGCCCTTCCCCCGGTGGGCGGCGTCGGCTTCGACGTCGAAGACGAACGCGCTGCTCTCGCGCACCGCCAGCCACAGGGTGCCCACCGGTGTTCCCAGGTGCTCGACGACGCTGATGAGCATGCCGGGGGTGGTGAGGCCCTCGGGCAGCAGGGTGGCGTGGTCGCGCTCCGACTTGGCCCGGGCCTCGGCCTCCGGGACGCCCCGTTCGATCCAGCTGCGCGCGTAGTCCTCCATGCCTTTCTCCAGCCAGGGCCCGAACTCCGCCTCGGTCATGGGCCGGGCGCGACTGCCCTCCGGCAGGTCGGGCGGGGTGTCGCCGAGCCGCTTCTCCATGCCGCGGTTGCGGACGACGTAGCCGAGCGCCGTGGCGAGCCGGAGTCCACCCTCGGATGCCGCGGGGACCGTCGCCTCGACGCGGCGGCACCCCCAGCCGCGCACCACCTCCTCCGCGGCGAGTGCGGCGACCGTGCCCCGGCCCCGCCTGCGGTCCGGTTCGTCGATGTGCAGCTTCGTGATCCGGGCCACCCCGGTGCCGAAGACGGGGTGCGTGCCGAGGTGTATCGCCCCCACGGGACGGCTGTTCACACACACCTGGAAGCGGCGCGAGCGCGTCCCGTCGGCATTCTGCTGAAGCGGCTCGATCGGCCGCAGGGTCGTGGTCATCAGGGGTGTTCTACCCGCAACCACGGCCCTGGTCAGCCGGATGTCCGGGCCTTTCAGGGGTCGAGGTCGTTCCCGGCCCGCTCGCCGAAGATCCGCATGGCCTTGGCGGTCACCGGGCCCGGCGCGCCGGGCAGCTCACGGCCGTCGACGCGGTGCACGGCCTGTACGTCCCGCAGGGTGGACGTCAGGAAGATCTCGTCGGCCCGCTCCAGGACGTCCAGCGGCAGGTCGGTCTCCCTGGCGCCGGTCCATTCGACCGTCAGCGCGCGGGTGATGCCCGCGAGGCAGCCCGAGGCGAGCGGCGGCGTGTGGATCTCGCCGCCGAGGACGACGAAGACGTTCGACCCGGTGCCCTCGCACAGCTGCCCCACCGTGTTGCCGAACAGGGCCTCGGACGCGCCCTGTTCACGAGCTCGGGCGAGGGCGACGACGTTCTCGGCGTACGAGGTGGTCTTCAGGCCGGTGAGCGCGCCGCGCTCGTTGCGGGTCCAGGGCACCGTGATCACGGCGGTGGAGTCGGGGCGGCGGGTGGTCTCGGCGAGGGCGACGACCAGGGTCGGGCCGTGCTCGCCGCGGTCGGAACCGAGGGGGCCGTGGCCTGCGGTGTAGGTGATGCGGAGGCGGCCGAGCGGCACGGGGTCGGCGTCGAGGACGGCGGCGCAGGCGCGGCGCACCTCGTCGTGGTCCGGGTCCGGCAGGCCGAGGCCGCGCGCGGACCGGGTCAGCCGGTCGAGGTGCCGGGTGAGCGCGAACAGCCGGCCGTCCACGGCCTTCACCGTCTCGAAGATGCCGTCGCCCACGGTCAGCCCGTGGTCGAAGACGGAGACGCGGGCGGACTCGGTGTCCTGCAGACCGCCGTCGAGCCAGATCTTCACGTCAGGTCCTCTCCACTCACCTCATACACTCCCGACGCTATCGCGAGCAGCCGGGACGCCTTCAGCTCGGTCTCCCGCCACTCCCCCTCGGGGTCGGAGCCCCAGGTGATGCCGGCGCCGGTGCCGAAGCGCAGCACGCCGTCGGCCCGGTCGATCCAGAAGGTACGGATGCCGACGGCCAGCTCTCCGACCTCCCGGTCGGCGTCGACCCAGCCGATGCCGCCGCAGTACGGCCCCCTGGGCGCCGTCTCCAGCGCGTCGATGATCCGCAGCGCGCTGGACTTGGGCGCGCCCGTGACCGAGCCGGGCGGGAAGGCCGCGCCGAGCAGCTCGGCCCAGCCGGCCCCCTCCCCCAGCTCGCCGCGGACCGTCGACACGAGGTGGACCAGGCCGGGGTGCTTCTCGACGGCACACAGGTCGGGCACCGTGACACTGCCCGTGGCGCACACCCGCCCGATGTCGTTGCGGACGAGGTCCACGATCATCACGTTCTCGGCGTAGTCCTTCTCCAGCAGGTCCGCCTCGGTGCGGCCGGTGCCCTTGATCGGGCCGGACTCCACGGTCCGGCCGTCGCGCCGCAGGAACAGCTCGGGGGACGCGGTGGCGATCTCCACACCGTGCCCGGGCAGGCGGATCGTTCCTGCGTACGGTGCCGGGTTGCCGCGGGCCAGCAGCGCGGTGAGTGCGTCCACGTCGGCGCCGGGCGGGACGGGCGCGGACAGCACCCGGCACAGGTTCGCCTGGTAGACCTCGCCCGCCGCGATGTGCTCGCGGATCCGCCGCACCCCGGCCGTGTACGCGGCGCGGTCGAGCGAGGACGTCCAGTCACCGGCAGCGGGCCCGCGCCATGCGCCGGGCACGGGGACGGGCACGTCCGTCGTCCGGACCTCCGCGAAGCGGGCGCAGGTCAGACGGCCCTCGAAGTCGGCGCAGACGGCCCAGAAGCCGCTGGACTCCAGGGCTTCGGGATCGTCGGTGACGTCGAGGAGCCCGGTGGCGACACGGTCACCGAAGCGGGCGAGAGGAGGGAGGTCGAGCACGTCGTCGAGTCTAGGGCGGGTGTCCTGCGGGTGGCCGGGGGATGTCCCGTCGGGCGGCCCTGTGACCTCGCTGAGCAGGGGAAGCGCAGCACGCTGCACAAACGCGTTTTTGTGCTGGCCCCGGAATCCGCTAGAGTTCAACACGTCGCCGGGCCGCGAGAGGGGTCCGAAACGACAGGCGGACGTAGCTCAGTTGGTAGAGCGCAACCTTGCCAAGGTTGAGGTCGCGAGTTCGAACCTCGTCGTCCGCTCGAAGGAAGAGGGGGCTTCCCGGCCCCCTACACTCCTGGTGGAGTGGCCGAGAGGCGAGGCAACGGCCTGCAAAGCCGTCTACACGGGTTCAAATCCCGTCTCCACCTCCAAGGACGATTAGCTCAGCGGGAGAGCGCTTCCCTGACACGGAAGAGGTCACTGGTTCAATCCCAGTATCGTCCACTGGATCTTTCAAGATCCCGACCCGCGCGATTAGCTCAGCGGGAGAGCGCTTCCCTGACACGGAAGAGGTCACTGGTTCAATCCCAGTATCGCGCACGCAGTGCCCATGATCCGATGCACTCGGTGCTCATGGTCCCGAGGACGATTAGCTCAGCGGGAGAGCGCTTCCCTGACACGGAAGAGGTCACTGGTTCAATCCCAGTATCGTCCACATCACACAGGAGCCCCCAGCCGTTCGCGGCCGGGGGCTCCTGTGGTGTCACGTCTTCACGTCACGACGAGAACAGCATGTGGCCGAAGCTCTTGTTGCGGTGGTGACCGTGATGGCCGTGGTGCCCGTGGCCACCGTGCGGGGCGCCCCAGGCGGGGGCCGGTGGGGCCGGGTAGGCCTGCGGGGCGGGCGGGGGCGGCGGGGCGGTCTGGGACCACTGGGATTCCAGCCGGGTCAGCGACTCCAGCTCGCCGTAGTCGAGGAAGATCCCGCGGCAGCCGCTGCACTGCTCGATCTGGACACCGTTGCGGTTGTACGTGTGCATCGGCGCACGGCACTTCGGACACTGCATGGTCGTTCAACTCCTCGCCGGTCGGTCCTGCTTCACATCTCGCCAGGACAGACTCCGTCCCGCTGCAGTCGGTTGCACCCTACTTCGCGTGGTCCTGCGCCAACTGCGGCGGGACGGTAGCCATTCGGTCACAGGCGTCCACGACCGACTGCTCCACCTCGTCCAGCGGGCGGCCGGCCGCGAGCGCCTTGGTGACGGCCCGGGCCGCGGTCTGGGCGGTGAGGGCCCGGGCGGGGACGTCGAGGGCGGGCCAGGGGTCGCCCTCGACGGGGACGGCGGGGCCGCCGGCCTCCCGGTAGGCGGTGAGGAACCGGGTCCACTCGTCGGGCGGGAGCAGGCCGCAGGCGTACCAGGCGGCGGGGCGGGCGAGGTCCCAGGCGGGGATGCCGACGCCGAGGTCGTCCACGTCTATGAGGAGCCAGGGGCCGTCGGGGGCGGGGTGACGGATGAGCTGCCCCAGGTGGAGGTCGCCGTGGCAGAGGGTGCCGGTGGTGGGCATCGGGGCCTCGGCGCGGGCCCAGGGCGGGAGGGTGGCCCAGGCGCGCAGGACAGGGGCGGCCGCCGGGTGCGGACCGGCCTCGCGGAGTCGGCCGATGGCCTGGGCCGCCTTGCGGGGGCCGCGCATGGCGGGCAGGTCCACCGGGGCCGGGGTGCGGTGGAGGCGGGCGAGGAGGGTGGCGGCTGCTTCCCAGGGGGCGGCGTCCGGGTCGTCGGGGTCCACGGGGGTGCCGTACGGCCAGAACGTCGTGGGGCGGCCCTGCAGGTCGGCCGGGGCCCGGTCCAGCGGCGGCAGGAGGATGTCGGGGTGGTGGGTGGCGAGGGTGAGGCGGCCGGCCAGTTCGGCCGGGTCGGTGCCCGGGGCGTGGGCCTTCGCGACGGTGTCCGCGTGCCGCACCACCAAGCCGTCGGGGCGGTCGGCGAGCGTGGCCGCGCCGCAGGGGCAGGCCGACGAGCGTGCGTGGGCGGTGGCGCGGGCCTGGGCGGTGAGGTCGGCCAGGAGTGGAACGGCGGCGGAGGTCACCGGCTGAGAGTACGTGCCGACGGGACCCGGCCGTAGGGAACGGTTCGTTCCTGGTGCTCGGCGCTTGCGGGGCAAAAGCAATGCCGGCGCAGCTCCCCAGCTGCGCCGGCATTTTTTGCCGTCCGCCGCACCCCCGTCCCCACGGGGTTTCATGGGTGTGATGTCCCCGCCCGGACCGCTCTTCCGGGCCTGGGGGTCGCCGCTCAGCGCCCCAGCATCTCTCCCACGGACGACGCCTGTGTGGCCACTGTCTCCCACCCGTCGAAGACGAGGAGGAGCAGGACCGCCAGGGGAAGGGCCATCAGCGTCGCCACCACCGGGTGGCGACGGCCCTGGCGGCGGCGGAACGCGGCGGCGTACACCTTGCGTCCCTCTTCGCGGAGCAGCGTCCGCGGAGCCGTCTGGGCCATGGTCCCTCTTCTGACCGTTATCGGTTGTCGTTGGCAGCGGCGGGCGTCTGACCTCGGGGGACGAGTGCTGCCACCCGCCGCTTGACCTCAAATCTAGGCGTCCGGCCCTCCCCCGGCGTCATGCCCTCGTACCGATTCCCGGGCCTCCCGGAGGATGAGCCGCCACCTGCGATGTACTCCCCTGGGTGGAGACGAGGACGCGGGTCTCGGGGTCTTCCCCGACGGGACGACCGGATCATCCCTCTTTGTCCGAGCTCTCCTCTCGCGGAACCGGCTGTTCCACCAGAGCCAGCACCCGATTCGCCATGAAGCGGGCGGTACGCACGACCGCCCCTCCCCCACTGCCTAAGGGGTCCTTTCACTATGCCCGTCCGGGTCGCGCGGCCTGGCACCGCACCTCGCCGCGTTGCCGAAAAGCCCTAGTAGCTCCGCTACGAGGGCTTCCCGGCGCCTTGCGACGCACGGCACCAGACCACGCGCCCTGATCGGACGCTCATAGTGAAAGGACCCCTAAACGGCATGGGGCCCCACCGGGTGACTTCGCTCACTTCCACGACACCTAGGCGTACCGCCGTCGCCACCCTGCGGCCCGCCCTGCTCGCCACCACCTCATAGGTGCGCGTCGTGTTCCCCGCATCCACGACTGTCTCCACGCGATCACCCTTCACAGGACCAATCCCCCTTCTGTGACGGGTGGTTGGGATCACCAGCAGCGCGAAGTCCGCCTCCTCGCGCCCTCCCTGACCACCTTTCAAGTCTCCCACCCACCACTGACAATCCATCACGCCGAGAGGGCGCGGCCTCTGCGCGCGGGCGGCCGTGGAAACGTAAGCTGTGGCTCGTCACAGGACCGGGCAGCGGGGATGAACATGGCGATGATGCGCCTGAGGCGCGAGGACCCGCGCGTCGTCGGCTCGTTCAGGCTTCACAGACGGCTCGGCGCAGGCGGGATGGGCGTGGTCTACCTGGGCTCCGACAAGAAGGGGCAGCGGGTCGCGCTCAAGGTCATCCGTCCCGACCTGGCGGAGGATCAGGAGTTCCGCTCCCGGTTCGCCCGTGAGGTCTCGGCGGCCCGGCGGATCCGCGGCGGCTGCACGGCCCGGCTGGTGGCCGCCGACCTCGACGCGGACCGGCCCTGGTTCGCCACCCAGTACGTGCCCGGCCCGTCCCTGCACGACAAGGTCGCGGCCGAGGGACCGCTCGGCGCGGCCGATGTCGCCGCCGTGGGTGCCGCCCTGTCGGAGGGCCTGGTCGCGGTGCACGAGGCCGGGGTGGTGCACCGGGACCTGAAGCCGTCCAACATCCTGCTGTCCCCGAAGGGACCGCGGATCATCGACTTCGGCATCGCCTGGGCCACCGGCGCCTCGACGCTCACCCATGTCGGCACGGCGGTCGGCTCGCCCGGCTTCCTCGCACCGGAGCAGGTGCGCGGGGCAGCCGTCACCCCGGCCACGGACGTGTTCTCGCTCGGTGCCACCCTCGCGTACTCCTCGATGGGCGACTCGCCCTTCGGGCACGGCAGTTCCGAGGTGATGCTGTACCGCGTGGTGCACGAGGAGCCGCAGCTGCACGGCGTGCCCGACGCGCTGGCCCCGCTGGTCCGTGCGTGTCTGGCGAAGGACCCCGAGGAGCGGCCCAGCACGCTCCAACTGTCGCTGCGGCTCAAGGAGATCGCGGCCCGGGAGTCGCAGGACCTCTCCGGCGTCCGGCCGCCCGCGCCACGCGGCGCCGAGAGCGACCGGCCCGTCGACACCTACCCCGAGCGCACCCGGCGTTCGCAGGGACAGCAGGGCGGCGGGGTCTCCGGGGCGCAGCGGGGCCGGGGCACTCCCCCGCCGCGGGGTTCCACCCCGTCCCGGGACGGCCATCCGTCGCCGGACGGTCCGGCTTCGCAGAGCGGGACCGGTGGGCGCGGCGGAGCCCGGGCGACCGGGGGCGGGAACCGCAGCAGGACTCCGGTGCGCGGGGCGGGCACCTCGCGGGGCGGCACCCCGTCGCGGTCCGGGTCGCGGCCGACGCCCACCGGGCGCAACGGCACGCGGTCGGGCAGCGGCAGCCGCCCCGCCCCGCACAGCGGCGCCGGGCGCCCGTCGAGGAACACGGGGACGAAACTGCGGCCCGCCAATCCGCGGTTGCTGCGGCAGCGGCTGTTCGTGTTCGTCGTGGTGACGCTGCTGGTGGCGGTCGGCATCGCCCTGGTGCAGGGCTGCCAGGGCCCGGCGCGGGGACTCGGCGGCGACGGGAGCGGGGTACGGCAGGAGCGCGTCCAGCCGGACGTTCACCCTCGGGACTTCTAGCCGGAGGGCGACGGTCCGCCGTCCGGCGCGGCGTCAGAGCCCCGGCAGGACCCGCTCGACAAACTCCCGGCGCGGGGTCAAAGCCCCGGCAGGACCCGCTCGACGAACTCCCGGCGCGGGGTCAAAGCCCCGGCAGGACCCGCTCGACGAACTCCCGGCGCGGCGTCAGAGCTCAGGCTGGACCCGTTCGACAAACTCCCGGCGCGGCGTCAGAGCCCCGGCAGGACCCGCTCGACGAACTCCCGGCGCGGGGTCAAAGCCCCGGCAGGACCCGCTCGACGAACTCCCGGTCTCCGTCGAAGACCGGGTCCAGCGCCAGGAACTCCCGCGGGGTGACCCAGCGCGTCTCGGCGACCTCGCGGGGGTCGGGGACCACCACGCCCGTGTCGGCGCGGGCGGTCCACCAGTGGAGGCGGAAGCGGTGGTCGTCGGTCTCCGACTCCCAGACCTTCGCCTCCGGTACGGCGATGAGGCCGACCTCCTCGCGCACCTCCCGGACGACCGCCTGCTCCTGGGTCTCGCCCGGTTCGACCTTGCCGCTGAGCGGCTGCCAGAAACCGGGGCGGACGACGGCCGGGCCGCGCCGGACGGCGAGGAGGCGATCGCCGCGCAGAAGGACGGCGACGACGGCCTCGCGCTGCTCCACGTGACGTCCTCAGACCGGGGGCCGGCCGGTGGCCACGGCGTAGAAGGCCACGGCCGCCGCCGCGCCCACGTTGAGGGAGTCGACGCCGTGGGACATGGGGATGCGGACCCACTCGTCGGCGGCGACCAGGGCCTGGGTGGACAGGCCGTCGCCCTCGGCGCCGAGCATCAGGGCCACGCGGTCCATGGTGTGCGGGGCGGCCTCGTCGAGGGGCCGGGCCTTCTCGTCGGGGGTGAGGGCGAGCAGGGTGAAGCCCGCCTCGCGCACCGACTCCAGGCCCTTGGGCCAGGTGTCCAGTCGGGCGTACGGGACGGAGAAGACCGCGCCCATGGAGACCTTCACGCTGCGGCGGTAGAGGGGGTCGGCGCAGTCCGGGGAGAGCAGGACCGCGTCCATGCCGAGGGCGGCGGCCGAGCGGAAGATCGCGCCGATGTTGGTGTGGTCGTTGACCGACTCCATGACGACGACGCGGCGGGCGCTGCGCAGCAGGTCGGCGGCCGTGGGCAGGGGCTTGCGCTGCATGGATGCGAGGGCGCCGCGGTGCACGTGGTAGCCGGTGACCTGCTCGGCGAGCTCCGGGCTGACGGCGTAGACCGGGGCGGGGAGTTCGTCGATGACGTCGCGCATGACGTCGACCCACTTGGCCGAGAGCAGCATGGACCGCATCTCGTAGCCGGCTTCCTTGGCCCTTCTGATGACCTTCTCGCCTTCGGCGATGAACAGGCCCTCGGCGGGTTCGCGCTTGCGGCGCAGCTCCACGTCGGTCAGGCCGGTGTAGTCGCGCAGACGCGGGTCGTCGGGATCCTCGACGGTGATGAGATCGGCCACAGGGTGATACTGCCTTGTCCTGGGTGTGGTGCCAACGGCTCGGTACGGGTTGTGTTACCCCGGGTTACTTTCGGGGCGCGGGGGCCGCGGGGCCGACCTGGACGACGTCGCCGATGACGATGACCGCCGGGGGCTTCACGTCCTCGGTCCGCACGGTCTCCGCGACCGAGGCGAGCGTGGCGTCGACGCGGCGCTGAGCGGCGGTCGTGCCCTCCTGGACGAGGGCGACGGGGGTGTCGGCCGGCTTTCCGTGGGCGACGAGCGTCTCGGCGATCTTCCCGATCTTGTCGACGCCCATGAGGATCACGAGGGTGCCGGTCAGCCGGGCCAGGGACGGCCAGTCCACCAGGGAGCGCTCGTCGTCGGGCGCGACATGCCCGCTGACCACGGTGAACTCATGGGCGACGCCGCGATGGGTGACGGGGATGCCGGCCGCGCCGGGGACCGAGATCGAGCTGGAGATCCCGGGAACGACCGTGCAGGGGATGCCGACCTCGGCGAGGGCCTGGAGCTCCTCCATGCCGCGGCCGAAGACGTACGGGTCGCCGCCCTTCAGCCGGACGACCGACTTGCCCTGCTTGGCGTGCTCGATCAGCGCGTTGTTGATGGCCTCCTGGGCCATGAAGCGGCCGTACGGGATCTTCGCCGCGTCGATCACCTCGACGTGCGGCGGGAGTTCGGCGAGCAGGTCACGCGGGCCGAGGCGGTCCGCGATGACCACGTCCGCCTCGGCGAGCAGGCGGCGGCCGCGCACCGTGATCAGGTCCGGGTCGCCGGGGCCGCCGCCGACCAGGGCCACTCCGGGTGTGCGGGTGCGGTGGTGCGGGGCGACGAGCGTGCCGTCACGCAGGCCCTCGACGACCGCGTCGCGGATGGCGGCGGTGTGGCGGGGGTCGCGCCCCTTGGCGTCGGTGGTGAGGACGGCGACCGTGACGCCCTCGCTGTGGCCGGTGGCCGGGGTCCACGCCGTCGCCCGGTCGGCGTCGTCGGAGCGGACGCACCAGACGCGGTGTCGCTCGGCCTCCGCCGAGGCGGCGGCGTTGGCCTCGGGGTCGCTGGTGGCGATGAGGGCGTACCAGGCTTCCGCGAGGTCGCCCTCCGCGTACGGGCGCCGCTGCCAGGTGATCTCGCCGGTGTCCGCCATGGCCTCTACCGAGGGGGTGGCCTCGGGCGACACGAGGAGGACGTCCGCGCCCGCCGCGATCAGTGCCGGAAGGCGGCGCTGGGCGACCTGGCCGCCGCCGAGGACGACCACGCGACGGCCGGTGAGGCGGAGGCCTACGGGGTAGGCGGGGTGTTCGGCCATGAGGTGCGGCTCCTGTTGCGGCGGTGTTCACTGCCCTGACGTGCGGATTTTAATGGGCAGGAGGAAGGACGGCTCGGGTGGTCCAGTGGCTGGGCATACGGCCGCCCGTCGGCGACATGGCTCCGAGGGCGGGTGTCCCGGCCTGCGGAACGCCCGCCCTCGGAGCCATGTCGCCGACAGCAGCCCTACTTCTCCGTCACTCCTGCGGAGTCGAACGTCGCGACCTCGTGCATCGCCCGGGCCGTGCTCTGGACCAGCGGGAGGGCGAGCAGGGCGCCGGTGCCCTCGCCGAGGCGGAGGTCGAGGTCGACCAGGGGGCGCAGGCCCAGCTTGTTGAGGGCGGCGACATGGCCCGGCTCGGCGCTGCGGTGGCCCGCGATGCACGCGGCCAGGACCTCCGGGGCGATCGCGCGGGCGACCAGGGCGGCGGCGCCGGCGCTGACGCCGTCCAGGATCACCGGCGTCCGCAGGGAGGCGCCGCCGAGGAGGAGGCCGACGATGGCGGCGTGCTCGAAGCCACCGATCGCGGCGAGCACGCCGATCGGATCGGCCGGGTCCGGCTGGTGCAGTTCCAGGGCGCGGCGCACGACCTCGGTCTTGCGGGCGAGGGTCTCGTCGTTGATGCCGGTGCCCCGGCCCGTGACCTCGGCCGGGTCGGCGCCGGTGAAGACGGAGATGAGCGCGGCGGACGCGGTGGTGTTCGCGATGCCCATCTCGCCGGTGAGCAGCGCCTTGTTTCCGGCCGCCACCAGGTCGCGGGCCGTCTCGATACCGACCTCGACGGCCTGCCTGGCCTCCTCGCGGGTCATCGCGGGGCCGGTCGTCATGTCGGACGTGCCGGCACGGATCTTGCGGGGCAGCAGACCCGGGGTGGCCGGCAGGTCGGCGGCGACGCCCACGTCCACGATGCACACCTCGGCACCGACCTGGGTGGCGAAGGCGTTGCACACGGCACCGCCGCCGAGGAAGTTGGCCACCATCTGGGCCGTGACCTCCTGCGGCCAGGGGGTGACGCCCTGGGCGTGCACACCGTGGTCGCCCGCGAAGATCGCGACGGCCGCGGGCTCCGGGATGGGCGGCGGGCACTGGCGGGACAGGCCGGACAGCTGCGCGGAGATGATTTCCAGCATGCCCAGCGCACCGGCCGGCTTGGTCATACGCTTCTGGCGCTCCCACGCCTCGCCGAGCGCCTTGGCGTCCAGCGGGCGAATCTGCGCGACGGTCTCGGCGAGCAGGTCGTGGGGTTCCTCTCCGGGCAGGGCACGGCGGCCGTATGTCTCTTCGTGCACGACCCAGGACAGCGGGCGGCGCTTGGACCAGCCGGCCTGCAACAGCTCGGGCTCGTCCGGGAATTCGTCGACGTAGCCGACGCACAGGTAGGCGATGATCTCCAGGTGCTCGGGCAGGCCGAGGGCGCGGCACATCTCGCGCTCGTCGAAGAAGCTGACCCAGCCGACACCGAGGCCTTCGGCGCGGGCGGCGAGCCAGAGGTTCTCCACGGCCAGGGCTGCCGAGTAGGGGGCCATCTGGGGCTGGGTGTGGCGGCCGAGGGTGTGGCGGCCGCCGCGGGTCGGGTCGGCGGTGACGACGATGTTCACCGGTGTGTCGAGGATGGCCTCGATCTTCAGTTCCTTGAACTGCTTGGCCCGGCCCTTGGGGAGGGACTTGGCGTAGGCGTCGCGCTGGCGCATGGCCAGTTCGTGCATCGCGCGCCGGGTGTCGGCGGAGCGGATGACGACGAAGTCCCACGGCTGCGAGTGGCCGACGGACGGGGCGTGGTGGGCGGCCTCCAGGACGCGCAGCAGCACCTCGTGCGGGATCGGGTCGCTGCGGAAGCCGTTGCGGATGTCGCGGCGTTCGCGCATGACCTTCAGGACGGCCTCGCGCTCGGCGGGGTCGTAGCCGGGGGCCGCGGGGCCGGTGGACTGTCGGGCGTCTGCCACTGCGGCCGCACTCTCTTCTCGGCGTTCCTGGTCGGCCAGATCTTCCTGCTCGGCGGCCCGGGTGTCCAGGTCGTCGGCGTTCTGAGCGAGTTCGGCGTCGCCGTCGCGGGGTGCCGGGACGGTGACCGCGGGGGCGGGGGGCTCCAGCGTCTCGGGCGGCGCCGGCTGGGACTGCTGGGGGCCCTGCATGTGCTGCTCGGGCTGCTCGTCCGTGGCAGGGGTGGGGAGTACGACGGTGACGTCCTCGGTGGGTGCCGGGGTGTCCGGGGCCCGGCCGGGCTCGACGGCTTCGGGAGCGGGGGTGGGTGTGACCGCCTCGGGGGCCGGGGCCGGCGCCTCGGAGGTCTCGGGTACGTCGAGCGCCTGAGGTACTTCCGGTGCCTCGGGTGCCTCGGGTGCTTCGAGTGCCTGAGCGGCGGGGGCGGGGGCCTCGGTGGGTGCCGTTGCCGCGGGGGGCTGGGCCGGGGCGGTCGCTTCCGGGGTTTCCGGGACTTCCGGAGCTTCCGGCGCGGCGGGTGCGGGTGCGTCGGCAGGTAGCGCGGCGGCCTGGGCCGCCGGCTCAGGGGCTGCGGGAGTGGCGACGGCCTCGGGCGCCGGGGCAGGCTCGGGGGTGGCGACAGCTTCGGCGGCGGGCGCGACCGCTTCCGGGCCGACCGCTTCCGGGCCGACCGCTTCAGGGCCGACCGCTTCAGGGCCGACCGGTTCGGCGGCCGGGGCAACGGCGGCCTGGCCGGGGGCTTCGGGGCCAGGTGTGGTGGGTTGCGGAACCGTCGCCTCGGGCTCCTGCGCGACTGGCGCGGCGTCAGTTGCCGCCGGAGGCTGGGGGTGAGGCTGGGGCGCTGCTTCTTGGGCGGCGATGTCCTGCGGCGCCGGTGCGGCGGCCTCGGCGGGAGCGGGAGCGACGTCGGCCTCGGGTTCCGCTGCCTCGGGAGCGTGGGCCGCAGCGTCCGGAACCTGGGCGGGAGTCTCCGCGCCGGGGGCCTCGGGCGGCACGACGGCGGCCTGTTGCGGGGCAACGGCTGCCTCGGGGAACGGAACCGCTTCAGGGGCCTGAACGGCCTCCGGCGCAGGGGCCGGTGCCACGGCCTGCTCGGGAGCGACCGCCGGGACCTGTTCGGCGGGGGCGTCCGGGACCTGTGCGACGGGGGCGTCCGGGACCTGCGCGGCGGGGGCGTCCGGGACCTGTGCGACGGGGGCGTCCGGGACCTGCGCGGCGGGGGCGTCCGGGACCTGCGCGGCGGGGGTGTCCGGTGCGGATACATGCGGAGGGGTGGCGGCGGGCTCACCGCCCTGGACAGGGCTGCCCACGACCGGCTCCGGCGCCGAAGCCGGCTGCGCAACGGCCTCCGGAGCGGCTACGGCCCCGGCGGGGTCCCCCGCTACGGCCACGTCCTGTTCCGGAACCGCGTACCCGCCCTCGGTCACCTGGGCCTCGATCGCCCCGGCAGCGGCGTCACCGGCAGCGGCCAGACCGGCCTGGGCGGCGGCCACCTGGCCCGCCACCGCGTCCACGCCCAGCTCCGCGGGGTCGACCTGCGCGGGCATGACCTGCTCCGCGGCGGTGACTTGGGCACTCTCCGGGCCGACGCCCGCACCAGCGGGGTCACCCGCCGGGGGCTGAGCGGCCTCGCCCATGGCCGTCGGCCCTCCGCCCACGAGGACCTGACCGGCCTCGGCGGTGGCCGCCGGCTCGCTCACGGGCTGCTCGGCGGGGACGGCCTGCTCTGCCTCGGCCGGGACCGGTACCGGCGTAGGTGCCGGTACGGGCGGGGTGGTGTGGCTCGTCTCCGCCGTCGCGACCTGGGTCCCGTGCGCCGACGCGGCCTGGGTCCCGTCCGCCGTCACACCCGTCGCCACGTCCGCCGTGACGCCGGTCGCGACCGCCTGGGCCGTGCCCATCGGGTCCGTTGCCGGAACAACCGTTTCCGCAGGCGCCACCCCGGCGCTCACCGGCGCCGGATTCGTGACCGGTGCGCCCCACGGCGCGGCGGGCGGTGAGGCCGCCGTCTCGGAGGCGCGGGGGCCGTCGAGGTACTCCGGGCCCGCCGAGGCGGGCACCGGCTGACGGACGGGCGCGTCAGCGGGGCCGCGGTCGGCGAGGGAGCGGACCGGGCTGGCGGAGCTGTCGGGCAGCGGCGGGCCGAGGTGCAGGGGCCGGCGCGGGGTGATGGGCGGAATCGGCGGCGGGTCGGGCAGACGGACCGCGCTGAGGTCGACCGAGCCGCTGTCGCGGCCGGAGATCTCGTGCGGGCCCGGCTGGTGCACGGTCTCCAGGACCGGCTCCGGCGCGGGCGGAGGGACCTCGTTGCCCCAGGCGCCCCGGGCGCCCGGCAGCAGCAGGTCTTCGTCCTCGGTATCGGCGGTGGTCTCGGAGAGGTAGGTGTACGCACCGGGCGCGGAGGTGCCCGGCTGCTCCACCATGCCTGCGCTCTCCGGCAGTCCCTCGCCCGGGATCTGGCCGGTGTCGGTCATGCGTTCCCCTCGCCCATCGGATAGTGCTCCTACGACCTGCTCGCCCGGAACGGCGCACCGACCGCCCCGCGGTGAAGAACGAGCGTGCGTCCCCAGCGGCACGAACGGTCCGCCCGAAAAGGCGACAAAGCCATTCACTGGCATTGTTGCGGCCGTAGCACCCTCACGGCAGCTTGATCCGCGACGGTTCCGCTGTGGACTGCGCCACGTTGCGCGTCCTCCGGTTCTGCCGTACCACACACACCCCAAAACGGGCGGGTTTTCCGGACATTGACCGACGAAGCGCCGGGCGTCCTTCTGCGGTGCAGCGATCGGCCAGCCTACCGCGCGCAGTACGACAACCCGATCACGGGGACGGCGGCGGGATCAGGCACCGCGCCGCGGCAGCACGCCGCTGAGCAGGAACGCGACGCTCCGCTCCTTCTCCGCCCAAGCCCTGGTGTCGAGTTCGACGGACTGCAGCAGGGCGCATTCGACGCCGTAGCCGTGCTCGGTCAGGTCGCGGCCGATGAGTTCGGCGGCGTCGCGGGTGGCGGCGTGCGTGACGATGCGCTGCGGGCGGCGGTCGGCGACCGCCGAGACGACGGCCGCTCCCCCGCCGCCGACCCGGACGACGTCCGGTTCGGGGAGGTTCTCCAGGATGTGCGGGGCGGTGCCGTGCACGATCTGGAGGTGGACACCGCGGCGGCGGGCGGCTGCGTCGGTGCGGGCACAGGCGTTCAGGTCGCTGTCGACGGCGAGGACGGCGGCACCGGCGCGGGCGGCCTCGATGGCGAAGGCGCCGCTGCCGCAGCCGATGTCCCACACGAGGTCGCCGACGCGGGGCCCGAGGTGGGCGAGTTGGGAGGCGCGCAGCACCTGGGTCTCGCCCTCGCCGAGGTCCGCGCCGTACGCCTCGGCGGGCAGGGTCCAGCCGCGCGGCCCGGTGGACGGGTCGCGGCCGGAGATCCAGCCCCCGGTCTCCCCCGCGGTGCCGGGGCCGGCGGGGCCGCCGAGGACGATGACGACGTTGGGGTCGCGCCAGGTGTGGTCGGCGGCCTTGTCGGAGGTGACGACGGAGACGCGTTCGCGGGCGGTGCCGAGTTCCTCGCAGATGACGAAGGAGCGGTGGACTCCTTCGAGGAGCAGGCCGAGTTCGGCGGGGCCGGCGCCGGGTGAGGTGAGGACCGCGACCTTGGTGTGGGCGCGGCATACGTTGACCGCGCGGCGCAGGGTGCGGGGGTGTGCGACGACCACCTGTGCGTCGTCCCAGGGCATGCCGGCGCGGGCGAATGCGGCGGCGACTGAGGAGACGGCGGGGACGACCTCCACCTCGAGGCCGAACTCGGGGGCGCGCAGGGCGCGTACGACGCCGAAGAAGCCGGGGTCGCCGTCGGCGAGCACGACGGCCGTGCCGCGGTGGGCGGCGATGCGGCGGGCGGCCAGGGCGACACTGCCGAGGCGGATGCGCTCGGCCCCGTCGGGTACCTCGGCGAGCGCCAGGTGATGGGCGGCACCGGCCACGAGCGTGGAGGCGCCCAGGGCGGCGCTCGCCGCGGCGGTCAGCGGCGAACCGTCCCAGCCGATCACCGTGACCCGGTCGGCCATCGTCGTCAGTCTCCAGGGGTTTTCGCAGGTCGTCTGCGTGGCGTGGTGGGGAGCAGCCCGGGGGCGGGCTCCGTGAGGGTACCCGGTGGAGGTGTCGGAGGGAGCTTCGGTGTCGTCGTCACCGTCGTCCTCCGGGTGGTTCCGGTCAGTTCCAGTCGCCGAAGGACGTGAAGCCGTCGCGGAGCTGTTCGCCGACGCCTTCCAGGTCCTCGGGGAGCAGGCTCCAGACGATGAAGTCGGTGCGTACGTCGGTCCATGTGCCGTCCTCGGCACGGGCCCGGGCTATACAGGCGTTGCGCAGTACGCCCTCGCTGATGCAGCCGATCTTCTGGGCGACCTGCTGGGAGGCGGTGTTGTCGGCCGCCGTGCGCAGTTCTATGCGCTCGAACTTCTGGTCCGTGAAGAGCCACTGGGCGGTGACGAGGGCGGCCTCGGAGGCGTAGCCCTCACCGCGGGCCCAGGGGGCGATGATGTACGACAGCTCGGTGGAGCGTACGTGCCAGTTGGTCTTGGAGAGCTGGATGACGCCGACCAGGCGCTGGGTGAGGAACTCGGTGACCGCGAAGTCGAGCCCGCGTCCCCCGGTGCGCTCGGTGGGGGCGTACTCGGTGATCCAGGTGCGGGCGCCGTCCTCCGTGAAGGGCTGGGGGACGGAGGTCCAGGCCGCCACCTGTTCGTCGTTCATCATCGCGGCCAGGGAGGCGACGTCGTCTTCGTCGAGGGGACGCAGCACCAACCGCTCCGTGCTGATGGAGATGTTGGGGAAGGTGCTCGTCATGCGCCGCTCCGTAACCTTCGGTGAACCTTCAGGGCATGCTGAACTGCCCAGCATGCAGCATGAAAGCACTGATCCGCACCACGGGGTCCTTCCCACCGGGTGGGGGGAAGGACCCCGTGTGCGCGGGTGCCGGGCATGGGCTCAGAAGGAGGCGAGCACCGAGCCGGCGTACTTGTCCTGGATGAACTTCTTGACCTCGGGCGAGGTGAGGAGCTTCGCGAGCTTCTTCACGCGCGGGTCGTTCTCGTTGCCCTTCTTCACGGCGAGGAAGTTGCCGTAGGGGGTGTTCTTCGGGGACTCCAGGACGAGGGCGTCCTTGGAAGGCTTGAGGTCGGATTCGATGGCGTAGTTGCCGTTGACCACGGCGGCGTCCACGTCGTCGAGGGAGCGCGGGGTCTGCGCCGCCTCCAGCTCCTTGAACGTGAGGTTCTTCGGGTTCTTGGTGATGTCGGAGGGCGTCGCCTCGTTGCCGACGCCGGCCTTGAGGGTGATGAGCCCGTCGGCGGCGAGGAGCTTGAGGGCGCGGGCCTCGTTGACCGTGTCGTTGGGGATGGCGACGGTCGCACCGCTCTTCAGGTCGCCGGCCTTCTTGACCTTGTGGGAGTAGAGGCCGAGCGGCTCCAGGTGAACCGTGACGACGGGCACGATGTCGGTGCCGTTCTTCTTGTTGAAGTCGTCGAGGTACGGCTTGTTCTGGAAGTAGTTGGCGCCGACGGAGCCGTCCTGCGTCGCCGTGTTCGGCGTGACGTAGTCGGTGAACTCCTTGACCTGCAGGTCGAGGCCCTCCTTCTTCGCCAGGTTGTCCTTGACGAAGTTCAGGATCTCGGCGTGCGGGACGGGGCTGGCGGCGACGACCAGGGGTCCGTCGGTGTCGGAGCTGTCCGCGCCGCAGGCGCTGAGCCCGAGAGTGAGGGCTCCGGCGGCGAGAACGGCGGTGGTGATCTTGGCGGTGTTACGCACGAAAAGTGCCTTTCCTTATGACCTTGCGGGTGGTGCGACCCCTGGATCAGGGGGTGGCGGCGCGAAGCGCCGTCATTGAGGGTGGTGGCCGGGCGACGGGTGGGCGGACGGGGAGTTCAGGAGGCGGCTTTGAGGAGCCGCAGTTTGGGGGCGGGGCCGGAGTGGGCGCCGCGGCGGTGCAGGGAGCGGGCCGCGTAGTCGCCGGCGAACTGGATGACCGAGATGACGACGGCGAGGATCGCGACGGTGATCCACATCAGCTGGGTCTCGAAGCGCTGGTAGCCGTACCGGATGGCGATGTCTCCGAGGCCTCCGGCGCCGACCGTTCCCGCCATGGCGGAGTAGCCGATGAGGGCGACGATCGTGGTGGTGGTGCTGGAGATCAGCGACGGCAGGGACTCGGGGACGAGCACCTTGCGGACGATGGTCCAGGTGTTGCCGCCCATGGACTGCACGGCCTCGACGAGCCCGTGGTCCACTTCGCGGACGGCCGTCTCGACCAGGCGCGCGAAGAACGGGATGGCGCCGACGGCGAGCGGCACGATGGCCGCCTCGACGCCGATGGTCGTACCGGTGATCGAGCGGGTGAAGCCCATCAGCGCGACCATCAGGATGATGAACGGCAGGGAACGGGCGATGTTCACGACCTGCCCGATGACCTTGTTGGCGGCGAGGTTCTGGAGCAGGCCGCCGCGGTCGGTCAGGACCAGCAGGACGCCGAGCGGCAGTCCGCCGACGACGGCGATGAGCGTGGACCAGCCGACCATGTAGAGGGTGTCCCAACACGCCTGCTCCAGCAGGGGCTGCATCTCGGACCAGGTCACTTCGCACCTTCCTTCACCAGTTCGGACTCGTGGCCCAGGACGTCGATCTGGAGGCCCTGCTCACGCAGGAAGCCGATGGGCACGACGTTGTCCTCGTAGCGGCCGGGCAGTTCGATGCGCATCCGGCCGACCTGGAGGCCGCCGACGGTGTCGATGGCGGCACCGAGGATCGATATGTCGATGTTGTAGGTGCGGGCGAGCTGCGAGATGACGGGCTGCGTGGCGCTCTCGCCCTGGAAGGTGACGTCGACGACCGTGCGGTCCTCGCCGGACGCCTCGCCGCCGAGCGGGAACAGCGCCGAGGCGAGTTCGGAGCCGGGGGTCGCGAGGAGCTCGCTGACCGTGCCCGACTCGACGATGCGTCCGTTCTCCATCAGCGCGGCCGAATCGCAGACCGACTTCACGACGTCCATCTCGTGGGTGATGAGCAGGACGGTCAGGCCGAGCTGGCGGTTGAGGTCGCGCAGCAGCGCCAGGATCGAGCGGGTGGTCTCGGGGTCGAGGGCGCTGGTGGCCTCGTCGGACAGCAGCACCTTCGGGTCGCCGGCGAGGGCGCGGGCGATGCCGACGCGCTGCTTCTGGCCGCCGGAGAGCTGCGCCGGGTAGGACGAGGCCTTGTCGGCGAGGCCGACCAGGTCGAGCAGTTCCAGCGCCTTGCGGGAGCGTTCCTGCCCTGACTTCCCGAGGATCTCCAGCGGCAGCTCGACGTTGTCCTGGACGGTCCGGGAGGACAGCAGGTTGAAGTGCTGGAAGACCATGCCGATACGGCTGCGCGCCCGGCGCAGTTCCTTCCCGGCGCGCGGGCCGCGGCCGGCCAGGGCGGTGAGGTCCTGCCCGGCGACGGTCACGGTGCCGGAGGTGGGGCGTTCCAGCAGGTTGACGCAGCGGATGAGCGAGGACTTGCCGGCGCCGGACTGGCCGATGACGCCGTAGACCTCGCCTTCGCGGACGTGCAGGTCGACGCCGTCCAGGGCGGTGACCTCGCGGCCGCGTGCACGGTAGACCTTGGTCAGGCCCGAGGTGGTGATCACTGGGATTCCGTCACTGTCGAGTGCGCGGGCGTGGGTGTGCCCGGGCACAGGTGCATTCGGTCAGGGACGCGACACGGTTCTCGCTGGGAAGTGGAACCGGGGAGAACATGTGCGCGGGGCGGCTTGGGGTCACGCAGCGCTAGGGCGTGCGGACAGGCCGCGTCTCGCTTCGGGGCGCGAGCTCAGGGGTGGTGCAGGGGCCCTCTAGAAGGCGCACATTCGACACATACAACGAGCACCGGGCGTCATGGTCGCCTCGGTCGCGGGGATGCGGTCGCTCGTCGTGGTCATGCCGTCAGTAAAACATGTGTACGGTCCTGACCGGCCCTCTGCTGTCCGAATGCTGGACAGCGGTGGACGGAGTCGCGGCCTGTCAGCGGCGTGGGGAGATCTCCACGCCCTGCTCGGTGACCAGTGCGGACAGGGCCGACAGGTTCTCGACGATCAGATCGGCGTGCAGCTCGTGGACCTGGTGGGTTGTGGTCAACGCCACGGTGGTCATGCCGGCGGCGCGTCCGGCCGCGAGGCCCGCCGGGGCGTCCTCGAACACGACGCAGTGCTCGGGGTCGACGCCGAGCGCGCCGGCGGCGAGCAGGTAGGGCTCGGGGTCGGGCTTGCCGCGCGTGATGTCGTCGGCGGCGACGAGGGTCTTGGGCAGGATGCCGACGGCGTCGAGCCGGGCCTCGGCCAGCCGCCGGGTGGCGGAGGTGACCACGGCCCAGCGCTCGGCGGGCAGCACGTCGAGGAAGGCCCGGGTGCCCGGCAGCAGGTGCACCCCGTCGTTCGGTACGTCGTCCACCTCCAGATCCTCGATCCGCGCGACGGCCTGGGGCACGAGCTCGGCGGGCAGCAGGTCGGCGGCTATCTCGGCGGCCGGCCGGCCGTGCAGCTCGACCCGCGCGAACTGCTCGGCGGTGATCCCGTACTCCCCGGCCCACCGCGTCCAGCAGCGGTCCACCGAGGCGAGGGAGGAGACGAGGGTTCCGTCGTTGTCGAAGAGCAGGGCCTGGGCGTGGATCGTCATGCCCTCGACCCTACGGTGCAGGCCAGGGCCGGAAGCATCGGGCCTTTTCGGCCGTAATAAGGTCGCAGCATGCTTGATGCCCTGACGCTGGTGACCGGCGTCGCCGCGCTGCTGCTCGCCGCCTGGTGCGGCTGGGCGGCCTACCGCGACCAGCCGACGAAGGACTGGCATTTCATCGGGATGGCCGTGGTCACGCTGCTGTCGCTGATCCAGCTGGCGGTGGGGATCGTGCTGCTCGCGCAGGGGGAGAAGCCGGAGCAGGGCACGACGATCTTCGTGGCGTATCTGCTGGGGGCGTTCGCGTGCGTCCCGGCCGCCGGGTTCATGTCGCTGGCCGAGCGGACCCGCTGGGGTTCGGTGACGGTCGCCGCCGGCGGTGTCGTGCTGGCGGTGCTGGAGGTGCGTCTCTATGACATCTGGGGAGGCTGAGGTGAGCCGGCGTCGGCTGATCAGCGGTCCGGGCACGCTGCTGGTGTGGCTGTACGGCGTGATGGTCGTGGGGGCGGTGTCGCGGTCCGCGTATCAGATCGCGACGGAGTTCGACCGGGCGCCGCTCGCGTACTCCCTGTCGGCGGTGGCCGGTGTCGTGTACGGGTTCATCACATACACGCTGGTGCGGGGTGGGGAGACGGCACGGAAGGTCGCCCTGGCGTGCTGTGTCGCCGAGTTGGTGGGGGTGCTGACGGTGGGGACCTGGACCCTGGTCGAGCCGTCCGCCTTCCCGGACGCGACCGTGTGGTCGGACTTCGGCATGGGATATCTCTTCATTCCCGTGATCTTGCCGGTGTCCGCCATTTTCTGGCTGCGGGCTTCGCGTTCGCGGGACGAGGATGCCGCCTGAGGTGATCAGGCGGCCGCGGGCCGACTGTGGCTCGTCGCGCCCACGCGGCGGAGCCGCGTATGGACCCAGCCCCGCGCCCCTCAAGAAGGCCGGTCATCAAGCCGTCGCCGCGTAGGTACTCGCCGGCTTCTCCAGGACGATCATCGGTACGCCGTCGGCGCCCTGGGACGTGCCCACCGCCTCGTAGCCGACCTTGCGGTAGAGGCGGAGGTTGCCCTCGCTGCGGTGGCCGGTGTGAAGGCGGAAGCGGGTGGCGCCGTGCTGGCCGGCGAGGGCCGATTCGGCCGCCCGGAGAAGTCGGGCGCCGATGCCGTGGCCCTGGAGGCGGGGGTGGACGCAGAGCTTGCCGATCGCGGCGGCGCCGTCCTCGGTGGTCGCGCCGCGGACCGAGCCGACGACCTCCTCGCCGAGCCGGGCCACGAAGACGCAGTCGCGCGCGACTTCTTCGCGGACCGAGTCGAGGGTTTGGACGAGCGGGTCGATGCGGTAGTTCCCGTACAGAGCCGCCTCCGGCTGGAAGCACAGGTACTGCAGTCTGAAGATCTGCTCCGCGTCCTGCTCGGTCGCCGCAGAGATGGTCACGCTCATGCCCATGTGCGCACGCCTCCCGCTCATCTGATCACCTGTCGTCCCCCACTCCTATCCCCGCCCTCAGCGGGCCGCAACCTCCGGTGAGAGCAATCTCCGGAGGCATCCCAGGCATCTGGAACGTTCCGGGCCAAGACTGCCCTGTGAGATACCCAACTCCCCTGCGATTTCCCGGTATGTCGGGTCCTCCGGCGAGAGCAGGGCCTCCATCAGCCGGGGACAGCGGCCCGGGAGGCGACGCACGGCCTCGCGCAGGGCCCGGCCGCGGGCCGCGGCGAGGGCGAGCTGTTCGGGATCGCGCTCCCCGTCGTCGACCGGTTCGGCGGCGTACGACCGTTCGAGGCGGCTCGTACGGCGGGTGCGGCGCGCCTCGGAGCGGACGGCACGGCGGAGCCACTGCTGGGGGTCGGCCGGCGGGTCCTCGGCATCGAGGCGTTCCAGGAGCCGGAGCCAGACCGCCTGCTCCAGGTCGCCCGGCTCGGTTCCGAGGAAATATGCCTCCGCGGATGCCTCGGCGGTGAGCAGCGGGCGCAGGGCGGTGACCATGTCGTGCGTCATATGCGGAGCGACGCGGCCGCCCGGGCGGCGGGTTGCCCGGGCGGCCGAAGCTCACTCGGCCGGGGGGGGTGTGAGCTCGGATGTTGACGTGCTCGGATCCTGCCGGTGCTCAACCGTTGAAGTCCTCGCGGGCCAGCAGACCCGTGTCGGGCTGGTCGGTGAAGACGCCGTCGATGCCGGTCGCGAAGTACGCCTTGTACGCGCCGAAGACGTCGCCGTAGGCGTCCGCCTCCGCGCCCTTGCGGAAGTTCGCGGGCAGGAACGGGTTCTCGTTGCGCATGGTGTACGGGTGCAGGATCAGGCCCACCTTGTGCGCGTCGGAGACGAGGGTCGTCGGCCGGGTCAGGTTGCCCTGGGCGTCGCGCGGGATGACCAGGTCCAGGGTCGGGCCGATGCCCTGCGCGTAGGAGGCGATCTCCCTGAGGCCGGCCGGCGCGACCAGGTCGGCGACCGTGCGCGGGTCACCGGTCTCGACGAAGTCCCAGGGCCGGGAGTTCGCCGAGGAGAGCAGGACGACGAGCGGGTTGTCGACGAGCTTGTGCAGGCGCTGGATGCTGGTCGGCTCGAAGGACTGGAGGATGACCGGGGAGGTGCGCCGGTCCTTGCGGTGCTTGTGCAGCAGCTTGGCGACACGCTCCTCGAGCGGGAGGCCCAGCCGGCGGAAGTAGGTGGGGTGCTTGAGCTCGGGGTAGATCCACACCTGCTTGCCCCGCTTGCGGGTCTGCTCGTCCTGCCATCTGAGGACCTCTTCGAACGTGGGGATCTCCCAGCGGCCGTTGTAGAGGGTGTTGTGCGGGCGGTTGGCCGGGATGCGCTCGACCGCGCGCAGCGTCTTCAGCTCGGCGAGGGTGAAGTCCTCGGTGAACCAGCCGGTGGTGGAGACGCCGTCGAGCAGCGTGGTCTTCTTGCGGTCGGCGAACTCGGGGTGATCGGCGACGTCCGTGGTGCCGCCGATCTCCGGCTCGTGACGGCAGACCAGGTGACCGTCCTTCGTCGGGACCAGGTCGCCCGCCTCGACGATGTCGGCGCCCAGGTCGAGGGCCAGCTGGTACGAACCGAAGGTGTGCTCCGGGCGGTAGCCGCTGGCGCCGCGGTGGCCGATGATCGTCGGCTTGGGCAGGTTCCGCACTCCGCCGCCGTGCCGGGCGGCGTCGGCACGCGCGGTGCCGGCCATGCCGAGGACCGCTCCGCCGGCGCCGAGCACCGCCGCGCCGAGCAGGGCCCGCCGTCCGGTACCGCTCGCTTCTTCGTTCGACTCCTGCGTTCCCATGAGCGCCTCCCTGGCCGTTCGGCTCGTCAGTGCGGGCCGATCGTAAGGGCGCATACATGACGAGTGGGAGACGCCGGGCGGAACACACGGGTGATGTCGGATGTCGTAGTGGCTGGTGAGGAGGATGAGTTGACGGTCCATCGCGTCCGTTCGATTCGGTCCGGCCGTTCCGGGAACGCGTCCGACGGACCCCGGGGCGATGTGCGTCACATCATGTCGGCCGCGTTACGGACCGTCGGCGGGGCGCCACCGCAGGTAAACACGCGTCAACAGTGCGTAAGGCATCGGTGAAGTCGCCGTGCCCGATGTGCGCGATGCCCGGGGCCACGAGTATCGTCCTCACCTGCACAGACTCATACAGAACCCCTTGACACCGGAGGGCCCGTTGTCCCGCTTCGCGTTCATCAAGGCAGTGCTCGGCCCGGTCATGCGCCTGATGTTCCGCCCACAGGTGGAAGGTGCGGAGCACATTCCCGGCGATGGCCCGGTCATCCTGGCCGGCAACCACCTGACGTTCATCGACTCGATGATCCTGCCGCTGGTCTGCGACCGCCAGGTCGTCTTCATCGGCAAGGACGAGTACGTGACCGGCAAGGGCCTCAAGGGCCGGCTGATGGCGTGGTTCTTCACCGGTGTCGGCATGATCCCGGTGGACCGCGACGGCGGCCGGGGTGGTGTCGCCGCGCTGATGACCGGGCGTCGGGTGCTGGAGGCAGGCCGGATGTTCGGCATCTACCCGGAGGGGACGCGGTCGCCCGACGGGCGGCTGTACCGGGGGCGGACGGGGATCGCCCGGCTGACCCTGATGACGGGTGCGCCGGTGGTGCCGTTCGCGATGATCGGCACGGACAAGCTTCAGCCGGGTGGGGCGGGGTTGCCGCGGCCCGGGAAAGTCACCGTACGGTTCGGTGAGGCGATGGAGTTCTCCCGGTACGAGGGGATGGACCGGGACCGGTATGTGCTGCGGGCCGTGACCGACTCGGTGATGACCGAGGTCATGCAGCTGTCCGGGCAGGAGTATGTGGACATGTACGCGAGCAAGGCGAAGGAAGCGGCGTAGGTCTTTCCGGGCCCTTTGGGCTTTCCAGGCCCTTTGGGCTTTCCGGTGCGGGCGGGGTCGTATTGGCGATCCGTTGGCGGCTGCGGGTGAGTGGGGGCTTGTCGCGCAGTTCCCCGCGCCCCTGAGGTCGTGACCTCAGGGGCGCGGCCGGGTGGAACCCCGTGCACCTGTCGCGCCGTTCCCCGCGTCCTGAGGGCATGACCTCAAGGGCGTGGCCGAGTGGGACCCCGTGTCCGTGTCGCGCCGTTCCCCGCGCCCCGAGGGCGGGACCTCAAGGGCGTGGGACTTACGTGTGTTTCGTGGCGCCCTCCAGCTTCTGGCCCCTCAGCAGGAACCATGCCGCCACCGCCGCTGACAGTAGGACTGCCGCGCCCACCCCCGCCGCGAGGGCGAGGCCGTCGACGAAGGATGTGCGGGCCGCGTCCAGCATCGTCGCGGCGCTGTCGGCGGGCATCTGCGCGGCCGCCTCGACGGCGCCGCCCAGTGACTCGTGGGCCGCGGCCGGTGTGCCCGCGGGGCCGGTGAAGTCGCGGTAGACGCCGGTCACGATCGAGCCGAGCGCGGCGATACCGAGCGCGGCACCGAGTTCGTACGCCGTCTCGGACACGGCGGAGGCCGAACCCGCCTGCTCCTTGGGCACGCTGGAGAGGATCACGTCCGCCGTCACGGTGAACGAGAAGCCGGCGCCCACCCCGACCACCAGTAGCGCGGTACCGAGCAGCGGGTAGCCCGTGGACTGGTCGAGCACCGTGAGCGCGGCCAGAGCGAGGCCTATCGCCGCGAGGCCGCCGGAGACGACGGACCGCACCGAGAAGCGCCGGGCCACGCGCCCCGCGATCAGTCCGGCCACCACCGCGCCGATCGCCGCGGGGAGTTCTGCCAGCCCGGCCTCGAACGGGCGCCTGCCCTGGACGAGTTGCAGGTACTGGGACAGGAAGAACACCAGCCCGGACAAGCCGAGGATGGTCAGCAGGTCGGCCAGGACCGCCCCGCTGAAGCCGCGGTTGCGGAACAGCCGCATGTCG
The DNA here is from genome assembly GCF_014207295.1 of Streptomyces sp. AK010. Taxonomy (NCBI): domain Bacteria; kingdom Bacillati; phylum Actinomycetota; class Actinomycetes; order Kitasatosporales; family Streptomycetaceae; genus Streptomyces; species Streptomyces sp. AK010. Next base: position 221,330 of record NZ_JACHCX010000004.1, read on the forward strand.
AGCAGCGGCGTCGGCAGCCTGAGCTGGCGGCGGACGAACCCGTACAGGGCGGCGGCGCCCAGCGGACCCGCAGCCAGGGCGCTCCACGCGAAGCCGTGGGTGGCGGCCTCCTTGATCGCGTACACGACGCCGATCATGCCGACCAGCGACAGCACGACGCTGAGCAGGTCCCAGGGGCCCGGGTTCGCGGTGCGCGACTCGGGCAGCAGCTTGATCCCGACGAGGACCAGGACGACCATCACGGGCAGGTTGATCAGGAAGACCGAGCCCCACCAGAAATGCTCCAGCAGGAACCCGCCGACGATCGGACCGACGGCCGTACCGGCGGAGGCGGTGGCGCCCCAGATGCCGACGGCGAGACTGCGCTCGCGCGGGTCGTGGAAGAGGTTGCGGATCAGGGCGAGCGTGGCCGGCATCAAGGTCGCGCCGGCGACGCCGAGCAGCGCCCGGGCGACGATCATCATCTCGGGTGTCGTGGCGTAGGCGTTGAACACGGATATCGCGCCGAACGCCGTCGCACCGATCAGCAGGATCCGCTTGCGGCCGATCCGGTCGCCGAGGCTGCCCATGGAGACGAGCAGACCGGCGATGACGAACGAGTAGACGTCGCCGATCCACAGCAGCTGGGTGCCGGAGGGCTTCAGGTCCTCGCTGATGTAGGGGGTCGCGAGACCGAGGACGGTCGCGTCGACGGCCACCAGCAGCACGGCGAGCACGAGAACGCCGAGCGCGAGCCAGCGGCCCGGGCGCTTCACGGCCTCCGTCGTCATCGTCGGCTGCAGGGTGCTGGTCATGATTCCTCTCTCCTGAGTGCGCCGCCGAGCAGCAGCTCGACGATCATGTGCTGGAAGTCATTGGGGGCGCCCTTGCCGCTGTGCACCATCCAGGCGCCGGAGGCCAGCAGGCCGTACAGCGCCTCGGTGAGCCAGGCGGGCGTGAGGTCGATGCGGAACTCGCCGCCGAGCTGGCCGCGCCGGAACAGAGCGGAGATCCGGTCGTCCATCAGGGTCCAGCCCGCGTTCAGCTCCTCACCCTCGAAGAGCTGGTTCTCGGAGTAGAGGAACGCGAGCAGCCCGGCGGCGGGCTCGATGGCTGCGACCAGCCGGCGTACGGCCTCGCTCGCCGTGCCCTCGTCGAGCCGGGCGGCGTCCAGTGCGGCCTCGCACTCGGCGATGCCCAGCGACTCCAGCGCGCGGACGAGGGCGTCCCGTCCGGCGAAGTGGCGGTGCAGCGTGGCCCGGCTGATTCCGGCGGCCTTGGCGACCTCGTCCATGGTCGCGGTGGATTTACGGGTCAGCAGGGCCGCGGCGGCGCGCAGCACATGCTCGGGATCGACAGCCATGAGACAAGCATAGACCACATGAGACATGAATGTCTCATCAGGGGCATGCGTGACTCACGGCTGCGGTGCTGGTGCGCGTGACGGGGTGATCAGTGCCAGGGCAGCTGTCCGCGCCGCTCCCAGTACGCGGGCGGGTCCTCCACCAGCGTGGCGAGGCGGCTCAGCTGGTCGTCGTCGAGGTCGACCACGGCCGCGTGCAGGTTCGAGGCGAGCTGGTTGGTGGTGGCGGCGCCGGAGAGGACGACACCGGCCCAGGGCTGCCGGAGGATCACGGCCAGGGCGACGGCGTCGCAGCCCAGCCCGGCCGTCTCGGCGATCTCCTTGACGAGGTCCGGGGCGTGCGGCCCGGCGAGCCGGCCGTTGGCCATGCCCTCCTTGACGATCACGGTGAGCCCCGCGTCGTGCGCCTCGGCGAGGGCGGGGCCGGCGGAGGTCTCCAGCGCGTTGTACGTGGACTGCACGGTACGGAAGAGGGATTCGCCGTCGACCGTCACGGCGAGGGCGGCGCGGATCGCGTCCGCCTGGGCGGGGCCGCTGGTGGAGAAGCCGACGGTGAGGCCCTGCGCGGCGGCCTCCGCGAGCTTCGCGTGCAGTTCCTTGTCGGTGAGGGCCGGGCTGTCCGGGGTCACCGAGTGGATCTGGTAGAGGTCGAGCCGCTCGCCGAGCAGGGCGTCGCTCTCCGCGCGCTGCCGTTCATAGGTGGCGAGGGTGTGGTCCTTGACCTCGTGCTTCTCGGCGTCGGTGGACCAGTCGGCGGTGTAGGTGTACCCCCACTTGCTGCCCACGACGATGTCGTCGAGGCCGGGCCTGTCCTTGAGCCAGTCGGCGAGGAACTCCTCGGAGCGGCCGTAGGAACGGGCGACGTCGAAGTAGCGGACACCCTGGGCGTAGGCGGCGTCGAGGAGTTCGTGGGTGCGGGTGCGCAGCGTTTCGACGCTGCGGTCCTCTCCGAGGTCCTCGTCCCGGCCGAGGTTGATATAGCCGGGGCGTCCTACGGCGGCGAGGCCAAGGCCGATGTGGCAGGTGGGGGTTGTCGCTGCGGCCAGGCGGGCGAAGGGCATCGCGGGCTCCGTTCGGTTCGGCTCCGGTTCGGCTCCGACTCAACGTAACCCGCGATGACCTGCGCCTCGGAGCTCGGGGCTCGGGGTGTTTCGGCGCGTGCGGGTCGTCTTCGCCTGTGCGCGCCCACGCGGCGGAGCCGCACATCGCCACAGCCCCGCGCTCCCGAGGGCGACGACCTCAGCCCTGCTGCCTGGCCAGGGCCCACTCGTGCTGCGCCGCCACGTCGGCCCTCACCTCTGCCAGCTGGACGGCGACCGCGCTCGGGGCCGTGCCGCCCCTGCCGTTGCGGGAGGCCAGGGCGCCGGGGACGCTGAGGACCGTGCGGACCTCGGGGGTCAGATGGGCGGAGATCTTGGCGAACTGCTCGTCCGTCAGCCCGTCCAGTTCCTTGCCCTCGGCCTCGGCAACCTTCACGCACTCGCCGGCGACCTCGTGGGCCACGCGGAACGGGACACCCTGCTTGACCAGCCACTCGGCGATGTCCGTGGCGAGGGAGAAGCCGGCCGGGGCCAGTTCCTCCATGCGCTCGCGGTGGACGGTGAGGGTGGCCATCATGCCGGTGAAGGCCGGGAGCAGGACCTCCAGCTGGTCGATGGAGTCGAAGACCGGCTCCTTGTCCTCCTGGAGGTCGCGGTTGTACGCGAGCGGGAGGGCCTTGAGCGTGGCCATCAGGCCCGTCAGGTTGCCGATGAGGCGGCCCGACTTGCCGCGGGCCAGCTCGGCGACGTCCGGGTTCTTCTTCTGCGGCATGATCGACGAGCCCGTGGAGAACGCGTCGTGCAGGGTCACGAAGGAGAACTCCTTCGTGTTCCAGATGATGATCTCCTCGGCGATGCGGGAGAGGTTGACCCCGATCATCGCCGTGATGAAGGCGAACTCGGCGACGAAGTCGCGGGAGGCCGTGCCGTCGATGGAGTTGCCGGCCGAGCCGTGTTCAAAGCCGAGGTCCTTCGCCACCGCCTCAGGGTCCAGCCCGAGGGAGGAGCCCGCGAGGGCGCCCGAGCCGTAGGGCGAGACCGCCGTACGGGCGTCCCACTGGCGCAGCCGTTCCGCGTCCCGGGAGAGGGACTGGACGTGGGCCAGGACGTGGTGGGCGAAGAGGACGGGCTGGGCGTGCTGGAGGTGCGTGCGGCCGGGCATGGCCACGTCCGGGTGGGCTTCGGCGAGGCCGATCAGCGCGTCCTGGAGTTCGGCGATCAGGCCGCCGACGATCCGGGCGTGGTCGCGCAGGTACATGCGGAAGAGCGTCGCGACCTGGTCGTTGCGGGAACGGCCCGCGCGCAGCTTGCCGCCGAGGTCCGGGCCGAGGCGCTCCAGGAGGCCGCGCTCCAGGGCGGTGTGGACGTCCTCGTCGGCGATCGTGCCCACGAAGGAGCCGTCGGCGACGTCCGCCTCCAGCTGGTCCAGCCCGGCGATCATGCGGGTCAGCTCGTCGGCCGTGAGCAGGCCGGCCTTGTGCAGCACGCGCGCGTGGGCACGCGAACCGGCGATGTCGTACGGCGCGAGCCGCCAGTCGAAGTGGACGGACGCGGACAGCTTCGCCAGGGCCTCGGCGGGTCCGTCGGCGAAACGGCCGCCCCAGAGCCGGACATCACCGCTGTTGCTGCTCACCTGCTGCGCTCCTCAATGGATGTGGATGTGCCACCGGCTTCCCGCCCGGGGGCGTGGAGACGGTCATCACGCTACTGCTCAGGGCAGATCACCGACATGCATGAGTATGCAGAGCTCTGCATGATTCGTCAATCCGGCGCGGATCGGCGCACGATCTCCGACCAGGCGACCGGCGGGCGATTTCCGGCCGGGCGAGAGAAATTTGAAGATCCTTTGAACGCGGGAAACCGCTTACCCGTACCTCTCGCCGAACGCAGGCGCCGCGTTACGACATCGACGACACCCCGACCCCTAGTGAGGCATCCGCATGTCCAGGGCTCTTCCGAAGTACAACAAGCGTCGCGTCACGTTCATCGGCGGCGCCGCCGCGGTGGCGCTCTCCGGCACGGTGATCGCCGGCTTCGCCCTCGCCGGGGAGGGCTCCAAGAGCGACGGGACCAGCGCCCGGACACTCGCGGGCCCCGGCACGATCACCTGCCCGGACGTCAAGTCGAAGCTCCCCGCGGTCCCCGCCTCCGCCAAGGCCGAGGTCGACCGCAACCTGACCCTGCTCAACACGCAGATACAGGAAGCCAACAAGCGCCTGGTCGACACCGTCGGCCAGGGCGGCCCGAACTTCGTCCAGAACGCCATCCTCGGCCCGCTCAAGGACAAGCGCGTCTCCACCGTCAACCGCATCGCCACCGCCATCGGCCGCACCGCCGCCAAGCCGCAGGGCCTGGACTCCCTGGCCGCCTGCACGCTCAACGGCGCGGGCACCAACGCGGGCGGCGGCGCGGCCGGCAAGCCGCAGGCGGGCGGCAACGCCGGGAATACCGGCAACACCGGCAACACCGGCAACACCGGCAACGCCGGGAACGCCGGGAACGCGGGCAACGGCGGCGGCGGCGCAGGCACGATCACCTGCCCGGACGTCAAGTCGAAGCTCCCCGCGGTCCCCGCCTCCGCCAAGGCCGAGGTCGACCGCAACCTGACCCTGCTCAACACGCAGATCCAGGAAGCCAACAAGCGCCTGGTCGACACCGTCGGCCAGGGCGGCCCGAACTTCGTCCAGAACGCCATCCTCGGCCCGCTCAAGGACAAGCGCGTCTCCACCGTCAACCGCATCGCCACCGCCATCGGCCGCACCGCCGCCAAGCCGCAGGGCCTGGACTCCCTGGCCGCCTGCACGCTCACCAAGTGAGGTGACAGGCGCTGTGGCCGCCCCGTGGATGCGCCGGCCGGGGCGGCCACTCAGACGCCTGCCCGCGGGGTCCGGCAGAGGTGACCGGACCCCGCAATTCCTTAGACAGCCAAAAGATTAACGGCAATAATCGTTCGACATGGGAAAGACTCACGAGCGCATAGACGGCCGGCTCCGCACCTTCATCGAGGCGCAGCCGGTCTTCTTCACCGCCACCGCGCCTCTGGCCGCCGACGGCACCGTCAACCTCTCCCCCAAGGGCCTGACGGGCTCCTTCGTGGTGCTCGACGAGCTCACGGTGGCCTACCTCGACTTCGCCGGTTCCAATGCCGAGACCATCGCCCATCTGCGGGAGAACGGGCGCATCACCCTGATGTGGTGCGCCTTCCAGGGGCCGCCGAACATCGTCCGCGTGCACGGCAGGGGCGAGCCGGTCTTCCGTGACGACCCCCGCTTCGGGGAACTGCTCGCGCGCTTCCCCGGCATCGACCCGACGCCGCACGGTCTGCGGGCGATCATCGTGGTCACCGCCGAACTCGTCCGCGACACCTGCGGCTACGGGGTGCCGCTCATGGCGTACGAGGAGGACCGGGATCTGCACGGCAAGCGTTTCGCCCGCGAGGACGACGCGTCGCTGAGCGCCTATTTCACCAAGAAGGAGCACATCGCCACCAGCCTGGACGGACTACCCGGACTGCCGCTGCCGCTCCCTCCCTCTACCGTCTGAGGCATGCGCCCCGGTGCCGCCGCCCTCGCCCTCTCCGCCCTGGTCGTGCTCGGCTCCGCGCCGCCCGCGCCCGCGCCGCCACTACCGGCCCGGATGGCGGACACCGGCGGCGGCACCCAGCTGATCACCGCGGTGGCCCCGGAGCGGGCCTCGACGACGGGGACCGTCACCTGGTGGGACCGCTCGGACGGGCGCTGGGTGAAGCGGGGTTCCGCGCCCGCCCGCTTCGGGGCGAACGGTCTCGTCGCGGGCACCGCCCGCAAGCAGGGCACGAACACCACACCGACCGGTCTGTACGGCCTGCCGTACGCCTTCGGGATCAAGGCGGCGCCGAGTGGGACGGCGTACTTCTACCGCAGGGTGCACCAGGACTCCTGGTGGTGCCAGGACAACGACTCCCTCTCCTACAACCGCTGGACGGAGCCACGCGCAGCGGACTGCCGGGCCGCCGAGTCCGAACATCTGATCGACTACTCGACGCAGTACGCGCACGCGCTCGTCGTCGGCTTCAACTACGAGCGTCCCGTGCGGGGGCGGGGCGCGGGCATCTTCCTCCACGTCAGCGGGCGGGGGGCGACGGCCGGTTGTGTTTCGGTGCCCGAGGAGGCGATGCGGCGCATCCTTGCCTGGGTGCGCCCCGGAGGCGTACCGCACCTGGCGATCGGTACGAGCGGCGGACGGACGGCGATCACCCGGTACTGAGCCGCACGGTGAAGGTGGTCGAGCCCGGCCTGCTGTCCAGCTCCACACCGCCGCCGTGCGCCTGCGCCACCGCGGCCACGATCGACAGCCCGAGGCCGGCACCGCCGCCCACCGCGTCCGCGCGGCGGCGGTGCTCCGCCCGGGTGAAGCGTTCGAAGACCCCCGGCTGAATGTCCTCCGGGATGCCCGGGCCGTCGTCGTGCACCCGGAGGACGGCCGACGTGCCGTCGCCCGCCAGGGACACCGTCACCCAGGTATCGGGAGGAGTGTGCTGGCGGGCGTTGGCCAGCAGATTGGCCAGCAACTGCTGGAGGCGGTGCTCGTCGCCGGTGACCGTGACCGGCTCCTGCGGAAGGTCCAGGGCCCAGTGGTGACCGGGCCCGGCGGCACGGGCGTCGGTGGCGGCGTCGAGGACCAGCCGGGTGAGGTCGACCGGGCCGCGTTCCAGAGGACGGCCCGCGTCCAGCCGGGCCAGCAGCAGCATCTCGTCGACCATCTCCCCCATACGGCCCGACTCGGCGGCGATGCGTTCCAGGGCCCGGGTGATCTCCGGGGGCACGGGGCCGGGGTGCAGCAGCGCGAGCTCCGCGTGACCGCGCACCGACGCGACCGGGGTGCGCAGTTCGTGACTGGCGTCGGCGGCGAAGCCGCGTAGCCGCTCCTCGCTCGCGTGGCGCCGGAGCAACGCGTCCTCGACGTGCCCGAGCATGCGGTTGAAGGCGGCCGCGACCTGGCCCACCTCGCTGCGCGGATCGGTTTCGGGTGCCCTCGGCGGCAGCGTGACCTCACCGCTGGCCAGGGGCAGTTCGCTGACGCGGGTGGCGGTCGCGGCGACCCGGCTCAGCGGTCTGAGCGACCAGCGCACCCACAGGGCACCGGCCACGCCGGTGACGGTCAGTGCCGCACCGAAGACGACGGCGGCGACCAGTTCCAGCCGGTGGACGACGGCCTCCACCGGCTCCAGGGGCAGGCCGGTGATCAGGACGTCGCCGTCGGCGCCCCGGGAGGCCATGACCCGGTAGGAGTCCAGGCCGGAGAGGTCGACGGTGTGCCCCGCGCCGTCCTGGGGTACCGCGCGGAGCTGATCGCGGTCGGCCGCGGTCAGGGAGACGGCGCCGACGCTGCCGGGCCGGACCACGGCGGCGTGGGTGACCACCCCACCGACGAGGCAGGCGCCGAACGTGCCGGTCGGCTGTCGGCGGGTGTCACCGCGCTCGTCGCCGTCGTGGTCGTCGGGGAGCCGGCCACCGTGCTCCAGACTCTCGGGGAACCGGTTGCCCGCCTGGGCCAGCTGCTGATCGAGCCGTCCGACAAGGAAGCCGCTCAGCTCGATGACGGCGGCCAGACCGACCGCTGCGCAGCTCACCGCGAGCAGCACGACCAGGCCGAAGGTGAGCCGGGCGCGCAGGGTGCGCGGGCGCGGCAGGTGCCGCACGCCCGTCACGGTGTCACCGGCTTGAGCAGGTATCCGGCTCCGCGCACGGTGTGGATCATCGGCTCGCGCCCTGCGTCGATCTTCTTGCGCAGATAGGAGATGTACAGCTCGACGACGTGGGCCCGGCCTCCGAAGTCGTAGGACCAGACCCGGTCGAGGATCTGCGCCTTGCTGAGGACGCGCCGGGGGTTGCGCATCAGGAAGCGGAGCAGCTCGAACTCGGTGGGCGACAGCTCGATCAGCTCCCCCGCACGGGTGACCTCGTGGGAATCCTCGTCCAGGACCAGGTCGCCGACGGTGAGCCGGGGCCCGTCCTCCAGCTGCCGGGCCATGCCGGCGCGGCGCAGCAGTCCGCGCAGGCGGGCGATGACCTCCTCCAGGCTGAAAGGCTTGGTCACGTAGTCGTCGCCGCCCGCGGTGATGCCGGCGATCCGGTCCTCCACCGCGTCGCGAGCCGTCAGGAACAGCACGCAGACGTCCGGCTTCACGGCATGCAGCAAGCGCAGCACCGCGAAGCCGTCGGTGTCCGGGAGCATGACGTCGAGGACGACCGCGTCCGGCATCAGCTCCCGGGCGCCGGCGACGGCGGAGGAGCCGTCGGCGGCCGCACTGACCTGCCAGCCCTCGTAGCGCAGGGCGCCGCAGAGCACCTCGGCGAGGTCGGGGTCGTCGTCGACTACGAGGACGCGCAGCGGACTGCCGTCCGGGCGGGTGAGGGCCGGGTGTCCCGGTCTGGTGGTGTTCATCTCCCCTCCAGGATCACTCCCCCCGGGCTCTCGGCCGGACGGGCAACGCTCTGAGTTTCCTCTGAGCCGGCCCGCACGGCCTCCGTTCAGAGGGTGCTCAGAGGTTGCGGCGGCACAGTGACGTCCCGGACCGGCGAAAGGACGTGCGGATGACCACCGTGGACGAGCGGCGAGCGGCGCAGGCCCCGGCACCGCCCGGCCGGCGCTCACCCGCGGGCGCCGTGCTCGCGCTGCTGTGGGGCGGGGCGGCGGCCGTGGTCGCCCTGTGGTGGACGGACACGAGCTCGGTGGTGGGCGTGGCGGACTGGCTCACCGGGGCCGGTCGCATCACCGGGCTGCTGGCGGGGTACGCGTGCGCGGTCATCGTCGGGCTGATGGCGCGGGTGCCGGTGTTGGAGCGGGGGGTCGGTTCCGACCGGGTGGCCCGCTGGCACGCCCGGGCCGGCCGCTGCACGATCGGGCTGGTCCTCGCGCACGTCGTGCTGATCCTGCTCGGGTACGCCGCCCAGGACGGCGCCTCGCTCGTGCGCGAGACGCTGACGGTGGTACTGCACTACCCGGACATGCTGAAGGCGACAGCGGGCACGGCCGTGCTCGTCGCGGTCGGCATCACCTCCGCGCGTGCCGTGCGCCACCGGACCAGCCACGAGTTCTGGTACCACGTCCATCTGCTGACCTACGGCGCGGTCTTCCTCGCGTTCTTCCACCAGCTCACCCTCGGCAACGACCTCAGCGGGCACCCGCTCGCCACGGCTTTCTGGTACGCGCTCTACATCGGTGTCGCGGCCCTGGTGCTGTGGTACCGGATCCTGGTGCCGGTGCGGTTGAACCTGCGGCACCGGCTGCGCGTGGAGTCGGTGCACCCGGAGGCGCCGGGCGTGCACTCCGTCGTCCTGCGGGGGCGGTGGCTGGACGAACTCGCTGCCCGGCCGGGGCAGTTCTTCCGCTGGCGGTTCCTCGGCGCGGGTCTGGGCCGGGTGTCGACGCCGTACTCGCTGTCGGCGCCGCCGCAGCGGGACCGGATGCGCATCACGGTCAAGGCACTGGGCGACCACAGCGCGGCCGTCCGCCGGCTGCGGCCCGGCACCCGGGTGTGGGCGGAGGGGCCGTACGGCTCGCTCACGGAGGACCGGCGGACCTCCCCCAAGGCCCTGCTGGTCGCCGCCGGGGTCGGCATCACGCCGCTGCGCGCCCTCTTCGAGACGCTGCCCGGCGAGGTCACCCTCCTTTACCGGGCCCGCAGCGCCGAGGACCTGGCGCTGGCCGGTGAACTGGAGGCCATCGCGCACCGGCGGGGCGCGAGGCTGCTGTACGCGCTCAACGCCCCGGACGGCAGACGGCCCTCGCTCACGGCCGGGAGTCTGCGCGCGGCGATTCCCGACCTGTCCCGTCACGACGTGTACGTGTGCGGCCCGCACGGCTTCGCCCACGACCTGTACGAGGCACTGCGCACCGCCGGCGTACCGGACCGTCGTATCCACCACGAGTCGTTCGAACTGTGAGGCCGCACCCGTGCACCCGTTGAAGAAGGACCGGCCGCTGCGCCGGATCGTGCTGGTCAGTGCCGCCACCGTCAGCGGGGTCGTGCTCCTGCTGTCTCTGAAGCCGCACACGGTGCCGGAGGCCCCGTCGGCGGTGCCCGCTCCGTCCAGCGGCTCCAGCGCGGCCGAGGGGTCCGCGGCCGGCGGCACCAAGAGCGTCACCGGAGAGGCGGCGCAGACCCGCTGGGGCCCGGTGCAGGTGCGGATCACACTGGAGAACGGCCGGATCACCGACGTCACCGCCGTCCGGTTCCCGACGGGCAACCCGCGGGACCAGGAGATCAGCAGCTACTCCCTGCCCCGGCTGCGCGCCGAGGCGCTGCAGTCCCAGAGCGCGGACATCGACTCGGTCTCCGGGGCCTCGTACACGAGTGACGGTTACCGGCGGTCACTCCAGTCCGCGCTCGACTCCGCACGCAGATGAACGAACCGGCACCGGCGCACGTATCTGTGGGCCAAGGGTCAAGTCCCCACGGAGGAACCGTGACCACCACGCTCGCAGGCGGACGTGCCGCCCGCCGCCAGACGATGCGCCGCATCCGCCCGCGCCGCTCCCCGGCCGTCCCGCTGCTGATCGCCCTGTGGGCCGGTGCCGCGGCCGTGCTGTGGCTGTGGTGGGACAACACACCGTCCCTCGCGGACAACACGAGCAAGATCCTGGCCGCGGGCCGGATCACCGGCCTGCTCGCCGGCTACCTCATGGCGCTGGTGGTGCTCCAGATGGCCCGGGTGCCCGCGCTGGAGCGCCGCGTGGGCACCGACCGGGTCGCGCGCTGGCACGCCATGACCGGCCGCTACACGCTCTGCCTGGTCCTCGCCCACGTCTTCCTCATCATGTGGGGCTACGCCCTCCAGGCGGGCAAGGGGCTCGGCGACATCGTCCAGCAGACGACCGACTCCATCAACCAGCTGCCGGACATGGGCAAGGCCGCCATCGGCACGGGCCTGCTGTTCCTCATCGGGATCCTGTCGATCGGCGGGGTGCGCCGCCTGATCGGCTACGACACCTGGTACCACGTGCACCTGCTCACGTACGCGGCCGTGTACCTGACGTTCTGGCACCAGATCACCACCGGCAACGAGTTCGCCGTCGAGCCCGCCGCGAAGACCTTCTGGTACGGGCTGTACGGCGTGGTGACGGCGCTGGTCGTCTGGTACCGGATCCTCACCCCGATCCGGCTGAACATGCGGCACCGCATGCGGGTGGCAGCGGTCATCGAGGAGACCCCGGGGATCGTGTCCGTGCTGATCAGCGGGCGCAAGCTGCACCGGATGGGCGCGGAGGCCGGGCACTTCTTCCGCTGGCGGTTCAAGGCGCCGGGCATGCGCTTCAGCTCCCACCCCTACTCGCTGTCGGCGGCGCCCCGCCCGGACATGCTGCGGATCACGGTCAAGGCGATCGGCGACCACACCTCCCGGCTGCGTGATCTCGAGCCCGGCACCAAGGTGTGGGCCGAGGGCCCGTACGGCGCGATGACCGCGCAGCGCCGCAGCCGCGGCAAGGTGCTGCTGGTCGCGGGCGGGGTCGGCATCACCCCGATGCGGGCGCTGTTCGAGACACTGCCGGGCGCGTCCGGCGACATCACCCTTCTCTACCGCGCCAACACGACCCAGGACCTGGCCCTGTGGGGCGAGCTCGCCAAGATCGCGGACGAGCGCGGCGCCCGGCTGATGTACGCGGTCAACAGCCCGGAGGGCGAACGCCCCGACATCTCGGCGGAGTCCCTCCAGCGCAAGATCCCGGACATCGACGACCACGACGTCTTCATGTGCGGGCCGCCCGGCTTCGCCCAGTCGGTCTACGAGGCACTGCGCGGCGCGGGCGTGCCCGCCCGCCGCATCCATCACGAGTCGTTCGAGATGTGAGCGACGGGACACCAACAGCCCTTCAGGAGTTTGGGAAACGATGAGGAAGTCTCACCCCGTCCGGCGTGCCGTGCTCGCCGGCGCAGCCACCGTCTCCGGGATCGTGCTGCTGCTGTCGCTGAAGCCGGCCTCCGACCCGGGCTCCGCCCAGGCTGCGGGTCAGGCTCCGCCCGCGGCGGCCGGGCAGGCCCCGCAGGGCGGCGTGAACGGCGCGGTCACCGGTGACGCGGCGCAGACGCAGTACGGCGCCGTGCAGGTCCGTCTGACGATGAGCAGCGGCAAGATCACCCAGGCCGAGGCGGTCCAGGCACCCAAGGGCGGCCGAAGCGACCAGATCACGGCCAGCTCGGTGCCCCGCCTCAACCAGGCCGTCGTCGCGGCGCAGGGCGCGGAGATCGACGCGGTCTCGGGCGCCACGTACACCAGCGCCGGGTACAAGAAGTCCCTCCAGTCCGCGCTGGACAAGGCGAAGGCGTCCGCCGGAGCGCAGCAGGGCTCGGGTGGCGCGCAGACGCTGACCGGCGATGTCGCGCAGACGCAGTACGGGCCGGTCCAGGTGCGCGTGACCGTCGCGGGCGGGAAGATCACCAAGGCGGAGGCGGTCCAGGCACCCAAGGGCGGCCGCAGCGACCAGATCACCGCGAGCTCGGTGCCCCGCCTCAACCAGGCGGCCGTGGCGGCCGGGAACGCGGACATCGACGCGGTCTCGGGCGCGACGTACACCAGTGCCGGCTACAAGAAGTCCCTCCAGTCCGCGCTGGACAAGGCTCCGGCCGGAGACGGTTCCTCCCGGGCCGCGGGCTCGGTGGGCGGCCAGGCCGCGACGCAGACCCTCACCGGCAAGGCGGCTCAGACGCAGTACGGGCCGGTCCAGGTGCGGGTGACCGTGACCGGCGGGAAGGTCACCAAGGCCGAGGCGGTCCAGGCACCCGAGGGCGGCCGCAGCGACCAGATCACCTCCTCGTCCGTCCCCCGCCTCAACCAGGCGGCCGTCGCGGCCGGGAACGCGCAGATCGACGCCGTGTCCGGTGCGACGTACACCAGTGCCGGCTACAAGCAGTCCCTCCAGTCGGCGCTGGACCAGGCCGGTGGCTGACACGGTGGCCGACTCCGCACAGGCTCCCGCCGCGGTACGTCATGCCGAGGAGACGATGGGGACCGTCTTCTCCTTCGACGTCCGCGGCGGGGAACCGGCCGCCGTGCGCGCGGCCCTCGACGAGGCCGTCGCCGGGTTGCACCGGGTCGACGAGGTGTTCAGCACGTACCGCGAGGACAGCCAGATCTCACGGCTGCAGCGCGGGGAGGTGACCGTCGCGGAGTGCGATCCCGAGGTCGCCGAGGTGCTGGAACTGGCCGCGGAGGCGGAGCATCTGAGCGAGGGCTGGTTCAGCACGTCGTATCAGGGCCGCCTCGACCCGACCGGCATCGTCAAGGGCTGGGCGGTCGAGCGGGCGGCACGGCTGCTGGCGGAGGTGCCCGGGGTGTGCGGGGTGAGCCTGAACGGCGGCGGCGATGTGCAGTTGCTCGGGACACCGGGCGGGCAGCGGCCGTGGCGGGTGGGTGTCGCCGATCCGTTGCGGCCGGGGGGCCTGGCGGCGGTCATCTCGGCGGCCGGGGTGGACGAGCTGTCCGTGGCCACGTCCGGTACGGCGGAGCGGGGAGACCACATCGTCGATCCCCGTACGGGGCGCTCGGCGGTGACCGACCTGGTCGCCGTCACCGTGGTCGGGCCTCGGCTGACGTGGGCCGACTGCTGGGCGACGGCGGCGTTCGCGATGGGCTCACGGGAGGGGCTGGCGTGGCTGGAGTCACTGCCGGGTGTGGAGGCGCTGCTGATCACGGCCGGCGACGAGGTGCGCTGCACCGGAGGGTTGGCGGCGCGGCTGGGGTGAGCACCGGCTGGGGGCGGGGCGTCCGCAGCCCGGCGTAGCGGGGGTGCCGCCCTCCTTGGGACGGGTGCCGCCCTGGTGGCACGCATGCCCGCAGCAAAGCCGCCCCAGGGGCGCGGGGAACTGCGCGACCAGCCACAACCCACCCGCACACACCCCCCACCCGCACCCCAACGCCGCTCGCGGGCGCGGGGAACTGCGCAAACAACCACAACCCACCCGCACACACCCCCCACCCGCACCCCAACGCCGCTCGCGGGCGCGGGGAACTGCGCAAACAACCACAACCCACCCGCACACACC
>NZ_JACHCX010000004.1:235829-495527 GCF_014207295.1 Streptomyces sp. AK010
ACACACCCCCCACCCGCACCCCTACGTCGCGTGCCCGTTCTGCGCCAGCCTCAGCAGATGGTCCGCCAGCGCCTGCCCCCCATCAGGGTTCCTGCTGATCAGCATCAGCGTGTCGTCACCCGCGATCGTCCCGAGGATGTCGTGCAGCTCGGCCTGATCGATGGCCGAGGCCAGGAACTGCGCTGCCCCCGGAGGGGTCCGCAGGACCACGAGGTTCGCCGAAGCCTCCGCGGAGATCAGCAACTCCTGCGAGAGCCGCCGCATCCGCTCCTCCTTCGCCGACCCGCCCAGCGGCGCCCGGGGCGTGCGGAACCCGCCCTCGCTGGGCACCGCGTAGATCAGATCGCCGTCGTCGTTGCGGATCTTCACCGCGTTCAGCTCGTCGAGGTCCCGGCTGAGCGTCGCCTGCGTGACGCTCAGCCCGTCATCGGCGAGCAGCTTCGCCAGCTGGCTCTGCGAGCGGACCGGCTGCCGGTTGAGGATGTCCACGATCCGGCGGTGGCGGGCGGTGCGGGTCTGCGGCACGGCGGGCCCGTTCGCCCCCGGCTGCTCGTGGTCCTGCGCCTGGCTCATCGTCGTCTCATTCCCCGGATCGTCCGTCCCCGCTCACTGCCTGGAGGATGCCGGGCAGCGCCCCGAGAAGCGCGTCCACCTCGTCGTCGCCGAGGTTCAGCGGCGGCATCAGCCTGACGACGTCGGGGGCGGGCACGTTCACCAGGAATCCGGCCTCCTGAGCCGCCTGGCGCACCTGGGGCGCGAGCGGCTCGGTGAGCACGATACCCAGGAGCAGTCCCGTACCCCGGACCAAATCGATCAACGGATGGCCGAGGCCCTCGATTCCGTCCCGCAACCTCTCGCTCTGCCGCTTGACGTTCTCCAGCAACCCCTCGTTCTCGATGGTGTCGATGACGGCGAGCCCGGCGGCGCAGGCGACGGGGTTGCCGCCGAACGTCGTACCGTGCTGGCCGGGCTGGAGCAGGTCGGCGGCCCGTCCGAAGGCGACGGTCGCGCCGAGCGGCAGTCCGCCGCCGAGCTGCTTGGCGAGGGTGACGACGTCGGGCAGGACGCCCTCGTGGGCCTGGTACTCGAACCAGTTCCCGGTCCGGCCGATGCCGGTCTGCACCTCGTCGAGGACGAGCAGCGCCCCGTTCGCCGCAGTGATGGCCCGGGCGGCCTTGAGGTAGCCGGCGGGCGGGACGACGACGCCGAGCTCGCCCTGGATCGGCTCCAGGACGACGAGCGCGGTCTCGTCGGTGACCGCGGCGGCCAGCGCCTGCGCGTCGCCGAACGGCACGTGCGTGACGTCGCCGGGCAGCGGCAGGAACGGTTCGCGCTTGCCGGCCTGGCCGGTCAGGGCCAGGGCGCCCATGGTCCGCCCGTGGAAGGCGCCCTCGGTGGCGACGATGTGGGTCCGGCCGGTCAGCCGCCCGATCTTGAAGGCGGCCTCGTTGGCCTCGGCGCCGGAGTTGCAGAAGAAGACCTTGCCGTCCCGGCCGAAGAGGCGCAGCAGCCGTTCGGCGAGGGCGACGGTGGGCTCGGCCATGAAGAAGTTGGAGATGTGGCCGAGGGAGCCGATCTGCCGGGTGACGGCCTCGACGACGGCCGGGTGGGCGTGGCCGAGGGCGTTGGTGGCGATGCCGCCGACGAAGTCGAGGTAGGAGGTGCCGTCGGCGTCCCACACGCGGGTGCCCTCGCCGCGTGCCAGGGGCAGCAGCGGGGTGCCGTAGTTGTTCATGAGTGCGCCCTGCCACCGCTCGGCGTACTCCTGATGGACGGTCATACGGCTTCCCCCTCTGGCTCGTCGGGCACGACCATCGTGCCGATGCCCTCGTCGGTGAAGATCTCCAGCAGGATCGAGTGCTGGACCCGGCCGTCGATGACGCGGGCGGTGGTGACGCCGTTGCGTACGGCGTGCAGGCAGCCCTCCATCTTCGGCACCATGCCGGACGACAGGTCCGGCAGCAGCCGTTCCAGTTCGGCGGCGGTGAGGCGGCTGATCACCTCGTCGCTGTGCGGCCAGTCCTCGTAGAGGCCCTCGACGTCCGTGAGGACCATGAGGGTTTCGGCGCCCAGTGCAGCAGCGAGTGCCGCAGCCGCCGTATCAGCATTGACGTTGTAGACATGTCCGTCGTCCTGGGAGCGGGCGATCGACGAGACGACCGGGATGCGGCCGTCGGCGAGCAGGGCCTCGATGGCGCCCGTGTCGATCGCGGTGATCTCGCCCACGCGCCCGATGTCGACCAGCTCGCCGTCGATCTCGGGCTGGTGCTTGGTGGCGGTGATGGTGTGCGCGTCCTCGCCGGTCAGGCCGACGGCGAGGGGTCCGTGCTGGTTGAGCAGCCCGACCAGTTCGCGCTGGACCTGCCCGGCCAGCACCATCCGTACGACGTCCATGGCGTCCTCGGTGGTCACCCTCAGGCCCGCCTTGAACTCGCTGACGATGCCGTGCTGGTCGAGGGCGGCGCTGATCTGCGGGCCGCCGCCGTGCACGACGACGGGCTTGAGGCCGGCGTGGTGCAGGAACACCACGTCCTGGGCGAAGGCGGCCTTGAGGTCCTCGTCGATCATGGCGTTGCCGCCGAACTTGATGACGACCGTCTTGCCGTTGTGCCGGACCAGCCAGGGCAGGGCCTCGATGAGGATCTGCGCCTTGGGCAGCGCGGTGTGCTTGCGCGTGGCTCCACTGCTCATGACGAGTACGCGCTGTTCTCGTGGACGTAGTCGGCGGTGAGGTCGTTGGTCCAGATGGTGGCGGTCTCGGACCCGGCGGCGAGGTCGGCGACGATGTGCACCTCGCGGTAGCGCATGTCGACCTTGTCGCGGTCCTCTCCGACGCCGCCGTTCTTGCAGACCCAGACGCCGTTGATGGCGACGTTCAGCCGGTCGGGCTCGAAGGCGGCGCTCGTCGTGCCGATCGCGGAGAGCACGCGGCCCCAGTTGGGGTCCTCGCCGTGGACGGCGCACTTGAGGAGGTTGTTGCGGGCGATGGAGCGGCCCACCTCGACGGCGTCGTCCTCGGTTTCGGCGTTGATCACCTCGACCTTGATGTCCTTGCTGGCGCCCTCGGCGTCCCGGATGAGCTGCTGGCCGAGGTCGTCGCAGACCTGCCGTACGGCCTCGGCGAACTCCTCGTACTCCGGGGTGACTTCGGCGGAGCCGGAGGCGAGCAGCAGCACGGTGTCGTTGGTGGACATGCAGCCGTCGGAGTCGACCCGGTCGAAGGTCGTGCGGGTGGCCGCGCGCAGGGCCCGGTCGAGGACGTCGCTCTCCAGGGCCGCGTCGGTGGTGAGGACGACGAGCATGGTGGCGAGGCCGGGGGCGAGCATGCCCGCGCCCTTGGCCATGCCGCCGACGGTCCAGCCGTCCTTGGTGACGACGGACGTCTTGTGGACGGTGTCGGTGGTCTTGATGGCGATGGCGGCCTTCTCACCGCCGTGCTCGCTCAGGGATCCGGCGGCCGTCTCGATGCCCGGGAGCAGTTTGTCCATGGGGAGCAGGAGGCCGATGAGGCCGGTCGAGCAGACGGCCACCTCGATGGCACCGCGGCCGAGGACCTCGGCGACCTTCTCGGCCGTGGCGTGCGCGTCCTGGAAGCCCTTCGGCCCCGTGCAGGCGTTGGCGCCACCGGAGTTGAGGACGACGGCGGACACCTGGCCGCTCTTCAGCACCTGCTCGGACCACAGGACCGGCGCGGCCTTCACGCGGTTGGAGGTGAACACGCCCGCGGCGGCGCGGCGGGGGCCGGTGTTGACCACGAGGGCCAGGTCGGGGTTGCCGTTCTCCTTGATCCCGGCGGCGATGCCCGCCGCCGTGAATCCCTTTGCTGCCGTCACACTCACGGCGCAACTCCGATCGTCGTCAGTCCGGTGGTCTCGTCGAGCCCCAGGGCGATGTTCATGCTCTGGACGGCACCGCCCGCGGTGCCCTTGGTGAGGTTGTCGATGGCGCTGATCACGATGATCCGGCCGGCGTCCGCGTCGTACGCGACCTGCACGTGAACGGCGTTCGAACCGTGGACGGACGCCGTGGCGGGCCACTGGCCCTCGGGGAGCAGGTGCACGAACGGCTCGTCGGCGAAGGCCTTCTCGTAGACGGCGCGCAGGGACTCGCCCGTGACGCCGCCGGCGGCCTTGGCGCTGCACGTGGCGAGGATGCCGCGGGGCATCGGCGCGAGGGTCGGCGTGAAGGACACGGAGACGGTCTCCCCCGCCGCCGCGCTGAGGTTCTGGGTGATCTCGGGGGTGTGCCGGTGCCCGCCGCCGACGCCGTAGGGGGACATCGAGCCCATGACCTCGCTGCCGAGCAGGTGCGGCTTGGGCGCCTTGCCCGCGCCGGACGTGCCGGACGCGGCGACGATCACGGCCTCGGGTTCGGCCAGGCCCGCCGCGTACGCCGGGAAGAGGGCGAGGGAGACGGCGGTGGGGTAGCAACCGGGCACCGCGACGCGCTTGGACCCCTCCAGCGCGGCGCGGGCACCCGGCAGTTCGGGAAGGCCGTAGGGCCAGGTTCCGGCGTGCGGGGAGCCGTAGAACCGCTCCCAGGCGGCGGCGTCGGTCAGCCGGAAGTCGGCGCCCATGTCGACGACGAGCACGTCCGGGCCGAGCTGCTCGGCGACGGCGGCGGACTGCCCGTGCGGCAGGGCGAGGAAGACGACGTCGTGACCGGCGAGGACGTCCGGGGTGGTCTCCTGGAGCACCCGGCCGGCCAGGGGCAGCAGGTGCGGCTGGAGCG
The DNA here is from genome assembly GCF_014207295.1 of Streptomyces sp. AK010. Taxonomy (NCBI): domain Bacteria; kingdom Bacillati; phylum Actinomycetota; class Actinomycetes; order Kitasatosporales; family Streptomycetaceae; genus Streptomyces; species Streptomyces sp. AK010. Next base: position 240,561 of record NZ_JACHCX010000004.1, read on the forward strand.
CACCGAGACTCTGTCCCGCGTTCGAGTTACCGGTCAGGGCGCCGATCTCGACCTCGGGGTGTGCCAGGAGCAGACGGAGCAGTTCCCCGCCCGCGTACCCACTCGCTCCGGCCACTGCCGCTCGTACCGCCATGGATCCTCCTCCTTAGAGGGCATGACTATACGTTTCTCTGCACGTTTATGCAATCCCGTGCATGAGCGGTGCGGCGGCCGGAACGGCGACTCGGGAAACCGGCTTTGTCCTGACCATGACCGCAGGGTAAGGTCCGCGGGCACATTTCAGGGGATCACGGCCGGTGGGGGACATGGCCGAGGAGAACGACGTGCCCATGAAGAGCGCGAAACGCGTTGTGGCGCGCGGGCGGAGTCGTGCCGGACGACGCGGTGCTGCTGTGCGCGTCGCGGAGCGGGTGCTGCAGACGCTCCCGGGGTGGACTTCGCGGGGGTGAGCACGGGCGTGGACGTCGCGCGGGTGACCACCGGGGCTGCCCTCCCGCGGAGGTGGGCCACCGTCCGGGGACGGCGGCCCACTCGGGCGGCTCCTACCTCTGCTTGATCCGCAGGAACGTCACCGAGTTCGCCGGGAAGGTGTACGTGAACTTCTCGGCCACGCCCCGGACGGTGGACGTCACCGGCGTCACCGGCGTGTCCGTCTCGGTGTTCACGGCCGTCTCGTCGGCGGCCAGCGTGGTGACGCGGGCCGTGGAGGCGACCTTGGCGCCACCGAGGTCGACGGCCGTACGGGCCTCGGCCGGCCGGGCGTTGACGACCTTGACGATCAGGTCCCCGGTCCGGGCGTCCTTGGTGACGACCTGACGGAACGGCTCGGCCGGCTTGTCGTCCTCGAAACTGCCCCACTCCTTGCCGTCGAGGAACAGGGCGACCTGGCGGCCGCGCACCTTGATGTCGATGTCGTAGGCCCGGCCGGTCTCGATCGACCCGGCCTTCGTCATCAGGGTGCCCTTGCCGCCGTCCACGGCCTGCTCGATCGCGGACTGGGTGTTGTTCCAGCCGCCCAGGTTCCACCAGTAGTAGTTGCCGGTGTCCTTGACGCCGAAGGCGACGAGGAAGCCCTCCTTGCCGGACTTCTTGGTGGCCTTCACATGCAGGTCGTAGTCCCTCCAGGCCGGGTCGCCCGCCGTGACCATGGTGTTCTCGGCGGCGGTGTCGGTCTGGACGTAGGCCCCGTCCTGGATGCTCCAGCTGCCGGTGCCGGCGTGCTTCCACTTCGAGGCGTCACCGGAGAAGTCGTCGCCGAACAGGGTCGAGCCGTCGGCGGAGGTGACCGACACGTCGTCGTACGCGGCGCTGGTCGCCCACGTCGACAGGCCGACGGCGCCGGTGATGGGACCGCTGACATCCGGGGTCCCGGTGGCCCGGGAGGGGACCACGCGGTCGCCGACGTTGTTCATGAACAGCTTCTGGACCTCGTAGTTGGCCGAGTTCCAGGAGGCCCGGTTGTTGAACCAGATCATGTCCGGCCGCCACTGGACGTAGTCCTCGTTGGCGAGCAGCGGGGCGTAGGAGGCAAGCTTGACGACGTCCGCGTTGCGCTCCAGGCCGGTCATGAAGGCGGCTTCGGAGAGGCCGTTCTTCCAGGCGTTGCCCTGCGAGGCGTACTCGCCGAGGAAGACCTTGGGACCCTTGCGGTCGTAGGAGTCGTAGCGGTCGTTGTTCTGCAGGAACCAGTTCGGGCTGTTGTAGTAGTGCTCGTCGACCATGTCGACCTTGCCCTCGCGGTTCAGCTGCCAGGCGGTGTCGAAGGTCGCGCCGGCGTCGTCCGGGCCCGAGTTGGAGATGACGGTGATGTCCGGGTACTTCGCCTTGATGGCGGCCCGGAACCGCTCGAAGCGGGCGAAGAACTCCTTGGGGAGGTTCTCCTCGTTGCCGACCCCGATGTGGGTCAGGCGGAAGGGCTCGGGGTGGCCCATCCGGGCGCGGACCTTGCCCCACTTCGAGGTCGCGGGGCCGCCCGCGAACTCGATGAGATCGAGGGTGTCCTGGATGTGCCGCTTGAGCAGCGCCTCGTTGTCGGTGGCCTTGTTCTGGCCGCAGCCGGTCACCAGGGCGGGGACGACGGGCAGCGGCATGGCGCCGATGTCCTCGGAGAAGCGGAAGTACTCGTAGTAGCCGAGGCCGTAGCTCTGGTTGTAGCCCCAGAAGTTGGCGTTGGTGGCGCGCTCCTCGACCGGGCCTACGGTGTCCTTCCACTGGTAGCTGCGCTTGCGCTGCCAGTTCGAGGCCTCGCTGTAGTCCTCCATGGAGCCGGTGTTGACCAGGCAGCCGCCGGGGAAGCGCACGAAACCCGGCTTCAGGGCCGCGATCTTCTCGGCGAGGTCCTTGCGCAGGCCGTTCGGCTGGTTCTTGTAGGTCTCGCGCGGGAAGAGCGACACCTCGTCGAGCGCGGCGGCCTCCGCCGAGGCGACGGCGAGCCGGCCGCGGTTGCTGGTGCGGGTCGCCGTGAAGGTGGCCTTGTACTTGGCCCAGCCGCCCTTCACGGCGACCTGGCGGGCGGTGGCGAGGCTGCCCGCGGCGTCCTTCAGCGAGACGGTGAGCGTGCTGCCGCTCGCGGCGCGGGCCCACACGGAGAAGTCGTAGCGCTTGCCCTGCTCGACCCTGATGCCGGTGTTGTAGCCGGAGTTCGTGACGGACGAACCGGCGCCCAGGGAGAGGTAGTTGCGGTTGCGTTCGTTGAGCCGCCCGGAGTCGTCGACGACCTGGGCCGTGCCGCCCACCGACCAGGAGGTCAGGGGCGTGTAGGAGCCGTTGTCGGCGGTGGAGTACTCGAAGGATCGGTTCTGCACGAGCTCGGCGTACAGACCGCCGTCGGCGGCCCGGTTGATGTCCTCGAAGAAGACGCCGTACATCGTGTCGTCGATCTTCGCGCCCTGGGCGGACGGGTCGACGGTGATCGCGTAGTCGGTGGCGCCCTCGGCCTGCGCGGGGGCCGGTACGAGGGCTGCTGCCGTCAGGAGGGCGGTGGCCGTGAGACCCAGTCTCCATCGGGTGCGGGCGGCAGTGCGTGGCATGGATACTCCGCGGCTCTCTGGTAGAGGAGTGTTCGAAATATCAGACATTGATCAGAACTTCGAACGGCAAGATAGGGAGGGGGCGGATGCGCGTCAATGGGTCGCGCAGGAACGGTGGGAACGGAGAGCGGGGCAGGATGGGCGAGTTCTGGCCAGTGCCGGACGCACTGGCGTATCTGGCCGGACGCTGGCGGGTGTCACGGTCGGTGCGGGATCTCGCGAGCGGCACGGAAGGCGAGTTCACCGGTGTGACCGAGTTCGTCCCGCTGCCCGACGGGGCCACCGGCCTCGGCGCACGGGAGACCGGCGGGCTGCTGCACCACGAGTCGGGCACCTTCGTCTGGCAGGGCGTCGCCCGGCCCGCCGAGCGGACGCTGCGGTTCCTGCGAGGCCCGGGCGGCACGGCGCAGGTGCGGTTCGCCGACGGGCGGCCGTTCCACGACCTCGATCTGACGTCCGGCCGGCATGTCGCCGACCATCCCTGTGCGGCGGACCTCTACCGCGGCGAGTTCACCGTCCACGACTCCGACCGCTGGCGGACCGTGTGGCGCGTCGGCGGCCCCGCCAAGGACCTGGTCCTGCGGACCGACTACGCGCGCGAGGGCTGAGCGGACGCCCCGTCGAGGCGCAGGTTCCAGCGACCCGCCCGGCCCGTCACGGCGGTCGTCGACAGCGGGCGGACGTCGATGTTCCAGTACGTCGAGGGCGGTGCCTTCAGGGCGTACACCAGGGCGGCCCGGATCACGGACGGCTCGGCCACCGCCACCACCCGGCAGCCGTCCTCGACAGGCCGGGTGTCGAGCCAGCCGCCGACGCGGGTGATGAAGTCGACGAGCGACTCGCCGCCGTGCGGTGTGGCGTGGGGGTCGGTGAGCCAGGCGTCCACGGCGTCCGGTTCCCGGGCCATCGCCTCGCCGAGGGTCAGCCCACGCCACCGGCCCATGTCGCAGTCGCGCAGGCCCAGCTGGACCAGCGGCGCGTACCCGAGCCCCTCCCCCGTGGACCGGCTGCGCGGAGTCGGCGAGCAGTAGCGCAGTTCGGCCGCGGCGAGCGGCAGCAGCTCCTGGGCGAGGCGCTCCACCTCCCCCCAGCCGGCCTGGTCCAGCGGCCGGTCGTCCTCGAAACGCTCGGCGAGCAGCGGAGAGCTGCGTGCGGAGGCGACGAACGTGACCCGAAGTGGCATGCAGGGATCGTGGGCGCAGCATGTGCGCAGGTCAAGAGGTGTTACCTACGAGTTACCGAGGGTGTGCCGGCCTTCACTGGCCGAAGACGAGCGCCATCCAGTGCTCGGGCCGTTCCAGCTGCGCGAACCCGAGTTTCGCGTACACCCCGTGCGCGTCGTGCGTGGCGAGGAGGACGCGCCGCACCCCGTACTGCCGCATCTCGTCCCGTACGGCGGCCACGAGCGCGCTGCCGACGCCCTTGCCGCGCACCGACGGATCGACGTACACGTCGCACAGCCACCCGAAGGTCGCCCGGTCGGTGATCACCCGGGCGTACGCGACCTGCTCCCCCGACACGGTCTCGTGGACGCCGAAGTTGAGCGAGCCCTCGATCGCCCGGTCCTGCTTCTCCCTCGAACGCCCCAGCGCCCAGTACGCGTCGGTGGACAGCCAGTGGTGCACGCGCGCGCGGTCGACGCGGCCGGGGTCGGTGGAGATCTCATAGCCCTCGGGGAGGCTCGGCGTGTCGGTCATGTCCGCGATGCTCGCAGTCCGCCCGCAGGGGCGTCGAGCGGTTGTCCGAGCACCTCGTCGCAGGCCCTGCGCAGCCGTCGTACGCCCTCCGCGATCTCTCCGGTCCCGGCGACCGCCGCGAAGCTGAGCCGCAGGTGCGCGGCCGGGGGTTCGGCGCTGAAGTACGGGCGGCCGGGTGTGAGGGCGACGCCGGCGCGCAGGGCCGCGGAGGTCAGGGCGGACTCGTCCGTGCCGTCGGGCAGGCGGGGCCACAGGTGGTAGCCGCCGGAGGGGACGTGCGGCAGGGCCAGCTCCGGCAGGTGCAGGGCGAGCGCGCCGGTCATCGCGTCCCGCCGGGTCTTCAACTCCGCGGAGACGGCTCGCAGATGACGCGGCCAGGCGGGCGAGCCGACGAGTTCGAGTGCGGCCTCCTGGAGCGGGCGCGGCACGAAGAACGTGTCGACGACCTGGATGGCGCGCAGCCTCTCCAGCACCGGCCCGCGCGCGGCCAGGGCGCTCACCCGGAAGCTCGGCGAGGTCGCCTTGGTCAGCGAGCAGACGTGGACGACGACGCCGTCGGGGTCGTCGGCGGCCAGCGGGCGCGGCAGGGGCCCGGCGTCCTCGTGCACGAGCCTGCGCACGAAGTCGTCCTCGACGACGAACGCGCCCGCCTCGCGGGCGATGCGCAGCACCTCGGCGCGCCGCCCGGGCGCGAGCACCGCGCCGGTGGGGTTCTGGAAGAGCGGCTGGCAGACGAAGGCCGGGGCTCCGGTGGCGCGGAAGGCGTCGGCGAGCAGCGCCGGTTTCACGCCGTCGGCGTCCACCGGGACCGGCACCGGGCGCAGACCGGCGGCCCGGGCGATGGCGAGCATGCCGGGGTAGGTGGGCGACTCGACCAGGACGGGGGCGCCGGGCGGGGCGAGGGCGCGCAGGGCGGTGGTGAGCGCGGACTGCCCGCCCGCGGTGACCAGCACTTCGGCGGCGGTGAACGACCCGCCGATGCCGCGTGCGAACCACTCGCGCAGCTCCGGCAGCCCCTCCATGGGCGGGCGCCCCCAGGCACCGGGACGCCGCCCGGCCCGCGAGAGGGACGCTGCCATCGCCCGCTCAGGCTGCAACGACGGGTGCAGATAGCCGCCGTTGAACTCGATCACGCCGGGCGGCGGGGCGGCCAGCGACACCAGCACCCCGGAGGCGTCGACCGAGCGTGGGACGAGGTCGGCCGCGCCGTCGGCGCTGAGGGCGACCTCCTGCCAGGAGGTGTCCCCGGCAGGGGCCGGTGCGGTCCGGGCCGGTGCGCGGAACGCGCCCGCCCCGGGCCGGGTGACCACGAGACCCTCCGCGGCGAGCTGGGCCAGGGCCCGCGACACCGTCACGGGGCTCACCCGGAACCGCTCCACCAGAGCCCGGCTCGACGGCAGCTTTCCACCGGGAGAGTAGCGGTCGAGCTCCCGCTTCAGCCGTTCCGCCAGTTCACCTACACTGCTACGCTCTTGCATGAGAGCACAGAGTAGCGCTACTTCCGCCCCTTCGATAACGGTCGCCGGCTCGGAACCGGAGCCTCCCGGCTTCGGCACCCTCCAGGCCGCCCTCGGCGTCGTCGCCTTCTCCCTCACGTTCCCGGCCACCGCCTGGGGGCTGGAGGGCTTCGGGCCCTGGTCGCTGGTCGCCGTGCGGAGCGTTCTGGCAGCGGTGATCGCGGGCGGCTGTCTGCTGGCCCTGCGCGTGCCGCTGCCCGCCCGCCGGCACTGGGTGGGGCTCGCGGTGGTCGGGGCCGGTGTCGTCCTCGGCTTCCCCCTGCTGACCACGCTGGCGCTGGAGACGTCCACCACCGCGCACGCCGCCGTCGTGGTCGGACTGCTTCCGCTGACCACCGCGCTCTTCTCCGCACTGCGCGTCGGCACCCGGCCCTCGCGCACCTTCTGGGTCGCGGCCCTGGCGGGCGCGGCGGCGGTGCTGGCCTTCACCGTGCAGCAGAGCGGCGGCGCCCTGACCACCGCCGACCTCTACCTCTTCGCCGCGCTGCTGGTCTGCGCGGCCGGCTACACCGAGGGCGGCCGGCTGGCCCGGATCATGCCGGGCTGGCAGGTGATCGGCTGGGCGCTGGTGCTGTGCCTGCCGCTGACCGTGCCGGTCGCCGCGCTCGCCCTGACGCACGAACCCGTACGGCTGACCGCGCACAGCGTCACCGGCCTGCTGTGGGTCGCGGCGGGCTCGCAGTTCGTCGGGCTGGTCGTCTGGTACCGCGGCATGGCGGCCATCGGCATCCCCAAGGCCAGCCAGTTGCAGCTCGCCCAGCCGCTGCTCACACTGGTGTGGTCGGTGCTGCTGCTGGGCGAGCACCTCACGGTCGCCACCCCGCTGACGGCCGCGGCGGTGCTGGTCTGCATCGCCGTCACACAGCGATCACGCGGCTGAGCGGGACGGCGCACGGCCCCTGCCGGCAGGCGCCCCCCGCCGTAGACTCGGAGGCCACGGACCGTGGCTCCGCACCTCGTGAGGAGGCCCCAGATGCGCGCAACCGTGGGCGACCAGCTTGTCCAGCACGGCAGGGTGGTCGGTCAGCACGACAAGGTCGGCGAGATCGTCGAAGTGCTCGGCCAGGAGGGCGACCCCCCGTACCGCGTCCGGTTCGAGGACGGGCACGAGGGCGTGTGCTCCCCGGGACCCGACACCGAGATCCGGCACCGGGAGACCACCACCGGGCCATGACTCAGCGCGGGGGCGGCGCCGGCTGCCCGTAGTGGTCGGCGACGACCCGCGCCATCGCCCCGATCCGGTCGGCCGCCACGTCCTTGGCGGCGAAGTAGACGTGCCCGCGCACCTGTGCGTGCTCCCCGGCCAGCGTCAGGTGCCGGGACAGCTCGCCCGTCTGCTGCCACGCCGCGGGCTGCGCCGGATCGCCGGCCTTGTACAAGGCCTCCCCCACGTAGAGCTGCGTCGAGCTGCCGCGCGCGACCTCCGCCCACCAGGGCACCAGCTTCGCGTAGTCGGCGGCGGCGAAGCCGATGTTCCAGTACAGCTGCGGGACGATGTAGTCGATCCAGCCCTCGCGCACCCACTTCCGGGTGTCCGCGTGCAGATCGTCGTACGTCTCCACACCCGCCTTGGTGTCCGAGCCGAGCGGGTCGGTCCCGGCGTTGCGCCACACGCCGAAGGGGCTGATGCCGAAGCGGGCGCCCGGCCGGACCTCCTTGACGCGGTCCGCGGTCTCCCGCACCAGCGAGTCGATGTTGTCCCGGCGCCAGGCGGCCCGGTCCGGGTAGCCGCCGCCGTGCTCGTCGTAGGCGGCGTCGTCGTCGAAGGTCTGCCCGGCCACGGGGTACGGGTAGAAGTAGTCGTCGAAGTGGACGCCGTCCACGGGGTACTTCGCCACCGCGTCGAGCATCGCGTCCTCGACGAAGGCGCGGACCTCGGGCAGCCCCGGGTTGTAGAAGAGCTTCCCGCCGTACGTCACCACCCAGCGGGGGTTCTCGCGGGCGGGGTGGGAGGCGGCCAGGCGGGACGGGTCGGCGTGCACGGCGATCCGGTACGGGTTGAACCAGGCGTGCAGCCGAAGCCCCCGGGCATGGGCCTCCTCGACGGCCGTGCCCAGCGGATCCCAGCCGGGGTCCTTGCCCTGGGTACCGGTGAGGTACTGCGACCAGGGCTCGTACGGCGAAGGCCACATAGCGTCCGCCGTGGGCCGGACCTGGAAGAACACGGTGTTGAGGCGGTTGTCGGCCGCCGTGTCGAGATGGGTGAGCAGTTCGGCGCGCTGCTGCGAGGCGGTCAGCCCGGATTTCGAGGGCCAGTCGCGGTTGGCCACGGACGCGATCCAGACGCCCCGCATCTCGGAGTCCGCCGCCCCGCCACCGTGCCCGGTCGCGGCCGACGCCCGAGGCGTCATCGTGAAAGCCGACAGCGCCGCCACCGCGAACGCCCTGCGTGAGACTCGTCCCATCCGCATGCCCCAGAAAGCCGCGGATCCGCCCGGTCGCGGATCGCTCCGGGGCCAGCATGCCCGAAGCGGACCCGACCCCCGCGATCGATCATCGATACTTCGGAGTAACGTGCTCGAACGGAGCAGGCGCCGGGACCCGGCGAGCCTGCCCGGACGTGGATCAGCAGCGAAAGGGACGATGTGACGGACATCCCAGCGGGAGACATTGCACGCGTCGGAGTCGTGGGCTGCGGTCAGATGGGCGCGGGCATCGCCGAGGTGTGCGCCCGGGCCGGCCTGGACGTCATGGTCGCCGAGACCACCGGCGAGGCCCTGGAGATCGGCCGCACCCGGCTGTTCACCTCCCTGGCCAAGGCAGCCGAGCGCGGCAAGATCACCGAGGAGGAGCAGGAGGCCACGCTGGCCCGCCTGAGCTTCACCACGGACCTCGGCGAGTTCGCCGACCGTGACCTGGTGATCGAGGCCGTAGTCGAGAACGAGCAGGTCAAGACCGAGATCTTCCAGGTGCTCGACCAGGTCGTGACCCGGCCCGACGCGATCCTGGCCTCCAACACCTCCTCGATCCCGCTGGTGAAGCTCGCGGTGGCGACCTCGCGGCCCGACCAGGTCATCGGTATCCACTTCTTCAACCCGGCACCGGTGCAGAAGCTCGTCGAGCTGATCCCGGCGCTCACCACGTCCGAGGGCACGATCAGCCGCGCGCAGCTGTTCACCGAGAAGCTGCTCGGCAAGCACGCCATCCGCGCCCAGGACCGCTCCGGCTTCGTGGTCAACGCGCTGCTGATCCCGTATCTGCTCTCCGCGATCCGGATGTTCGAGACGGGCATCGCCAGCCGCGAGGACATCGACAACGGCATGGAGATGGGCTGCGCCCACCCGATGGGCCCCCTGAAGCTCTCCGACCTGATCGGCCTGGACACGGTCGCCTCGGTCGCCCAGTCCATGTACGAGGAGTACAAGGAGCCGCTGTACGCCGCTCCCCCGCTCCTGCAGCGCATGGTCGACGCGGGCCGGCTGGGCCGCAAGACGGGCTCGGGCTTCTACACGTACGCCTGACCGCCGATCGAGGCCGATTACGGACGGTCAGATTTCGGCCAATCAGTGGGCCCGGCACCCGAAGAGGTGCCGGGCCCACTGCCTTCACACACCGTGTGCGCGCCGGGCTCGCATATGCCCGTTACACACTCTCCCCAGGCGTCCACCAGGCGAGTTGACTCCTCATGCGCATGCAAGGGATGTGAAACGACTACGGAAAGGAGCGGACTCGTGACCGCCGATCCCGAGCATCCCGTCGTATCCGGAGAACTCGCAGAGTTACGACGCCGCCTCGACGTGGCCTACGCCCGCGTCGAGGGCGGGCTGGCTCTGCTCAGCCACCGCACCGAGGAGACCGCCAAGGAGATCGACGAGCTCAACACCCGGATTCACACGCTCGAACACACGCGCTGGCCGCTGCCCGCGGTCGCCGCCCTCACCGCCGTGGGTGCCCTCGTCCTGGCGATCTGGCAGGCGCTGGGACGCTGAGGCCCGGTACGGCCTAAGACAACGCGTCCTGTCCGAGCCTGAGATGGTGCAGCAGAAGTAACGCGGCCGCCATGTTGGCGGCCGGGACCTCGCCGCGGGCGACCATGTCGGGGACGAGCTTGAGAGGCACCCATTCCCGGCGGTCCGACTCGAAGTCGTCCACGGGGTGCCCGACGTAGTCGCCCTCGTCGGCCCAGTACACGTGGTGCCGGGCGTCGGTCAGCCCGTTGGACGGCTCCACGCTCATGAGGTGGCGCAGGGGTCCCGGCCGCCAGCCGGTTTCCTCCTCCAGTTCCCTGGCGGCCGCGCGGGCGATGTCCTCGCCGTCCTCGACCACCCCGGCCGCGAGTTCCCACCCCCAGCTGTCGGTGATGAAGCGGTGCCGCCACAGCAGCAGCACCTCGTTGGCCTCGTTGACGACCGTGGCCACCGCAACGGGCCGCAGCCGTATGAGGAAGTGGTCCAGATGCCGGCCGTCGGGCAGTTCGACATCCGCGAGATTGACGCTGAACCAGCGGTTTGAGTACACAGTTTGTTCGTTGCGTTTCGTCCACTGCACGGTTCTGCCACCTTCCGTCGAGTAAGTGGCAATATCGCAGCAGAGACGGAGGGACAGCAGGCGCACGGGAAGCGCCTCGGAGCGACACGGGCACCACCGCCCGGATCTACAACGGTACGCGCAAGGCCCCGTCGATGAGTTCGGCCGCCTCGGCCGTGCCCGCGCAACCGCTGCGCACCAGGTGCTCCCGCACCGCGCGCAGCCGGTCGCGCAGCCGCTGGGACTCCATGCCCCGGGCTTGCTCGGCCATCTGCACGGCGATGGCCACCGCCTTGTCGGCGTTGCCCTGCCGCAGCTCGATGGTGCTGAGCATCGCCAGCCGGTGCACCCGGCCGCGGTCGTGCGCCGGGTTGTCGACGGCCGCCGCGGCATGCTCCCCAGCGGCCGCGATCTCCCCGAGGCTCAACAGCGCCTCCGCCACCTGCACGTTGACGAGCCCGGGCTGGACATAACCGGTCTCGTCGGGCTCGTAGCCGCGCCGGATGCGCTCGGCGGACTGCTCGGCCCGCCGGATGCAGGACAGGGCGCTGGTGCCGTCGCCGAGATGCGCGTACGCCTTGGCCTGCATCGCGTACAGGTCGGAGGCGAGCGCCGGGGTGATGTGCTTGCCGGCGGCCCGCAGCGCGGCCTCCGCGAAGGCCACCGACTGCCGGTACTCCCGCATGAACAGCGACTGGTTGACGAGCAGGGCGATCACATACGCCCCGAGCCCCCGGTCCCCGCTGGCCTTGGCGAGCCGCAGCGCCTGGTGGAAGTAGCGCTGGGCGAGTCCGTGGGCGTCGGAGTCGTACGCGCAGATGCCGGCGACCGCCACCAACCCGCCGGTGGCCCGGTGCAGTTGCCGGCCGGTCTCGTCGGTGTAGCTGCCACGCAGCAGCGGGGCGGCCTCGGCGTTGAGGAAGCCGACGATCCGGGCCCGCGTCGCGATGCCTCCGGCCTTGCGGTACATCTGCTCGTAGTGCGCGCGGGCGGCCCGCAGCATCTCCAGGTCGCCGGTGGTGACCCGGTGTCTGCCGCCGCGTGAGACGTCCACGTCCTCGGGCGGGTTCTCCCACTCCCACACCGGCATCACGGCGGGCGTGCCGGTGAGCGCGGGCGCGCCCAGGATGTGCGGACGCTGCTGCTGGTCGGAGCGCCACAGGGCGGTGGCCCGTTCGACGAACCCGGACAGCGAGCCGGTGTGCGGGGCGGACGGCTCACCCGGCACGCCGAGGCCGATGTCGTCGAGGGTGACCTGCCGTTGCAGCCGGCCCGCGAGCACCTCGCAGATCAGGTCGGGCACCTGGCCCCGGGGCCGCTGCCCCTTCAACCACCGCGCGACGGCGGTGTGTTCGTACCTCAGGGACAGACCACGTGCCCGTCCCGCCTGGTTGACGTGTGCGGCCAGCCCCGCGTGCGAGATCCCCGCCTCGTCCAGGATCGCGTCGAGCAGAGTGTTGGGCTGCATGTGGGCCCCCGGATGGCTCGGTGCGGACAGGTTAGTGGTTCCGCCTTCACACGGGGTGTGAACGGAGTGCTCGAATCCACACGGTGTGCGCACTGTCGCTCAGAGTCGCCGACCGGTTGACTGAATTGCCTCGAAAGAGGCCGGCCGGGCCGCCGGCTCCCCCTCGTACAGTGCGGCGGCCCGCACCCGCCGTCCGCCCAGCTGCCTGCCCGACACTCCGTGGCGGGGCGGACGGCTCCGCCGGCAGTCGTGAGCGGCCTCGCGGAAGCAGCCCAGCACGGCGGCGACGGTCCCGAACGGGCCGATCCCGTGCCCGCGTACCTCGCCCGTCACGGCCCGCACGCCGTGCTCGGTGGCGACGACCTCGTACAGGTCGCCCCCGGCCGCGGCGCCACGCTCCGCCGGAACCTGGGCGGCGGCCACGTCCAGCCCGTCGGTCCGCGAGGGCAGCGGCCGCAGCAGCGCCCGCATCAGCGAGTGCCGCACGTGCAGGATCAGCGCGGTCCCGACGGCGAAAACACGGCGCTGGTGACGATCCGCGCCGGGAGACCGGTCTCCCGGGCGAGCGGACAGAGCAGCTTGTACGCGACGGCCGCCGCGCCCCACGCGAGGGGAAGACCGAGGCTGCGCACCCGGTCCCTGACGCGGATCATGCCGATGGCCCCCCCAATAGGCCCTGACACAGAATCGGACCGGCCCGAGAAGGCCGGTCCGATTCTGTCGACAGCACACCGAAAAGGGGGAGATCACCCACCTTTACCACTCAACCGAGTGAGTGACCTGACCCTCTTCCCGGGTGCGGGCACTCAGCTCCGCAGCTCCGCACCCACACGCTCACCCGCGAGGGCGACCGCCGCGTCCCGGGCCGCGGACGCCTCGTCCACGGTCAGCGTCCGGTCGGCGGCGCGGAACCGCAGCGCGTACGCCAGCGACTTCCGCCCCTCGCCCAGCTGCTCGGCGTTCTCGTAGACGTCGAACAGCCGGATGGACTCCAGCAGTTCCCCGGCTCCGTCCCGCAGTGCCGCCTCGACGTCCACGGCCGGCACGAACGCGTCGACGACCAGGGCGACGTCCTGCGTGGCGACGGGGAACGTGGAGATCCGGGGTGCCGTCGCCGTGGGGTCACCGGCGGTCTCCACCGCGTCCAGGTCGAGCTCCATCGCGCAGGTGCGCGCGGGCAGCCCGAGGGCCTTCACGACCCGCGGGTGCAACTCGCCCGCGTGCCCGACGATCCGCTCGGCGCCGTCCGCGGTGACCGCCAGCTCGGCGCACCGCCCCGGGTGCCAGGGTCCGTACTGACCCTTGCGGATGACGAGTTCGGCACCGGCCTCGTGCGCGACGGTCCGTGCGGCCTCGACCGCGTCGGCCCAGTCGGCCGGACGGCCCTTGCCCCACCAGCCGGCCTGCTCGCGCGCCCCGGCGAGGACGACGGCGATGTGCCGCGGCTGGTCGGGCAGCGCCGCGTTCAGCTCGGCGAGCTCCTCGTCGGTCGGACGGCCGTCGACGGGCAGCACGGCCGCGACCCGCTGCTCCTCGCGCGGCCGGAAGACCAGACCGGACTCGAACAGCGCGAGGTCGTGCGAGCCCCGGCCGTCGTTGCGCCGCAGGGCGGCGAGCAGACCCGGCAGCAGCGACGTGCGCAGCGCGGGCTCCTCGTCGCTCAGCGGGTTGCTGAGCTTGACGACGCGGCGGGCCGGGTCGTCCGCCTCGAGGCCGAGCTGGTCGAAGACCTGCTCGCCGATGAACGGGTAGTTCAGCGCCTCGACGTATCCGGCACCGGCCAGGGCGCGGCCGACGCGGCGGTGCAGCCGCTGCCGGTCCGTCAGGCCGAGGCCCGCCGGCGGCTTGGGCAGGGTGGAGGGCAGGTTCTCGTAGCCCTCCAGCCGGATGACCTCTTCGGCCAGATCGTTCGGGTCGGTGAGGTCGGGCCGCCAGGACGGGACGGTGACGATCAGCTCGTCCTGCCCGTACACGTCGCAGCCGACCTCCTGGAGGCGGCGCACGACGGTCTCGCGGCCGTAGACGACGCCCGCGACCTTGTCCGGGTGGTCGGCCGGGATGGTGATGGTGCGCGGCGCGGACGGGGCGAGGACCTCGGTGACGCCGGCCTCGGCGGTGCCGCCCGCGAGCAGGACCAGCAGGTCGACGGTGCGCTGCGCGGCGGCCGCCGCGGCCTGCGGGTCGACGCCGCGTTCGAAGCGCCGGGACGCCTCGGAGGACAGCTTGTGGCGGCGCGCGGTGCGCGCGATCGACACGGCGTCGAAGTGGGCGGCCTCGATGACGACGTCCGCCGTGGCGTTCTCGGCGTTGTTGGGGGTCCCCCCTGCTCGAGCGGAGTCGAGAGCTCGGGGGTGGTCGGCGATCTCCGTGTTGGCGCCGCCCATGACGCCGGCGAGCCCGATCGGGCCGCGGTCGTCGGTGATCACCAGGTCCTCGGCGTCCAGCGTGCGCTCGACGCCGTCGAGGGTGGTGAGCTTCTCGCCCGCCTCGGCCCTGCGCACCCCGATGGTGCCCTGGACCAGGCCGCGGTCGTAGGCGTGCAGGGGCTGGCCGAGTTCCATCATCACGTAGTTCGTGACGTCGACGGCGAGCGAGATCGGGCGCATGCCGACCTTCTGCAGGCGGCGCTGGAGCCAGATCGGCGAGCGCGCCTCGGCGCTGAGGCCGGTCACCGTGCGGGCGGTGAAGCGGTCGCAGCCGATCGGGTCGGAGATCCGCACCGGGTAGCCGTACGCGTTCGGGCCGGGCACGTCGATCAGCGCCGGGTCGCGCAGCGGCAGGCCGTAGGCGATGGCGGTCTCGCGGGCCACGCCGCGCAGCGACAGGCAGTAGCCGCGGTCGGGCGTGACGGCGATGTCGAGGACCTCGTCGACCAGTTCCAGCAGCTCGACGGCGTCCTTGCCGATCTCGGTCTCCGGCGGCAGGACGATGATGCCCTTGGTGCCGTCGTCGCCCATGTTCAGCTCGTCGCTGGAGCAGATCATGCCGCGCGACATCCGGCCGTAGGTCTTGCGCTCGGCGATCTGGAAGTCACCGGGCAGGACGGCGCCGGGCAGGGCCACGACGACCTTGTCGCCCACGGCGAAGTTGCGGGCACCGCAGATGATCTCCTGCGGCTCGCCGGTGCCGTTGGCCTGGCCGACGTCGACGGTGCAGAAGCGGATCGGCTTCTTGAAGTCCGTCAGCTCCTCGATCGTCGCCACCTGGCCGACGACCAGCGGACCCTTGAGGTCGGCGCCCAGCTGCTCGACGCTCTCGACCTCCAGACCGGCCGAAATGAGCTTGGCCTGCACGTCGCGACCGGTCTCCGTCTCCGGCAGGTCGACGTACTCCCGCAGCCAAGAAAGCGGGACCCGCATCAGATCTCCATCCCGAACGGCCGGGTGAACCGGACGTCACCCTCGACCATGTCTCGCATGTCTTCGACGTTGTGGCGGAACATCAGCATCCGCTCGATGCCGAACCCGAAGGCGAACCCGCTGTACTTCTCGGGGTCGACACCGCAGGCGGTGAGCACCCGCGGGTTGACCATGCCGCAGCCGCCGAGCTCGATCCAGCCCTCGGAGGAGCAGGTGCGGCAGGGGTGGTCGGGGTTGCCGACGGACTCGCCCTTGCAGACGTAGCAGAGCATGTCCATCTCGGCGCTGGGCTCGGTGAACGGGAAGAAGTTCGGCCGCAGCCGGGTCTTCATGTCCGCGCCGAACAGGGCCTGGACCATGTGGTCGAGGGTGCCCTTGAGGTCGGCCATCGTCAGGCCCTCGTCGACCGCCAGCAGCTCGATCTGGTGGAAGACGGGCGTGTGCGTGGCGTCCAGCTCGTCGGTGCGGAACACGCGGCCGGGGCAGACGATGTAGACCGGCAGCTCACGGTCGAGCAGCGCGCGGGCCTGCACCGGGGAGGTGTGGGTGCGCAGCACGACGCCGGACCCGGACTCGTCGGTGCCCTCGGGGCCCTGGACGAAGAAGGTGTCCTGCATCTGCCGGGCCGGGTGGTCGGGCAGGAAGTTCAGGGCGTCGAAGTTGAACCACTCCGCCTCGGCCTCCGGCCCCTCGGCGACCTCGTAGCCCATGGCGACGAAGACGTCCGCGACCCGCTCCATCATGGTGGTGAGCGGGTGCCGGGCGCCGGACGGTACGCGGTCGTACGGCAGCGTGACGTCCACCGCCTCCTCGACGAGCACGCGCGCGTCCCGCTCGGCCTCGAGCTCCACCTGGCGGGCGGCGAGGGCCTTGTTCACGGCGCCTCGGGCCTGGCCGACGCGCTTGCCGGCCTCGGCCTTGGCGTGCGGGGGCAGGGCGCCGATCTCGCGGTTGGCGAGGGCCAGCGGGGAGGTGGGGCCGGTCTGGGCGACCTTGGCCTCGTGGAGAGCGTCGAGGGAGTCCGCGGCGGCGAAGGCGGCGAGCGCCTCGTCCCGCATGCGCTCGATCTCTTCCGGTTTCAACGTCTCGACCTCGACAGGGTCGTACGACTTATTCGGTGCCGACATCTCTTCCCGTGCTTCCGATTGGCTGGCTGGAGGTCCCCGTCTCCGACTCGGACGGCCGCCTTAAGGGACACAAAGGTGCCAATGGCCGAGTCTAACGGGGTGGAGGTGCGCGAATGCGCCCGCGGTGCTCAGGCGAGATAGGCCGGAGCGCTCACGGGCAACGTAAATCGGAACTCGGCGCCCGCGCCGGGGGCGCGGCCGACCGTGATGGTGCCGCCGTGGGCCTCGACGATGCCCTTGACGATGTAGAGCCCGAGGCCCGTCCCGCCGCGCTTGCTGCCCCGCCAGAAGCGGGTGAAGACGCGGTTCATGGACTCCTCCGGAATGCCGGACCCCTCGTCGCTCACCGTGACCGACGTAGCTGCGTTCTCGGCGTACTCGCCCTCGCGGAGGGACGCCGTGGCCGTGACGTCGATCGTGACAGTTCCCTCGCCGTGCCGCACGGCATTTTCGAGCAGGTTGCTGAGCACCTGGTCGATCTTGTCGGGGTCGGCCCACAGGTCGGGCAGCGGCTGCTGGACGCGCAGCAGGAACCGGTCGGCGGGCTGCCCCGCGGCGACGTAGGCCTGGATGTGCCGTCCGACGGCGGCGCCGATGTCGACGGGCTGGCGGCGCACCTCCAGGCGGCCGGAGTCGATCCGGGAGATGTCGAGCAGCTCGGCGATGAGGCGGGTGACCCGGTCGGCGTCGGCGTCGACGGTCTCCAGCATCAGCCGCTTCTGGTCGTCGGTGAAACGTTCCCACTTGGCGAGCAGGGTGGCGGTGAAGCCCTTGACGGAGGTCAGCGGGGAGCGCAGTTCGTGGGCGACGGTGGCGATCAGCTCGGCGTGGCTGCGCTCGGTGCGGCGGCGGGCCTCGGTGTCGCGCAGGGTGACGACCAGGCGCCGGAGGGGTCCGGTGGGCCGGGTGCGGACGTAGCGCGCGCAGACCAGCACCTCGCGGCCGCCGGGCAGGAGCAGGTTGCGCTCGGGCTGTCCGACGCGGATGGCGAGGCCGCCGTACGGGTCGGTCAGCTGCCACCAGCGCCGGCCCTCCAGGTCCTCTAACGGCAGGGCCTTCTCCAGGCGCTGCCCGAGGGCGTCCTGGGCGCGGACGGCGGTGATGCGCTCGGCGGCCGTGTTGAAGCAGATGACGTGGCCCTGCTCGTCGGCGACGACGAGTCCGTCGGGCAGCTGGTCGGGGTCGATGCCGAGTCCGGCGGGATCACCGGGTGGCCGGGGCGCGGCGGGCGGCTTCCCGGCGTCCTGGGCTCCCGGTGCGCTGCTCGTGCCGACACTCATCCCCGTACCCCACCTCCAAGGCTCCGCTGAGGGGTCCCTGAGCTGGTCACCCTACTAGTTCCCGGTGACGGAGCGGCACCCTCCAAAGGCGCGCTGTGCACGCGCCGACGCATAGAGACATACGGCGGCGGCGGTGGCGAGGTTCAGGCTCTCGGCCTTCCCGTGGATCGGAACGCGCACGACGGCGTCCGTGAGGGCGCGGGTCTCCTCCGGAAGGCCCCACGCCTCGTTGCCGAAGACCCAGGCGGTCGGCCCGCCCATGGTGCCCTTGTCGAGCTCGTCGTCGAGGTCGCGGTCGCCCGCGCCGTCGGCGGCGACGACCCGGACGCCGGCGTCCCGCAACCGTTCGACGGCCTGCTCCACGGGGACGCCGACGGCGACGGGCAGGTGGAACAGGGAGCCGACGGAGGCGCGGACGGCCTTGGGGTTGTACACGTCGACGGAGGCGTCGGTCAGCACGACGGCCTCGGCTCCCGCGGCGTCGGCGCAGCGCAGCACGGTCCCGGCGTTGCCGGGGTCACGGACGTTGGCGAGGAGGGCGACGAGCCGCGGGCGGGCCGCGAGGACCTCCTCGAAGGGCGTGTCCAGGAACCGGCAGACACCGACGAGGCCCTGCGGGGTGACGGTGGTGGAGATGTCGGCGATGACCTGCTCGGCGGCGAGGTGCACGCGGGCTCCGGCGTCCCGGGCCGCTCCGACGATGTCGGCGTAGCGCTCCGCGGCCTCCGTCGTGGCGAACAGTTCCACGAGGGTGGCGGTGTCCCCGGCCCGGTGCCCGGCGGCTTCCCGCACGGCCTGCGGTCCCTCCGCGAGGAACAGCCGGTCCTTCCCCCGGAAGTTCCGCTTGGCCAGCCGCCGCGCGGCCAGGACGCGGGGGGAGCGGGGGGAGATGAGCTCGGGGGTGGCGGGAGGCATCCGGTTCGCTTTCTGGGTAGCTGCACAGCAGGACCCGCAGACCGTCCGGCCTGCGGGTCCTTCAGTCACATCGGCTCGGAGCCGGCGTCACGCAGCCTTCGGCGCGTTCACGTCGCTCGGCAGCGCCTTCTGGGCGACCTCGACGAGCGCGGCGAACGCACCGGCGTCGTTGACGGCCAGCTCGGCCAGGATCTTGCGGTCGACCTCGATGTTCGCGGCCTTCAGACCCTGGATGAAGCGGTTGTAGGTCATGCCGTTGGCGCGGGCAGCGGCGTTGATGCGCTGGATCCACAGCTGACGGAAGTCGCCCTTGCGCTTCTTGCGGTCGTTGTAGTTGTAGACCAGCGAGTGGGTGACCTGCTCCTTGGCCTTGCGGTACAGGCGCGAGCGCTGACCGCGGTAGCCGGAGGCCTGCTCGAGGATCGCCCGACGCTTCTTGTGGGCGTTGACTGCCCGCTTGACGCGTGCCACTTGTTAACTCCTTGTAGCGGGGCCGTGGGGGTGCTCACACGACCCGAAATCGATTGGGTCCCGGTCTGACGTGCGTCCGGCGCTCACGCGCCCGGACGTCACTTGCCGAGAAGCTTCTTGATCTTCGCGGCGTCGCCCGGGGCCATCTCGGCGTTGCCGGTGAGGCGACGCGTCACACGGGACGACTTGTGCTCGAGCAGGTGGCGCTTGCCGGCGCGCTCGCGCAGCACCTTGCCGGAGCCGGTGATCTTGAAGCGCTTGCTGGCACCGCTGTGCGACTTGTTCTTCGGCATAGCGCCGTTCTCTCCTCGTCGGTGGCGCTCCGGTGCCCGGTCGCGAAACCGGGCACGGTGGAGCGTCGTCTTGTATCGGTTGCTTCCTGGGACTGGCGTCCCGGGAGTCACGCCTCGGCGGGCTCCTCAGCCGGCGCCTCGGCCATCGCCTCGGCCTCCGCGGCGTTCTGCGACTTGCCGGGGTTGGCCTTCGCTTCCGCCTTGCGGGCTTCCTGCGCCTGGCGAGCCTCGGCCATCGCCTCGGTCTTCTTCTTGTGCGGACCGAGAACCATGATCATGTTTCGGCCGTCCTGCTTCGGGTTCGACTCAACGAAACCGAGGTCGGCCACGTCTTCCGCGAGCCGCTGCAGCAGCCGGTAGCCCAGCTCGGGCCGGGACTGCTCGCGACCACGGAACATGATCGTGATCTTGACCTTGTCGCCCTGCTTGAGGAACCGAACGACGTGACCCTTCTTGGTGTCATAGTCGTGCGGGTCGATCTTCGGCCGGAGCTTCATCTCCTTGATGACCGTGTGCGCCTGGTTCTTGCGCGCCTCACGGGCCTTCATGGCCGACTCGTACTTGAACTTCCCGTAGTCCATGAGCTTGCACACGGGCGGACGGGCGTTCGCCGCGACCTCGACCAAGTCCAGGTCGTACTCCTGCGCAAGCTCCAGTGCCTTGGCCAGGGGGACGATGCCCACCTGCTCGCCACTGGGACCGACAAGTCGCACCTCGGGAACGCGAATCCGGTCGTTGATGCGGGGCTCGGCGCTGATGGATCCTCCTCGGTAGCACCACGCGACGGTCTGGCGGACGGCCGCGTAACGTCTCTGTTCGACAGACCAACCGCGCCGAAGCACAAAAAATGCCCCGGACGATTCCCAGGCGGAGCTCCTCGAACTACCGGAGCACCGCCGCGGGAAGCCGCGGGGCGCGCTTTCGGACGGATCGCCGCCGCTGGGACGGGACCGCCTGACCGGTGACCCGCCGCCCTGAGGGTGATCGGGTGGGAGTTCGAAAGCCTCCACTTGTGGGTCGGACTCGCGAGCTGTGAGGCACACGTGTCCGACCGGTCGTTACACGAGGTTACCAGCAATGGCCAGGAACGGCCAATTGGGGCGAGCCGGGGTCACGTGGGGTTCGCCCGCCCCCTGCGCCTATCGTGTGGGGCATGAGTGACACCCCTCCTGAGTCCCCCGACTTCGACGCCATGGCCCGCGACATCGCCGAGGTCCCGGCGGTCGAGGTGATCGTGACGGTCGCCGTCAACCTGATGAGCGCCGCCGCGGTGAAGCTCGGTCTGACCGAGGAGGGCGAGAAGCACAAGGACCTGGACGAGGCCCGCAAGCTGGTCCACGCCCTGGCCGGTCTGCTGGACGCGACGGCGACCGAGATCAGCTCCTTCCACGCGGCTCCCCTGCGCGACGGCCTGAAGTCGCTGCAGCTGGCGTTCCGCGAGGCCTCCCTCGTCCCGGACGAGCCGGGCCAGGGGCCGGGCGAGAAGTACACGGGCCCGGTCTACGGCTAGTCCATCCGCTTCATCCGCGTACGTACAAGGGCTCGCCCGGCGGCGTCGCCCCGGCCGGCAGGACTGCCAGGTCGAGGCCGCGCACCAGGCGAGCCCTCAGTGTCTCGTCGGCGGCGAGGCGGCGCGCGACCGCGTGCACGCCGGCCTCGTGCGGTACGGCCGGCTCGAAGACCAGGGCGAGTGTGCCGTCGGCCTGGCCCGGGCCGAGGTAGGCCCGCACCACCGCGCGCACGTCGGCGACGACTGCGCGCACCGCGGCCACGACCGCCGGGTCGTCGAGCGGGTCCGTGGTGGTGCGGCCCTCGGCGAGTGACAGCAGCGCGGGACCCGTCAGCTCGAAGGGCACCGGTCCGGCCATGTCGAGAACGACCGTGTCCGCCTTCTCGTGCGCCGCGGCCTGCAGCGCCTGGTGCAGCGGTACGGCGACGGGGCGGGCCTCCGGGTCCCAGCGGGCGAGGGAATCCGTGGAGGTGAAGGCGGGCAGGGCGGTGCGGTCACCGGCCTTCAGCGTCGGTACGGCCATGTCGCTGGTCTTCTCGCGGCGCAGTCCCCGCTCGTCCTCCTCGACCTCGCCGAGCACGGCCACGACGGGGACGAGCAGCCGGGCGCCCTTGAGGGCGGCCAGGACCGGACCCACGGCGCTCCGGTCCGCGGACCAGGCGGCGAGTGCCGCGCTCAGCCGGGGGTCGGCGGAGCCGTCGTCGTCGGAGAAGCCGGAGTCCGGGATGTTCTTGTTCGCCACGCGTCGACCCTATCGGCCGGATGGTGTGCGTCCGGCAGCGGCTCAGTAGTCCTCCCGGCCGCTACGCCGGCAGCGGCTCAGTAGTCCTCCCGGCCGCTACGCCGGCCGCGCCACAGGACGACCGCCGCGACCAGCAGGACGCCACCGGCGCCGCCCGCGAGGGGGGCGGCCCAGTCGGCGGTGCCGTCCTCGGATGCGTCGGCGCCCGGTCCGCTGCCGAAGTACTTCGCACCGTAGGACGCCGGCCGGAGGCCCTCGGGCTCGATCCGGCCGGCGGCCTCGATGGCGGCGGCCGGGTCGATGAAGCCGAAGCCGCGGGAGTCGTCGCGGCCGCCGGACGGGGCGTCGCGGGCGGTGTCCTCCAGCAGCGACTTGATCTGGGCCGGGGCGAGGCCGGGGTGGGCGGCCTTGACCAGGGCGGCGGCGCCGGAGACGAAGGCGGCGGCGGCGCTGGTGCCCCAGCCCTCGTAGTACTTGTGGTCGGGGTCGGCGATGACGACGTCGACGCCGGGGGCGCTGACGGTGGCGTACCAGCGGCGCGTGGAGAAGGAGGCGCGGGTGCCGGCCCGGTCGACGGCGGTGGCGGCTATGACGCCGGGGTAGGCGGCCGGGTAGGAGATGTGGTCGCCCTTCTCGCCGCCGTTCCCGGCGGAGGCGACGACGACCACGCCCTTCTTCAGCGCGTACTGGACGGCCTGGTCCTCGCTGGGCTCGGGGTGTGCCGAGGCCGAGTCGTCGCCCAGGGAGAGGTTGATGACGTCGGCGCCGTGGTCGGCGGCCCAGCGGATGCCCTCGGCGAGGGCGTTGCCGCGGGTGGAGCGGGCCTTGGCGCGGGAAGAGTCTCCGTCCTCGAGGATCACGCGGACCGGCAGGATCTTCGCCTCGGGTGCGATGCCGAGGACGCCGTCGGCGTCGCCGGGGCCGTGTCCGTGGCCGGCGATGATGCCGGCCATGGCGGTACCGTGCCGGGCCCAGGCGCGGTCCCCGGGTTCGGCTCCGAAGCCGACCAGGTCCTTGCCGGGCAGGACGTTGCCGGCCAGGTCGGGGTGGTCGGCCTCGACGCCGGTGTCCAGGACGGCGACGGTGATGCCCCGGCCCTTCGTGGTCTGCCAGGCCTCCTCGGTGTGCATGGCCTCCAGGGCCCACTGCTGGGCGCGGATGCCGTCGGCGTGCGCGGTGGCGGCGGGGAGGAGGACGAGGCCGGCGGTGAGCAGGGCACCGACGGCGACGGCCGTGCGGGAGGGCTTGCGCGGGCGTTTCCCGGCGGGCGTGTGGTCGGCGTTCACGAAGGCTGCTCCGAGGCCGAGCGGACGTTTCTGCGGAAGTCGCGTTCGACGCGGTCGGCCAGGCCCTGTGCCTCGTTGCCCAGGCCGGCCTGTGCGGCGGCGGTGGTGGCGTCGGCCTCGACGGCGTCCCCGGCGGGCTGGGGGTCGTCGACGGTACGGCCGTCGGCCCAGCCGGAGACGGCGTAGACGACGACCGGGGCCTCGGTGAGTACGGAGACGGTCCAGGAGGCGCGCTGCGGGGCGCCGAAGCCGGCGGCGGGCGTGCCCTTCGCGGCGTACGGCAGGGGCATCAGGTCGCTGCGGCGGTCCAGGCGTTCCTTGCGGAAACGGTTCGCGAGGGCGGTCATGCCGGGGGCGTCGGCCGTGGTGAAGAGCAGGCCTACGGTGGTCACGTAGCTCTCGGTGGCGTCGGTGTAGGTGGCGCGCAGGAGGCGGTCGCAGCCGACAGGGGCGAGGGCCTTGCGCAGCAGCGGGTCGAAGGCGTCCTTGCAGCCGCTGTCGGGGGCGACGGCGATGCGGGTCCAGGTGCGGTCGGCTCCGCCGGGGCCGGCGCCCCGGCCCTGCACGGTGGGCGGGAACAGCTGGTCGACGGGGACGCTGTGCCAGAGGCTTCCGGCGGCGGCGAAGCTGCTGGGCGAGCCTTCTGCCCCGGAGTCGCCTACGAGCCAGCTGCCGGTGACCGCTCCCGAGATGAGGCCCAGCCCGAGCACGAGGCAGACGGCTGCCGCGGCGGCCTGCGACGCCCCGCGGCGGCCGAGCGGCCGGGGCCGGGCGTCACCGTCGTAGCCCTCGGGCTCGCCGAACGACACCAGGGGGCGTGTGGCGCTCCAGGAGAGGGCGGGGTCGGGAGTGACAGGGGCGGAGGGGGCCGGGGGTTGGTGCGCGGGACGCGGCGGTGTGGCGGGGCGAGTGGTCGTCGTCCCCTGCGCGGCGGAGCGGCCGAAGGGGGCGGCGGGCTCGTCCGGCGTCGGGCCGGCGGGGACCGGGCGCAGGCGCGCGGTCGTCTCGTACGAGTGCTCGCCGGGTGCGCCGGTACTGCGGGGCGCGGGCAGGCGGAACGGCCGCCCGGTCGTCTCCGGCGGCGCCCCGGCCGGACGGTTGGGCACGGAGAGGCGGAAGGGCCTGCCGGAGGTCTCCGCCGGGGTCCCGTCCGACGTGTCCGAACGACCCGCGCGGCCGGAGGGTCCCGACGAGGGGAGGTCACGCGGCCGCGGGGGGACGTCAGGTGCCGGGGCGGTGGAGGCCGTGTCCGGGCCGGGGCGGGCCGCACGGCCTGTGCCGGGCACCGTGGACGACCCGGGGCGGGCCTCGCGGCCCACGCCGGACGCCGTGAACGACTCAGGACGCGTGCCACCCCCGCCGCCGGGCGCGGTCTCCGTCCCAGGACGGGCCTCGCGGCCCACGCCCGGCGCCGTGAACGACTCAGGACGCGTCCCGCGACCGACACCAGACGCCGTGTCTGTCCCCGGGCGGGCCTCGCGGCCCACGCCGGACGCCGTGGACGACGCAAGACGGGCCTCGCGGCCGACCGTGGGCGGCGTGTCCGGGAAGCGGGTGGAGGCTCGAGGCGGGGGCGGTGCGGGGGACTCGGTGCGTCGGAGTGCGGGGGACTCGGAGCTGCCGGGCGGCGTGGGCTCGGAGAGGCGGGACGCGGCGGCGTCGAGGTTCGTGGCGTCGAGGGTCGGGAAGCGGGGGTGGCCGTTCGGTCGGCCGGAGGGGCGCGCGGCGTCCGTTCCGGGCGGGGTCGTCGCGGGGCCGGAGGCTGTGCCCGGGGTGTCCCGCTCGTCCGTCGCAGGGGAATCCGGCGCGGCCGGGGGGTGTGACGGGCGGGGAGGGGTGGTGGGGCGCGGAGGGAAGGAGGCACGTGGCGCTTCCGTGCTCATGCACCCCCCGTTTCCTGATGCCCGGGCCGCTCGTCCGACGCGGGCGGTGTCGTCCTGCCCGAGGCCCGGTACCAAAGCGTCCCGGGCACACATACCCGTACGGACGGGGCGTCATCCCGGCGCGGATCCCCGGCCGGCGGCGCCCCCCGTACGTGCGCGTCACTCTACGGCTTGTCCCTGGGCGAACGGGAACCAGTCCACGATGCCGGGGCATCTGCCCGGAACGTCCCCCTACCCTGCGGTAATCCAGTCTGGCAGGCTGCGTTCATGACTGCGCGCGCCGCCGACCGGGCCCGTTACGACCGGGCCACCGCCCATCTCGACGCCCCTTACGCGATCGTGGACCTGGAGGCATTCGACGCCAACGCCGCCGATCTGGTCCGCCGCGCCGGGGGCAAGCCGATCCGCGTCGCCAGCAAGTCCGTGCGCTGCCGGGCGCTGCTGGAGCGCGTCCTGGCCCGGGACGGCTTCGCGGGGATCATGTCGTTCACGCTCGCCGAGTCGCTGTGGCTGGCCCGGTCGGGGTTCGACGACGTGTTGCTCGCCTACCCGTCCGCCGACCGTGCGGCCTACGCCGAACTCGCCGGTGATCCCAAGCTCGCCGCCGCCGTGACCGTGATGGTCGACGACGTCGCCCAGCTGGACCTGATCGACGCCTCCCGGGGTGGCGGGCGTGAAGTGGTGCGGGTGTGCCTGGAGTTGGACACCTCCCTGAAGCTGCTCGGCGGGCGGGTGCGGGTCGGGGCCCTGCGTTCGCCGCTGCACTCCCCCGCCCAGGTCGCCGACGTGGCGCGGGCGGTGGCCCGGCGGCCCGGCTTCGAGGTCGTGGGGATCATGGCGTACGAGGGGCATGTCGCCGGGGTCGGGGACTCACTGGCCGGGCGTCCGCTGCGGTCCCGTGCCATCCGGCTGATGCAGGCAACGGCCAAGCGTGAACTCGCCGCCCGGCGGGCGGAGGTGGTGCGCGCGGTGCGGGCCGTCGTGCCGGACCTGGAGTTCGTCAACGGCGGCGGCACCGGCTCGGTGCAGCACACGGCGGCCGAGGACGCGGTGACGGAGATCGCCGCCGGGTCGGGGCTGTACGTGCCGCGCCTGTTCGACAACTACACGTCGTTCAGCGGCCGTCCGGCGGCCCTCTTCGCCATGCCCGTGGTGCGGCGGCCGGGGGTCGGGGTCGTGACCGTCCTCGGCGGCGGGTATCCCGCCTCGGGTGCGGCCGGGGCCGACCGGTCGCCCGTGCCGTATCTGCCCGAGGGGCTGCGCTACGACCCGCAGGAGGGTGCCGGTGAGGTGCAGACGCCGCTGCTCGGTTCGCCCGCCGACGATCTGCTGATCGGGGACAAGGTGTGGTTCCGGCACGCGAAGGCCGGTGAGCTGTGCGAGCGGTTCGACACGCTGCACCTGATCGAGGGCGACGCGGTGACGGCGACCGCGCCCACCTACCGCGGCGAGGGCCACGCGTTCCTCTGAGTCCCCCGGGGCGTCAGTCCGTCGGGCCGATGCTGCTGCCGACGCCGCCGCCGGTGTCCGCGTCGCCGAACGGGCGGATGCCCTTGGTGACGCGGTCCATGTCGGCGAGCGGCGGTCCGTCCTCGCCGGCGTCGAAGACGTACCGGACGAGGACCGGCGATTCGGTGCCGACGCTGGACGGGAAGACGAGCGACTGGACGTAGCCGCCGGGTCCCTTGGCGGTCGTGACGCGCCAGCGCACCAGGTACCCGGCGCGGCCCGCCACCGCGACCGGCCCGGACGTGACGACCCGGTGCGACTTCATGCCGCCATGGAGCTCGCGGCCGAGGCTGTCGCGGTCGTAGGCCTTGTCGGCCGCCTCCGAGATGTCGGCCTTGGCGAGGGCCTCGGGGGACTTCTCGTCGTTCTCGGTCACCGTGCGGGAGAAGACCATGCCGTGGCGGCACAGGCCCACGCCGCCGGGGCAGTCGTAGGTGCCGTCGGTCGTCATGACGACGTCGTCCTGGGCGACGTGCCGCGGGCGGACCCAGCCGTCGAGCAGCGGGAACGTGATGCCGTTGAGCTGGTCCTCGACGACCGCGGGGACGTCGGCGGAAGGCTCGGAGGTGGACGCCTCGGGGGTCGGCTCCGGCGAATCCGGCGTGTGAGCGGGGGTGGTGGGGGCCGTCCTGGTCGTGGTGCCGTCGCCGTCGCCCCCGCCGAGGACGACGGCTCCGGTGACGATCGCCGCGACCAGGACGACGCCCGTGGCGGTCAGGGCGACCGCCTTCGTCCGGCCCGTGCCGCCGCCCGGCGGCGGGGCGGCGGGGGCCTCGGGCGCGCGGCGGTGCTCGGTCCAGGCCGTTCCGTCCCACCAGCGTTGCCGGTGCGGTGCGCGCGGGTCGGGATACCAGCCGGGCCGAGGCGTCATGCTCATCCCGGCACTGTAGGGCGCGGCCCGGGCCGTCCGGACACGCGCCTACAGGGGTGTGACGTACGCCCCCGCGATCCCGCCGTCGACCAGGAAGTCGGTGGCGTTGACGAACGAGGAGTCGTCGCTGGCGAGGAAGGCCACGGCGGCGGCGATCTCCTCGGCCTCGGCGAACCGGCCCAGCGGGATGTGCACCAGGCGGCGCGCGGCCCTCTCCGGGTCCTTGGCGAACAGCTCCTGGAGGAGGGGGGTGTTGACCGGGCCGGGGCACAGGGCGTTCACGCGGATGCCCTCCCGGGCGAACTGCACGCCCAGTTCACGGGACATGGCGAGCACGCCGCCCTTGGAGGCCGTGTACGAGATCTGGGAGGTCGCCGCGCCCATCCGGGCGACGAAGGACGCGGTGTTGATGATCGAGCCCCGGCCCTGGTTCCGCATGTAGGGGATGGCGGCCTTGCAGCACAGGTAGACGGAGGTGAGGTTGACCTCCTGGACACGCTTCCATGCCTCCAGGCCGGTCTCCAGGATGGAGTCGTCGTCGGGCGGGGAGATGCCGGCGTTGTTGAAGGCGATGTCGACGCTGCCGTAGGTGTCGTAGGCGGTCCTGAAGAGGGCCTCGACCTGCTCGGGGTCGGTCACGTCGACCTTCACGAAGGTGCCGCCGACCTCCTCGGCGGCGGACTTGCCGCGGGTGTCGTCGACGTCGCCGCAGACGACGTGGGCACCCTCGGAGGCGAGGCGGCGGGCGGCGGCGAGGCCGATGCCGCTGCCTGCTCCGGTGACGACGGCGGTGCGGCCGACCAGGCGGCGGCAGATGTTTTCCTGGGCAGTCACTGTGCGGGACCCTCCGTGCTGATGAAGACGTTCTTGGTTTCGGTGAAGGCGGCCAGGGCGTCGGGGCCGAGCTCGCGCCCGACGCCGGACTGCTTGTAGCCGCCGAACGGGGTCCAGTAGCGGACGCTGGCATGGGAGTTGACGGACAGGTTGCCGGCGCGGACGGCCTGGGAGACGCGCAGGGCACGGCCGACGTCGCGGGTCCAGATGGAGCCGGAGAGGCCGTAAGGGGTGCCGTTGGCGAGGCGGATGGCGTCCTGCTCGTCGGTGAAGGGCAGGAGGACGGCGACCGGGCCGAAGATCTCCTCGCAGGCCGCCGCCGAGTCGGAACTCTCCCCGGTGAGGACGGTCGGCGGGAACCAGAAGCCCGGGCCCTCGGGTGCGCTGCCGCGCAGGGCCGGGGCGCCGTCCGGTACGAAGCCGCGGACCCGGTCGAGCTGCTGCCGGGAGATCAGCGGGCCCATCTGGGTCTTCTCGTCGGCCGGATCGCCCACCACCACGGCGGCCAGCGCCTCGGCGAGATGCTCGCGGACTTCGTCGTAGACGGACTCCTGGACCAGGACGCGGGTGCGGGCGCAGCAGTCCTGGCCGGAGTTGTCCAGGAAGGAGAAGGGGTCGACGGCCGTCTTGAGGTCGGCGTCGGCGAAGACGATGTTGGGGCTCTTGCCGCCGAGTTCGAGGGTGACGGGCTTGACCTGCTCGGCGCCGAGGGCCGCGACGCGCGTCCCGGTCCGGGTGGATCCGGTGAAGACGATCTTGGCGACTGAGGGGTGGCGGACCAGGGCGTCGCCCGTGATGTCGCCGCGTCCGGGCAGAACCTGGAAGAGGTGCTCCGGGAGTCCGGCCTCCAGGGCGAGTTCGGCGAGGCGCAGCGCGGTGAGCGGGGTGGTCTCGGCGGGCTTGAGGATGACGGCGTTACCGGCCGCGAGGGCGGGGGCGGTGCCCCAGGCGGCGATCGGCATGGGGAAGTTCCAGGGCGCGATCACGCCGACGACGCCGAGCGGTTCGAGGATCGTGACGTTCAGGCCGCCGGGCACCGGGATCTGCCGGCCGGTGAGCCGTTCCACTCCCCCGGCCGCGTAGTCCAGCAGGTCGCGGACGTTGCCGGCCTCCCAGCGGGCGTTGCCGATGAGGTGGCCGGCCTCGCGGACCTCCATGCGGGCCAGCTCGTCCAGGTGCTCGTCGACGGTGGCCGCGAAGCGGCGCAGCAGCCGGGCGCGGTCGCCGGGGGCGAGGACGGCCCAGATCCGCTGTGCCCTGGCGGCGTGGGTGACGGCCGCGTCGACATCGGCCGGGCTCGCCCCGGCGACGGCGGCGACGACCTCCTCGGTCGCGGGGTTCAGTACTTCCAGAAGGTGCTCGGAAGACAAGGAGGACCTCACATGCGTTCGAAGGAGCGGCGCAGCTCCCAGTCGGTCACCGCGGCGTCGAAGGCGTCCAGTTCGAC
The DNA here is from genome assembly GCF_014207295.1 of Streptomyces sp. AK010. Taxonomy (NCBI): domain Bacteria; kingdom Bacillati; phylum Actinomycetota; class Actinomycetes; order Kitasatosporales; family Streptomycetaceae; genus Streptomyces; species Streptomyces sp. AK010. The sequence goes on from NZ_JACHCX010000004.1 coordinate 270,266, forward strand.
GCGCGCCATGTTGCGGTAGTGCGCGACGACCTCGTCGCCGAAGGCGGCCCGGGCGACGGTGCTGTTCTCCCAGAGCTCGGCGGCCTCGCGCAGGGTGGTGGGGACGTGGTCCAGGTCGGCGGCGTAGGCGTTGCCGGGGCAGGGCTCGGGCAGTTCCAGCTTCTGCTCGATGCCGTGCAGTCCGGCCGCGACCAGTCCGGCGACGGCGAGGTAGGGGTTGACGTCGCCGCCGGGCAGGCGGTTCTCGAAGCGCAGGGAGCGGCCGTGGCCGACCACGCGCAGCGCGCAGGTGCGGTTGTCCTGGCCCCAGGCGACGGCGGTCGGGGCGAAGGAGCCGGGCTGGAAGCGCTTGTAGGAGTTGATGTTGGGGGCGTAGAGGAGGGAGAAGTCGCGCAGGGCCGCCAGCTGTCCGGCGAGGAAGTGCCGCATGACCTCGGACATGCCGCCTTCGAGGTCGCCGGCCATGGCGTTGGTTCCGTCGGCGTCGGCGAGCGAGAGGTGGATGTGGCAGGAGTTGCCCTCACGCTCGTTGTACTTGGCCATGAAGGTGATCGACATGCCCTCCTGGGCGGCGATCTCCTTCGCGCCGGTCTTGTAGACGGAGTGCTGGTCGCAGGTGACCAGGGCCTCGTCGTAGCGGAAGGCGATCTCGTGCTGGCCGGGGTTGCACTCGCCCTTGGCGGACTCGACGGTGAGGCCGGCGCCGGCCATCTCGTTGCGGATGCGGCGCAGCAGGGGCTCGATGCGGCCGGTGCCGAGGACCGAGTAGTCGATGTTGTACTGGTTGGCCGGGGTCAGGCCCTTGTAGCCGGCGTCCCAGGCCTGTTCGTAGGTGTCCTTGAAGACGATGAACTCCAGCTCGGTGCCGACCTGGGCGGTGTAGCCGAGCTCGGCGAGGCGCTCCAGCTGGCGGCGCAGGATCTGGCGGGGGGCGGCGACGACCGGGGAGCCGTCGCCCCAGGCGAGGTCGGCGTGGAGCATGGCCGTGCCCGCGTTCCAGGGGACGCGGCGCAGGGTGGTGAGGTCGGGGTGCATGGCGAAGTCGCCGTAGCCGCGGTCCCAGGAGGACATGGCGTAGCCGTCGACCGTGTTCATCTCGGTGTCGACGGCGAGCAGGTAGTTGCAGCCCTCGGTGCCGTGCTGGAGGACCTCGTCGAGGAAGAAGCGTGCGGCGAACCGCTTGCCCTGGAGCCGCCCTTGCATGTCGGGGAAGGCCAGGACGACAGTGTCGATCTCACCGCCGGCGACGAGGGTGTGCAGTTCCTCGACGCTCAGCGGGGCTGTGCGGTCTGCCACGGGAAGGCCTCCTAGGCTCCTTGGATCCGCTGCCTTGGATCCGCCGGGAGCCATAAGGTATTGCCGAGAACCATTGCTTGGGAAGGGGGTGCGGCCATATGTCGGAGGAAGCGGGTGGCGGTGAGGTGCGGGACGGGCTGACGCCGGTGCTGCGGCCGGTGCGCGCGGGCAACGGCTTCGAGGAGGCGCTGGAGCAGATCCTCCAGGTCGTACGGCTGGGTCTGGTGCCGGGGGGAGAGCGGCTGCCGGCCGAGCGGGAGCTGGCGGAGCGGCTGGGGATCAGCCGGGTGACGCTGCGCGAGGTGCTGAAGGTGCTCCAGGACCAGCGGCTCGTCGAGTCGCGGCGCGGCCGGTACGGCGGGACGTTCGTGCTGCCGCGCGCCGAGGCCGTCGGCGAGGACGAGCTGCGGCGCCGGGTCGCCGAGGTCGACATAGAGGACGTGCTGCGGTTCCGGGAGGTGCTGGAGGTGGGCGCGGCCGGGCTGTGCGCGGCGCACGGACTGGAGGAGAAGCAGACGGACCGGCTGCGCGAGGCCCTGGCGCGCACCCACGACGCGCCGCTCACCGAGTACCGCCGCCTGGACACGCTGCTGCACCTCACGATCGCCGAGCTGTCCGGCTCCCCTACGCTCACCGCCCAGTACGCGGCCGTCCGCGCGAGGGTCAACGACCTGCTCGACTGCATCCCGCTGCTGGTGCGCAACCTGGAGCACTCCCAGCGGCAGCACACCGCCCTGGTGGAGGCGGTGATCGAGGGCGACGCCGACCAGGCGCGGGAGATCATGCGCGAGCACTGCGGGGGCACGGCGGCGCTGCTGCGGGGGTTCCTCGGCTGAGCCGGGCGCTGGGTGCTCGGTGAGGATTTACGGGCGATTAACGCAGGGGTATTGCCTTCCCGGGTCGGCACCGCAAAGGTATGGCTCCATTCCATTGAGTCGGAGCCCGCTCGCCCCCTGACCACCGCCGCCCCGTCGGGAGTCTGCTTATGTCCCAGGAACCCACTCTCACACCCGCCGCCCCGGAGGGCGACGACTACCTCGAACGCAGAGCGCTGCGCCGCGGCAGCGCCGGCTGGGTGCTGCTGACCGGCCTCGGCGTCGCCTACGTCGTCTCCGGTGACTACTCGGGCTGGAACTTCGGCCTGGCCGAGGGCGGCTTCGGAGGCCTCGCGATCGCCATGGTGCTCATGGGCGCGATGTACGCGTGCATGGTCTTCGCCCTCGCCGAGCTGTCCTCGATCCTGCCCACCGCGGGCGGCGGCTACGGCTTCGCCCGGCGGGCGCTCGGCCCCTGGGGCGGCTTTCTGACCGGCACGGCGATCCTCATCGAGTACGTCCTCGCGCCCGCCGCCATCGTCATCTTCATCGGCGACTACGTCGAGTCGCTGGGCCTGTTCGGCCTGGAGTCCGGCTGGCCCATGTACCTGGTCTGCTTCGCGATCTTCCTCGGCATCCACCTGTGGGGCGTCGGCGAGGCGCTGCGCTTCAGCTTCGTCGTCACCGGCATAGCCGTCATCGCCCTGATCGTGTTCGCGCTGGCGGCACTGCCCGGCTTCTCCTTCGCGTCACTGGACGACATCCCGGTCGACACCTCCGCCGCGGGCTCGAACTCCTGGCTGCCGTTCGGCCTGCTCGGCATCTGGGCGGCGTTCCCCTTCGGCATGTGGTTCTTCCTCGGCGTCGAGGGCGTACCGCTGGCGGCCGAGGAGACCAAGGACCCCGCCCGTACGCTGCCGAAGGCCATCCGCTGGTCGATGGGCATCCTGGTGGTGCTGGCGGTGGTCACGTTCTTCGCGGCGGCCGGGGCACGCGGTTCCGCCGCGATCCAGGAGGCGGGCAACCCGCTGGTCGAGGCGCTCCAGCCGAACGGCGAGGCGACGACCCTGAGCCGGATCGTCAACTACGCGGGGCTCGCCGGCCTGGTGGCGTCCTTCTTCTCCCTGATCTACGCGGGCTCGCGCCAGCTGTTCGCCCTGTCCCGCGCGGGCTATCTGCCCCGCTTCCTGTCGCTCACCAGCGGCCGCAAGGCGCCCTACCTGGGCCTGCTGGTGCCCGGCACGATCGGCTTCCTGCTGGCGGCGATCTCGGGCAACGGCGCGCGGATGCTGAACATCGCCGTCTTCGGCGCGACCATCTCCTACGCGCTGATGTCCCTGTCGCACATCGTGCTGCGCCGCAGGGAGCCGGAGCTGGAGCGGCCGTACCGGACGCCGGGCGGGGTGCTGACCTCCTCGGTCGCCCTGGTGCTGGCCTGCGCGGCGCTGGTCGCCACGTTCCTGGTGGACGTGACGGCGGCGCTGATCGCCCTCCTGGTGTACGCCGTGGCCGTCGCCTACTTCGGCCTCTACAGCCGCAAGCACCTGGTGGCGAAGGCGCCGGAGGAGGAGTTCGCGGCGCTGGCGGCGGCCGAGGCAGAGTTGGCAAGGGACTGAGTGGTTCGACCGTGAGGGAGTTGTCGTGGGCAGGCCGTTGATCGGGGTCAGCACCTATCTGGAGTCCGGTGCGCGCTGGGGCGTGTGGGAGCTGGAGGCCGCCCTGCTGCCGGTCGGCTACCCCCGGTTGGTCCAGCGGACCGGCGGCCTGGCCGCGATGCTGCCGCCGGACGACACGCGGTACGCCGCGCAGGCCGTGGCCCGGCTGGACGGGCTGGTCATCGCGGGCGGACCGGATGTCGAGCCGGTGCGCTACGGCGCGGAGCGCGAGCCGCGGACGGGGCCGCCGGCGCCGGAGCGGGACGCGTGGGAACTGGCGCTCATCGAGGCGGCGCTGGCGGCCCGGGTACCGCTGCTGGGGATCTGCCGGGGCATGCAGCTGCTGAACGTCGCTCTCGGGGGGACGCTCGTGCAGCACATCGACGGGCACGCCGAGGCCGTGGGCGTCTTCGGCGGGCACGGCGTCAAGCCGGTGCCGGGGAGTCTGTACGCCGGTGTCGTGCCGGAGGAGACGTTCGTGCCGACGTACCACCACCAGGCCGTGGACCGCCTGGGAGAGGGCCTGGTCCCCTCGGCGTACGCGGCGGACGGCACGGTGGAGGCGGTGGAACTGCCCTCCGCCGACTGGGTGCTGGGCGTGCAGTGGCATCCGGAGATGGGCGAGGACGTACGGGTGATGAGGGCGCTGGTGGAGGCGGCGAGCACCGGCGGAGTCAGCCCGTCCGGCGCTTGAGGACGAGGCCGTCCAGGCCGAAGCGGGGTCCGGGGGCGCAGCCCCCGGCGGGGGCGGAGGGGCAGCGCCCCTTGGGACGGGACGGGTGAGGACGGCGGGACAGCGCCCCTACGGGTGAGGGCGGCGGGGGGCGAGAAACCTACCCCCGCGTCAGCGACAGCAGGTCCCGCGCCGGGCCCGTCGGGCGGTGCCCCGTCGGCCACACCGCCCTCAGGTCCCGCGCCAGGGCCACCCCCTCCACCGGCACCGACACCAGCCGCCGCATCGCCAGCTCCTCCCCCACCGCCAGCTCGCTCAGCACCGCCGGACCCGCCCCGCTCACCACAGCCGCCTTCACCGCCGTCGTCGAGGACAGCTCGATGAGCGGCCGGGCCAGTCCGCCGAGCGCCACGTCCAGCACCTGCCGCGTCCCCGACCCCTTCTCTCTGAGGATCAGCGGCGTCGACGCCAGTTCCTCCGCCGCCAGCGACCGCCGCCGCCTGGCCCACGCATGCCCCGGCGCGGTCACCACTATCAGCCGGTCATGCGCGATGACCGCCGAGTCGAGACCGGCCGGCACCGACAGCCCCTCCACGAACCCCAGATCCGCCTCGTCCGACAGCAGCCGCTCCGCCACCGCTGTCGAGTTCCCCGCGTGCAGCGACACCGCCGTGTCGGGCCGCTGCGCGCGCAGCGCGAGGAGCCAGCCCGGCAGCAGATACTCGGCGATGGTCATGCTGGCGGCGACCCGCAACCGGGAGTCGCGCCGGTCGCGCAGCGCCTGCGCCCCCACGTCGAACGCCTCCGCCGCCTCCACGATCCGCCGCGCCCAGTCCGTCACCAGCGCCCCGGCGTCCGTCAGCCGGGACCCGCGGGGCGACCGGTCGACCAGCGCGACACCGAGCTGCCGCTCCATCGACCGGATCCGGCTGCTGGCCGCGGGCTGGGTGATGCCGAGCTCCCGCGCCGCGCCACCGAGGCTGCCCAGTCGCGCCACCGCCAGCAGCAGCTCCAGGGCGCCCAGATCCGGCACCCGGTGCGCCACGGAGCCGGTGACGGCCGGCCCGGTCTGCTCATCCGCGTTGCTCATAAACCCAGCTTATGCCGCCATAGAGGCATGATCCCTGGTGGCGGGCCTCCCCCGGCACCACCGTGGAGTCATGGTCACCGCAGCCCGGCCCCGCGCGTATCCGCTCTCCGTCCGTCATCTGGGACCCAACTGGTACGCCACCGTCATGGGCACCGCCGTCGTCGCCACCGCCGGGAGCGCCCTGGCACCGCACGTCCCGGGGCTGCGCGGCCTGCTCGCCGCCGTCTGGGCGCTGTCGCTCGCGCTGCTGGTGACCCTGCTCGGCGCGCGGGCCGTGCACTGGGGAAGGCACCGGGACCAGGCCCGCGCCCACCTCCTCGACCCGGCTGCGGCGCCCTTCTACGGCTGCCTCGCCATGGCCCTGCTCGCCGTGGGCGGCGGTGCCCTCACCGTCGGCCGGGACTGGATCGGGCTGCGGACGGCCGTGGCGCTCGACGCGGTGCTGTTCACCGCCGGCACGGTTCTCGGGCTCGCGGCGGCGGTCGTGGTGCCGTATCTGATGGCCGTACGGCACAGGGTGGAGCCGGGGCAGGCCACACCCGTCTGGCTGCTGCCGCTCGTCGCGCCCATGGTGTCGGCCGCCGTCGGGCCGCTGCTGGTGCCGCATCTGCCGCCCGGGCAGGCCCGCCGGACGCTGCTGCTCGGCTGCTTCGCGCTGTTCGGACTCAGCCTGCTCGCGACCCTGGTCATGCTGCCGCTGGTCTTCGCCCGGTCGCTCACCGGCGGCCCGCTGCCCCTCGCCCTCACCCCGACCCTGTTCCTGGTGCTCGGCCCGCTCGGGCAGTCCACCACGGCCGTCGGTGCCTTCGCGGACGTCGCACCCGGGGTCGTGCCGGCGCCGTACAGCGACGGCTTCGGTGCCCTCGCCGTGCTCTACGGCGTGCCCGTCATGGGGTTCGCGCTGCTCTGGTTCTGCCTGGCCACCGCCCATGTCGTCCGCGCGCGGCGGCACGGGATGCGGTTCTCGATGACCTGGTGGTCGTTCACCTTCCCGGTCGGCACCTGTGTCACGGGCACCGAGGCGCTCGCCCGGCACACCGGGCTCGTCGCCTACGCGGGCCCGGCGGTCCTGCTCTACGCGGTGCTGGTCGCGGCGTGGGGCACGGCCGTCGTGGGCACCGTGCGCGGGCTGCTCAGGGGCGAGCTGCTCGCAGCGCCTCGCCCAGCACCCGCGGCGCCTCGGCCAGTGACGGCCCGTACCACGTCAGGTGCCGTCCGCTGACGAGCGCGCAGGGCAGGCCGGGAAAGGCCTCGGGGCCGTCGTCGGCGGTGAAGCGGTAGGGCTCGTCCGGCAGGACCACCACGTCCGGTTCCGAGGCGCGCAGTTCCTCGAGCGGGACGCGCGGGTAGCGGTCGGGGTGCGTCGCGTGCACGTGGCCGACGCCGAGGCGGGCGAGGACGTCACCTGCGAAGGTGTCGCGGCCCAGGACCATCCACGGCCTGCGCCAGACCGGCACGACCGCCGTGCGGCGCGTCCCGGGCTCCGGCAGGGACGACCAGGTCCGCTCCGCCTCGTCCAGCCAGCGCGGCCGGGCCGTCACCCCGCAGGCGTCCAGCACCCGGGCCAGTTCGTGGAAGGCCTGCGGCACGTCGCGGATCTCCGTCACCAGGACCTCGGCGCCCGCCGCCCGCAGGGCCGCGAGGTCGGGTGCGCGGTTCTCCTCCTCGTTGGCGATCACCAGGTCGGGCGCCAGGGAGAGGATCCGGTCGGTCTCGGGGTTCTTGGTGCCGCCGACGCGTACGACGTCGAGGCCTGGAGGATGCGTGCACCAGTCGGTGGCGCCGACGAGGGCTCCGGGCGCGGAGCGGGCCACGGCCTCGGTCAGCGAGGGGACCAGCGAGACGACCCTCACCGGCGAGGCCGGTCCCGGACCGCCTCGATGTGTTCTGCCACGGCGACGACGACCACGCGGGTGTCCGACTCGGTCGCCCGCCAGCGGTGCCGTACACCACCGGTCAGGTACAGCGTGTCGCCGCGGCCCAGGCGGTAGGCGCGGCCCTCCGCCTCGATCTCCACCGCGCCGTCGGCGACGTACATCAACTGGTCGTTGCGGTACTGGAATTCACGGCCCGCGTCATGGTCGCCGGTGAACTCGGAGGCATGCATCTGGTGGTGGCCGCGGACCAGGGAGCGGGTCCGGGGCTGGGGCTGGGGCTCGGTGCCGTCGGCGCGGACGACGTCCACGCTGCACGCCGGGTCGGCCGCGGCGAGAAGCTCCACGGCGGTGGTGCGCAGGGCGTCGGCGACCTTCTCCAGGGAGCTGGTGCTGGGCCGCGCCCTGTCGTTCTCGATCTGGCTCAGGAACGGGACGGACAGGCCGCTGCGCGCGGCCACGACGGCAAGGGTGAGCTCCAGCGCGCGGCGCCGCCGGCGCACGGCCGCGCCCACCCGAAGGGGTTGCTCTTTGTGGTCGCCCATCGCTCCGGCTCCCTCCTTCGCCCGTCGATCCGCTCCCCGTGCGGCGGTGTCCCGGCGCACTGCTCCTGTTGAGTTGTCTGCACCCTACGCACGTTCGGCAAACCGTTTCATGCGCCCGTCACATAGACGTCATACGGGACGGTGCACGACCTCACACTTCGCGCCAGGGGATCCACCGCCGAAGGGGGCGGGGCGGGTGTTCCTCCCGCGGGAGGAACAGGCAGGGAGAGGGGGTTCAGGGGGTCGCGTAGCGCTCTGTGGTTGTCCGGATCCCGTTCGTGGGATCGGGGGCGGGGTGGGGCGCGGCGTGTCGTGCGTCCCACCCTCGGAACCCTACTGCGGTGTCATGCGCTGCACCATGTCCGGGTGCTGCTCGAGCCACTCGGCCACGGCCTCTTCCTCATGGTCCTGACCGCGGTTCTTGCTCTCGCTCTCCAGCGTGCCGAGCTCGTCCTCGCTCATCTCGAAGTTCTTGATCCACTTCGTGAGCCGCGGGTACTCCTCGGGGAACTTCTCGTTGGAGACGGTGCGGATCGTGCTGCCCTCGCCGAAGCCCTTCTCGGGGTCCTTCAGCTTGGTCGGCTCGTAGTCGCCGTACGCCCAGTGCGGCGACCAGAGGGTGACGGCGACCGGTTCCTTCTTGGCGTACGCGCGCTTCAGCTCGGCCGGCATCGCGGGCGTGGAGCCGTCGACGACTTCGTACTCCTTGTCCAGGCCGTAGCCGGGCGGGACCTTGTTCTTCAGCAGGTCCATCTCGCCGGTGCCAAACAGTTGAAATGCGCAACCAGCCTCGCTCCGGGGTGACGCCTCTGCCCGGGCCCCGGCAGCAAACTCGAAAGTGGGGCGCTTCACACGGAACGCGCAGGACGCAATGCGTTGCGCTGCGGCGAGTCGCTGTCAGCGGCGTACGGCATGATGCGTGGCGTGACCGGACGACTGATGCTCCTCGACACCGCCTCTCTGTACTTCCGCGCCTACTTCGGCGTCCCGGACTCGGTCCGGGCCCCGGACGGCACGCCGGTGAACGCCGTGCGCGGACTGCTCGACTTCATCGACCGCCTGGTCAAGGACCACCGGCCGGACCTCCTGGTGGCCTGTATGGACGCCGACTGGCGGCCGCAGTGGCGGGTGGACCTGATCCCCTCCTACAAGGCGCACCGCGTCGCCGAGGAGCACGCGGTCGGCCCGGACGAGGAGGAGGTGCCCGACACGCTGTCGCCGCAGGTGCCGGTCATCGAGGCCGTGCTGGACGCGGTGGGCATCGCGCGCGTGGGTGTCGCCGGCTACGAGGCGGACGACGTGATCGGCACGTTCACCGCCGGGGCGAAGGGCCCGGTCGATATCGTCACGGGCGACCGCGACCTGTACCAACTCGTGGACGACGCCCGCGGGGTGCGCGTGCTGTACCCGCTGAAGGGAGTGGGCACGCTGCAGCACACCGATGAGGCGGTGCTGCGTGAGAAGTATGGGGTCGACGGCAGGGGGTACGCGGATCTGGCCCTGCTGCGCGGCGACCCGAGCGACGGCCTGCCGGGCGTGCCGGGCATCGGTGAGAAGACAGCCGCCAAGCTGCTGGCCGAGTTCGGGGACCTGGCCGGGATCATGGCGGCGATCGAGGACCGGGGGTCGAAGCTGACGCCGACCCAGCGCAGGCGGCTGGACGAGGCGCGTCCCTATCTGGCGGTCGCGCCGAAGGTCGTCCGGGTCGCGGACGACGTACCCCTGCCCGACGTCTCCACGGCGCTGCCGCGTACCCCGCGCGACCCGGCGGCACTGGAGGCGCTGGCGGCCCGCTGGGGACTGGGCGGATCCCTGGAGCGGCTGATGGCGACGCTCTCGGCGTGATCTCTCGCCGCAGGAGGTGTGAAGTGGGAGCGAGGTGCTAACTTAGGTTAGCCTAACTATGTGAGACAGGGAGGTCCTCATGGCAGAGCGACCGGGCCGCCAGCCGCGCAGGCTCCACTCCGCGCAGGTCGTACGCACCGAGCGGCTGACCCCGCACATGCAGCGCGTGGTGCTCGGCGGCGAGGGCCTCGCCGACTTCACGGCGGACACCTGCACCGACCACTACGTGAAGCTGCTGTTCCCGCCCACGGGCGTCACCTATCCGGAACCCTTCGACCTGCAGCGCGTCAAGGACGAACTGCCCCGTGAACAGTGGCCGGTGACCCGGACCTACACGGTCCGCCAGTGGGACGCCGAGCACCGCGAGCTGACGCTGGACTTCGTCATCCACGGTGACGAGGGCCTGGCCGGTCCGTGGGCCGTTCGCGTCCGGCCGGGCGAGACCGTGCGCTTCATGGGACCCGGCGGGGCGTACGCGCCCGACCCGGACGCCGACTGGCACCTGCTCGCCGGCGACGAGAGCGCGCTGCCCGCGATCGCCTGCGCTCTGGAGGCATTGCCGCGCGGGGCCAGGGCGTACGCCTTCGTGGAGGTCTCCGGCTGTGAGGAGGAGCAGAAGATCGACTCGGACGTGGACGTCGTCTGGCTGCACCGCGGCGCCCGGCCCCTGGGTGAGGCGCTGGTCGAGGCCGTCCGGAACCTGGAGTTCCCCGAGGGCAGGGTGCACGCATTCGTCCACGGCGAGGCGCACTTCGTCAAGCAGCTGCGCCATCTGCTCCGCGTGGAGCGCCAGGTCGCGCGCGATGACCTCTCGATCTCCGGCTACTGGCGCCGCGGCCACAACGAGGACGGCTGGCAGGCCTCCAAGCGCGAGTGGAACGCCCGGATCGAGGCGGAGCAGGAGAGCGTGTCCGCGGCCTGACGGCTCACCGGCGCCGCCGCCGTGCCTGGCTCAGTCCCCCCGGATCCGCGCGTGCAGGTGCATGTCGTGCCAGCCGTCCGGCTGCAGGATCGCACTGCGCTTGGTGCCCTCCAGGGCGAAGCCGGTCCGGGAGGCGACGCTGCAGGACGCCTCGTTGCGCACGGCGTGCAGGAGCTCCAGGCGGTGGAAGCCGATCTCGTCGAGCGCCCACTGTGTGAGCGCGGTCGTGGCGCGGGGGGCGACGCCCCGGCCCCGTGCCTGCGGGGCGGTCCAGTACGCCACCTCCGCCGTCCCGTCGTCGAGCCGTAGCTCGCGCAGCGCGACCCTGCCCAGCAGCTCTCCGGACTCCGCGTCGGCCACAGCCCAGTGCGCCTCCCGCTCCCCCTCCCACGCCCGGTGCCAGGCCTGGATCCAGTCACCGGCCTCCGCCACGGAGTCCGCGGCCCGGGCGTGCCACTGGTGCATCACGGGGTCCTGGAAGACGTCGTACACCGCGGGCGCGTCCCCGGCCCGCCAGGGGCGCAGCACGAGTCCGCCGTCGGCGGGGAGAGTCGGTTGCGGGCGGTCCGAGAGGGTCCCGGCGGTCAGGACCGGGCTGATGAGGAACGGCATGCCCGCATCCTGACAAGGTCCGGCCGGGCGGTCCCCGTCATTTTCCGCCCCGGAACCCCGGGGCTTCCGTCCCCGCACGCCAGCAGCTTCCATCCCCGCCACCGGGTCTTCCGCCCAAGCACGCCTGCGACCCCCATCCGCGCCACCGGTGCTTCCGTCCCCGCACGCCAGCAGCTTCCATCCCCGCCACCGGGTCTTCCGCCCACGCACGCCTGCGACCCCCATCCGCGCCCCCGAACCTTCCGCCCACGCACGCCTGCGACCCCCGCCCCCGAACCTTCCGCCCACGCACGCCTGCGACCCCCATCCGCGCCACCGAACCTTCCGCCCACGCACGCCTGCGACCCCCATCCGCGCCACCGGATCTTCCGCCCACGCACGCCTGCGACCCCCGCCCCCGAACCTTCCGCCCACGCACGCCTGCGACCCCCATCCGCGCCACCGGATCTTCCGCCCACGCACGCCGACTCTTCCGCCCCCGCCACCGAACCTTCCGCCCACGCACGCCTGCGACCCCCATCCGCGCCACCGGACCTTCCGCCCACGCACGCCTGGAACTTCCGCCCCCGCACGCCTGCGGCCCCCGCCCCCGCACACCGGAGTTGTCCGCCCCCGCCCCCCCCGGGGTTTTCCGCCTCCGCACCCCCGCCTCGTACGCTGGGCCGCGATGAGACGCAAGACCCGCATCCCGCCCTCTCCCCTGCCGCAGCGCCACGGGGTGGATCCGGTACGCGTGCGGCTGCCCCCCGCGGGGGCGTGGGGCACGGTGCGCGCGCACCTGGTGGAGCGGCTCTCGGGGGCGGGTGCGGGAGTCGTCGACGGCATGTTCGACGCGGGCCGGATCGTCGGGGCGGACGGACGGCCCGTGGCGGCCGACGCGCCCTTCGTTCCGGGGATGTTCGTGTGGTTCCACCGGGACCTGCCCGACGAGGTGCCGGTGCCCGTCCCGGTGCAGGTCGTGCACCGGGACGAGCACATCGTCGTCGCCGACAAGCCGCACTTCCTCGCCACCACCCCGCGCGGCGGCCACGTCGCCGAGACCGCGCTGGCCCGGCTCCGCCGCGAACTGGACCTCCCCGAGCTCACCGCGGCCCACCGGCTGGACCGGCTCACAGCGGGACTCGTGCTGTTCACGGTGCGCCCCGAGGAGCGCGGGGCGTACCAGTCGCTGTTCCGCGACCGCAGGATCCGCAAGGAGTACGAGGCCGTCGCCCCGTACGACCCCGCTCTCGCCGTGCCCCGGACCGTCCGCAGCCGGATCGTGAAGGAGCACGGGGTGCTCACCGCCCGGGAGGTTCCGGGCGAGCCCAACGCCGTCAGCCGAGTCGAGCTGGTCGAGCACCTCGAACAGCCCGGCGGGCCCGGCGGACTCGCCCGGTACCGGCTCACACCCGCCACCGGGCAGACGCACCAGCTGCGCGTGCACCTGAGTGCGCTGGGCGTGCCGATCCTCGGCGACCCGCTCTACCCGGACGTGGCCGCGCCCGTGCCGGCCGGCGACTTCCGCCGTCCGCTCCAACTGCTGGCGCGGTCGCTGGAGTTCACCGACCCGGTCACGGGCGCGGAGCACCGGTTCCGCAGCGGCCGGGTGCTCGCGGCCTGGGCGTCGTACGATCGGTGGGCCGCCGGCGGGTACGACGGCCCGTCAGACGGTCAGTAGCCGTGCCACCAGCTCAGGAACCGCTGCCAGAGCCCCTTGCGGCGGGCCGGTTCCGCGAAGGCGGGCTGCCCCGGCACCGGCATCGGCTGGGGCTGCACCGGGTCCGGCTGCGGCTGTGCGGCGACCGGCTGGGGCTGCGCCGCGGCCGGTGCGGCCTGCGCCTGTGGCTGCGCGATGCCGATCTGCCAGTCCGAGCGCTGGGCTGCGACCGGCTTGTGGTTGGGCACCTCCTGCACGTCCTGCGGCGGCTTGGGCGCGAACTGTACCGGCAGCTCCATCAGGTGCCGGGAGGCGATGGACGCCGTCCAGCGCAACTCCTCCTCGTCGCAGTCGAGTTCCACGTCCGGCAGCCGCATCAGCAGCGCGTCGACGCCCACGTCGGCGATGGAGCGGCCGATGTCCTGCCCGGGACACTCGTGCGGACCTCCGCCGAAGGCGAGGTGGGAGCGGTTGCCCTGCATGCTGGCCTTCAGGTCCGGCCGTACCCGCGGGTCGACGTTGGCCGGGAGCGGCGCGAAGAGCAGCCCGTCACCCCGGCGGATGCGCTGCCCGCCCAGCTCGGTCTCCTGCTTGGCGAAGTAGGCGAACACCGTGCTGAACGGCGGTTCGTTCCACAGGGACTGCTCCACCGCCTCCGGCACCGTCATCTGGCCGCCGTTGAGCTGGGCCCGGAAGCGTGGGTCGATCAGCACCGTGAGCAGCACGTTGGACAGCAGGTTGGTGGTGGCCTCGTAGGCGGCGAAGAGCACCAGGCGCAGGTGCTCCCGGACCTCGTCGTCGCTCAGCCGGGCCGGGTGCGTGATCAGGTAGCTGGCGAGGTCCTCCTCCGGCTGCGCGCGGCGGGTGGCGGTGAGCCGGCTCAGGGCCTCCATGACGTAGGAGTGGCTGGCGATCGCGGTCTCGGTGCCCTTGAGCGCGTCACGGGCGGCCTCGACGATCCGGTCGTTGTACTCGTCGGGCATGCCGAGGATCTCGCACATCACCGCCATCGGCAGGTGCTCGGTGAACTGGCCGACGAGGTCCGCCTCGCCCGCCTCGCAGAACCGGTTGACGATCACCTGCGTACTGCGGTTGATGTAGCGGCGCAGGCTGCGGAAGTCGATCGTGGAGATGGCGCCCATGACCGCGCCGCGCAGCCGCTTGTGCTCGTCGCCCTCGGCGTGCGAGGCGATGGGCTGCCAGGCGATGTGCGGCATCAGCGGGTGGTCGGGCTTGACGAGGCCCTCCCTGAGCGGGGTCCAGATCCGGCTGTCCCGGCAGTACTGCGAGGGCGAGCGCACCATGTGCAGGTTCTCGGCGTGGCCGAGGACGATCCACATCGGCACGTCGTCGTGGAGCAGCACGGGCGCCACGGGACCGTGCTGCTCCCGCAGTTGCTCGTACAGCGCTCCGAGGTCCTCCGCCTCGTGCAGCCGGTGCAGTCCCCCGGGCCCGAGGCCGTGCGCGGGGCAGCCGGGGGGCGGGCCGGGCCGGAGGTCGTCGTCCGTGCTGGTCGGGGCGTGGGATTCAGGCGTCACAGTGATCGCTCCGAAGCTTTCCAGGTGTCATGGGGGGAAGGGCGGGTGGACGGACACGGATCAGGTGAGCGAGCCCGTCATGGCGAGCGAGTGCAGGAAGCGCATGAGCGTCATCAGGACGTCGCGGCTGGAGGCGCGCCGCCGCGCGTCGCACTCGATGATCGGGATGTCCGGCGTGAGGTCGAGGGCCGTGCGCAGCTCCTCGATGGCGTAACGGGGGGCGTCCGGGAAGGAGTTGATGGCGACCACGAACGGCACGCCGCGCTCCTCCAGGCGCCCCATGACGTCGAAGCTGACCTCCAGCCGCCGGGTGTCGACCAGCACCACCGCGCCGAGCGCGCCCTCGAACAGGCCGTTCCACAGGAACCAGAAGCGCTGCTGGCCTGGCGTGCCGAAGAGGTACAGCACCAGTTGTTCGGTGATGCTGATCCGGCCGAAGTCCATGGCCACGGTGGTGGCCGTCTTGGACGCGGAGCCGAAGTTGTCGTCGACACCGATGCCGGCCTGCGTCATGGTCTCCTCGGTGGTCAGCGGTGTGATCTCGCTGACCGAGCCGACCATGGTCGTCTTGCCGACGCCGAAGCCACCCACGATCACGATCTTGGCCGCGGCCTGTGCCGTGTGGGGCAGCTGGTCCTCGGCCCGGGGGCCCGGGATGGTGTCAGAGCCGTTGAAGTCCATTCATCACCGCTTCGAGGAGGGAACGGTCGGAGCGCGCCTTGCGGACGATCGGGGCGCGCGCCTGCACCAGTTCCGCCGTCAGCAACTCGGTGAGCAGCACGCCCATCGCGCTGAACGGCAGGTGGAGGTAGGCCGACAGCTCGGCCACGGACAGGGGGGCGGCGCAGAGTCGGAGCAGCGCCGCCTGCTCGGGAGAGGCGGACGGCGGCGGGTCCGTGGCACGCGCCACGATCAACGTCACCAGGTCGAGCTCGGCCCGTTCACCGTCCGGGCCGGCCACCACGTACATCCGCTCCGGGTTGCCGGGTGTGCCGTCGCCCTCCTGGGGCGTGGGCGGTTCCGGGACGATGTCGCGCCTCCGGCGTTGGGGAGGCGTCATACGATCTGCCCGTTCCGCCGGGGCGGACTGGTGAGGTGACCGCCGATCCGGACGACCAGGTCGCGCATCATCGCGCTCATCCGGCCGGGTTCACACCGCACGTCGGAGAGCACCGCGAGGAAGGCGTTGGCGCCCGCGCCCATCAGGTAGAAGTAGCCGCGGTCGATCTCGATCATGACGAGCTTCATCTCACCGTCGCCCACGGTGAGTTCCTGGCAGATGCTGCCCGCGAGGGACTGCAGGCCGGCGCAGGCCGCGGCGACCCGGTCCGCCGCGTCCGGCTCGCCGCCGTAGCGTGCGATGCGCAGACCGTCGGCCGACAGCACCACGATCATCTCGATGCCCGGTACGCCGTCGGCGAGCTGCTTGAGCATCCAGTCGAAGTTGCCTCGCTGCTGGATCACTTGAGATCCCCCTCGTCATCGGCCTCGGTGGGGGCCGGGTCGTTGATCAGGTGCAGGTACTTGTGCGGGTTCCGGATGAAGTCGGTCGGGTGGGTGCCGGGTTCGATGCCCTGCTTGAGCCCCTCCCAGAAGGCCTCCAGACCCTTGCCTGGGGCGTCCGGGGACGACATGTCGTGCCACGACTTGGGCTCGGGCTCCGGAGTGGCCCACGGGTTGTACTCGCCCCGTTCGGCGGCCTCCCGGTCGGCCTTCTCGTTGGCCGCCTGCTGGGCGAGCCGCTCGGCGAGGGGCATCTTCACCTTGCTGCGGCGCTGCGGCAGGCCGTTCGCGGTCCACTCGGTGACCTCGGGGACGTCGTCGTCCTCCATGGAGACCGTGGCGGGGATCTTCGGGCTGGTGGGGCGTCGCCTCTTGGGCGCGCGCTTCGGGCCCTCGGGGATACCGACCGTCATGGGGATGCCGGTGGCGCCGATGCCGTGGGCGAGTCCGACGCCGGGCTCGTGGGTGATCATCTCGCTCGGCACGATGAGGATGGCCCGGACGCCGCCGTACGCGGAGGCACGCAGCGAGACCTGCATGTTGTACGCCGTGCAGAGGCGGCCCACGACGGCCAGTCCCAGGCGCGGGTGTTCGCCGATGTCCTGGAGGTCGAGGCCGGCCTTGGCGGCCTCCAGCATGCCCTCGATCCGGGCGCGTGCCTCCTCGTTGAGGTTGACACCGCCGTCCTCGATCTCGATGCAGACGCCGGTCTGCACCTCGGTGGCGGTGACGTGGACCTTGGTCTGCGGCGGCGAGTAGCGCGTGGCGTTGTCGAGGAGTTCGGCGGCGGCGTGGATGACCGGCTCGACGTAGATGCCCTTGACGCTGATCTTGGCGATGGAGGACAGCTGGATGCGCCGGTACTCCAGGATGCGGGACATGGCGCCGCGCAGGGTGCTGTACAGGGACACCGGCTGGGGCCACTGCCGCCCGGGGCGGCCGCCGCCGAGGACGGAGACGGAGTCGGCCAGGCGGCCGATCAGGGCGTTGCCGTGGTCGATGCGCAGCAGGTCGTCGAAGACCTCGGGGTTGCGGCCGTGGTCCTCCTCCATCTCCCGGAGTTCCTCGGCCTGCTGGTGGATGATCGCCTGGACGCGCCGGGCGACACTGACGAAGGAGCGCGCGGCCGCGTCGCGCATGGTCACTTCGCGGTCGACGATCTTGAGCACCGTCAGCAGCGTCTCGGCCTGCGGGGCGGGCAGGTCACGGAACGCGGGGTTGGCGAGGCCGAGCTTGCGCATCACCTCCCTGGGGGATTCTCCGGTGCGCAGCAGGTCGAGCGCGGCGGGGACGAGCTCCCGGGAGAAGCGGACCAGATCGTTCTCGTGGGCGCCGATCCGCTGTTCCAGATGCGCGCTGTGCCGGGCGTGCTCCGCACGCTGGTTGCGCAGCGCACGGCCGCGGCGCACCGCCTCGGCCGCCGTCGCGAGCACCAACGCGGTGGCGATGCCGCCACACCAGCCGACGGCACCCCGGGCGGGCTCCGCCACCAGGGCGACGGCGGCTCCGGTCGCCGCGGCCATGACTATGGCCGGCAGCAACAGCACGCGTGCGTAGGGGAGTTCACGGCGACCTGGAGGGGATTGAACACTCACCATGTGGGCCTTCTGACAGGAGTCGACTGAGGTTCGGGGCTTGTTGCAGGGGGGTATGTCATGAAGCTGTCGGGATCTTCCACACATTGGGGAACAAGCGCACGAATTCATCTCAAGACGGTGCGCTGCGGGCGAGCTTAGTCCGACCGGATCATCGCCGTGTCATATTCAGCAACTGCCGGAAACCGGACGCGAAGGGATAGTACGCTCGGTCGTTTACACGCTGTGACAGCGTTCGAATGCGCAACGTGACGACATACAGGCATACGAAAGCCCACTCACCGTGGCGGGTGAATGGGCCCAGGTACGACGTCCTTCTCGGGGGCGCGGGGCTGTGTCGATGTGCGGCTCCGCCGCGTGGGCGCGAGCAACGACCTACGGCCGGCACCCGCGCATCGAACGATCACCCCACCGACGAGTAGGCGACCACTCCCCGCAGCAACAGATCAACGGCCTTGCGCGCGTTCTTCACCACGGAAGACCCCTGCGGAGCAGCCGCCGCGATCTGCCCGAGCACGTCGATGACCTGCTTGCACCACCGCACGAAGTCCCCCGCCGGCATCTCCGCCTCGCGCAGTACCTCGTCGAGCCCCTTCCCGGAGGCCCACTCGTACGCGGCCCAGGCGAAGCCGAGATCGGGCTCGCGCTGCCCGACCCCCTCGGTCTGGGTGATCCGGAAGTCTTCCTCCAGCGCGTCCAGCCGCCCCCAGATCCGCACCATCTCGCCCAGCGCGGCCTTGGCCTTCCCGGACGGCACCTTCGGCGCCATCGCGTCGTCCGCGGCCCGCGCCTCGAACACCAACGCCGAGACGCACGCGGCCAGTTCGGCCGGGCCCAGGTCCTCCCAGACACCCGCGCGCAGACACTCGCTGGCGAGCAGGTCCAGCTCGCCGTACAGCCGCGCGAGCCGCTTGCCGTGCTCGGTGACCTCGTCGCCGCGCAGGTAGTCCAGCTCGGTCAGCAGCGCCACGATGCGGTCGAACGTCCGGGCGATCGTGTTCGTACGGCCCTCGATCCGCCGCTCCAGCTGCGAGGTGTCGCGCAGCAGCCGGTGGTACCGCTCGGCCCAACGGGCGTGGTCCTCACGGTCGTTGCAGCCGTGGCAGGGATGCGCCCGGAGCGCTGTGCGCAGCCGGGCGATCTCACGGTCGTCGGCCGCCTGGGAACGCCGCTTGCGGTGCTTCTCCGCCGGGATGTGCCCGGCCTTGGTGCGCAGCGCCGACGCGAGGTCCCGACGGGACTGCGGGGAACGGGGGTTGAAGGACTTCGGGATCCGCATCCGCTCCAGCGGCTCGACGGGCACCGGGAAGTCCATCGACGCCAGCCGCTTCACCTGCCGCTCGGCGGTCAGCACCAGCGGGCGCGGCCCGTCGTGGTGCTCGAAGCCGCGGTGGCCGTTCGAACGGCCCGCCGGCAGGCCCGGGTCGAGCACCAGCGCCAGGCCGGCGTACTTGCCGGTGGGCACGTGGATGACGTCACCGGGCTTCAGCTTCTCCAGCGCGACGGCGGCCTCGGCGCGCCGCTGTGCCGCGCCCTGCCGGGCGATCTCGTTCTCCCGGTCCTTCAGTTCGCGGCGCAGCCGCGCGTACTCCTCGAAGTCGCCGAGGTGGCAGGTCATGGAGGCCTTGTAGCCCTCCAGACCTTCCTCGTTGCGCTGCACCTGCCGGGAGATGCCGACGACCGACTTGTCCGCCTGGAACTGTGCGAAGGACGTCTCCAGCAGCTCACGCGAGCGGTGCCGCCCGAACTGCTCGACCAGGTTGACCGCCATGTTGTACGACGGCTTGAAGCTGGACCGCAGCGGGTAGGTGCGCGTGCCGGCCAGGCCCGCGAGGTGCTCGGGGCTGGAGCCGCGCTGCCACAGCACCACGGCGTGACCCTCGACGTCGATGCCGCGTCGCCCCGCGCGTCCCGTCAACTGCGTGTACTCGCCCGGCGTGATGTCCGCGTGCTGCTCGCCGTTCCACTTGACGAGCTTCTCCAGCACCACCGAGCGGGCGGGCATGTTGATGCCGAGGGCGAGGGTCTCGGTCGCGAACACGGCCTTGACCAGGCCGCGCACGAAGAGCTCCTCGACGACCTCCTTGAAGGTCGGCAGCATGCCCGCGTGGTGAGCGGCGATGCCGCGCTCCAGGCCCTCGAGCCACTCGTAGTAGCCGAGGACGTGCAGGTCCTCGGTCGGGATGGAGGCGGTGCGCTCCTCGACCAGGGTGCGGACCCGCTCGCGCGCCTCCTCGTCGTTGAGGCGCAGTCCCGCGTGCAGGCACTGCTGGACGGCGGCCTCGCAGGCGGCGCGGCTGAAGATGAAGGTGATGGCGGGCAGCAGCCCCTCGGCGTCGAGCCGCTCGATGACCTCGGGCCGGCTCGGCGTCCAGATCCGGGACCGCTGCCGGCGCTCGCGCTCACGGTCGGCCTCGCGCATGGACCTGCCGCGCCGCCGGTCCTGGTACGACGGCCGGCTCGCCTCCATGCGCGCCATGCGCGTGAGGTCGGGGTTGACGGCCTTCTTGTGGCCCTCGCCCTCCTCGAACAGGTCGTACATCCGCCGTCCCGCCAGCACATGCTGGAACAGCGGCACGGGCCGGTGCTCGGAGACGATCACCTCGGTGTCACCGCGGACCGTGTCGAGCCAGTCGCCGAACTCCTCGGCGTTCGACACGGTCGCCGAGAGCGAGACGAGCGTGACCGACTCGGGAAGGTGAATGATCACTTCTTCCCACACGGCACCCCGGAACCGGTCGGAGAGGTAGTGCACCTCGTCCATGACCACGTATCCGAGGCCCAGGAGGGTCTGGGAACCGGCGTACAGCATGTTCCGCAGCACCTCGGTGGTCATCACGACCACCGGCGCCTCGGAGTTGACGCTGTTGTCGCCGGTGAGCAGGCCCACCTTGTCCGTGCCGTAGCGGCGGCACAGGTCGGCGTACTTCTGGTTCGACAGCGCCTTGATGGGTGTCGTGTAGAAGCACTTCTTGCCCTGCTGGAGGGCGAGGTGGACGGCGAACTCGCCGACGATCGTCTTGCCGGAGCCGGTGGGCGCCGCGACGAGCACGCCCTTCCCCGCTTCGAGCGCCTGGCAGGCCTCGATCTGGAAGGGGTCGAGACCGAAGTCGTACATCTCGCGGAAGCCCGCGAGCGCGGTGGCCTGCTCGGCTGCCCGCAGGCGGGCTGCCGCGTACCGCTCGGCCGGTGAGAGGTCCTCTGTCATCGTGCTTTCGAGCCTACCGGGCCGCACTGACAACAGGACGATCATTATCCGGATCCGGTCCTGTGAAACCAGGGATCGGCGCAGCTCAGGGGCAGCGGACCTCAGGGGCCGACGACCCGCACGCCCCCGCGCACGCAGCGCGCGCTCAGCGGCAGCGGGCCGAGCGGCTCCCCGTCGGCGTAGCCGGTGACGCCCTCGGCGGAGATCTCGACGCGGGCCGCCCGCAGCACGGTCACCTTGGGATGGTCGACGTGTGTCCCCCGGTACACCCTCGGGAGCACCCGCAGCAGGGTGGTCCGGCTGCAGTCCCCGACCACCGTGACGTCGAACAGTCCGTCGGTCAGGTCGGCGCCGGGGCAGATCCGCATGCCGCCGCCGTAGGAGGAGCCGTTGCCGACGGCCACGAGACTCGCCTCGACCTCCAGGACCTCGTCGTCGAGCCGGATCCGGTACGGGACGGGACGGAACCCGGCGAGTTCGCCGATCATCGCCAGGTCGTACGTGAGGCGGCCGGTGGGCCATCTCATGCGGTTGCCGCGGTCGTTGACGCGGGAGTCGAAGCCGGAGGCGAGGACCGTGCCGAACCAGCGGTCGCCGACCTGCCCGAGGTCGATGTCGCGGATCCGGCCGCACTTGAGGGCGTCGGCGATCATGCGGCCCGCGGCGGCCGGCTGCCGCACGGGCAGGCCGAGGGCGCGGGCGAAGTCGTTGCCGGTTCCGACGGCGACCAGGCCGAGCGCGGTGCGGGTGCCCGCGACCGCCCGCAGCGCGAGGGCCGCCATCCCGTCACCCCCGACGGCGATCAGCGCGCCCGTGCCGGCCTCGACGGCGGCACGCGCGCGGACCAGGGCGTCCGCGGCGTCCTCCCCGAGGACCGTCCGCACCGAGAAGCCGGCCGCCCGCAACGCGGAAGCGGCCGGCTGCGCCGCGCGGGCGCCCCGGCCGCGGCCCGCGGTGGGGTTGACGAAGAGGGTGATCTCGCTGGTCACGGGGCCGACCCTATGAGCTGTCCGTCGAACTTCAGGTCACGTCGTCATAACCGTTGACCCGGTCCGAGCGGTCCGAGTTCGCCTGCTCGGGCAGGGCGGCCCGGCTGGTGGTCACGGGCTCGATCTCGCCGATGTCGTCGGGGGTGAGATCCAGCTCGGAGGCCTCGTCGTCGGCGGGGCCGAGGGCGTCGCGTCGGGCCTTGCGGCGATCGTTGACCAGGGAGAAGGCGACGGCTGCGAAGTACAGGATCCAGATCGGCGCCGCAAGCGCCAGCATGGTCAGCGGGTCGGTGCTGGGCGTGGCGATGGCCGCGAAGACCGTGATGCCCATGATCATGCCGCGCCACCAGCCGAGCATGCGCTTGCCGGTCAGTACCCCGGTGAGGTTGAGCATGACCAGCAGCAGCGGCAGCTCGAAGGACAGGCCGAAGACGAGCACCATCCGCATGACCAGGTCGAGCAGATCGTCCAGCGGAAGGAGGTTGGACGTGCCGCCCGGGGTGAACTCCAGGAGCACCTTGGCCGTGGTGGGAAGCACCGTGTACGCGAAGTACGCGCCGACGATGAACAGCGGGGCGCCGGTGGCGACGAAGGCGTAGGCGTACTTCCTCTCGTGCCGGTGCAGGCCCGGCGCGACGAAGGCCCACAGCTGGTAGAGCCAGACCGGGGAGGCCAGGACGACGCCGGCCATCAGGGAGACCTTCAGCGCCAGCGTGAAGGGGGTGAGCAGACCGTTGATGGTGATCTGCGCACAGGGCTTCGCGCCGGGCTGCGACTGGGCCAGCTCCGCGAAGGTCTTGTCACAGCCGACCGAGTCGAGG
Source organism: Streptomyces sp. AK010 (assembly GCF_014207295.1). NCBI lineage: Bacteria > Bacillati > Actinomycetota > Actinomycetes > Kitasatosporales > Streptomycetaceae > Streptomyces > Streptomyces sp. AK010. The sequence goes on from NZ_JACHCX010000004.1 coordinate 292,886, forward strand.
ATCGGCTTGGTGATCAAGTTGATGATGTCGTTGTAGAAGAAGGCGGCGAAGACCGTGACGACGACGATCGCCAGCATCGCCTTGGCGAGCCGGTTGCGGAGCTCGCGAAGGTGCTCTGCGAGGGGCATGCGCCCCTCGGGATCCCTCTCCTGCTTGCGGGCAGACTTCAGCAACCCACGTTCCCATCTCGTGCGGCGGGCCGGAGGGCACCGGCCCTGCGTCAGCGCTTGGTCGTGTCCGTGGGCTCGCTGACCGGGCGCGAGCTGGTCACGTCACCGGGCGCTGCCTGGATGGTGCGCTGCGAGGACTCGTCGGCGTTGGGCGGGCCCGCCGGGGTCGTGGAGGACTTGTTCTCGTCCTTCATCGCCTTGGCCTCGCTCTTGAGGATGCGGGCGGACTTGCCGAGCGACCGAGCCATGTCCGGAAGCTTCTTCGCGCCGAACAGCAGGATGATGACGACGAGGATGAGAATGATCTCGGGGGCTCCGAGCCTTCCGAACATAAGTCTTTACCTTCTCACCGAGGCGGCTGTGGTGGGGTGCTGTCCGACCGGTCGGACACATGTCCGAACGATCGTGTTGGCAGCGATCGTAACGCTCGGGGGTGAACGTGAGGCAATCCCTCTGCATCCCCTGTGCGTACTCCCGTCCGCGACCAGTGCCTCGTTAACCGGGCCGCGACCAGCAGCGTACCTGTACGAACCGCCGAGGTGACAGGGCGAAGTGTCCCAAAAGCAACTCATGGCCGACGCCCGGCCGGCTCACAGAGCGTCCACGGATCGGGCCGCGGTCTGCGCCGCCCGCTCCAGGTCCTCGGCGGCCCGGTTGATACGGCGCGCCGAGTCCGTGACCTGCCTGCCCAGCCGCTGCGCCTCCACGAAGACCCGCACGGCGAGCACCCCGAGCACGACGAGACCCACGAAACCCACAGCAACCGCGAACATCGGCCAGAACATGACGCCGAGCCTAGACCTTCCTGAACGGGCGAACGCCCCGCCCTTCTAGACGGTGGAGTGCAGCCGCAGGGTCCGCACACCGCCGCCGGTGAGCAGCTCCACGATCCGCTCCCCCGCCGGCTTGCGGACCGACGCACCGCACTGCGGGCAGGTGAAGGAGTAGAAGGTGGTGCGGTTCGTGGCGCCGATGGCCAGGCGCAGGGCGCCCGCGGCGAGCTCGAAGGACCTGCGGCAGTCGGGGCAGCCCGCCCTGAACACGACCGGGGTCACGCTTCTCATTCCGGCGAACGCGGACTCCACCGTCATGCCCCCGACACCACCGGACGTCGCCGACTCGTTCAAGCCCTCGCTCCTCTTTCTGGGTCGTTCGCCTCCGGGGCGCCATGCCCGGTGCCGCGGTCCGGCGGCCCTGCCCGGCCGTGGCCCCCCAGGGACGCCCGCGGCTCACTCGGGTCCGTCGCCCGGCCCGTCCGGAACCGCGTGCGCCGCGTGCGGCCCGCGTGCGTCATCCTCCACGACCCGCGTCGTCCGCGCCGCCTCGATCCCGTCGTACGCCGCCAGCGCCTCGCGGGCCGCCTGGCGGGCGCTGTCGGCGAGGTCCGGCGGCGAGACGATCCGGCCGTCCCGCCCGAGCCGCAGTGCCAGGCGCCGCAGCGACGCCGGGTCGGGGGTCCGCAGAGTGATACGGAGTCCGCCGTCCGGCAGCTCATCCGCACTGTCGTGCGGGTAGTACTCCGCGACCCAGCGGCCGCCGGGCCCGACCTCGACCACGACCTCCGGGTCCTCGGCCGCGGGCTGCACCAGCGCTTCCGACAGGTCCCGCAGCTCGATCTCGGGCGGTGCCGACGGCTCGTCCAGGATCTTGATCTCGGCGACCCGGTCGAGCCGGAAGGTACGGCGCGCCTCGGAGCGGCGGCACCAGGCCTCGACATAGGTGTGCCCGACGCTGACCAGGCGGATGGGGTCGATCTCCCGCTCGGTGACCTCGTCGCGCGCGGGCGAGTAGTAGCGGATCCACAGCCTGCGGCGCTCGGCGATGGCCCGGTCGACGTCCGCGAAGACGCCGCCCTCGGACTCGAAGGTCACCGACAGGCGCGAGCTGGCGCCCGCCGCCTCGCCGGCCGCGGTCTCCACCTTGGCCGTCGCCCGCAGCAGCGCCTGCCGGTCGCTCTCGCGCAGTCCGGGCAGCGTGGACACCGCCCGGGCGGCGACGAGCAGGGCGGTGGCCTCGTCGGCTGCGAGTCTGAGCGGCTCGGCCGCTTCCGCCGCCAGGGCGGCCGGGTTGTGCCACCAGATGCGCTCGCCGTCGGTGTCGATGTCGAGCAGGTCGCCGCCGCGGAAGCTGGTGCCGCACATGGGCAGCACGTCGAGGTCGGAGACCAGCTCGTCCTCACTGATGCCGAAGGCGCGCGCGACGTCCTCGACCCGGGCTCCGGGGCGCTCCTTCAGATATGTCACCAGCGAGAGCATCCGCCGGGTCTGGTCGATGGCGTTCACGGGCCTGACCGGTTTGCCTGCCACTGTCTTTGCGCTCCCCCTCAGCCCTTGGCCACGGCCCGCAGCCGGTCCACCACGTCGGCCCGCAGCTCGGCGGGCTCCAGGACGACCACGTCCGGCCCGAACTCCACCAGCCAGGCGTCCAGCCCGTGGCCGTACGGAATCTCCAACTCGTCCCAGCCCTCGCCGAGTTCCCGGACGGAGGTGGCCTTCGCCCGAAGGGGGTACCCCGCGCCGGCACGCAGCCGGATCCGCGCCGAGCGGTCGGCGACCTCGCCTGCCCAGCTCGCCACGGTCTCCCGGACGGTGACGACGTCCGGTACGGGAGCGGTGTACCGGCCACCGCGCGAGCGGACCTTGCCGGTGATCCGCGACAGCCGGAAGACCCGCTCGGCGCCCCGGTCGCGGTCCCAGCCCGCCAGGTACCAGTGACCCCGCCAGCACTCCAGCGCCCACGGCTCCACGTGCCGCTGCTCGGGGTGGGCCGCGGTGGCCTTGCGGTAGTCGAAGGCGACGGGCCGGCGGTCCCGGCAGGCCAGCATCAGCGGCTCGAACGCGGCCTCGTGCACGGGGATGCGCGGCTCCAGCGCGCCGTGCGACCCGTACGGGTCGACGTCCTCGGGGAGTCCGGCCGCGCGCAGCTTCTGCAGGGCGCCGCTGGCCGCTCCGGCGAGCCGGGCCTGCTGCCACACCTTGGCGGCGAGCCCGAGGGCGGCGGCCTCCTCGGCGTCCAGGGTGATGGGCGGGAGGCGGTTGCTGTCACGGCGGGCCAGGTAGCCGACCTCGCCGTCGAGGTTCTCGACGGTCTCGATGACCAGCCCGAGTTCGCGCAGGTCGTCCTTGTCGCGCTCGAACATGCGGTTGAAGGAATCATCGGAGCCGGTCGCGCCGTTGCCCGGCCCGAAGGCCTCGACGTAGGCCTCGATGGAGTCGCGCAGCTCACGCTTGCTGAGCGGCCGGCGTGTCCCGAGCAGACACAGTGCCAGGTTCATCAGCCGCTCGGCCTTGGCAATGGCCATCGACGCGCTTCGCCTCCCTATGGTGCTTACGAGCGATGACCGTACCGCCACACGGTGGCACGGCAAAAGCCGAGGGCCCATGCCCGAACAGGCATGGGCCCGACATGATCGAGTCTGTCTGAGCTTGCTCAGACCCCGAGCAGGTCGACCACGAAGATCAGCGTCTCGCCGGGCTTGATCAGAGGGGTCGGGCTCTGGTTGCCGTAGGCGAGGTGGGCGGGGATGGTCAGCTGGCGTCGGCCGCCGACCTTCATGCCCTGCACGCCCTGGTCCCAGCCCTTGATGACGCGGCCGCCGCCCAGCGGGAAGCGGAACGGGGTGCCGCGGTTCCAGCTGGCGTCGAACTCCTCGCCCGTGCTGAAGGAGACACCCACGTAGTGCACGGTGACGGTCTGGCCGGCCTGCGCGACCGGACCGTCGCCCTCCCAGATGTCCTTGATCTCGAGGTCCGCCGGGGGCTCGCCGCCCGGGAAGTCGATCTCGGGCTTGTCGATGCTCACTTCATCTCTCCTTGTTACGTGACCTGCGTCGGGGACAGTCTCACAGACCGGACGGGTCAGACCGTGCCGAGGATGTCCACCGTGAAGACCAGTGTGTTCTTGGCCAGCTCGCTCTGGGGGCTCGCGCCGTAGCCCAGCGAGGGCGGGATCACCAGCAGCACCCGGTCGCCCACGTGCTTGCCGACGAGGCCCTTGTCCCAGCCTGCCACCACGGAGCCGTTGCCGATCTGGAAGGCGGTGGCGCCACCGTGGTCCCAGGAGGAGTCGAACTTCTTGCCGTCCTCCCACTTGACGCCGGTGTACTGGGCGATGAGTCCCTGGCCGGCCTCGACCTTCTTGCCGTCGCCCTTGATCAGCACCTGCTCCTTGAGGTCCTTCGGAGCCTTCTCGCCCTTGGGGACGGTGAGGACCGCGGCCTTCTGCGACGGGGACTTCACCTCGGGCATGCCCGGCTCGGAGGTCGCCTGCTCACCCTTGGCATCGGCCTTGGCGTCGACACTCGCGGCACCGACCGGGTCGACCACCCAGATCAGCACGTCCTTGGCGGAGATCCCGGAGGAGGTGTTCAGGCTCTGGCCGATCAGATCGCCCGCGGTGCCCTGCACCAGGATGCGGCTGCCGGGCTTCTTGCCCTTCACCGCGCCGAGGACCTTTTCGGGGAGCTGCTGGCTCGGCTTGCCGATCTGCTCGATGGACTGCCGGCGGGGCGCCTTGTCACCCGTAGCCCCCGCGGCCCAGGTGCCGCCGAGTTCCTGGTCACCGCCCCACTTCTCGACGGTCCAGTCCAGCCGGACGAAGTCGGAGCCCTTGATCGGGGTCCCGCTGCCCGCCGAGACCGTCTTGACCACGGTCTTGTCGGACGGCTTGCCGTCCTTGGGCACGGAGATCTCGGGCTTCGCCCCGACCTTCCCCTTGATCTCGGCGACGCCTCCGGCCGCTTCACCGTTGTTCCCGTCGTCCGATCCGCACGCGGCGGTGAACAACAGGGCGGGAACGGCCAGCAGCGCGGCCACGAGTCGTTTCGTGTTGTAGTTCATCAGTCCAACTGGGATCGGGAGTGGGGGGCAATGTCCGCCACTCTACGGCGTACACGCTCCGCGCTCGCCTCACCCCGCGACACGACGCCGTCCGGGCCGCTCCCCGCGGCCGGAGCCGGTCCGGAAAATGCCGATGCCCGAAGGTGTGAAAACCTCCGGACATCGGCATTTCGGAAGGGCCGGAGCAGGCTCACATTCCGGCGATCAGCTTCTCCACCCGCTCGTCCACGGAACGGAACGGGTCCTTGCACAGCACGGTCCGCTGGGCCTGGTCGTTGAGCTTGAGGTGGACCCAGTCGACCGTGAAGTCACGGCGCTGTTCCTGGGCCCGCCGGATGAAGTCGCCGCGCAGCCGGGCCCGAGTGGTCTGCGGCGGAACGGACTTGCCCTCGAAGATCTTCAAGTCGTTGCAGATACGGGCCGCCTGGCCCTTCTTCTCGAGCAGGTAGTACAGGCCACGACGCCGGTGGATGTCGTGGTAGGCGAGGTCTATCTGCGCGACCCGCGGGTGCGACATGGTCATGTTGTGCTTGGCCCGGTACCGCTCGATGAGCTTGTACTTCATGACCCAGTCGATCTCGGTGCCGATGCGGTCGAGGTCCTCGGCCTCGATCGCGTCCAGTGTGCGGCCCCACAGCTCCAGGACCTGCTCGACGGTGCCGGTGCGGATGCCCCGGCGCTCGCAGAAGTCCAGGGCCTTCTCGTAGTACTCGCGCTGTACCTCCAGGGCGGAGGCCTCGCGTCCGCTGGCCAGGCGCACCTTGCGGCGACCCGTGATGTCGTGGCTGACCTCGCGGATCGCCCGGATCGGGTTCTCCAGGGTCAGGTCGCGCATCACGGTGCCCGCCTCGATCATGCGCAGCACCAGGTCGGTGGCCCCGACCTTGAGCAGCATGGTCGTCTCGGACATGTTGGAGTCGCCCACGATGACGTGCAGGCGGCGATAGCGCTCGGCGTCCGCGTGCGGCTCGTCACGCGTGTTGATGATGGGCCGGGAGCGGGTCGTCGCCGAGGAGACGCCCTCCCAGATGTGTTCGGCCCGCTGGCTCACGCAGTACACGGCGCCGCGCGGCGTCTGCAGCACCTTGCCGGCACCGCACAGCAGTTGCCGGGTGACCAGGAACGGAATCAGAATGTCCGCGAGTCGGGAGAACTCCCCGTGCCGGGCGACCAGATAGTTCTCGTGGCAGCCGTAGGAGTTGCCCGCCGAGTCGGTGTTGTTCTTGAAGAGGTAGACGTCGCCCGCGATTCCCTCCTCGTGCAGGCGTCGTTCGGCGTCCACCAGGAGTCCTTCGAGAATGCGCTCGCCTGCTTTGTCGTGGGTGACCAGTTCGGTCACGTTGTCGCATTCCGGTGTCGCGTATTCCGGATGCGATCCCACGTCGAGATAGAGGCGGGCGCCGTTTCGCAGAAAGACATTGCTGCTGCGGCCCCATGACACGACACGGCGGAAGAGGTACCGCGCCACCTCGTCAGGAGACAGGCGGCGCTGTCCCCTGAACGTGCACGTGACGCCGTACTCGTTCTCCAGCCCGAAAATGCGGCGGTCCATGAGGGAACATTACGCCCGATCCCCTGAACTGAAACGGGGTTCGGGGGCACGGTTTGGATCATTTTCCGAACCGGACACAACAACCGCTCCCTGGCCGGGAGCTGCGACTACCCGTCCTGTGACGGTCAAAACCAGCAGAGACACGCCACCGGCGATGCCCGGCACTGCGAAGCCCCACAGGGCCCCGCCCGCCTCGACGACGGGCCCCGCGACGCCCGCTCCGACCGAGTGGCCCACGGTGAACGTCGTCACCAGCCAGGAGAACGCCTCGGTGACGGTGCCCCGCGGGGCATGACGGTCGACCAGGACGAACGCGCAGGCGATGGCGGGCGCGAGGAAGACCCCGGCGAGCGCGGTGAGCGCCACCATGGGCACCGCGTCCGGCATGAGCATCAGCGGGAGGTAACACACCACCAGAAGGCCCACCAGCACCTGGAGTCGCCGCGCGGGCTCACCGGCCCACTGCCGGGCCCCGTAGAGGGTGCCGCCGACCAGCGCACCGAATCCCAGGGCCGCCATCAGCCAGCCGTACACGACGTCGCCCCCGTGGGCGTCCGCGTAGGGCACCGAGGCGACCGTGATGGATCCGAGCGCCATCCCGATGAACAGGAACGCCGCCAGCAGCGCGAGCAGTCCCGCCGAGCGCAGCGCGCCGAGCCAGTGCGCCTCCCGTGGCGCGGACCGCCAGGCACGCGAGGGCGGCGACACGACGACGGACAGCGCCCCCAGCACCCCGATCACGTTCAGCACGAGCAGCGCGGCCTGGGCCGACCACAGGGACGTGCACAGCGTCACGAGCAGCGGCCCGACGGTGAACATCACCTCCTGGGCCACGGCGTCCATGGCGTACGCCGTGTGCACCTGGTCCTCCCGGCGCAGCACGGAGGGCCACAGCGCCCGCAGCCCGCCCTCCAGCGGCGGCGTGAAGAGCCCGGCTCCGGCGACGGCCGCGTAGGCGAGCGGCAGCGACCCGATGCCGGAGAAGGCGAAGAGGGCCATCGCGAGCGCGGAGAGGACGGCCGCCGGCAGCTGCACACGCGGCTGCCCGCGCAGGTCCACGATCCTGCCCAGCACGGGCTGCCCGACGGCGTTGGCGACGCCGTAGACGGCCGCCAGCGCCCCCGCCAGGCTGTACGTGCCGCCCTCCGCCCGGACGAACAGCACGATCGCGATGGCGGCTGTGGCGTTGGGCATCCGGCCGACCAGCGTGCCGACCAGCAGTCGGGCGGCGTGCCGCGCCCGAAGGATCTCCAGGTATCCCGTGGCCATGTCCCCGCCGCCCCCGCCTATGGTTGTACGTATAACTTCGGTTTCCATACGTACCATGTCCGCTGTTCACGAGTCCAGACGAAGGAGCAGGCCGACGGTGGCACGAGGCAGCACCCGCCCCACGAGCCGGGACGTCGCCCAGGCCGCCGGCGTCTCCCAGGCAGCCGTGTCCCTGGTCCTCGGCGACAAGTGGCGCGGCCGGGTCTCCGAGGCGACCGCCGAGCGCGTCCGCGAGGCCGCCCGCGACCTTGGCTACCGCCCGAACCTGGCCGCCCGCAACCTGCGCCTGGGCCGTACCCGCACGGTCCTCCTGGTCGTCCCCGCCCTCACCACGGAGTTCTTCGCCGGGGTCTACACCGGCGCCGCCCGCGTCGCGGCCGAGCACGGCTTCGGGGTGGTCCTGTATCCCTCCCCCGAGGGCATCGGTCCCGCCCGCGACCCCTTCGCCTCGGCGCAGACCGCGCTGGACGGCGTCATCGCCTCGTCCATGGCCGCCGACGCGCTGACCGCGATCCGCGGCGAGGCGCTCCCCCTGGTGATGCTGGACAGCGACCCGGCCGGGAGCCTGGGTGCGGCGACGGTGAACCTGGACATCGCCGACGGCGTCCGCCAGGTCGCGGAGCACCTGCTGTCCCTGGGCCACCGCCGCTTCCTCCACCTTGCGGCGGACGTCCCCTCCTGGACCTTCGAGGTACGCGCCCGGGAGCTGGCGGCGAGGCTGGCGGAGGTACCGGGCACGTCGGTCCGCACCGCCCGGGCCCCGATCTCCATCGAGGGAGCCGTGGTGTCCGCCGAGGCGGCGCTCTCGGCTCCCGGCGCTCGCCCCACCGCCGTGATCTGCGACGACGACCAGCTCGCGGCCGGCACGTACAAGGCGGCCCGCCGTCTGGGACTGCGCATCCCGGACGACCTGTCGGTCACGGGCGTCGACGACCTCGCCCTCGCGACGGCCATGGACCCGGAGCTGACCACGGTCCACCTCGACGCCGAGCTCTTCGGCGAGCACGGCATGCGGGCCCTGCTGGCCGTCCTGGAGGACCGCGCCCCCGAGAACGGGGACATCCCGGTCCAACTGATCGTACGAAGCTCCACGGCCCCACCTCGTTGACTGTGGGGGCCGTTGCCGCGGGGGCCGGGTGGTGCCGCAACCGGCGTCGCAGGGTGCCGCTGCGTTGGTGCTGAGGCCGGGCGAGCCCGCAGCCCGGCGGAACGGGGTGCCGCTGCGCCCACCCGAGCCGCCCCGCTGCGGGCACGCATGCCCGCAGCGGGGCGGGAGCGCGTGCCCGCGGCTGGACGGCTGCGCATGCCCGCAGCTGAGACCTCCCGCACCCGCGTACGGCGAGAAGGGGCCGTGTCGGGGGGTGTCCGCCCGCAGCGGTTGGCGCGTCAACGAACAGTCAGTCGGCGTCCGACCCCATCGCGCCGTTCCGAGGACGGACACCCCCCGGCACGGCCCCGACCCACACCCCACACCAAGGCGCAGGCACGCACCCCCACCCGCCGCAAGCCGAAACGGACGCGCACCCCACCGGCGCCGGACACAGCGGACGCGCCCCGGCCACGAACCACCGGCCGGAGCGCGTCACACCACGTCAGAACTACTCGGCGTCCTCCGACGCCTCCTCCTCATCACCGCCGGCGGCACCCGCATCGAGCAGCCGCGACAGCTGCCGCCCGCTGATCCGCTTGAACTTGCGCTTCTGCGGCCGGGTGCGGTCCAGCACCGCCACCTCGAGCCGCTCCGCGGGGATCTCCCGCTCGCTGCCGTTGGTGTCACGGGACAGCGCCTGCACCGCCAGCTTCAGCGCCTCCGCCAGCGTCATGCCCTCCTGGTGGCGCTGGTCCAGATAGCTGCTGATCTGCTCGGCATTGCCGCCCACCGCGACCGAGCCGTGCTCGTCCACGATGGAACCGTCGTGCGGCAGCCGGTAGATCTGGTCGCCCTCGGGCGTCTCCCCGACCTCGGCGACGACCAGCTCCACCTCGTACGGCTTCTCGGCCGCGCTCGAGAAGATCGTGCCCAGCGTCTGCGCGTACACGTTCGCCAGGCCCCGGGCCGTCACATCGTCCCGGTCGTAGGTGTAACCCCGCAGGTCGGCGTAGCGCACGCCGCCGATCCGCAGGTTCTCGTACTCGTTGTACTTGCCGGCGGCCGCGAAGCCGATCCGGTCGTAGATCTCGCTGAACTTGTGCAGCGCGCGGGACGGGTTCTCGCCGACGAACACGATGCCGTCGGCAAACTGCAGCACGACCAGGCTGCGACCACGGGCGATGCCCTTCCGGGCGTACTCCGCCCGGTCGGCCATGGCCTGCTGGGGTGAGACATAGAACGGCGTCGACACCGGTTATCCGTCCCTCTCTGGAAGATTCCGTCGGTTCACTGGACCACCCTCACGAAGACGATCGCCGCTACAGCAGCGCGGCCCGCGGCCCGTCGGGCTGCTCCAGCCGCCGCTCGAGAATCGAGCGCGCGATCTCGGACGCCTCGTTCTCGGTGAGCCGGCGGAAGCCGTCGTCGGTGATCACGGTGACGATGGGATAGATCCGGCGGGCGACATCGGGACCACCGGTCGCGGAGTCGTCGTCTGCCGCGTCGTAGAGCGCCTGGATCACCAGCGTGGTGGCCTCGGCCTCGCTGAGGTCGTCCCGGAAGAGCTTCTTCATCGCACCGCGAGCGAAGATCGACCCGGAGCCGGTGGCCGCGTAGTTGTGCTCCTCGGAGCGGCCGCCGGTGACGTCGTAGGAGAAGATCCGGCCCTTGCCGCGGTCCACGTCGTACCCGGCGAACAGCGGCACCACGGCCAGGCCCTGCATGGCCATGCCGAGGTTGGAGCGGATCATCGTCGACAGCCGGTTCGCCTTGCCCTCGAGGGACAGCTGCGCGCCCTCGACCTTCTCGAAGTGCTCCAGCTCCAGCTGGAACAGCTTCACCATCTCCACGGCCAGGCCCGCCGTGCCGGCGATGCCCACCGCCGAGTACTCGTCGGCCGGGAAGACCTTCTCGATGTCCCGCTGCGCGATGACGTTGCCCATGGTGGCCCGCCGGTCACCGGCGAGGACCACACCACCGGGGAACGTCACGGCCACGATCGTGGTCCCGTGCGGTGCCTCGATCACGCCCTGGGTGGGGGGCAGTTGCCGGTTGCCGGGCAGGATCTCCGGCTGGTGCTCGGACAGGAAGTCCATGAAGGAGGAAGACCCTGGCGTCAGGAAGGCAGCCGGTAGACGCCCGGTGCTACGAGTGTTGGCTTCCACGCGATTCCCTCCACATAAGCGGCAGCCCGCCTTATGGCATCGGGCCGATCCTTGAACTGCCCCAGTGCTGCGTTGCAGCTGAAGCACAGTACGCCTCGGACCCTACCCGTCTTGTGGCAGTGATCCACATGCTCGGGCACGGCCGCCAGACATATACAACACACGCCTCCTTGAGAGGCGATCAGACCATCGCGCTGGGCTTCCGTAATGCCGTACTGGCGCTTCAGATGCCCCTGCCGACTCTGCACCGCCCGGCATGCCTTGCACCGGGTCGACAGGCCGTCGGAAGCGGTGGCGTTGCGGTGCCATTCGCTGTGAGGCTTGATCTCGCCACACGTGCGGCAGAGCTTGTGTCCGGCTGGAACGACCACCTGCTCCCGGGCCGGCTTCCCCATGGCCTCCCGGCGACGCCGGTAGTGCGCGGCGCTGTACTTCGCCACGCACTCCCGGCAGTGCACCTGGAGGCCGTCACGCCGACTCTTGTCGCGGGCAAACGCAGAAGGAGGCAAATCCCGAAGGCACTTCCTGCATTGCTTCACGCTCGGCTCACTGACCGCTTCCATCCCCCGTCACCTTCAAATCAAAGGCTAGAGCGCGCCACTTGCCTTCACTGTCCGCCCTTTTGCACGAAGCTCCGCACGAAATCCTCGGCATTTTCCTCGAGTACGTCGTCGATCTCGTCCAGCACCGAGTCCACGTCGTCGCTCAGCTTCTCCTGACGCTCCTTGAGGTCCTCGGAGCCCTGCGTCTCCGCAGTCTGCTCCTCGACCTCCTCGGTGGACCGGGTGGCCTTCTGCTGTCCGCCGCCGGTGTCCTTGGTCGCCATATCCCTCACCCCGCTCGGTTCGCCCGACACAGTTGCTCGGTCAAGATCAGACCCTACTCGCCGGGTCTGACAATGGCCCCGCAGTTGCTCCAACGTACGGGGGCCACCTCGATGATTCCCGGACCAGGGCTTTTCCACCCTGTCCGGCCGGTTCCCGACGAGTACCCGCTCAACGCGTTCACCCGCCCGACAGGACCCTGACCAGGTCTTCCGCGGTGCGGCAGCGGTCCAGGAGCTCCTTGACGTGATTACGCGTTCCGCGAAGCGGTTCCAGGGTTGGGACCCGCTGCAGCGAATCCCGGCCCGGCAGATCGAAGATCACCGAGTCCCAGGAGGCCGCCGCGACGTCGTCCGCGTACTGCTCCAGGCAGCGGCCGCGGAAGTACGCCCGGGTGTCCTCCGGCGGCACCGTACGGGCCCGCTCCACGTCCGCGTCGGTCAGCAGCCGCTTCATGCGCCCGCGGGCCACCAGACGGTTGTACAGGCCCTTCTCGGGCCGTACGTCCGCGTACTGGAGGTCGACCAGGTGCAGTCGCGCCGCGTCCCAGTCGAGCTTGTCCCGGCGCCGGTAGCCCTCCATGAGCTCCCGCTTGGCGACCCAGTCCAGCTCCCCGGCCAGACTCATCGGGTCGTGCTCCAGACGGGTGAGGGTGTCCTCCCAGCGGGACAGGACGTCCTTGGTCTGGTCGTCGGCGTCGGCCCCGAACCGCTCCTCCACGTACTTGCGCGCCAGCTCGTAGTATTCCATCTGCAACTGGACCGCCGTGAGCGTGCGGCCGCTGCGGAGCGTGACCAGGCGCTTCAGCGAGGGGTCGTGCGAGACCTGGTGGAGCGTGCGGACGGGCTGGTCGACGGCCAGGTCGACGGCGATGAAACCGTCCTCGATCATCGACAGCACCAGCGAGGTCGTGCCCAGCTTGAGATAGGTCGAGATCTCCGAGAGGTTCGCGTCGCCGATGATCACATGCAGGCGCCGGTACTTCTCGGCGTCCGCGTGCGGCTCGTCGCGGGTGTTGATGATGGGGCGCTTGAGCGTCGTCTCGAGGCCGACCTCGACCTCGAAGTAGTCCGCTCGCTGGCTGAGCTGGAAGCCGTGCTCGTGCCCGTCCTGGCCGATGCCGACGCGGCCCGCTCCGGCGAAGACCTGACGGGAGACGAAGAACGGCGTCAGGTGGCGCACGATGTCCGAGAAGGGGGTCTCCCGCTTCATCAGGTAGTTCTCGTGCGTGCCGTAGGACGCGCCCTTGTTGTCGGTGTTGTTCTTGTACAGGTGGATCGGCTGGGCACCGGGCAGCTGAGCGGCCCGTTCCGCGGCCTCCGCCATGATCCGCTCGCCGGCCTTGTCCCAGAGGACGGCGTCCCGGGGGTTGGTCACCTCCGGGGAGCTGTACTCGGGGTGTGCGTGGTCGACGTAGAGCCGTGCACCGTTGGTGAGGATCACGTTGGCCAGGCCGATGTCCTCATCGGTGAGCTGGCTGGAGTCCGCGGCCTCGCGGGCGAGGTCGAAGCCTCGCGCGTCCCGCAGCGGGTTCTCCTCCTCGAAGTCCCAGCGGGCCCGGCGGGCCCGGTGCATCGCCGCCGCGTAGGCGTTCACGATCTGGGACGAGGTGAGCATGGCATTGGCGTTGGGGTGGCCGGGGACGGAGATCCCGTACTCCGTCTCGATGCCCATTACTCGCCGTACGGTCATGCGGCCCTCCTTGCCCGGCGGCACCCTCGGTCGTGGGCGCCACTCAGATACCGCTGGCGCTCGGTTGCGTGTGCGGTGCCCGTCCCCGCACTGCGCAACTCGGCGGTACGGAAGAGCCTAGAACGCCTTTGCGCTGGTGGGGAGATCATTTGCGTCATTGCGTTGCTCCAGCCGTGGCCTGAAAAACAGTCGGCTGCGGGTACCCGCCGAGGGCACCCGCAGCCGCCCTGCCTTTTACAGGTACTGACCGGTGTTCGCCACCGTGTCGATGGAGCGTCCGGTGTCCGCACCCTGCTTTCCGGTGATGAGCGTACGGATGTACACGATCCGTTCACCCTTCTTTCCGGAGATCCGGGCCCAGTCGTCCGGGTTGGTGGTGTTCGGCAGGTCCTCGTTCTCCTTGAACTCGTCCACGCAGGCCTGGAGGAGGTGGGAGACGCGGAGGCCCTTCTGGTTCTTCTCGAGGAAGTCCTTGATCGCCATCTTCTTGGCGCGTCCGACGATGTTCTCGATCATGGCGCCGGAGTTGAAGTCCTTGAAGTAGAGGACTTCCTTGTCACCGTTGGCGTAGGTGACCTCCAGGAAGCGGTTCTCCTCGGATTCGGCGTACATGTGTTCCACAGCCGTCTGGATCATGCTCTGGACCGTGGTGGTCTTGGAGCCGCTGTGCTCGGCGAGGTCGTCGCCGTGCAGCGGGAGGCGCTCCGTGAGGTACTTGCCGAAGATGTCCTTGGCCGCCTCGGCGTCCGGACGCTCGATCTTGATCTTCACGTCGAGCCGGCCGGGCCTCAGGATGGCGGGGTCGATCATGTCCTCACGGTTGGAGGCGCCGATCACGACCACGTTCTGCAGGCCCTCCACACCGTCGATCTCGGCGAGCAGCTGCGGGACGATGGTGTTCTCCACGTCCGAGCTGACTCCGGAGCCACGGGTGCGGAAGAGGGACTCCATCTCGTCGAAGAAGACGATGACGGGGGTGCCCTCGCTGGCCTTCTCACGGGCCCGCTGGAAGACGAGGCGGATCTGCCGCTCCGTCTCACCGACGTACTTGTTCAGGAGCTCGGGGCCCTTGATGTTGAGGAAGAAGCTCTTGCCGGCGGCCTGGCCGGTCACCTCGGCGACCTTCTTGGCCAGCGAGTTGGCCACGGCCTTGGCGATGAGCGTCTTGCCGCATCCGGGGGGCCCGTACAGCAGGACGCCCTTCGGCGGCCGCAGTTCGTGCTCCTTGAACAGGTCCGGGTAGAGGTAGGGGAGCTCGACGGCGTCCCGGATGGCCTCGATCTGGCCGCCGAGACCACCGATCTGCTCGTAGCCGATGTCGGGGACCTCTTCGAGGACGAGTTCCTCGACCTCGCTCTTCGGAACGATCTCGTAGACGTAGCCCGAGCGGGGTTCGAGCAGCAGGGCGTCACCGGGCCGGATGTTCACGTCCAGCAGCGGCTCGGCGAGCCGTACCACCCGCTCCTCGTCGGTGTGCCCGAGCACGAGGGCCCGCTCGCCGTCCTCGAGGATCTCCTTGAGGGTGACGATGTCACCGACGCGCTCGTACTCCATGGCCTCGACCACGTTGAGCGCTTCGTTGAGCATTACTTCCTGGCCGCGCCGGAGCTCCTCGAGCTCGACGCTGGGGCTGACGTTCACCCTGAGCTTGCGGCCGCCGGTGAAGATGTCGGCGGTGCCGTCCTCGTTCGCCGTCAGGAAGACCCCGAAGCCGGCCGGCGGCTGCGCGAGCCGGTCGACTTCCTCCTTGAGGGCCACGATCTGGTCACGCGCCTCACGGAGCGTGTTGGCGAGTCGCTCGTTCTGCGCGGACACGCCGGCCAGATTGGTCTGCAGCTCGACGATCCGCTCTTCGAGAATCCTCGTGTGTCGCGGAGAGTCGGCGAGCTTACGTCGCAGGACGGCGATCTCCTGCTCAAGGTAGGCGATCTGCCCGGACGGGTCGTCGGACCCGCGTCCCGGGCGGATGCCGCGGTTCATGTCGTCGTCGTGGGCTGCCACGGTCCTCACCTCCTCCAAGGGGAGCTGGACGCTTCCAGACCCTACCTGGGCGGGTGTCGATTGAAACCCCTAGATCACAAAGACGGTCGGGGTGTGTCCGATCTTCACCCTTGCGCTCTCCCTCACGCCAGGGGAATACCCAGCGAACATGATTGGAACCCAGCCGGAGGTAGGGTCGAACTGTTCAACACCCGCCAGAGCTGGCCGGATTCCCGATACGGCTCGGCGGAGAAACGGCAGGAGAGATGAGCGTGCAGCAGGTGGCCGGGGTCGAAGGCGGGGCGCTGGAGGTCTGGATCGACCAGGACCTGTGTACCGGCGACGGCATCTGCGCCCAGTACGCGCCCGAGGTGTTCGAGCTGGACATCGACGGTCTGGCCTATGTGAAGAGTGCCGACGACGAGTTGCTCCAGGACAGGGGTGCGACAACGCCCGTTCCGCTGCCGCTCCTCACGGACGTGATCGACTCCGCGAAGGAGTGTCCGGGCGACTGCATCCACGTGCGACGGGTTTCGGACAGGACCGAGGTCTACGGACCGGACGCGGAGTGACCACTTCTCTACGTTCCGTCACCACTGTCTGATATCTCACACGCGCCGTCGCACGCGCCTCACACACTGCGAGCTCCGGCCGGGGTCGAGCGGACGAACGAGCCGCCGTGCCAACGCCATTTCGCGTCGCTCTTCTCGTCGGGGCAGCAACGCGGCACGTCGGCCGACGAGTAGCCGAGGAGCGTGGCCGTGACGGCGCCGTGGCGCACGGCGAAGTCGCTGACGGTGGTGCCGTCCTTGGGGTCGAGCAGGGTGGCCACGACGCGGGGTTCGCCCCCGTCGGAGTCGCGCGTCAGGACGTACACGCCGTCCGGCGGAGTGCCCATCGGCGAGTCGCAGTGGACCACGGCCACCGTCTCGGGCCTGCCGTCGCCGTCGAGGTCGCCGGAAGCCCGCTTCTGCACGACGGCCTTCACCGGGCCGCACTCGATCGGGTACGTCACCGCCGCCGGGTCGGGCGGAGTCGTGAGCGCCGGAGCGCTCTTGGTCTCGGGAGCGGCCGGCTGGGCCGCCGTCGCCGCGCCGGGCTGCAGGATTGAGGAGAAGGCCACGACGCCCGCGACGGCGGTCGCGGTGGCGAGCCAGTGGATGGGACGGGTGTGGGTGTGGGCGAGCTCCGGGACGGCGGAAGACTGCACTAGGAGGGTCTCCTGAGGCTGTGCCGGTGGGGTGGCCAGCATGGTGCCACACGTCACACCGCGAGGGAACGGCGGGGTGTGCACGTCCTGCGCCGGGGAAGTCTGAAGGGTTGCGGTTCCTGCCGCTGTGTCAGCGGGCCTGCGCGGCCCCGGCTCCCGCGCACCGTGCCGTGGGCCGCCGCCGCCCGGACGGCAGGTCAACAGCCTCGGGTGCGGGTTCACCCGGGGCGGCAACGGAAAGGCGCCGTGGCGGAGTTCCGATACGGATCCGGGAACTCCGGCACGGCGCCGGTGCGTTGGACGCGGTGACGGGCCGCCTCAGCGGCCGGCGCCGCCGTCGGCGTTGGGACCTGCGTAGTCCTCGCCGTAGGCGCCCTTGGCGGGGCGGCGGCGGCGCATGGGCGGCTCGACGCCGTCGGCGAGGCGGCGCGCGGTGAGCAGGAAGCCGGTGTGGCCGATCATCCGGTGGTCCGGGCGGACGGCCAGGCCCTCGATGTGCCAGTTGCGGATCATCGACTCCCAGGCGCTCGGCTCGTTGAAGCAGCCGATCTCGCGGATGGACTCGACGGTCCGGGCGAGCTGGGTGGTGGTCGCCACGTAGCAGCACAGGATGCCGCCGGGGACGAGCGCCTTGGAGACGGCCTCCAGGCACTCCCAGGGAGCCAGCATGTCGAGGATGACGCGGTCGACGTCGGCGTCGGACAGGTTGTCCTGGAGGTCGCCGACGGTGAGCTGCCAGGCGGGGTGCGGGCCGCCGAAGTAGCGCTCGACGTTCGCCTGGGCGATCTCGGCGAAGTCGGCGCGGCGCTCATAGCTGTGCAGCATGCCCTGGTCGCCGATGGCCCGCAGCAGGAAGCTGCTGAGCGAGCCGGAGCCGACGCCCGCTTCCACGACGCGTGCGCCGGGGAAGATGTCGGCGAAGGCCAGGATCTGCCCCGCGTCCTTGGGGTAGACCACGGCGGCGCCGCGGGGCATGGACAGGACGTAGTCGGGGAGCAGGGGGCGCAGCGCGAGGTAGGCGACGTTCCCCGTGGTGCGGACAACGCTGCCCTCGGGAGCGCCGATCAGCTCGTCGTGGGGGAAGGAACCCTTGTGGGTGTGGAAGTTCTTCCCGGCCTCGAGCGTGAACGTGTAGTGGCGGCCCTTGGGGTCGGTCAGCTGAACCTGGTCCCCGACCTTGAAGGGCCCGCGCCTGCGGGCGGCACCGGTCGGTTCGGACATGTGACCAGCCTACCGGCCCCGGAGAGGGCCACCGACCACTAGGAGGGCCTCGCCATCGCCTTCACGAAGGCACGCTCCACGTCGGCCGCCGACAGGACGCCGTAGATCTCGCCGGTCGCCTCCACCACGAGGTATTCGGTGGCCGGGGTGGCGCGCAGGGCGTCCAGGAGTTCCTCGCCGGAGAGCTCCGCCGAGACGCGCATGCCGTCGGTGAGGTCCTGGGCGAGACCGCTGACGGCGACCCAGGGACGGCGGTGTTCGGGCACGCCGACGATGGCGGCCTCGCGGACGAGGGAGAGCGGCTTGCCGTCGGGGTCGACGACGACCAGGGCGCGGGCCCCGGCGGCGTTGGCGCGGCGCAGCGCCTCGGACAGCGGGGTGTCCGACTCGACGGGGACCGCGCGGCGGGTGAGCGCGCGGGCGCGCAGCTCGGGGAGGTGCTCGCGCAGGCGTGCCATGCGCAGGCTGTTGCCGGCGCCGGTCCAGATGATCGCGGCGAGGATCGCGGCGAGCAGGGCGTCGAGGACGGTGTCCATGCCCACGTTGTCGACGGCGTCGGTGCCGAGGGCGCCGGACTGGGTCAGCAGGGGCAGTCCGATGAGTACGGAGACGGCGAGGGCGCGGCCGACCCAGGCGGCGGCGATGGTGCCCTTCATCGGCTTGCCGGTGATCTTCCAGACGACGGCGCGGAGCATGCGGCCGCCGTCGAGGGGCAGGCCGGGCAGGAGGTTGAAGGCGGCCACGATGAGGTTGGAGATCATCAGGCCCGCGAGCAGGACGCCGGGGACGGTACCGGGTTCCACGGTCTGCGCAGCGCCGTAGAAGACGCCGGCGAGGACGAGGGAGAGCAAGGGCCCGACGAAGGCCAGGATGAACTCCCGGCCGGGGGTCTCGGCCTCCTTCTCGATCTCGGAGACGCCGCCGAAGAACTGGAGCTGAATGCGGCGGACCGGGAGCTTGAAGCGCAGGGCGGCGACGGTGTGCGCCAGTTCGTGGACGAGCACGGAGGCGTAGAAGGCGACCGCGAAGAAGAGGGAGACCAGGTAGCGGGCGGCGCCGAGCTCGGGCAGCACGCGCTCCAGCTGGCCGCCGAACACCCAGGTGATCAGCGCGGCGACGAGGAACCAGCTCGGCGCGACGTACACGGGCACGCCGAAGGGCCGGCCCATGAGCAGCCCGCCCCGGGGCTCCGGCCGGTGGGGGGCGGGGCCCTTGCCGTCGGAGTGGGCGAGGTGGCGGTCGCCGTCGGCGGGGGCGGACGGGGCGGGGTGGTGGTTCGGGTGGCCGGTGCCCGGGGCGGGGGCCGAGGGCTGCAGGGGGCGGTTCTGGTCACCGGAGCCGGGGGCCGGGGCGTGTGCCTTGTGCAGGCGGTCCGCCTCTGGCCCGCCGGGGACGGGTGCCGAGTGCGGGCCGCTGGCGTAGGCGCGGTCGGGGTGCGTGTCACCCTCCGGCGCGTCACCGCCGTCGCGCTCGCCGGGGGCGGGTGCCGCCTGCGGTACGGCGGCGTCGGCATCGGCGGGGACCGGTGCCGTGTGCCGGTCGTCGGCGTAGGCGCGGTCGGGGTGCGTGTCACCCTCCGGCGCGTCACCGCCGTCGCGCTCGCCGGGGGCGGGTGCCGCCTGCGGTACGGCGGCGTCGGTGGGGGCCGTGTGGGGGTTCTCGGCGTCGGGGCGGCCGGGGTGCGTGTCGCCCTCCGGAAGACCGTTCGCGTCGGGCTCGGCGGGCGCTTCGTCACCCCGCGTCGGGCGGTCCGCCGCCGAGTCGTCCCGCGCGGCGTCCGAAGGGGTCGCCGGGGTGTCCGCGGGCGTGGCCGGGCCGGTCGGCTCCGGGGCCGGGGAGGGCCGTTCCGGGGTGAAGGGGCGCTCGTCCGTGGGCTCGGCGGAGGTCGGCTCCGGGGCCGGGGAGGGCCGTTCCGGGGTGAAGGGGCGCTCGTCCGTGGGCTCGGCGGAGGTCGGCTCGGCGGCCCGGGCCGCGGGCCCCGCGTGGCGCTCGGCCGACTCGTCGTTGCCGGACCGCGGCCGCCCGCGCCCGCCGCTCTCGTCCACCGGTGTCCCCTCGATCGAAGCGTCTCCCGCGCCTGCCGGACGGGAGGTCTCGAGTCGATGGTATGCGTCCGTCGCGGTGCGTTCCGCCCCGGCACCCCTGTGTTTCCCGTACGTCGACCCCTTCTCCCGGCTTCCCCCACGCAACACGGCTGGGTCACTGTCAGTGGCGGGCCGTATGGTCTGGGACATGGAGACGAGCACCGAGGGCGCGCCGCGGCCCGACAGCGACCGGGCCGCGGTGGAGGAACCGCCGGTCCCGGCCGGGCCCGCGGAGACGGCAGTGGAGACGGCGGCGGACGCGCGGACGGTGGCGGAGGCGGCGGCCGAGACCGCCGCCGTGAGCGACCTCGTGACCGGGACCACCGCCATAGCGCCCGCCTCGCTGTCCCCCTCGCGTGCGAGTGACTTCATGCAGTGCCCGCTGCTCTACCGCTTCCGGGTCATCGACCGGCTGCCCGAGAAGCCGAGCGAGGCGGCGACCAGGGGCACGCTCGTGCACGCGGTCCTGGAGCGGCTCTTCGACGCCCCGGCCGCCGAGCGGACGCCGCCGCGGGCGAAGTCGCTGATCCCCGGCCAGTGGGACCGGCTGCGCGAGACGCGGCCGGAGGTCGTGGAGCTGTTCGCCGACGATCCCCAGGGCGAGCGGCTGGCGCGCTGGCTGGGCGAGGCGGAGCAGCTCGTCGAGCGCTGGTTCACCTTGGAGGACCCCAGCCGTCTGGAGCCGGCCGAGCGGGAGCTTTTCGTCGAGACCGAGCTGGAGTCCGGGCTGCGGCTGCGCGGCATCATCGACCGGGTCGACGTGGCTCCCACGGGCGAGGTCCGGATCGTCGACTACAAGACCGGAAAGGCACCCCGGCCCGAGTACTCCGAGGGCGCCCTGTTCCAGATGAAGTTCTACGCCCTGGTGGTGTGGCGGCTGAAGAACGTGATCCCCCGGCGGCTCCAGCTGGTCTACCTCGGCAGCGGTCAGGTGCTGACGTACGACCCGGTCCTCGCCGACCTGGAGCGGGTCGAGCGCAAGCTGCTGGCGTTGTGGGAGGCGATCCGGCTGGCCACCGAGACGGGCGACTGGCGGCCGCGCCCCACGAAGCTGTGCGGCTGGTGCGACCACCAGGCCCACTGCCCGGAGTTCGGCGGTACTCCCCCGCCCTATCCGCTGCCGGTGCGCGCGGCGGAGCTGCCGGTGCTGCCGGGGCCGGGTGAGGGCGGCTGAGTCGGGCAGGCCCGCGCAGGGCAGAATGGGGCCGGACTAGCGAAGGAGACTTACGTGGCCATCCGCGTCCTACTGGTCGACGACCAGCCGCTGCTCCGTACCGGCTTCCGGATGATCCTGGAGGCCGAGCAGGACATCGCGGTCGTCGGGGAGGCCGGTGACGGACTGCAGGCACTCGACCAGGTGCGTGCGCTTCAGCCCGATGTGGTTCTGATGGACATCCGTATGCCGCGGATGGACGGTGTGGAGGCGACCCGGCAGATCACCGGGCCGGGGCGGGACGGCCCGGCGAAGGTGCTGGTCCTGACCACCTTCGATCTCGACGAGTACGTGGTGGAGGCGCTGCGCGCCGGCGCCAGCGGGTTCCTGTTGAAGGACGCGCCGGCCAACGAGCTGGTGCAGGCGATCCGGGTCGTGGCCTCGGGCGAGGCGATGCTCGCGCCGAGCATCACGCGCCGGCTGCTCGACAAGTACGCCACGCATCTGCCCTCCGGCGAGGAGCCGGTGCCGGACACGCTGCACACGCTCACCGACCGCGAGGTCGAGGTGCTGAAGCTGGTGGCGCGCGGGCTGTCCAACGCGGAGATCGCCGCCGACCTGTTCGTCAGCGAGACCACCGTCAAGACGCACGTGGGGCATGTGCTGACCAAGCTGGGTCTGCGCGACCGCGTCCAGGCGGCGGTGTACGCCTACGAGAGCGGGCTGGTGCGCCCCGGCGCGCAGTAGCGGCCGCGAGCCGGCATGTGAGAGGGCGCCCCCCGCCGAGCGGGAGGCGCCCTTCTTCACATCGGTGCGTCAGGCGTCCTTGCTGAGCTCCCAGAAGCGGAAGACCGTCGACGCGTCGAGGCAGTACTCCAGGCCGTAGACGCCGTCGCGGACGACCGCGTACTGCTTGGCCTGCCACACGGGCAGGACGGGGAGTTCGTCGGCGACGATGTCCTGCAGCTCCCCGAACTCCTTGTCCGTGGCGGCCCGGTTGGTCAGGGCGGCGGTGCGCGGGATGAGCGAACCGGTGATCGTGCCGTTGTCGTAGTTGTTGCTCAGCACGTTGCCCTTGCCGAAGAAGGGGGCCGTGAAGTTGTCGGCGTCCGGGTAGTCCGGCACCCAGCCCTTCACGTAGACGCCGTACTTGCCGGCGGCGATGTCCTTCTCGTACTGGCCGAAGGAGACGGACTTGACGTCGGCGTCGAACAGGCCGCTGGCGTTGAGCTGGCCGGCGATGGCGTTCAGCTCCTGGTCGGTCGCGGGGCCGTAGCGGGACGGGGTGGACCAGAGGGTCAGCTTCACCTTGCCGGTGATGCCGTCCTCGCGCAGCGCGGCCTGGGCCTTCGCCTTGGACGGGCGGGCGCCGTAGGTGTCGAAGAAGGCCGTGTTGTGGCCCGCGATACCGGCCGGGATGATCGAGTACAGCGGGGTTGCGGTGCCCTGGTAGACGTCCTTGATGAGGGTTTCGCGGTCGAGCAGGTGGGCGATGGCCTTGCGGACGCCGAGCTTGCCGGCGACCGGGTCGTCCATGTTGAACACCAGGTGCTGGACCTCGGCGCTGCTGCCCTCGACGACCTCGACGCCGGTGCCGTCGTCGGACTTCTCGGTGTCGGCGATGTCGCCCGCGGTGAGACCGCGGTAGGCGATGTCGACGTCCCCGTTCTCGATGGCCTGCTTGAGGGCCGTCTGATCGCCGTCGAAGAACTTGAGCGTCACGCCGGTGTTGCTCACCTTGGCGGTGCCCTTGTAGTTCTCGTTGACGGAGAAGACCGCCTGGCCGTCGTCGAACGAGTCGAGCTGGTAGGGGCCGGAGCCGACGGCCTCGCCGTCCTTGCGGAGCCCGTCCGCGTCGTACTGGCCGTGGGCGACGATGGAGCCGGCACCGGAGGCGATCTTGCTCGGGAAGGTGGCGTCGGCCGTGTTGAGACGGAAGACGACCGTCTTGTCGTCCGGCGTCTCGACCTTGTCCAGCATGGGGAACATGATCGCGGGCCCGTCGGGGTCGTTGATCTTCAGCATGCGGTCGAAGGAGAACTTGACGTCCTCGGAGGTGAGCTCGTCACCGTTGCTGAACTTGAGGCCGTCCTTCAGCGTGCACTTGTAGACCGTGGTCTGCGTGTCGGTGAACGCGCAGCTCTCGGCCGCCTCGGGCTGCGGTTCCGTGGCGCCCTTGGGGAAGCTCAGCAGGGACTGGAAGACGTTGTTGAACAACAGCCAGGAGCCGGGGTCGTAGCCGGAGGCCGGGTCCGTGGCCAGGACGTCGTCGGACATCCCCACCACCACATTGGAGCCGTCCCCCGCGGAGTCTCCGCTCTCCGTGCCACAGCCGGTCAGCAGTCCGGAGGCGAGGCCCGCCACGATGGGCAGGACCGGCCACTGGTTGCGAATCTTCACGTGTGTGCCTTGTCGTCGGTTCTCGAGAACTCCCGGAGCGTGTCCCTGGCTCCGGGGCACGGCTCCCCGGGGGCCGCGGTCACAGGCCCCGGGGATCCAGCGGGTGCGTCAGCCGCTCACGCCCCGCCCGAGCTCCCACAGCTGGAGCGTCGAGGCGGAGTTGAGCGCGTAGGCGGTACCCGTGACGTCGTCGCGAGCGGCGACGTACTGCTTGCCCTGCCACAGCGGCAGCATCGGCACATCGCCGGCGACGATGTCCTGAATGTCCGTCAGGCTGGAGGAGGCGGACAGCCGGTCCGCCTCACGGCGGGATTCCGGGATCAGGGTGCCCCGGATCCGGCTGTTGTCGTACGGCGAGCCGAGGGTGTTGTCCGCGTCGAGGAACGGCGCCAGGAAGTTGTCGGCGTCCGGGAAGTCCGGGAACCAGCCCATGCCGTAGACGTCGTACTCGCCCTTCTTCTCGGCCGGGCGGAACGTGTCCCAGGGGGTGCCCTTGATGTCGACGTCGAACAGGCCGCTGGAGTTCAGCTGCTCGCGCAGGACCTCGAACTCCTTCTTGGTGGCCGGACCGTAGTGGTCGGTGGTGTAGTGCAGCGTCAGCTTCACGGGCGTGGTGACGTTCGCCTGGGTGAGCAGGGAACGGGCCTTGGTGACGTTCGGCTCACCGTACTTGTTGAAGAACGAGTTGGAGTGGCCGGTGACGCTGGCCGGGACAAGCGAGTACAGCGGCTCGGCCTGGGAGCCATAGACCTTGGAGATCAGTTCGCTGCGGTTGACGATCTGGGCCATGGCCTGGCGCACGGCCTTGGACTTCACCGTCGGGGCGTCGGTGTTGAAGCCCAGGTAGCGGATCTCGAGGCCGGGCATCTCGACGAGGTCGACGTCGGTGTCCGCGTCGGCCGAGAGCTTGCGGATCTGATCCGGCGACATGGCGCGGGTCATCAGGTCGATGTCGCCCTTGTCCAGCGCCTCGCCCATGGCGTCGGCGTCCTTGAAGGAGACCATGTCGACCTTGTCGTTGTTCACCTTGAGGGTCCCCTTGTAGTCGGGGTTCTTGGTGAACTCGGCCTTGACCAGCTCGCCGTCCTCGACGTCGGCCTTGAGGGTGTACGGGCCGGAACCCTCCAGGTCGAAGCCGTCGCGCAGCTTGTTCTTGGGGTAGTCGTCGGGGTCGACGATGCCGGCGACCGGGGTCGACAGCTTGTACGGGAACGTCGCGTCGGCCGTCTTCAGATGAAAGATGACCTCGCGGTCGCCCTGCGTCTCGACGGTGTCGATGGTGGACAGCAGCGCGAACACGCCGCTGTCGGCCTTGAGGGACCGGGCGCGGTCGATGGAGTACTTCACATCGCCCGCCGTGACAGCGTTGCCGTTGGCGAACGTCAGGCCGTCGCGCAGGGTGCAGGCGTAGCGCTCGTTGCCGGTGTCGGTGAAGCCGCACCGCTCGGCGGCCTCCGGTACGGGCTCGCCCTCGCCGCGCGGCTGGATCATCAGGGTCTGCACGGTCTGGCGCAGGATGTTCCAGGTGCCGACGTCGTAGGCGTAGGCGGGATCGAGGGGCGCGGGGGCGTCCTTCGAGGCGGTGAACCGGTCCGTGGTGCCGACGACGATCGCGCCGCTGTCGCTGCTCCCGCTGTCGGACCCACCGCAGGCGGCGAGCACCGGCGCGAGCAGGCCGATCACGGCCGGCAGCACCAAAGTCTTGCGGTTCATGCTCGAGTTTCTCCAGAGCTGTCGACTCCGTGTACCCGGCATGCAGGGGTGGCGCAGCGGATCACGGGGGTGGGGCGAGGTTCTCGCGACGAGATTAGTCGGGGCCGGCAGGAGGGTTCACAGCCAGCGGAGTTGAGCACCCATCACGCTGCGGAACCGGGCGTGGACAGACCGAAGGCCCGACAGCGGAAGCTTTGGTGCAGCGCTCCATCAATCGGGACACAAGGGCACGCCGACGGACCCCTGAAGGGGGTGTCCAGCACACGCGGGATCTGCTGTCGACCGCGGACTGCGTGGGGAACGTCACACGCGTAAACGGGTTCGAAGGTACGGGAATTCGATCGTCCGTCGGGGTTTGAATTCGCCTTCGGAATTTCCGTCCAAACACCGCTGCACGCTGGGTGAACGCCTAGCGCATTTCCGTCATCAGCCCGTGCAGAAATGTCAGGTCGACCTCTTCGAGGGAGCTCACGACCGTGCGGCGCAGAGCCGGGGCGATGGGGGCCACGGAGGGCACGGCCACGACCTGGCAGCCCGCGGCCTCGGCCGCGGCGACCCCCGTCGCGGTGTCCTCGATGACGGCGCACCGGGCCGGGTCCGCGCCGAGCCCGGAGGCGGCGGCCAGATACGGGTCGGGGTGCGGCTTGGTGCGCGGCACCTCGTCGCCGGCCACCGTCAGGCTGAAGTGGTGGGCGCCGAGCGAGGTCAGCACCCGGTCGATGATGCGCCGGTGGGAGGCGGAGACGAGGGCGGTGGGGATCTCGTACTCGTACAGCTCGGCGAGCAGCCGTCCGGCGCCCGGCATCAGCGGCAGGGCGCGGTCGATGCGGGCCTCGAAGCCGTTGTTCAGGAGCACGGTGAGCTCGTCGAGGGGGATGTCGGCGCCGGTGGCCTCGATGAGGAAGCCCGCGCTGCGGGTCATGGGGCCGCCGACCACGACGTGCCGCCAGGACTCGTCGAGTGTGTGGCCGAGGGAGGCGAAGACCTCGACCTCGACGTCCCACCAGAAGCCCTCGGTGTCCACCAGGGTGCCGTCCATGTCGAGGAGCACGGCTTGGAGGGCCGATCCTTCGGCGGTTGGGGTATCCCCTGCTCGAGCGGAGCCGAGAGCTTGGGGAAGGGTTCCGAGCGCGGGGACCGTACTGGTCATCCACGTACCTCCTTGAGGGACGTTCAGGCCGGCTCCCACGAGGGGAACCGGCCTGCGGTGGACCGACCAGTCTACGTCGTGCGCGCTCGAAGCGCCTCTTTTGGCCCGTGTGCCCGGTGGGAGGCTCAGCGGGCGTTGAAGTACTTCGCCTCCGGGTGGTGGATCACGATGGCGTCCGTGGACTGCTCGGGGTGCAGCTGGAACTCCTCGGACAGCTCGACGCCGATGCGCTCCGGTTCGAGCAGGTCGGCGATCTTGGCCCGGTCCTCCAGGTTGGGGCAGGCGCCGTACCCGAGAGAGAAGCGGGCGCCCCGGTACTTCAGCTCGAACATGCCCTGCATCTCGTCGGGGTCCTCGCCGGCGAAGCCGAGCTCGGAGCGCACGCGTGCGTGCCAGTACTCGGCGAGCGCCTCGGCCAGCTGTACGGACAGTCCGTGCAGTTCGAGGTAGTCGCGGTAGGCGTTGGCCTCGAAGAGCCGCGCGGTCTCCTCGCCGATGCGCGAGCCGACGGTGACGACCTGGAGGCCGACGACGTCGGTCTCGCCGGACTCCTCCGGGCGGAAGAAGTCGGCCAGGCACAGACGGCGGCCGCGGCGCTGGCGCGGGAAGGTGAAGCGGGTGCGTTCGTTGCCCTGCTCGTCCAGGATGATCAGGTCGTCGTCCTTGGAGACGCACGGGAAGTAGCCGTAGACCACGGCCGCCTCCAGCATGTTCTCCGTCTGGAGCCGGTCCAGCAGGCCGCGCAGCCGGGGCCGGCCCTCGCTCTCGACGAGCTCCTCGTAGGACGGGCCCTCGCCGGTGCGGGCCTGCTTCAGGCCCCACTGGCCCTTGAACAGGGCGCCCTCGTCGAGCCAGCTCGCGTACTCCTTGAGCTGGATGCCCTTGATGACGCGGGTGCCGCGGAAGGGCGGCTCGGGGACGGGATTGTCGGTGGCGACGTCGGAGCGGACGTGCCCCTCCTCGGGGCGCTCCTCGGTAGCGGCCGGGGCCGTGGCCCTGACCCGGCGCTGCTTGAGTTCGGGCAGCTTCGCGCCGGGCACGCCGCGCTTGACGCCGATGAGGGCGTCCATCAGACGCAGGCCCTCGAAGGCGTCGCGGGCGTAGCGGACCTCGCCCTGGTAGATCTCGTGCAGGTCCTGTTCGACGTAGGCGCGGGTGAGGGCGGCGCCGCCCAGGATGACCGGGTAGCCGGAGGCCAGGCCGCGCTGGTTGAGCTCCTCCAGGTTCTCCTTCATGATCACCGTGGACTTCACCAGCAGCCCGGACATGCCGATGACGTCTGCCTTGTGCTCCTCGGCGGCTTCCAGGATCGCGGAGACCGGCTGCTTGATGCCGAGGTTGACGACGTTGTAGCCGTTGTTGGACAGGATGATGTCGACGAGGTTCTTGCCGATGTCGTGCACGTCGCCGCGCACGGTGGCCAGCACGATGGTGCCCTTGCCGGCCTCGTCGGTCTTCTCCATGTGGGGTTCGAGGTGGGCGACGGCCGTCTTCATGACCTCGGCGGACTGCAGGACGAACGGCAGCTGCATCTGGCCGGAGCCGAACAGTTCACCGACGACCTTCATGCCGTCCAGCAGGGTCTCGTTGACGATGTCGAGCGCGGGCCGCTCCCGGAGGGCCGCGTCGAGGTCCGCCTCGAGGCCGTTCTTCTCGCCGTCGATGATGCGCCGCTTGAGGCGCTCGTCCAGCGGCAGGGCGGCCAGTTCCTCGGCCTTGCCGGCTTTGAGGGACTTGGCGGTGGCGCCCTCGAACAGCTGCATGAGCTTCTGCAGCGGGTCATAGCCCTCGGCGCGGCGGTCGTGGATGAGGTCCAGGGCGGTCTGGACCTCCTCCTCGCTGAAGCGGGCGATCGGGAGGATCTTCGACGCGTGCACGATCGCCGAGTCCAGTCCGGCCTTGACGCACTCGTCGAGGAAGACGGAGTTCAGCAGGATGCGGGCGGCCGGGTTGAGGCCGAAGGAGATGTTGGACAGGCCGAGCGTGGTCTGCACCTTCGGGTGGCGCCGCTTGAGCTCGCGGATGCCCTCGATGGTGGCGATGCCGTCCTTACGGGACTCCTCCTGGCCGGTGCAGATGGTGAAGGTCAGGCAGTCGACGAGGATGTCCTCCTCGTGGATGCCCCAGTTGCCCGTCAGGTCCTCGATGAGCCGTTCGGCGATCTCGACCTTCTTCTCGGCGGTGCGGGCCTGGCCCTCCTCGTCGATGGTGAGCGCGATGAGGGCGGCGCCGTGCTCCTGGGCCAGGGCCGTGACCTTGGCGAAGCGGGACTCGGGGCCGTCGCCGTCCTCGTAGTTCACCGAGTTGATCACCGCGCGGCCGCCGAGCTTCTCCAGACCGGCCCGGATGACGTCGACCTCGGTGGAGTCCAGCACGATCGGCAGGGTGGAGGCGGTGGCGAAGCGGCCGGCCAGTTCCTCCATGTCGGCGACGCCGTCGCGGCCGACGTAGTCCACGCACAGGTCGAGCATGTGCGCGCCCTCGCGGATCTGGTCGCGGGCCATCTCCACGCAGTCGTCCCAGCGGCCGTCCAGCATGGCCTCGCGGAACTTCTTCGAGCCGTTGGCGTTGGTGCGCTCGCCGATGGCCAGGTAGGAGGTGTCCTGCCGGAACGGCACGGACTGGTACAGGGAGGCCGCGCCCGGCTCGGGCTGCGGGGCACGCTCCGTCGGGGCGGTGTCCCGGACGCGCTCGACCAGCTGCCGCAGGTGTTCCGGGGTGGTGCCGCAGCAGCCGCCGACGAGCGAGAGGCCGTAGTCCCGGACGAAGGTGCCCTGGGCCTCGGCCAGCTCGGGCGCGGTCAGCGGGTAGTGCGCGCCGTCCTTGGTCAGCACCGGCAGGCCCGCGTTGGGCATGCAGGACAGCGGGATGCGCGAGTGCCGGGACAGGAAGCGCAGGTGCTCGCTCATCTCGGCCGGGCCCGTGGCGCAGTTCAGGCCGATCATGTCGATGCCGAGCGGCTCCAGCGCGGTCAGGGCAGCCCCGATCTCGGAGCCGAGCAGCATGGTCCCGGTCGTCTCGACGGTGACGGAGACGATCAGCGGTACGGACTGGCCGGTGGCCTCCATCGCCCGGCGGGCGGCGATGACGGAGGCCTTGGTCTGGAGCAGGTCCTGGGTGGTCTCCACGAGCAGCGCGTCGGCGCCGCCGGCGAGCAGGCCCTCGGCGTTCTGCTGGTAGGCGTCCCGGATGGCACCGAAGGTGGTGTGGCCGAGGGTGGGCAGCTTGGTGCCGGGGCCCATCGAGCCGAGCACCCAGCGCTGCTGCCCGGTGCTGCGGGTGAACTCGTCGGCCACCTCGCGCGCGATCCGGGCACCGGCCTCGGACAGCTCGGTGACGCGTTCGGGGATGTCGTACTCGCCGAGGGCGGTGAGGTTGGCGCCGAAGGTGTTGGTCTCCACGCAGTCCACACCGACGTCGAAGTACTCGGAGTGGACCGAACGGACGATGTCCGGGCGCGTCAGATTGAGGATCTCGTTGCAGCCTTCGAGATTCTCGAAGTCCTCGAGCGTGGGGTCCTGCGCCTGGAGCATGGTGCCCATCGCTCCGTCGGCCACGACCACACGGGTGGCCAGGGCTTCTCGGAGCGCGGACACACGGGCCCGGCTGTCTGCGGAAGGGGTCGGCGGCAACGAGGCCATGAAAAGGGCTCCCTCGGATGCGACGGCTGTCGGCTTTGCGGCTTCCCGGACAGCCGGAGGGCATCCGGGATGGGCGCACCGCGCCAGCGTAACCGGGAGTGGGCTTGGATGGGCAGCACGTCCACGGGGCGGACTCCGGTGGTGCCGGATCGGCCGCCGGGCGACGTGTCGGCCACCCGTGGCGCAAAAATGGCGTCCTGCCATTAGCGAGAGGTCGACATCGACCGGTAGTGTTCGACATTGCCGAACGACGGCTGTGGTGCCGCTTGTCGGCGGTCGAAGGGGACGGAGGCAGTACGGCGATGGCACGGAACATCCAGTCGCTCGAACGGGCGGCCGCGATGCTGCGGCTCCTCGCGGGCGGCGAGCGGCGGCTCGGCCTGTCGGACATCGCCTCGTCGCTGGGCCTGGCCAAAGGCACCGCCCACGGCATCCTGCGCACCCTCCAGCAGGAGGGTTTCGTGGAGCAGGACGACGTCTCCGGGCGCTACCAGCTGGGCGCCGAGCTGCTGCGCCTGGGCACCACCTACCTCGATGTGCACGAGCTGCGGGCGCGCGCCCTGGTGTGGACCGACGACCTGGCCCGCTCCAGCGGCGAGAGCGTCTATCTGGGCGTCCTGCACCAGCAGGGCGTACTGATCGTGCACCACGTCTTCCGGCCCGACGACAGCCGGCAGGTGCTGGAGATCGGCGCCATGCAGCCGCTGCACTCCACGGCCCTGGGCAAGGTGCTGTCCGCCTACGACCCGGTGGCGCACAGCGAGGCGCTGGAGGCCGACCGCAAGGCGTTCACCGATCGGACCGTGTGCGAGCCGGAGGGCTTCGAGCACATCCTCGACGTCACGCGGGCGCGGGGGTACGCGGCGGACGTGGAGGAGACCTGGGAGGGCGTGGCGTCCCTCGCCGCCCCCATCCACGACCGGCGGCGCATGCCGGTCGGCTCGGTCGGCATCACCGGCGCCGTGGAGCGGCTGTGCCGGTCCGACGAAGAAGGAGCGCTGCGGCCGGAGCTGATCGCGGCGGTGCGGGACTGCGCCCGCGCGGTCTCGCGGGACCTGGGCGCCGGGCGGTTCTGACGGCACACGAAAGGACCGGGGCGCCGTACGGCGCCCCGGTCCTCGGCATGTCCGCGCCCACCTGCGGCAAAGATCCTTGGGACCGCAGCGATCAGTAACGATCGTATTTTCGACAACACAGCTCTTGACGTGTTCGTAACGCCGAAGCAAGACTCCCGTCCATCGGTCGACATTGTCGAACAGCTACCGGCAATACGCGCTAGAGTGTGACAACGCCAGGCCGGTATCGAACTTCCCTGGACGTATGACAAAGGAGTCGCGGGTGTCCAGCTCCGACATCTTCATCGGCGAGACCATCGGTACCGCCATACTCATCCTCCTCGGCGGCGGCGTCTGTGCCGCCGTCACGCTGAAGGCCTCCAAGGCTCGTAACGCCGGCTGGCTCGCCATCACCTTCGGGTGGGGCTTCGCGGTACTCACGGCGGTCTACACCTCGGCGCCGCTCTCCGGCGCCCATCTGAATCCGGCCGTGACGCTGGCCATCGCCATCAAGGACGGCGACTGGAAGAACGTCCCGGTCTACTGGGCCGGTCAGGTCCTCGGCGCCATGATCGGTGCCGCTCTGGTCTGGATCGCTTACTACGGTCAGTTCCACGCCCACCTCACCGACCGCGAGATAGTCGGCGGTCCGGGTGCGCAGGACACCACGGTCAAGGCCGTCGAGGCCCAGGAGAAGGGCGCCGGCCCCGTGCTGGGCGTCTTCTCCACCGGCCCCGAGGTCCGTGTCGCCTGGCAGAACATCGCCACGGAGGTGATCGGCACCATCGTGCTGGTGCTCGCCGTGCTCACCCAGGGCCTGAACGACAAGGGCAACGGCCTGGGCACCCTGGGCGCCCTGATCACCGCGCTCGTCGTGGTCTCCATCGGCCTGTCCCTCGGCGGCCCGACGGGGTACGCGATCAACCCGGCCCGTGACCTCGGTCCGCGCATCGTGCACGCCCTGCTGCCGCTGCCCAACAAGGGCGGCTCCGACTGGGGCTACGCCTGGGTTCCGGTGGTCGGCCCGCTCATCGGCGGGGCCATCGCCGCAGGCATATACAACGTCGCGTTCGCCTAGGAGCGGCATTTACCGCCGCTTCGCGAAACTCTCGGCACGCGCCGTACGTAAAGCCCCATAAACACGGAACTTTCCAGGAGACACAGTGACCGACGCGCACACCGCCGGCCCCTTCATCGCCGCCATCGACCAGGGCACCACCTCCAGCCGCTGCATCGTCTTCGACCGGGACGGCCGGATCGTCTCCGTCGACCAGAAGGAACACGAGCAGATCTTCCCGAAGCCGGGCTGGGTCGAGCACAACGCCACCGAGATCTGGACCAACGTCCAGGAGGTCGTCGCCGGGGCCATCGAGAAGGCCGGCATCACCCGGGACGACATCAAGGCCATCGGCATCACCAACCAGCGCGAGACGACCGTGCTGTGGGACAAGAACACCGGTGAGCCCGTCCACAACGCCATCGTCTGGCAGGACACCCGCACCGACGCCCTCTGCCGCGAGCTCGGCCGCAACGTCGGCCAGGACCGCTTCCGCCGCGAGACCGGCCTCCCCCTCGCCTCCTACTTCGCCGGCCCCAAGGCCCGCTGGCTGCTCGACAACGTCGACGGCCTGAAGGAGCGCGCCGAGGCGGGCGACATCCTCTTCGGCACCATGGACACCTGGGTCATCTGGAACCTGACCGGTGGTGTCGACGGCGGCAAGCACGTCACGGACGTCACCAACGCCTCGCGCACGATGCTGATGAACCTGCACACCATGCAGTGGGACGACAAGATCTGCGAGTCGATCGGCGTCCCGAAGCAGATCCTGCCCGAGATCCGCTCCTCCGCCGAGGTCTACGGCGAGATCACCGGCGGCAAGCTGGGCGACCTGCTCGGCGGCATCCCGGTCGCCTCCGCGCTCGGCGACCAGCAGGCCGCCCTGTTCGGCCAGACCTGCTTCGCCGAGGGCGAGACCAAGTCGACCTACGGCACCGGCACCTTCATGGTGATGAACACCGGTGACAAGATCATCAACTCCTACAGCGGCCTGCTGACCACCGTCGGCTACAAGATCGGCGACCAGAAGACGGTCTACGCCCTGGAGGGCTCGATCGCGGTCACCGGTTCGCTGGTGCAGTGGATGCGCGACCAGATGGGCCTCATCTCCACCGCCGCCGAGATCGAGACCCTCGCCCTGTCGGTCGAGGACAACGGCGGCGCCTACTTCGTGCCGGCCTTCTCGGGCCTGTTCGCCCCGTACTGGCGCTCCGACGCCCGCGGTGTGATCGCCGGTCTGACCCGGTACGTCACCAAGGCGCACCTCGCGCGCGCCGTCCTGGAGGCGACCGCCTGGCAGACGCGGGAGATCGCCGACGCCATGACCAAGGACTCCGGCGTGGAGCTGGCCGCCCTGAAGGTCGACGGCGGCATGACCTCCAACAACCTGCTGATGCAGACCCTCGCCGACTTCGTGGACGCCCCCGTGGTGCGCCCGATGGTCGCCGAGACCACCTGCC
Organism: Streptomyces sp. AK010; assembly: GCF_014207295.1. Taxonomy (NCBI): domain Bacteria; kingdom Bacillati; phylum Actinomycetota; class Actinomycetes; order Kitasatosporales; family Streptomycetaceae; genus Streptomyces; species Streptomyces sp. AK010. Next base: position 326,610 of record NZ_JACHCX010000004.1, read on the forward strand.
TCGGCGCCGCCTACGCCGCCGGTCTCGCCGTCGGCTTCTGGAACAGCACCGACGACCTGCGCGCCAACTGGCGGCGGGCCGCCGAGTGGACCCCCCGCATGGACGCGGAGACCCGCGCCCGTGAGTACAAGAACTGGCTCAAGGCCGTCGAGCGGACCATGGGCTGGCTCGAGGACGAGGAGTAAGAACAGCATGACCACCAAGTCCACCCTGCAGTCCGTGCCTGCCCTGGGGACGCACCCGGCCTCCGGCTCGAACCCGAGCCGAGCCGAGACCAGGGAGCAGCTCTCCAAGGCGTCGTACGACCTTCTCGTGATCGGCGGCGGCATCCTGGGCATCTCCACCGCCTGGCACGCCGCGCAGTCCGGCCTCAGGGTGGCTCTGGTGGACGCCGGCGACTTCGCCGGCGCCACGTCCTCCGCCTCCTCCAAGCTCCTCCACGGCGGTCTGCGCTACCTGCAGACCGGCGCGGTGAAGCTGGTGGCGGAGAACCACTTCGAGCGCCGTGCGGTCTCCCGCCAGGTGGCTCCCCACCTGGCGAACCCGCTCACGTTCTACCTCCCCGTGTACAAGGGCGGGCCGCACGGCGCGGCGAAGCTCGGCGCGGGCGTCTTCGCCTACTCCGCGCTCTCCGCGTTCGGCGACGGCGTGGGACACCTGCTCTCGCCGGCCAAGGCCGCGCAGGACGTGCCCGAGCTGCGCACCGAGAACCTCAAGGCCGTGGCCGTCTACGGCGACGACCAGATGAACGACGCCCGCATGGCGCTGATGACGGTCCGCGGGGCCGTCGAGGCGGGTGCGGTCGTCCTGAACCACGCCGAGGTGACCGGCCTGCGCTTCACGCAGGGCCGAGTCACCGGCGCCGACCTGAAGGACCGCCTGTCCGGCGACGAGTTCGGCGTCAGCGCCCGGCTGGTGCTGAACGCGACCGGCCCGTGGGTCGACCACCTGCGCAAGATGGAGGACCCGAACGCGGCGCCGTCCATCCGCCTGTCGAAGGGCGCGCACCTGGTCCTCAAGCGCACCTCCCCCTGGAAGGCCGCGCTCGCCACCCCGATCGACAAGTACCGCATCACCTTCGCCCTCCCCTGGGAGGACATGCTGCTGCTCGGCACCACCGACGAGGTGTTCGAGGGTGACCCGGCGGACGTCTCGGTCACCGAGCAGGACATAACCCAGATTCTCGACGAGGCCGCCTTCTCGGTCCGCGACCAGCAGCTCAGCCGCGACCTCATCACCTACTCCTTCGCCGGCCTGCGGGTGCTGCCGGGCGGCCCCGGCGACACCGCCAAGGCCAAGCGCGAGACGGTGGTGACCGAGGGGCGGGGCGGCATGCTGTCCATCGCGGGCGGCAAGTGGACCACCTTCCGGCACATCGGCCGCACGATCATGAAGAAGCTGGAGACGCTGCCGGGCCACCCGCTGGGCGACGACTTCGAGCCGATCAGCGCGCTGCCGAAGAAGCTGCCGCTGCCCGGCATCGCCAACCCGCGCGCGGTCGCCCACCGGCTGCTCACCGACCGGCCGGCGCCCGGCCCGCGCATGGCGGCCGACACGGCCAGGCACCTGGCCACGCACTACGGCTCGCTGGCCTTCGACATCGCCCGCATGGCCAACGAGAGCCCCGAGCTCGCCGAGCGCGTCCACCCCGACGCCCCGGAGATCTGGGCGCAGGTCGTCTGGGCCCGGGACCACGAGTGGGCCGAGACGCAGGACGACGTGCTACGCCGCCGCACGACGCTGACGATCCGCGGCCTCGCCACGGACGACGTCCGCGCCAAGGTGCAGGACCTGCTCGACAAGAAGTAGGCACGGGGCCGGGGGATCCATGATCCGGAAGGGGCGGTTCCACGCCGACGGAGCCGCCCCTTCCGCGTTCCCTCGCCCGCATAATGACCGGATACGTCGGAGGTCTTGAACGCACTGGGAGGCCGGTCATGGCAGTCACCGACGAGGCGATCGAAAAGATCAAGGGAATGATCGTCTCCGGCGCGCTGCGCCCGGGCGACCGGCTGCCCAGGGAGAGCGAACTCGCCGCCGACCTCGGGCTGTCCCGCAACTCCCTGCGGGAGGCGGTGCGCGCCCTGTCACTGATCCGGATCCTGGACGTACGGCAGGGCGACGGCACCTACGTCACCAGCCTCGACCCGCAACTGCTGCTGGAGGCGCTGAGCTTCGTCGTCGACTTCCACCGCGACGACACGGTCCTGGAGTTCCTCGCCGTGCGCCGCATCCTGGAGCCGGCCGCGACCGAGATGGCGGCCGTGCGGATCAGCGAGCAGCAACTGGACGCGCTGACGGCCCAGCTGGACAAGCTCGGTGAGGCCCCGTCGGTGGAGGATCTGGTCGCCTGCGACCTGGAGTTCCACCGGGGCATCGTGCACAGCTCGGGCAACTCCGTGCTGTGCTCGCTGCTCGACGGGCTGTCGGGCCCCACCACCCGGGCGCGGATCTGGCGCGGCCTCACACAGGAGGACGCCGTCGCCCGCACCCTGCGCGAGCACCGGGCGATCCTCGCCGCCCTGCGCGACCGGGACGCCGAGGCGGCTCGCTCATGGGCGACCGTGCACATCGCGAGTGTGGAGCAGTGGCTGCGCTCCACGCTGTGACCAGGGCATCACGGACCGCTCGGATGAATCCCGGGTGTTCAGGGGCGGATCGCGGGGCAGTGATGGGGGCACTCCCCCTGCAAGGGGGCTGCGGGCGCCCCCGCGGCACGCCGTAAGGTTGGGTGGTCAAGCGAGGGCACGTCGGAAGGAGGCGCTGGGTGATCGAGCTCGAGGGGGTTCCCGAGCTGGTCGACCCGGTCATGGTGGCCGCGTTCGAGGGCTGGAACGACGCCGGCGACGCCGCCTCCACCGCGGTCGCGCATCTGGACAGGGAATGGAAGGGTGAGGTCTTCGCGGCGCTGGACGCCGAGGACTACTACGACTTCCAGGTGAACCGCCCCACGGTGTTCATGGAAGCGGGCGTCCGCAAGATCACCTGGCCCACGACCAGGCTGTCGGTGGTCCGGGTCGGCGGCGAGAAACCGCGCGACCTCGTCCTGGTGAGGGGCATCGAACCCTCCATGCGCTGGCGGTCGTTCTGCAACGAACTGCTCGGCTTCGCGCACGAACTGGGCGTGGAACTGGTGGTCGTCCTGGGCGCCCTGCTCGGCGACACCCCGCACACCCGTCCGGTCCCGATCAGCGGCACCACGTCCGACCCGGACCTGGCCCGCCGCATGGATCTGGAGGAGACCAAGTACGAGGGCCCCACGGGCATCGTCGGCGTTCTCCAGGAGGCGTGCACGCACGCGGGCGTCCCGGCCGTGTCGCTCTGGGCGGCGGTGCCGCACTACGTGTCGCAGCCGCCCAACCCGAAGGCGACGCTGGCCCTGCTGAACCGCCTGGAGGACCTGATCGACGTGCGCGTCCCGCTGGGCGAGCTGCCCGAGGACGCGCGCGCCTGGCAGGTCGGCGTGGATCAGCTGGCCGCCGAGGACAGCGAGGTCGCCGAGTACGTCCAGTCGCTGGAGGAGGCCCGGGACACCGCCGAGTTGCCGGAGGCGTCCGGCGAGGCCATCGCCCGGGAGTTCGAGCGCTATCTGCGGCGCCACGACGGCGGCGGACCGCCCGCGCCGGGCGGTCACGCCACGGCGGACGGCAGCGACAGCACGTCGTACCTGCGGGACAACCCCAGCGGCCGCACCCGCCCGCCCAAGCCGCCGAAGCCGGGCACGGACGACGACGAGTCGTCGGACGACTGAGGGCACGGCGGCAAAGCCAAGAGGGGCGTCTCCCGGCCGGGAGACGCCCCTCTGCGTACTTCTCGCGGTGGCTACAGCGCTACACCCAGCAGCGCGTCCACCGCCCGGGAGACCACCCCGGGCGCGCCGATGTCCGTACCGCCGCTCTGCTCCTGAAGCGCGACCCAGCGGTCGACCGCGGTGAGCGCGGCCGGCGCGTCCAGGTCGTCGGCGAGGGCCTCGCGGATCTCGTCGACGAGCGCCTCCGCCGGGGGCCCGTCGGGCCGGGACACGGCGGCCCGCCAGCGGCCGAGCCGTGCGACGGCGTCCGGAAGGACCTGGTCGGTGTACTCCCAGTCGGCGCGGTAGTGGTGGGCGAGCAGCGCGAGCCGGATGGCGGCCGGGTCGACGCCGTCGTGCCGGAGCTTGGAGACGAAGACCAGGTTGCCCTTGGACTTGGACATCTTCTCGCCGTCCAGGGCGACCATGCCGGCGTGCACGTACGCCTTGGCCATGGGGAACTCGCCGGTGAGGGCCTGGGCGTGCGAGGCGCCCATCTCGTGGTGCGGGAAGGCGAGGTCGGAGCCGCCGCCCTGGATGTCGAAGCCCATGCCGAGGTGGTCGAGGGCGATGGCCACGCACTCGATGTGCCAGCCGGGCCGTCCGCGCCCGAGCGATCCGCCGTCCCAGCTGGGTTCGCCCTCGCGGGCCGCCATCCACAGCATCGGGTCGAGCGGGTTCTTCTTCCCGGGGCGGTCGGGGTCGCCGCCACGCTCGGCGGACAGCAGCCGCATCGCGGCGGCGTCGAGGTTCGAGACCTTGCCGAAGTGCGGGTCGGACTCGACGGAGAAGTAGACGTCCCCCTCCAGTTCATAGGCCGCGCCCATGTCCCGGAGCCGCTCGACGAGCGGGACGATCCCGGGTATGGCCTCGACGGCGCCTATGTACTGCCGCGGCGGCAGCATCCTCAGGGCCGTCATGTCCTCGCGGAAGAGGGCCGTCTCCTTCTCGGCGAGCGCGGCCCAGTCGAGGCCGTCGCGCTGCGCCCGCTCCAGGAGCGGGTCGTCGACGTCGGTGACGTTCTGGACGTAGTGAACCTGCCGCTTGGTGTCGAGCCACACGCGCTGCACGAGGTCGAACGCGTTGTAGGTCGCCGCGTGTCCCAGGTGCGTGGCGTCGTACGGGGTGATGCCACAGACATAGATACGGGCGACGGGACCGGGGTCGAGAGTGACGAGGCCGCCGGTCGCGGTGTCGTGGATCCTCAGGTCGCGGCCCTGACCAGGCAGGGCGGGGACCTCGGAAGCGGGCCAGGCATGCATGCCATGAGCCTAACCGGACTGAAGTTCCATCTACGAATGGGAGCGGGCCACTCGGCCGAGAAGGCCCTCTTGCGGTGTTCCGGGTGCCTGTGCTGCTACACGGGTGGCCAGGGAATCGCCGGCCACTCACCGCTCGGCTCCGGATGGGTCCCCGAGGCGAGCAGGGCGCCGACCCGTGCGCGGGTGGCGTCGATCTCGGCGCCGGTGATCAGCGGTTGGAGCCGCGCGGCGAGCGGGCCGCCCTCGGTCAGACCCTTTTGGAGGCCTTCGAGGACCTTGACGGCCTCCTCGGTGAGGGCCTCCCCCGCCCAGCCCCACAGCAGGGTCCGCAGTTTGTTCTCGGCGTTGAACGTGACTCCGTGGTCGATGCCGTACAGCCGGCCTTCGCCGGTGGGGAGCAGGTGCCCGCCCTTGCGGTCGGCGTTGTTGATGACCGCGTCGAGGACCGCGAGCCGCCGCAGCCGCTCGTCGTCGGCGTGCACGAGCAGCGCGGTGCGCCCCTCGCCGACCTCGGCGAAGCCGATCGCCTTCCAGCCCGGCTCGGGCTCCTCGCCGTCGACCAGGGCGAGCAGTTCCGCCTCGGGCGTCACCTCGACCCACAGCTGGCACATGCCCTCGCCGTAGGGACCCTCGCGCAGCACGGTGGGCGGCACGAGGCCCCAGCCGGTGGCCTCGGAGACCTCGTACGCGGCGACCTCGCGCTGGGCCAGCGTCCCGTCGGGGAAGTCCCACAGCGGCCGCTCCCCCGCGACCGGCTTGTAGATGCAGGCCGCGTCCTGGCCGTCGTAGGACACCGTGCAGTACAGGGCCGCGTTGGAGGCCTCACGGATGCGTCCGCGGACGGCCAGTTCGCCGCGGGCGAGCAGCCCGGCGGCGTCCGGTGGGGGCGTCACGCTCCGCGGCGGTATCCGTTCTGGCGCGGACATACGTGTCCTTCCGGGTCGAGCGGGAGGCTGCACAGCGGGCACGGCGGCCGCCCGGCGTTGACGACGTCGAGGGCGCGCTTGGCGAAGGCCCGGGCCTGGGTGCCGGTGAGCCGGACCCGCAGCATCGGCGGCCCGTTCTCCTCGTCCTGGAGCAGCCGCTCCTCGGCCTCGGCGAGGTCCTCCTCGGACTCCGCGTCGAGCTCCACGAGCGCCTGCGCCTCGACGATCATGAGCTGCTCGTCGCCGTCCCAGGCCAGCGCCATGGTGCCGACCCGGAACTCCTCCTCGATGGGGGTGTCCAGCGGCGCCGTGTCGGTGTCCGACGGCGCGACGGCGGGGACGTGGGCGCTGCCGCCGCTACGGCGTACGACCTCGTCGAGCAGTTCGTCCATGCGTTCGGCGAGCGCTGCGACCTGCGTCTTCTCCAGGGCCACGCTGGTCACCCGGGAGCCTGCGGTGGCCTGGAGGAAGAACGAGCGGCGCCCGGGCAGTCCGACCGTACCGGCCACGAAACGCTCCGGATGGTCGTAGAGGAACACCTGACGGGACACGTCCTGTCTCCATTGGGATCGTGGGAACCGTGGGACCACGGCACTGCTGCGACCGCTTCACCCTACTGCGGCGAACGATCACGGTGCGCCCGCACCACCCCCGACTTCGGCCTCGCCCCCCGGCGGTTCCTCGCGCGGCGCCAGGGACGTGAAGTCGCCCGTGTCACCGAGGCGGACGAGAAACGGTCGCAGTCGTGTGTAGCGGATCGCGGTGATGGAACACGGTTCAACGGAAATTCGCTGGAAGAGGTCCAGGTGAAGTCCGAGTGCGTCGGCGACGAGCGACTTGATGATGTCGCCGTGCGAGCACATGAGGTAGACGGCGTCGGCGCCGTGGTCGCGTTCCACGCGCGCGTTCCACTCGCGTACGGCCTCGGCGGCGCGCGTCTGCATGGCCCGCATGGACTCCCCGCCGGGGAACGCCGCCGCGGACGGATGGGCCTGCACCACCTCCATCAGGGGCTCGTCCTTGAGCTCGGCGAGCTTGCGTCCGGACCAGTCGCCGTAGTGGCACTCTCCGATGCGCTCGTCGGTGTGCGGGCTCAGGTCCGGCCGGGCCTCCAGCAGCGGCCGGAGGGTTTCCTGGCAGCGCTGGAGCGGGCTGGTGACGATTTCGGCGAGGGGCAGTTCGGCCAGCCTCCCGGGGAGCGCGGCGGCCTGGGCGGCGCCGCGCTCGTCGAGGGCGACGCCGGGCGTCCAGCCGGCGAGGAGTCCCTCGGTGTTGGCGGTGGAGCGTCCGTGCCTGACCAGGATCAGCGTGGGCATGCGCTCCAGCGTAGGCGCACGCGCGCGTGCAATGTCGTTCGAGTGACGGGAGACTCGCTTCGTGATCGTCGACTGTGCCATCTACCGCGACGGACAGCGGACGGAAGGGCCCGAGGACCTCTCCGACGCCCTGGGTGAGGCCCGCACGGCGGACGGGTTCGTGTGGATCGGGCTGCACGAGCCGACGGAGGCCGAGTTCGACCATGTGACCCGGGAGTTCGGGCTGCACCCGCTGGCCGTCGAGGACGCCCTGAAGGCCCACCAGCGGCCCAAGCTGGAGGTGTACGACGACTCGCTCTTCGTGGTGCTCAAGCCGGTGGCGTACGAGCCGCGCAGCGACACCGTCTCCTCCGGCGAGATCATGATCTTCCTGGGCGACTCGTTCGTGGTGACCGTCCGGCACGGCGAGGGCGCCCCGCTCAAGGCCGTGCGGCACCGGCTGGAGCACGAGCCGGAGCTGCTCGGCAAGGGCCCCACGGCCGTGCTGTACGCGGTCGCCGACGCGACCGTCGACCACTACCTGGACGTGGCGACCGAGTTGCAGACCGACCTGGAGGGCCTGGAGGCGGAGGTGTTCTCACCGGACGGCGGGGGCTCACGGAACACGGCGTCCCGGATCTACGACTTCAAGCGGCAGGTCCTGGAGTTCCGCCGGGCGACCGGGCCGCTGGCCCCGCCGATGAGCCGGCTGGCGGGGGCGGCGTCGGCCGGTGTGGCCGTACCGTTCGTGGACGACCGGGCCCGGCCGTTCTTCCGCGACGTCAGCGACCACCTGACGCGTGTGAACGACTCCGTGGAGAACCTGGACCGGCTGGTGTCCGACATCCTCTCGGCGCACCTGGCGCAGATGAGCGTCCGGCAGAACGACGACATGCGGAAGATCTCCGCGTGGGCGGCCATGGCCGCGATCCCCACGATGCTCGCGGGGATCTACGGCATGAACTTCGAGCACATGCCCGAGCTGCGCTGGGTCTGGTCCTATCCGGCGCTGATCGCCCTGATGGCCGTCCTGGAGTTGATGGTCTTCCGGCTGTTCAAGCGCCGGGGGTGGCTGTAACCGGGCCGGCTCAGGCGAAGTCGGGCTCCGGGGTCGCGGGACCACCGAGGGCGTTGCGGCGCTCGGGCGTCCTCAGCGACACCATCCGGCGCCAGCCGCCCAGGCGTTCGTAGGCGTACGCCGCGTGGATGCCTGCCGTGAGCACCGCCGACTTGGCCTTGGACCAGCCGAGGATGCGGCCCATGTGTGCCATGACGGCGAGGCTGACGTCGCGGTAGATCCGGATCTCGGCCAGCGCGCACTCGCGCAGGGTGCGCTGGATGACCCGGCCGTGGCCCGCGTGGGCGAAGCGCAGCAGTTCCTCGTGGCAGTAGGCGAGGTGGTTGTCCTCGTCGTCGGAGATCTGCTTGACCGCGCGGCCGATGTCGGGGTGGTCGGCGAAGTGCTTACGCAGCAGGACCATCTGATCGGTGGCGCGCTGTTCGGTGACCCTGCTGTGCGAGAGGTAGGTGACGATGTCGTGGACCGTGAGCCGCTCGTCGCGGTTCAGCTGCTCGTGCGCGAGGCCGATGCCGTTCTTCTCCAGGAGCATGGTGTAGTCGGTCTCCGGCGGGACCGGCACGGGGTCGAGGCCGCGCTTCTTCATCAGGGCGTTGAAGATCCGGCCGTGCTTGTCCTCGTCGGCGCCGTGCCGGCTGATCTTGGGGGCGAGGTCGCGCTCGGCCTCGGGCACGAGCGCGGCGATACGGGCGTTCTCCCAGCCACCCTGGGACTCGCCGCTCGCGGCGAGGGAGCAGAACAGGGCGAAGGACTCGTCGTTGTCGAGGATCTCCTGGAACAGACTCTTGGCCGAAAGCATCGTGGGCACCTCTCCCGCGCGCGTGGGCGTACCGCGGCCTTCCCGCAGGTTCCCCGAACAACGAGTCAAGTGCGGGGCGGAGGGTGCTGCAACAGGTGTGGGGGACAACTCCGCCGAATGGAGGACGCGGGGGGGAGGCGTGCCGGGCCGGGTGGGGGCCTCTGTGCCGTAACCGCAGGGGGCCCCACGCGTTGTTCTGCGTGACGGCCGTGGCGGGGAAGACCCCCGAGCCCCCACCACGGCCGCTGAAGACTCCCGGTCGGTTCAGGCGAGCCCGGCGCGCTCCAGGGCCTCGGTGCCGGCCCGCAGGGACGCGAGCCGCTCGTCGAGCGTGAAGCCCGCCGGCGCGAGGGACAGGGTGGTGACCCCGGCTGCGGCGTAGGCCTTCATCCGGTCCGCGATCCGGTCCACGGAACCGAGCAGGGTCGTCTTGTCGATCAGGTCGTGCGGTACGGCGGCCGCGGCGCCCTGCTTGTCGCCGGAGAGGTACTTGCTCTGGATCTCGGCGGCTTCCTGCTCGTAACCCATGCGCCGGGCGAGCTGGTTGTAGAAGTTCTGCTTGGGGCTGCCCATGCCGCCGACGTACAGCGCGGTGTACGGGCGGAAGGTGTCGGCGAGCGTCGCCACGTCCTTGTCGTCACCGACGGCGAGCGGGAGGGTCGGGCAGACGTCGAACCCGTCGAGGGTCCTGCCGGCCTTCTCGCGCCCGGCGCGCAGGTACGAGATCGTCGTGTCCTCGAGGTGCTCGGCGGACGGGAAGATCAGCAGGGCGCCGTCGGCGATCTCGCCGGTCTGCTCGAGGTTCTTCGGGCCGATCGCGGCGATGTACAGGGGGATGTGCTCGCGCTGCGGGTGCACGGTCAGCTTGATCGGCTTGCCGGGGCCGCCGGGCAGGGGCAGCGTCCAGTGCTGCCCCTCGTAGGACAGCCGCTCGCGGGTCATGGCCTTGCGGACGATCTCGACGTACTCGCGGGTGCGGGCGAGCGGCTTGTCGAACTTGACGCCGTACCAGCCCTCGGAGACCTGCGGGCCGGAGACGCCGAGGCCGAGGCGGAAGCGGCCGCCGGAGAGGGAGTCGAGGGTGGCGGCGGTCATGGCCGTCATCGCGGGCTGGCGGGCCGGGATCTGGAAGATGGCGGAGCCGACGTCGATGCGCTCGGTCTGGGCGGCGACCCAGCTCAGTACCGTGGCGGCGTCGGAGCCGTAGGCCTCGGCGGCCCAGCAGACGGCGTATCCGAGCCGGTCGGCCTCCTGGGCGACGGCCAGGTTGTCCGCGTCCATTCCGGCACCCCAGTAGCCGAGGTTGATACCGAGCTGCATGCCGCATCCCCTTACTGATCAGTAACGTGCCTTGTGCGGGCACCTTAGCGCGGAGGCCGGGCGAGGTACACGGCCGCAGCCGGTCGGTCATGCCGGTCAGTCGTTTAGATGAGTGAACAGGAATCATGGACGCGACCATTGACGCGTGCATGGCCCGTCCATACCTTTCATTGGAAAGCGCTTTCCATCTCTCCCCACCTTCCGCAGCCGAACGGAGAGCCACCGATGAAGCGAGCACTCCCCCTGCGACTCCCCACGGCCTTGGCCACGATGGCCCTCGCCGCCGCGACCGGCACCCTCGTGTCGATGCCCGAGGCGTCGGCGGCCACCGGCAGCGCCACCGGCTACGCGACCCAGAACGGCGGAACCACCGGCGGCGCCGGAGGCCAGACGGTCCGGGCGACGACCGGAACGGCGATCCACCAGGCCCTCTGTGGCCGGGCGAGCACCAGCACCCCGATCACCATCGAGGTCACCGGGACCATCAACCACGCCAACACCAAGAAGGTCTCCGGCACCGGATGCGACACCGCCGACGGCGTGATCGAGTTCAAGAAGGTCAGCAACGTGACTCTCGTCGGGGTCGGCAGCGGCGCCGTCTTCGATCAACTGGGCATTCACATCCGCGAATCGCAGAACATCATCGTCCAGAACGTGACCGTCCGGAACGTCAAGAAGTCGGGCTCCCCCACGTCCAACGGCGGGGACGCCATCGGCATCGAGCGCAACGTCCGCAACGTCTGGATCGATCACACCACCCTGGAGGCGTCGGGCGGCGAGTCGGAGGGCTACGACGGCCTGTTCGACCTCAAGGACAACACCCAGTACGTCACCCTGTCCTACAGCGTCCTGCGCAACTCCGGCCGCGGCGGCCTGGTCGGCAACAGCGAGAGCGACCGGTCGAACGGCTACATCACGTACCACCACAACCGGTACGAGAACATCGACTCCCGCGCCCCGCTGCTGCGCGGCGGCATCGCGCACCTCTACAACAACCACTACGTGCGCCTCAACGAGTCCGGCATCAACTCCCGCGCCGGCGCCCGCGCCAAGGTGGACAACAACTACTTCGAGGACTCCAAGGACGTCCTCGGCACCTTCTACACCGACGAGGCCGGGTACTGGCAGGTCGGCGGCAACATCTTCGACAACGTGACCTGGTCCGCTCCCGGCAGCGAGAACCATCCGGCCGGACCGGACCCGAAGTCGAACACCACCGTCGCCATCCCGTACGAGTTCGGGGCGGACGCCGCCGCCTGCGTGCCGGCCGTCGTGAGCCGAACCGCGGGCGCCGGAAAGGGCCTTCAGGTGTCGGACGGCAGGTGCTAGCCGAGCGCTCCCGGCACCACCGGCCGGCCCGGCTCACCTTCGCGCCGGAGCCCCCGCGGACCGCGCGGGGTCACGGTCCCGCCCCCGTCCCGTCCTCGGAAAATCCGTGGTCCGCAGCCACCCACACCGTAGGTTCTGGCCAGTAATCTCGGCGTTCATGGAGCAGAGGCATCTCGGCCGCACCGGCCTTCGTGTGTCCCGGATCGGGCTCGGCACCCTGACCTGGGGGCGGGACACCGACGAGCATGACGCCGCGGACCTCATGAAGACGTTCTGGGAAGCGGGCGGGACCCTCGTCGACACCGCGGACGTGTACGGCGACGGTGAGGCCGAGTACCTCCTCGGCAGGCTCATGGACGGCCTGGTGCCGCGCCGTGACCTGGTCATCTCGACCAAGGCCGGCAGTGTGCCGGACCCGGACCGCCGCTTCGACGGCTCCCGTGGCCATCTGCTCTCCGCCCTGGACGCCTCGCTGGCGCGGCTCGGCACCGACTACGTCGACCTGTGGCATGTGCACGCGTACGACCCGGACACCCCGCTGGAGGAGACCCTCCAGGCCCTCGACCTGGCGGTCTCCAGCGGGCGTGCCCGCTACGCCGCAGTCTCCAACTTCTGCGGCTGGCAGCTGGCCAGGGCTGCGACCTGGCAGCTGGCGGCTCCTGGCATCCGGACCCGGGTGGCCGGTACGCAGCTGGAATACTCCCTGCTCCAGCGCGGTGTCGAGCGTGAGGTGCTGCCGGCCGCGCTGGACCTGGGCATAGGCCTGCTGCCGTCCTCGCCGCTCGGGCGCGGGGTGCTGACGGGCAAGTACCGGGGCGACACGATGCCGCCGGACTCACGCGGTGCGTCGGAGCATCTCGCGCCCTTCGTCGCGCCGTACCTCGACGACACGGCGAGCCGCATCGTGGACGCCGTGGCGACCGCGGCCGACGGGCTCGCGGTGACGCCGCTCCACGTCGCCCTGGCGTGGGTGCGCGACCGGCCCGGCGTGACCGCCCCGATCGTCGGCGCGCGCAACGCACTGCAGCTCACGGCGGCATTGTCAGTGGAGACCCTTAGTCTTCCTGACGAGATCTGCCGGGCGCTCGACGATGTGTCGGCGCCCGTGCACCGCTATCCCGATCACGACTGGAGCACGCTGTGAGCACGGAGCCCGAGACCACGGAGGACACCGAGCCGGGGACGCCGGGCACCGGGCAGGTACCCGACACCGTGGGCGGGGGCGCGGGAGCCGGGGAGACCTCCGCGGCGGAGGGCGCCGGGGAGGCGGCTGGGGCGGAGGATGACGGGCAGGGCCCCGAGGCGGAAGCGGCCGACGCGGACGCCGGGCAGACGTCCGAGACCGAGGGCACTGGAGCGGGCGTCCCGCAGAAGTCCGAAGCCGAGGCCGCCGACGCGGACGCCGGGCAGACGTCCGAGACCGAGGGCACTGGAGCGGGCGTCCCGCAGCAGTCCGAAGCCGAGGCCGCCGACGCGGACGCCGGGCAGGTGTCCGAGAGCCCTGAAGCGAGTGTCGGGCAGGTGTCCGAGGCCGAGGCCGAGCTGCGGGCCCAGCAGGCCGAGCGGGAGCGCATCGAGCAGCGCAAGGCCGAGAAGAAGGCGCCGATCGAGAGCGGCACCAAACTGAGCGGCAAGGCCGCCGACCTGCTCGCGGCCGTACGGGCCGTCGAGAGCGGCGAGAAGCCCGTGGCCACGGTGTTCGAGGAGTCCCGGCCGGCCCCCCGCCGCTCCGCCCCCGAGCCGGAGCGGCGCCCGCAGCCGGTGGTACCCCAGCCCGCCGCCGCGTCGGCGGCTCCCGCGCCGGCGGCGGTCCAGGCCGTGCGGCAGGTGCTCGCCGAGGGCGGTGCCCCGGAGGTGCTCGCACCGCAGATCGCCGCGGCACTCGGCGAGGGTGCGGACGACCAGTTGCGCGCCGACCCCTGGCAGTTGCTGCGGACCGCCGGCGTGCGGCCGGAACAGGCCGACGGATTCGCGCGTTCCCTGCTCGGTGCCGAGTGCGGGCCGGACGACGAGCGGCGCGGCCGGGCCGTCACCGGCTGGCTCCTGGAGCAGGCGGCGCTGGTCGGGCACACGGCCCTGGAGATGCCGGCGCTCCTCGCGGCCCTGGCCCAGCGCGGTGTTCCCGAGCCCGAGAGCGCCGTGCAGGACGCGATCGCGGAGGGGGAGGCACTGGTCTTCCAGGACGCCCTGGAGGAGCCCGGCACCCCGACGGCCGCGGAAGGGGACGAGGAGGACGTGGAACGTCCGGTCCGTGTCCTGGTCGGCCTCGAGCGGTTCGCGCTGGCGGAGGAGAGCCTGGCCGACGGCCTGGGCCGACTCGTCAACTCGGCGCCCAAGCAGGACGGTTCGGCCGAGGACTGGGAGCGGGCGGCCGCCGCGGCCCAGGGGTCGACGGCGGAGCTGATCCGCGCGGTGGCCGGCCAGGGCCTGGTGCTGCACACCGGCGGGGAGGCGTCCCTGGCCGAGCCCGCGGCACTGCTGAACGCCGCGAGGACCCTCGGACTGCGGGCCTGGGCTGCCGCGCACGGCCCGAGCGGCCGCAGCCGTTTCGCGGCCCTGCTGCGGCGGTCCGGCCAGGCGGCGGACGGTCCCGGGCGAGCGGACGCGCCCCCGGCCGGACCGGGCGACTCTCCCGTCGTCACCGTCTCCGGGCTGCTCGCCGGCACCGAAGGGCCCGGCCGGGACGCGGACGGGACCCTCGATCTCGATCTGCTCGTCGTGCTCGACGCACCGCAGCTGGATGTCGAGACGGCGGCTCTGCTGACGGAGTCGCTGCCGGACGGGGCACGGCTGGTGCTGGCCGGGGATCCGGCGGTGCTGTGGTCCGTGGGGCCGGGGCGGGTGTTCGCGGATCTGCTCGCGGCGCGGATCTGCCCCCAGGTGGCCTCGCGGCGTCCGGATCCGGGGCCGCTGGGCGAGCTGGTCTCCGGTATCGGCATCGGCGAGCTGAACCAGGTCGAGGCCCCCGGCAAGGAGGTCGTGATCGTGCCGGTGCGGGACGCGGGCGAGGCGGTGCACCGGACGGTGCAGCTCGTCGCGGACTCGGTGCCCCGGGCGATCGGTGTGCCGGCCGAGGAGACCCAGGTGATCACCCCCGGGCACGGCGGCGCCGTCGGGACGCGTGCGCTCAACGCGGCCCTGAAGGAACGGCTCAATCCGGGCCCGGGCCGCTTCGGCGGCTTCGACCCCGGTGACCGGATCGTCCACTCCCCCGCCCCGGGTCGTGCGCTGCCGGGCCGGGTGGTGACGGCGGACGCCGAGGGACTGCACCTGTCGTGCGAGGGCGAGACCGTCGTCGTACCGAAGGAGCGGGTGGAGCAGTCGGTGCGGCACGGATGGGCGCTGACCGCGCACCAGGCCGTGGGGAGCCGGTGGCCCGCGGTGGTCGTGGTGCTGCCCGGCGATGCGGCACAGGCGCTCAGCAGGCCGTGGGTGTACACGGCGTTCGGGCGGGCCGACCGGCATCTGTCCGTGGTGCACGGGGTGGAACAGGCACTGCCCCGGGCCGTGGCCGAGGTCCCGGCGAAGCCGCGGACGACCCGGCTTCCGGTGCTGCTCGCGCCGCAGGTCAGCGGCAGGTGACGGGGGTGGTGGTCAGGGGCCCGGGCCGCTGACCACCACCCCCGTGGTCGCCGTCGTGCGTGCTCAGCGGCGGTCCGCGTCCAGCGGTTCCAGGTCCTCGTCCTCGTCCAGGTCGCCTACGAGCTCGTCCTCGAGATCGTCGCCGTCCGCGTCGTCCTCGTCGTCGACGTCGTCGATCTCGTCGTCGAATACGGCGCTGACGTCGAAGCGGCAGACCACCTGCTGCGGATCGACCTGCTCGAACGGCGCCTCCAGCCACTCGCCGGGGTCGGCCGGTTCGTCCGCCGCCGTCACCCAGAGCGTGGAGTCGCCCTCCTCCAGCCCGAACTCCTTGTGCCGGGACGCGATCTCGTCGGGCTCGAACTCGCCGAACAGCAGCCCCAGCGCGCCGTGCACGGTCCCGGAGGCCGGGGAGCCGTCATCGCCCTCCGCCGCCTCGATCCGCTCGGCGTGCGCCAGCAGGCGCTGCGGCTCGGCGACGGCGTAGTCACGACGGATCAGCACACTCAGCGCGTTCGGTTCCTCGGGTCCCGTGTACGGGGGCAGCGCGTCCTCCGCACCGGGGATCTCGAAGGGTGTGACCTCGTCGTAGCGGTCGTAGAGCAGTTCGTCGTACACCTCTGCGGCCGCGGCCAGCTGGTTGAACGCCTCGAACACGGCCGGGTCGTCCTCCCCCGACCTGCGTTCGACCGCGGCCAGGTGGCGGTCGAGCGCGGTCTTGACCGCCTCGGCGGCGGCGCGTACCTCAGCAGCGGTGGGCTGCGCAGCATCAGACATAGTGCAGACGCTATCCGTACCGGGCCCCAGCCCGCACAATAGATGCGATGCCGGAATACGAATTTGTCGACGTGTACGTCCCCCGCGGGGTCTCCCGCAACGAGACGGCACGTCTGCTGACGGACCACGCGGAGTACGGACACTGGGAGTTGCACCGTCTGACCCTGCTGCGCGACGGCAGCCGCAAGGTGCGGTTGCGCCGGCGGATCATCCGCCAGGTGCGGGCCACGTGGTGAGCGGGGACGGGGCACCGGGAGAGCACACATGACGGAGCGGGCCCCGCGGCAGCGGGGCCCGCTCCGTGTGCGGGGATGTCAGGCTGAGGCGCGGGCCTTGCGGTAGAGGACCGCACCCGCGAGCAGCGCGCCCGCGCCGGCCGGCAGGGCGAGACCGAGCGGCAGATCGCTGCCGGTGCTGGCGAGCTGGGCGTCACCGTCGGGCTGCGTGACGAACTGGCCGCCCGGCTTGTTGCCGTGCGAGGAGCCGCCCGGGGTCTCACCGCCCGTGGAGGGCGGGGTGCCCGGGGTGCCGGGGTGACCGGGCTCACCGGGGTTGCCCGGGTGACCAGGGTTGCCGGGATCGCCCGGGTTGCCGGGATCGCCCGGGTTGCCAGGCGTGCCGGGATCGCCCGGGTTACCGGGGTTTCCCGGCTGGCCCGGGTTCCCCGGGTTCCCCGGGTTCCCGGGGTTCCCCGGCTGGCCCGGGGTCTCGTGGCCGCCGCCCGGCGGGGTGCCGTGGTGGCCGCCGCCGTTGGAGCATTCGTTGCCCGTGCTGGGGTTGCCGACGCCGATGACGTCGACGCTGTTGCCGCAGACGTTCACCGGCACGTGGACCGGCGCCTGGACGTGGTTGCCCGAGCCGACGCCGGGCGAGTCGGTGGCGTGCCCACCGGCGTGGGAGCCGCCGTGACCGCCCTGGCCGCTGTTTTCGCCGTATCCCCCCGACGATCCACCGCCCTTGTTGGCACACGAGTTGCCCACCGACGGGTTGAGCACGCCGACGACGTTGACCGTGTTCCCGCACACGTTGACCGGCGCGTACACCGGCACCTGCACCGAGTTTCCGGACAGCACGCCGGGCGAGCCCGACGTCGAACCCTGGGCGCCCGAGTCGGCGTGAGCGGAGCCGCCCGCGGCGGCGATCACGCCGGTCGCGGCCGCCACGGTCATCAGACCCTTGCGGGTAGCCTGTCGCATGTGATGAATACCTGCCTTCGACCCTGTCTCGAATTCTTCTCGAATTCCTCGAAAGAAGCGTTCGGTCCCGGATCGCATGGCACGCGCTCCGGGACCGATGGCTTCGAACTCCCCTCAGCGAGGGGAAAGCATCACTTGTTGATGCAGGTGTTGCCGAAGGCGGGGTTCAGCAGCCCGATCACGGAGACCGTGTTGCCGCAGACGTTCACCGGGACGTGAACGGGCGCCTGGACAACGTTGCCGGACAGGACGCCCGGGGAGTGCACGGCGGCACCCTGAGCACCCGAGTCGGCGACGGCCAGGCCCGCGCCCGCGAGAACCAGCCCACCGGTGGCAGCCGCAGCAGCGACGACCTTCTTGATCATTATTCCTCCTAGTTGGCAAAGCGACCCATCTTGCGATCGCATTACCTGTAACGAGGAGGGAGTAATGAGGCTACGAGCTTATGGTCGCATTCACTCTTCCCAGTCGATTCCGTACGCGCGATCGAATACCGGCCTTTCCAGGGGGCTCAGAACAGCAGGGGAGCTCAGGACAGGTCGATGAAGCGGTCGAGCACCCGCACGCCGAACTGCAGGCCCTCCACCGGCACCCGCTCGTCCACACCGTGGAACATGCCGGCGAAGTCAAGCTCCGGCGGCAGCTTCAGCGGCACGAAGCCGAAACCGCGGATGCCCAGGTCGTCGAAGGACTTCGCGTCCGTGCCGCCGGAGAGCATGTAGGGGACCGCCTTGGCGGTCGGGTCCTCGGCCAGCAGCGCGGACTGCATCGCCGCCACGAGCGCCCCGTCGAAGGTGGTCTCGACGGCCTTGTCGGCGTGGACGTCCTCGCGCCGCACGTTCGGGCCGAGGATCCGGTCGAGGTCGGCGAGGAACTCCTCCTCGTGGCCGGGCAGGAACCGTCCGTCGACGTGGGCGGTCGCCTCGCCCGGGATGACGTTGACCTTGTAACCGGCACCGAGCTGCGTGGGGTTGGCCGTGTTGCTCAGCGTCGCGCCGATGAGCTTGGCGATGCCGCCGAGCTTGGCGAGGGTCGACTCCATGTCCTCCGGGTCGAGCTCGGTGCCCAGCGCGTCACCGAGTTCGTCGAGGAAGGCGCGGGTGGTCTTGGTGACGCGCACCGGGAACTTGTGCCGCCCGAGCCGCGCGACGGCCTCCGACAGCTCGGTGATCGCGTTGTCCCGGTGGATCATCGACCCGTGCCCGGCCGTGCCGGCCACGGTGAGCTTCATCCAGTGCATGCCCTTCTCGGCCGTCTGGATCAGATAGAGCCGCCGCTGCTCGCTCACGGTGAACGAGAAACCGCCCACCTCGCTGATCGCCTCGGTGACGCCCTCGAACAGGTCGGGGTGGTTGCGCACGAGGTGCTTGGCGCCGTACGTGCCGCCGGCCTCCTCGTCGGCGAGGAACGCGAGGACGATGTCGCGCGGGGGCTTGCGCCCGCTGCGCAGCCGGTCGCGGACGACCGCGAGGGTCATCGCGTCCATGTCCTTCATGTCGACGGCCCCGCGGCCCCACACGCAGCCGTCGGCGACCTCGCCGGAGAAGGGGTGGTGGGTCCAGTCGTCCGCGTTGGCCGGTACGACGTCGGTGTGGCCGTGGATGAGGAGCGCGGGCCGGGAGGGGTCCTCGCCCTCGATCCGGGCGACCGTGGAGGCGCGGCCCGGGTGGGACTCGAAGATCTGGGGTTCGAGCCCGACCTCGGCGAGCTTCTCGGCGACGTACTCCGCCGCCTTGCGCTCGCCCGGACCCGAGTGGTCGCCGTAGTTGCTGGTGTCGATCTGGATCAGCTCGCGGCAGAGGTCCACGACCTCGTCCTCGCCGGTGACGCTCCTGGCCGTGTCCGTCTCGCTCACGTGCTTCCTCCCGGTGTCACTGCTGGTGGGTCCCCCTCATCCTCTCTCTCCCGGGCCCGCACCCCAAGAGCGCTCCCGGCCCGTCACACGCCGTTCACGCCCCACCGGGGTGCGGACGGGGGGTGATCGGCCACCCCGGAAAGCCTGGTAATGTTTACGTCGTCGCCGCGGGGAGAACCCGCGCGACAGACACCTTGTCCGGGTGGCGGAATGGCAGACGCGCTAGCTTGAGGTGCTAGTGCCCTTTATCGGGCGTGGGGGTTCAAGTCCCCCCTCGGACACATGAGCCTGAGGGCCGTGACCGTGAGGTCACGGCCCTCAGGCGTTTCCCGGAGAGGTGACCATGACCACCCGTTCCTGCCCGTGCGGGCTCCCCCAGGCCTACGACGCGTGCTGCGGCCGGTTCCATTCCGGGGACGCCGCCGCGCCGACCGCCGAGGCGCTGATGCGGTCGCGGTACTGCGCGTTCGTGAAGGGGGACGTCGCGTATCTGCTGCGGACGTGGCATCCGCGGACGCGGCCGGGGCGGCTGGGGCTGGATGCGGGGATGCGGTGGACCGGGCTGGAGGTCCTGGGGACGAGCGAGGGGTCCGCTTTCCACACCACCGGCACCGTGGAGTTCCGGGCGTCGTACCGGGGCGGCTCCCTGCACGAGCTGAGCCGGTTCGAGCGGGTCGACGGGGCCTGGGTGTACGTCGACAGGGAGTTTCCGGCGTAGCGGGTACCACGGCGGCAGACGCGGAGCCCTCGGCACTGCGGGTGCTACGGCGCCAGGATGTCGAGTTCCTGGAGGGCGCCGACCGTGATCTCCCTGGTCAGTTCCTCCGCCCGGGCGGCGTCGCCTTCGCGGATGGCCTCGGCGACCTGGACGTGCAGGGTGACGGCGGCAGGGTCGGGGTCCTCGAACATCACGTCGTGCTGGGTGCGGCCCGTCAGGACCTCGGCGACGACGTCGCCGAGGCGGGCGAACATCTCGTTGCCGGAGGCCACGAGGACGACGCGGTGGAAGGCGACGTCGTGGTGGAGGTACCCCTTTAGTTTGTGACCGCGTGAGTGGGCGACCATGCCGAGGGCGCACTCGGTGAGCTCGGCGCACTGCTCGGCCGTGGCGTGCCGGGCGGCGAGGCCGGCCGCGACCGGTTCGACCGCCGAGCGCAGCACCGTCAGGGACCGCAGCTGCCCGGGGCGGTCGGCTCCGGCCAGGCGCCAGCGGATGACCTGCGGGTCGTAGACGTTCCACTCGGACTTCGGGCGGACCGTCACGCCGACGCGGCGGCGGGACTCGACCAGGTACATGGACTCCAGCACACGGACCGCCTCGCGCATCACGGAGCGCGACACGTCGAAACGCTGGGCGAGTTCGTCCGTGCGCAGAACGCTGCCTGGCGGGTACTCACCCGCCGTGATCTCGGGGCCGAGGGTGTCCAGTACCCGGCCGTGCAGCCCCCGGCCCGTTGCGTTCATGCACTCAGCGTACGGGGTAGATCACGGAGACAAAAAGTCAGACTTAATCATCACGATCTCTTGAATTCGTCGTACCTAATGGGTTTCAGTGGCGTCGACATCATGTGTCGACCTCGGACAGCAGACAGTGAGGCAGCGATGAACACCCCCCATGTCGTCGTGGTCATGGGCGTAGCGGGCACCGGCAAGACCACCATCGGTCCCCTGCTCGCGGCCCGGCTCGGCGTTCCGTACGCCGAGGGCGACGACTTCCACCCGCAGGCCAACATCGCCAAGATGTCGGCCGGGGCCCCGCTCACCGACGAGGACCGCTTGCCCTGGCTCGACGCCATCGGCGCGTGGGCGCACGGGCGGGCCGGGCTCGGCGGGGTCGTCAGCTGCTCGGCACTGAAGCGGTCGTACCGCGACCGGCTGCGGGCCGCCGCGCCGGGCGTGGTCTTCGTGCACCTCACGGGTGACCGCGCGCTGATCGAGGACCGGATGTCGCACCGGCAGGGGCACTTCATGCCCACGGCGCTGCTCGACTCCCAGTTCGCCACGCTCCAGCCCCTCGCGGCGGACGAGGCGGGAGTCGGGGTGGATGTCGCGGGCGGCCCGGAGGAGATCACCGAGCGGGCGGTGCACGCCTTGCAGGACCTCCCCGAGCCCGTCCAGTAGCCCCTGGCGGATTCCCCCTCCCCTCTCCCCTTCTCCCCAACGCAAGGGAACCCACCGTGACCAGACTCAGCGTCGAGATGCTGGCAGCGGACGCACCCGAGCCGATCACCTCGGCCGGCCACGCTCAGCTGGGCATCGCCGTCCTGGCGGGCATCGCCGTCATCGTCCTGCTCATCACGAAGTTCAAGCTGCACGCCTTCCTGTCACTGACCATCGGGTCACTGGCGCTCGGCGCGATCGCCGGGGCACCCCTGGACAAGGTGCTGCTCAGCTTCAGCGCCGGCCTCGGCTCCACGGTCGCCGGCGTCGGTGTGCTGATCGCCCTCGGGGCGGTCCTCGGCAAGATGCTCGCCGACTCCGGCGGTGCCGACCAGATCGTCGACACCATCCTCGCCAAGGCCGGCGGGCGGTCGATGCCGTGGGCGATGGTGCTGATCGCCTCCGTGATCGGGCTGCCGCTGTTCTTCGAGGTCGGCATAGTGCTGCTGATCCCCGTCGTGCTGATGGTCGCCAAGCGCGGCAACTACTCGCTGATGCGCATCGGCATCCCGGCGCTCGCGGGCCTGTCCGTGATGCACGGCCTGGTGCCGCCGCACCCCGGTCCGCTGGTCGCGATCGACGCCGTCGGGGCCGACCTCGGCGTGACGCTGGCGCTCGGCGTTCTCGTCGCCATCCCGACGGTGATCATCGCCGGGCCGGTGTTCTCCAAGTACGCGGCTCGCTGGGTCGACGTCCCGGCCCCCGAGAAGATGATCCCGCAGCGCGCCTCCGAGGACCTCGAGAAGCGTCCCGGCTTCGGCGCCACGCTCTTCACCGTGCTGCTCCCGGTGATCCTCATGCTCGCCAAGGCCCTGGTCGACATCGTCGTGGACGATCCCGAGAACCCGGTGCAGCGCGTCTTCGACGTCATCGGCGCCCCGATGATCGCCCTGCTCGCCTCGGTGCTGGTCGGCATCTTCACGCTGCTGCGGCCTGCCGGGTTCTCCAAGGAGCGGATCTCGCCGCTCGTCGAGAAGAGCCTCATGCCGATCGCGGGCATCCTGCTGATCGTCGGCGCGGGCGGCGGCTTCAAGCAGACGCTCATCGACACGGGCGTGGGGCAGATGGTCCTGGACGTCTCCGAGGACTGGGCCGTCCCCGCGCTGCTGCTGGCCTGGCTGATCGCGGTGGTGATCCGGCTCGCGACCGGTTCGGCGACGGTGGCCACGGTCTCGGCGGCCGGTCTGGTCGCTCCGCTCGCGGCGGACATGTCCACCACGCACGCCGCTCTGCTCGTCCTGGCCATCGGTGCCGGCTCGCTGTTCTTCAGCCATGTCAACGACGCCGGGTTCTGGATGGTGAAGGAGTACTTCGGGCTGAGCATCGGTCAGAACATCAAGACCTGGTCCGTCATGGAGACGATCATCTCGGTGGTCGCCGGCGGTCTGGTCCTGCTGTTGTCCCTCGTGATCTAGGAGCGCCGCGGCGATGACGGCTCATCCCCTCTTCGACATCGGCGGCCGTACGGCCCTGGTCACCGGCTCCAGCCGGGGCATCGGACTCGCGCTCGCGCGCGGTCTGGCGGAGGCCGGCTGCACGGTCGTGCTGAACGGACGCGACAAGGACCGGCTCGCCGAGGCCGCTGCCGGGCTGCCCGGCGACCGGGTGCACACGGCCGCGTTCGACGTGACCGACGGATCATCGGTGGCCTCGGGGGTCGCCGAGGTCGAGGAGCGGGTGGGCCCGCTCGACATCCTCGTCAACAACGCGGGCATGCAACTGCGCGCCCCGCTCCTGGAGTTCGGGGAGTCCGACTGGCACCGGATCCTGGACACCAACCTGACCAGCGCCTTCCTGGTCGGCCGTGAGGCGGCGCGCCGGATGACGGAACGCGGCCACGGGAAGATCATCAACATCTGCTCGCTGCAGAGCGAGGTGGTGCGGCCCGGGATCGCGCCGTACGCCGCCACCAAGGGCGCCCTGAAGATGCTCACCAAGGGCATGTGCGCGGACTGGGGGCCCTACGGAGTGCAGGTCAACGGCCTGGGCCCGGGCTACATCGAGACGGAGCTGACCCGGACGCTGGTGGAGGACGAGGAGTTCGGCGCCTGGGTGCGGCGGCGCACTCCGGCCGGGCGCTGGGGCCGTACGCAGGACCTGGTGGGCGGGGTGCTGTTCCTCGCCTCCCCCGCGGCGGACTTCGTCAGCGGGCAGGTGCTGTATGTCGACGGCGGTATGACGAGCGTGCTGTGACCTGCCGGGAGGCGGCTGTGATGCTGGGGTGTGTGATCCACGGTCAGGGCGATCTGCGGGTGGCGGAGCTGCCGGTGCCGCGGCCCGGACCGGGTCAGGCGCTGGTCGCCGTGCGGTACGGCGGGGTGTGCGGGTCCGATCTGCACTACTGGCGGCACGGCGGGGTCGGCGACTTCCGGCTGAGGGAGCCGATGGTGCTCGGGCACGAGGTGGTCGGGACGGCCCTCTCCTATGGTGACGGCGCGTCAGGCCCCCCTCCCGGTACGGCCGTCGCGGTGCACCCGGCGACTCCCTGCGGGGTGTGCCCGGAGTGCGCCGACGATCGGCGGAACGTGTGCCGGGACACGCGCTACCTCGGCAGCGCGGCCCGCTTCCCGCACGTCCAGGGCGGTTTCGCCGCCCAGGTCGTCGTACCCGCCGAGCAGGTGCGGCCCCTGCCGGCCGGGCTCGACCTGCGGCGGGCGGCACTCGCCGAGCCCCTGTCCGTCGCTCTGCACGCGGTGCGGCGGGCCGGTGGGGTGGCGGGCCGACATGTGCTGGTGACGGGCGCCGGGCCCATCGGGTGTCTGGTGGTCGCGGCGGCGAAGGCGGCCGGGGCCGCGCACGTCACGGTCTCGGATCTGCTGCCCGAGGCGCTCGCGTACGGGCGGATCGCCGGGGCCGGGACGGTCGTACGGGCCGATGATCCCGACGACCGCGGGTGGCCGGACGAGGTCGATGTGGCCATCGAGGCGTCCGGGGTGGCCGCGGGGCTCGACGCGTGTCTGCGGCGGGTGCGGCGGGGCGGGGTCGTCGTGCAACTGGGGATGCTGCCGGCGGGGCACAGTCCGATCGCGGGGAACCTCGTGGTGAGCCGGGAGACCGAGCTGCGCGGGGCGTTCCGCTTCGACGGTGAGTTCGACGAGGCGCTGGCGCTGCTGGCCGGGGAGCCGGCGTTCGACGGGCTGATCAGTGCGGTGGTTCCCGTGGGGGAAGCCGAGTCTGCTTTCGCCCTGGCCAGTGATCGGAGTCGGTCCTGCAAGGTGCTGTTGGATTTCGCCCCCGCGCCATGGACCTGACCGCCGGTAGCCGCGTGCGGGTGCGTCGTGGCTGTTCGCGCAGTTCCCCGCGCCCCTGAAGACTCAAGGACGCCACAGAGGGTGCTCCCGGTCCGCCCACTCGCTGCTCACCCTGCCCGTGCGCATACCCCTCCTGGATTCCGGGTCCGCCAGGGCCATGCCGATGTGGCCGGCCAGGACGATGCCGATGGTGAGGGCCAGCCAGTCGTGGACGAAGGTGGCGCTGGTACGCCAGAGCAGGGGGGTGAGGTGGGTGAACCACATCATCAGGCCCGTGGCGAGCATGACCAGGGTGGCGCCGGCGATCCAGGCCGCGTAGAGCTTCTGGCCGGCGTTGAACTTGGCCGCGGGGCGGGACGACCGGCTTTTGTCGCGGTGCAGGGCGGCGCGCAGCCAGGTGCGGTCGTGCGGGCCGAAGCGGTTGAGGCGGCCGAGGTCGGCGCGGAAGGCCCGGGAGGCGAGGGCGGCCAGGACGGGGACGGGCAGAGCGAGGCCGGCCCACTGGTGCAGGGTGACGACCAGGGCGCGGCGGCCGACGAGTTCGGCGAGCTGGGGGATGTAGAGGCAGGCCGCGGTGACGACGCAGATGCCCATCAGGACGGCCGTGGTGCGGTGGGTCCAGCGCTGCAGCGTGGTGAAGCGGCGCACGTCGGCCGTGACCGGCGGTGTGTCAGCTCGTAGGGGCATCGTCGCGTCCGTTCGAGCGGCCCACCCAGGCGTCGACGTCGTAGCCGCGCTCCTCCCAGTAGCCCGGCCGGACCTCGTCGGTGACGGTGATGCCGGAGAGCCACTTGGCGGACTTGTAGAAGTACATGGGCGCCACGTAGAGGCGGACCGGGCCGCCGTGGGAGTGGCCGAGGTCCTTGTCCTGCATGCGCAGGGCGACCAGGACGTCCGCGCGGCGGGCCTGATCGAGGGTGAGGCTCTCGGTGTACGTGCCGTCGAAGCAGGTGAAGCGGATGGCTCTGGCCGTGGGGCGGACCCGGGCGGCGTCCAGGATCCGGGACAGGCGTACGCCCTCGAAGGGGGTGTCGGGCACGCGCCAGCCCGTGACGCACTGGACGTCGCGGACCATGCGGGTCTGGGGCAGGGCCTTGAGGTCGTCGAGGGTGTAGGTCGTGGGGCGGTCGACCAGGCCGTCCACGGTGAGGCGGTAGGTGCCGGCGTTCTTGCGCGGGACGGAGGAGGCGACCGAGTAGTAGCGGAAGCCACCGCCGTTGGGGAGCAGGCCGGTCAGGCCGGTGGGGTCCTTGTCGGCCGCTCCGCCGAGGAAGGCCTCCAGGCCGCGTTGCAGCGGGGGTGCGGCGACCACGCCCGCGGCGCCCAGGGCGAGGGTGCCGAGGAAGACGCGGCGGCCGATCGGGGTGCCCCGCTCTTCGGGGCGCTCGTCGTTCACACCCTTGGGTACGTCCTGGTTCACGTTCTCATTCGAGCACCCGCGGTCCCGGTACGACAGGGATCGCGGGTGCTCGTCAGACTTCCGTAACCACTTCTTACGCGGGCCGCGTCAGGTGGAGGCCGCCTTGTCGAGCTGGAACGCCTCGTTGCCGAGGCCGATCCGGGCGTGCTTCTCGGGGGCGCGGGCGCGCAGCACCAGGCCGAGGACCACACCGGCGAGTGCCGCGAGGCCGATGATGCCGGGAAGCACCCAGCTCAGCGAGGAGCCGGGGCCGGCGCCGACCAGCACCTCGAAGTCCTTCACCGTGTAGCCGGCGATCACCAGCAGGGCGATGCCCGCCAGCGCGGACGTGACCAGCCGCCAGGCCTGGGCGCCGGCGGCGCCGCGGCGGACGAAGAAGACGACGACGGACAGGGACGCCGCCGCCATCAGCACGATCACGCCGAGGGCGCCGATGTTGCCGAACCAGGTGAACAGGTGCAGGACGGGGGCGGTCGGGTCGCCGGCCGGCTTGTCGTCGGCGAGGGCGAAGGCCGCCACGACCACCACGGCCACGACGGTCTGGAGCAGCGAGCCGGTGCCCGGGGCGCCGCTGCTGCCGCTGGTGCGGCCGAAGGCGGCCGGCAGCAGCCCCTCGCGGCCCATGGCGAAGGCGTAGCGGGCGACGACGTTGTGGAAGCTGAGCAGCGCGGCGAACATGCCGGTGACGAACAGGACGTGCAGGATGTCGGTGAAGGTGCCGCCCAGGCGGGACTCGGTGAGGAAGAACAGCAGCCCGGCGCTCTGCTTCTGGGACGTGCCGACGATGGCGGAGGGGCCGGCGGCGACGGTGAGGGCCCACGAGCTCAGCGCGAAGAAGACGGCGACCCCGCCGACGGCGAAGAACATCACCCGCGGCACCAGCACGTGCGGGCGGCTGGTCTCCTCGGCGTAGACAGGGGCCTGCTCGAAGCCGAGGAAGGCGGCGATGCAGAAGCACAGCGCGGTGCCGACGCCCGCGCCGGTGAGCGTGTCGGGGTTGAAGGCGTGCAGCGACAGGCCCTCCTTGCCGGGGTCGGCGAGGGCGGCGATGTCGAAGATCACGACGAGGAGCACCTCGATGACCAGCAGCACGCCGAGCACGCGGGCGTTGACGTCGATCTTCAGCCAGCCGAGCAGCCCAACGGCGAGCGCGGCCGCCAGGGCCGGTATCCACCAGGCGATCTCCAGGTCGGCGTAGGTGGCGAAGAGCCCGGAGACCTCGAAGCCGAAGATGCCGTAGATGCCGACCTGGAGCGCGTTGTAGGCGACGAGGGCGACCAGGGCGGCGCCCGCGCCGGCGGTGCCGCCGAGGCCGCGGGAGATGTACGCGTAGAAGGCGCCCGCGTTGTGGACGTGGCGGCTCATCTCGGCGTAGCCGACGCTGAACAGGATCAGGACGACGCCGAGGGCGACGAAGAGCAGCGGCTGGCCGACGATGCCCATCACCGCGAATGTGGTGGGCATGACACCCGCGACGACCATGAGCGGGGCGGTCGCGGCGAGGACGGAGAGCAGCAGGCCCCCGGTGCCGAGCCGGTCGGCGCGCAGGGCGCGCTCCTCCCCCTTGAACGTACTGATGCCGCCGGAGGCGGATGGGCTCGTTCTCGAACTGTCCGTGGTCATCGGGGGAGCGTCCTCACTCTTCGGGTCGGGGGGTCAAACCGTGCCGAGCGCCCTGGCGCGGGCGGCGGCGAAAGCGGTGTGCGGGTCGCGGTCCGGATACGACCAGGGCGCCGGGGTGGCGTGGCGGCCGATCCGGTGGAACAGGGCGGCGGCCTCGGCGCCCCGCCCCTCGCAGAACTTGGCGTGGGCGAGGAAGTTCAGGTCGATCAGCCGCCGCGGGTGCCCCTCCAGCTCCCACTCCAGCCACCAGTCGAAGGCGGCCTTCATGACCTGCCGGGCGCGGCGGCCCGTCCAGTGGCCGGAGGCGGCCGGGTCGGCGGGTGCGTGCCCGGCGGCGGCCAGCACGCGGTACCGCTCGGCGTGCGCGATGACAGGCAGGATCGCGAGGGGGGAGTCGGCGGGGGCCTGTTCGGCGGCCCAGTTGGCGAAGTCGTAGACCTCGTGCAGCGGGTCCGGACCGGCCTCGGTACGGCGGGCGGCGAGCCGGGCGATCATCAGATGGTGAGCGTGGTGGTGGTCGGCGTAGCGGGCGCGGACCGCCTCGAAGCCGCGGATCACGTCCTGGTCGGCGCCGACCGCGCAGTCCAGCATGAGCAGGCCGAGCCAGGGGGTGGGGTCGGCGGGAGCACGGGTCACGGCGGTCTGGCAGGCCTCGCGGGCCCGGACCGGCTTGACCTTGCCGTGCACGGCGCGCCGGACCTGGGCGAGGGCGAGCAGCACCGAGGCGTCGGCGGACTCGGGTTCGGCGAGCAGCCACTCCCGGGCCCACGCGGCGCAGTAGGACTCGCGGGCGAGGACGGTGACGCGGTGGCCGCGCCGGTCCCAGTCGTCCCCGGTGTGGACCAGCAGGGAACGGGCGTTCTGCCAGCGGCCCTGCGCCAGCGCGGCACGGGCGGCCACGAGCTCGGCGTCGTCGAGGGCCTCGTCGAAGGCCTGCGCCGCACGTCTGCGGCCACGGCCGAGGGGAGGCGGGGGTGGAGACACCGCGAACTTCCTCACGCGCTCTTCTTGTGTTCCGGCTCACGGCGACAGGGGGAGCGCGGTGTGCGCACCGCCATGAACTGATCACGCACAGCCAACCCCCAGCCAAGGGTCGTCGTCAAGGGCCACCTGGGCGTTACACGCGTCAATTGGCGTTACTTGTGAGGCAATTGTGATCCAAGGGGCATGGGAGACGGGTGTGACGAGCATCCGATTGATCCGTTTCGCCCTTTGTGACGTACGTCATAGCGTGGGCTGCCGTCGCCCCCGACGATGGCATGACGTACGGGCGCGCCGGGCGGAGCCGGCCGGTACAGTCGGCCCCTACGCAACCGTGACCCGACCTGACGATCGAGGTACACCGCGTGTCGGTTCCAGTACTGGCGCTCGCCCTGGGCGCCGCCTGCTGTCTGGGCTTCGGCTTCGTCCTCCAGCAGAACGCGGCTCAGCGTGCCCCGCTGAGCGACTTCCTCTCCTTCCGCCTGCTGATCGACCTCGTGAAGGTGCCCCGCTGGCTCGGCGGCATCGCGCTCATGGTGGTCGGCATGGGGCTCGGCGCCGCCGCCCTGGGGCAGGGCGAGCTGTCGCTGGTGGAGCCGCTGCTGGCGACGAACCTGCTCTTCGCTCTCGCGCTCTCCCGCAAGCAGACCCGGCAGCCGCTCGGCCGCCAGGGCTGGGCGGGCCTCCTCCTGCTGGCGGGCGGTGTGACCGCGTTCATCGTGGCGGGTCAGCCGGAGGGCGGCGCCGCGACGGCCGACCCGGTGCGGCAGTGGCTGATCATCGGGGTCATGATCGGGCTCGCCCTGCTCCTCACGACCCACGGCAAGCGGACCCGGCTGAGCTCCGGCCCGGTGCTGCTGGCCCTGGCCGCCGGGCTGCTCTACGGCGTGCAGGACGCACTGACCAGGGTCAGCGGGCAGAAGGTCGCCGACGGCGGCTTCGCCGAGCTGCTCACCGGCTGGGAGCCGTACGCGGTGCTGGCGCTGGGCGTCACGGGCCTGGTGCTCGTGCAGAGCGCGTTCGAGACCGCGTCCCTGCGCAAGTCCCTGCCCGCCCTGACCGCGGCGCAGCCGCTCGCCGGGATCGTCTGCGGCGTCGGCTTCCTCGGCGACCGGCTGCGCACCGACGCGGCGGCCCTGACCTGGGAGGCCGGCGGTCTGCTGGCCGTGGTCGCCGGGATCGTGCTGCTGGGTCTGCATCCGGCGATGCCGCACGGGGCTCCGGAGCGGGCCCGAGTGGCCGCACCCGCGGTCAGCCCCGCCTCGCCCTGACGCGCCTCGCGCCGCCCGGGGCGCGTGTCCGGCCGGCAACACCTGGGGCGCGCGTCCGGCCGGGATCGCTCGGAGCGCGCGTCCTGCTTGGATGAGGCCATGAGCGCTGCTGACGAGATCCTCGACATCGTCGACGAGAACGACCGGGTCGTCGGGCAGTGCCCGCGCGGCGAGGTCTACGCCCGGGGACTGCGCCATCGCTGCGTGTTCATCCAGGCCCGGGACGCCGAGGGCCGGATCTTCGTGCACCGGCGCACCCCGACCAAGCTGGTCTTCCCCTCCCTCCACGACATGTTCGTCGGCGGAGTCGTCGGCGCGGGCGAGTCCTACGACACGGCGGCCCTGCGCGAGGCCGAGGAGGAGCTGGGCGTGAGTGGTCTGCCGCAGCCGCGGCACCTCTTCACCTTCCTCTACGACGACGGCTCCGGCCGGACCTGGTGGTCGGCGGTCTACGACGTCCGCTGCGAGCTCCCGGTGCAGCCACAGGTCGAGGAGGTGGCCTGGCACGACTTCCTCTCCGAGGCGGAGGTCGAGCGGCGTCTGACCGACTGGGAGTGGGTGCCGGACGGGCTGGCGGCGTACGAGCGGCTCAAGGCGTTCCGGTCGGCCGGCTGAAGCGGAGGCGGACCGGGCGCCCGGGTAGGGTCGCGCACGTGATCGAGTTCGTACGGAACGTCCGGCTGTGGTTCGCGCCCACGGAGGTCCGGGAGGACGGCGAGACGCCGGACTACCGGTTCTCGCTGGCGAACGAACGCACCTTCCTGGCCTGGCTGCGCACCGCGCTCGCGCTGATCGGCGGCGGCTTCGCCGTGGACCAGTTCCTGCCGGACCTGCGCTGGGCCTGGCGGGTCGGGCTGGCGCTGGCGCTGCTGGCCGCGGGCGTGCTGTGCTCCCTGCGGGCGGTCAACCACTGGGTGCGCTGCGAACGGGCCATGCGCCGGGGCGAGGACCTGCCGGTGTCCCGGTTCCCGGCGCTTCTGAGCCTGGTCGTCGCGGTCGTGGCCGTCGCCATGGTCGTGGTGGTGCTCGTGGGGTGGGAGGCGTGAGCGCCCCGGCCACCCGGCCGCGGGACCCCGACCGCGATCCCGGAGTGCAGCCCAGGAGGACCCGGCGCACGACACCGCCGGACACGGGTGTCGCCGTACTCGCGGGGAGCGAGCGGTGAGCGCCCCGGCCACCCGGCCGCGGGACCCCGACCGCGATCCCGGGCTGCAGCCCGAGCGCACCCGGCTCGCGTGGCGGCGTACGACGCTGTCGGGCACGGTCGTCACCGTGCTGGCGGTGAAGACCGTGCTGCACGGTGGGGCGTCGGCGGCCGGAGTCGTCGCGTGCGCGCTGTGCTGTGTGCTCTGGCTGGGCTTCCTGCGCGTCGCCCACCGGCGCATCCACACCCTCTCGACCGCCCCGAGCCCCACCGCGTTCGCCCCCCGGCACGCGGCGGCCGCGGTGCTGTGCACGGTGGCGATGGCGGTGTGCGGAGCCGCCCTCGTGCTCTAGGACGGCCCGTTCCGCACCGGCCCTCCGGGGCGTGGCTCCTCACCGGCCCTCCAGGGCGTGGTTCCTTACTCGCCCTCGCCCTCGCCGCCCCAGTCCACCGTCACCACGATCTTGCCGCGGGTGCGGCCCTCCTGGTTCAGGCGGTGCGCGTCCGCAGCCCGCTCCAGGGGGAACGTCTCGTCGACGTGCACGCTCACCACGCCCTGCTCCGCGAGACCGGCCAGGTGCTGGAGGTCCTGCGCGTCGGGGCGGACGAAGTAGTAGCGGCCGCCGTAGGTCACGACGTCGTTGTCGGCGATCGAGACCAGCCGGCCCTCGGGCGCCAGCAGGTTCGCCGACACCTTCAGCGCGTCCCCGCCCACCGTGTCGAACACCGCGTCCACCCCCTCCGGGGCCAGCCCGCGCACCCGCTCGCCGAGGCCCTCGCCGTACACCACCGGCTCCCCGCCGAGGCCCCTGACGAAGTCGTGGTTGGGCTCGCTCGCCGTACCGATCACCCGGGCACCGAGGTGGACGCCGAGTTGCACGGCGATCGAGCCGACGCCCCCGGCCGCGGCGTGCACCAGGACGGTCTCGCCCCGCTTCACCTGGAGCACCTTGATCAGCACCTGGTACGCGGTGAGCCCGACCAGCGGCAGCCCGGCCGCCTCCTCGAAGGAGAGGTTGCGCGGCTTGCGGGCGAGGGTGCGCAGGGGCGCGGCCACGTACTCGGCGAAGGTGCCGCGGGAGAGGAAGTCCTCGCGCACGTACCCGATGACCTCGTCCCCGACGTCGAACTCCGAGACGGCCACGCCCGGCCGTACGACGACGCCCGAGACGTCCCAGCCGGGCACCACGGGGAAGACGGGGGCGAGGATCCCGTCGAGGTATCCCTCGCGGGCCTTCCAGTCGACGGGGTTCACGGCCGCCGCGCGCACCTTCACCAGCACCGCGTCGGGGCCGACCTTCGGATCGCGGACCTCGCCGAACGCCAGCACCTCGGGTCCGCCGTACCGTGAGTAGCTGATGGCCTTCATGGCTCTGACCTTCCGGGCTCGTCGCGCGCCACGCAAGCCGGATGGCCTGAACGAACCGGCCGAAACCTCCCCGGTCGCCTCCCGTGGACAGTCATCGGCCTATCGTGGCTCCGATCACGTTTCGGCCCCGCTCTGGACGACATACCGACCGGTCGGCATCATGAGTCGGGTACCTGTCCACCCCGCCCGTAGGAGCGACGCATGAGCCCCGACCACCCGCCCGGACTCGATCTCGAACGGTTGCGCGGCCTGCTCGACCGCGAGCGGCCCGGCCTGGTGACCGGCCCGCTGTCCGGCCGGCTGATCGAGGGCGGACGGTCGAACCTCACCTACGCGGTCTCCGACGGCACCTCCCGGTGGGTCGTCAGACGCCCCCCGCTCGGCCACGTCCTGGCCACCGCGCACGACATGAAGCGCGAGCACCGGGTGATCAGCGCCCTGCACCCGACCGCCGTGCCGGTGCCGGAGCCGGTGCTGCTGTGCGAGGACGAGGAGGTGCTCGGGTCGCCGTTCTACGTCATGGAGTTCGTCGAGGGCACCCCCTACCGCACCGCCGACCAGCTCCTCCCGCTCGGTGCGGAGCGGACCCGGGGCGCGGTGCTGAACCTGGTCGACACGCTGGTGGCGCTGCACGCGGTCGACCCGGGCGAGGTGGGTCTCGCCGACTTCGGCCGGCCCGAGGGCTTCCTGGACCGGCAGCTGCGGCGCTGGGGCAAGCAGCTGGACGCCTCGCGCAACCGCGACCTGGACGGCATCGACGAGCTGCACGCCGCCCTCGGACGCGAGCTGCCCGACTCCCCCGCCCCGGCCGTCGTGCACGGCGACTACCGGCTCGACAACGTGCTGATCGGCGAGGACGACCAGATCAAGGCGATCCTCGACTGGGAGATGTCGACGCTGGGCGATCCGCTCACCGACCTCGGCCTGCTGGTCATGTACAGCATGCCGCTCGGCATGCCCGACTCCCCCGTCTCCACGACCGCCGAGGCGGCCGGGCACCCGGCGCCGTCGGAACTGATCGAGCGGTACGCCGCGCGCTCGGGGCGCGACGTCTCCGCGGTCTCCTGGTACACGGCGTTCGCCTGGTTCAAGCTCGCCGTGATCCTCGAGGGCATCCACTACCGCTACACGCTGGGCCAGACGGTCGGGCGCGGCTTCGACCGCATCGGCGACCTCGTCCCCGTCTTCGTCCGGCACGGACTGACCACGCTGCACGAAGGCCTCCAGGAGGGCTGATCCACATGGACTTCGCTTATGACGCGCGCACCGAAGAGCTGCGCGGCAAGCTCCTCGCCTTCATGGACGAGTACGTCTATCCCGCCGAGGCGGTCGCTGACGAGCAGCGCGAGCGGCTCGCCTCCCCGTGGGAGACCGTGCCCGTGGTGGAGGAGCTGAAGGCCGAGGCCCGCAGGCAGGGCCTGTGGAACCTCTTCCTGCCGGACTCCGAGTACGGTGCCGGGCTCACCAACCTCCAGTACGCGCCGCTCGCCGAGATCACGGGCCGCTCCCCGCAGCTGGCGCCGACGGTGACCAACTGCGCGGCGCCGGACACCGGGAACATGGAGGTGCTCACCCAGTTCGGCGACGAGCAGCAGCGCAAGCAGTGGCTGGAGCCGCTGCTGGCCGGCGAGATCCGCTCGGCGTTCGCGATGACCGAGCCGGACGTGGCCTCCTCCGACGCCACCAACATCACCACCCACATCGAGCGGGACGGCGACGAGTACGTCATCACCGGCCGCAAGTGGTACATCTCCGGGGCGATGCACCCCGACTGCAAGATCTTCATCGTGATGGGCAAGACCGACCCGGACGGGGAGGACATCCGCCGCCAGCAGTCGATGGTGCTGGTGCCGCGCGACACCCCGGGTGTCACCATCAAGCGGGCCATGCGGGTGTTCGGGTACGAGGACCACTACCACGGCGGTCACGCCGAGGTGATCTTCGACCACGCCCGCGTGCCGGTGTCCAACCTGATCGGTGAGGAGGGCGGCGGTTTCGCCATCGCGCAGGCGCGGCTCGGGCCGGGGCGGATCCACCACTGCATGCGGCTGATCGGCATGGCGGAGCGGGCCATCGAGCTGATGTGCCGCCGGGCCGTGTCACGGACGGCGTTCGGGAAGGCGCTGGCGCAGCAGGGCGTGGTCCACAACTGGATCGCGGACGCGCGGGTGACGGTGGAGCAGCTGCGGCTGCTGGTGCTGAAGACCGCCTGGCTGATGGACACGGTGGGCAATCGCGGTGCGCACACCGAGATCCAGTCCATCAAGATCGCCACGCCGCGGGCGGTGGTAAACATCCTCGACCGGGCGATCCAGCTGCACGGTGCCGGTGGGGTGAGCCAGGACTTCCCGCTGGCGGAGCTGTACGCGGGGGCGCGGACGCTGATGATCGCGGACGGGCCGGACGAGGTGCACCAGCGGTCGCTGGCGCGGCGGGAATTGAAGCGGTACGTGTGACGGGCCAGTGAAGCGCTACGTGTGACGTGCTGCGGGCGGCCGGGGCGGCGGGGGCCTCCCCGGCGCCCCGGCCGCCCCTCGCCGTCAACGGACGGATGCGGCCGCCCGGGGTGTGGACGGGATGTGAAACTTCGCACGGTCTCGTGCCCGGCCGTCTGGGTACGGACCCTGTTCAGGGGGCGAATGCGACGCGGATCCCTCCTTCGTCGGGCCCTGTGCGAGCCCGGTGGTTGCACCACGCACCCGGACTGCGGGACTGTGCTGCGAGAACATTCAGTCTTCGCGAAGTGAGGTGTGGGTCACGCGTAGGGGCCCTGTACATGACTTCTTCCCCGGCCAGACCCCACACCGGTGCGGTGAGCACGGTGAGCGTCGCCTCCGCCCCGTGCCCGGTGGTGGTCCTGGACGCGGACGGGCACATCGCGGAGCTCAACGCTGCGGCCGGCGCTCTGCTGCCCACGGCACGCGTCGGTCGGCCGCTGTCCTCCCCCACCTGGCTCGCCGCCGGTGACCGGGCCCGGCCGGTCCCCCTCAGCGGGACGGTGGGCGACCGGTCGTTCTCGGCGCATCCCTCCGTGGCGGCGGACGGCCGCACGGTCTGGTGGCTGATGGAGGAGACCGCCTACCGCTCCGCAGTGGGAGAGCTGGAGGCGGAGCGCGCACGCACCCGGTTCCTCACCGAGGCCTCCGGCGCTCTGCTGGCCTCGCTGAACCTGGAACGGTGCATGGAGGTCACGGCCCGCCTGGCCACCGAGCATCTGGCCGATGCCGCGCTGGTCATCGCCCCCAGCGTCGCCAGGACACTGCCGGTGGTCGCCTGCGACCAGCGCGGCGAGCTCACCCGCAGCACCGTGTCCGAGGCGCCATATTCCGTGCCGGGACTCGCCGAGGCGCTGCGGGGCTTCCCGCCGGTGCCCTCGCGGTGGATAGACCCCGCGACGGCGCCGGACTGGCTGATCCCGGCGGGGTTCGGCGAGGTCGGCTCGCTGGTGATCACACCGCTGCCGGGGCTCGGCGTTCCGGCCGGGGCGCTGATCCTGCTGCGCCGGGCGCAGCAGGACGCGTTCAGCAAGGCGGAGGAGTCGCTGGCCGGGGTTTTCGCCGCCCGGGCCGGCGCGGCGATGTCGGCCGCCCGCCTCTACGCGGAACAGAACTCGATCTCCGACACCCTCATGCGGGAGCTTCTGCCGCCCACGCTGCGGCAGACGGAGGGCGTGGAGTTCGCCGGCGGCTACCGGGCCAGCAAGGACACGGAGCGAATGGGCGGCCAACCGCATGAGCGTGGCCGACGAGCACGCCGCCACCGCCATCAACGACCGGGTCATCGCCGTCCTGTCGGCCCGGCGTCCGGCGAACAGCCGGGGCCGGATCACGGTCGCCTGCGTGGACCAGGAGTGGCACGCCCTGCCCGCGCGCCTGGTGTCCGAGACGCTGCGGCTGCGCGGCTGGCGGGTGGACTACCTCGGCGCGCAGGTCCCCACCGCCCATCTGATCAGCCACATCCACCGCACCGGACCGGACGCGGTGTGCCTGTCCAGCTCGCTGCCCACCCGGCTGCCTCTCGCGCACAGCGCGATCACCGCCGTCCAGGCCGCCGGCACCCCGGTCATGGCCGGTGGTCTCGCCTTCGGTGCCGACGGCCGCTACGCCCGCCTGCTGGGCGCCGACGCCTGGGCGCCCGACGCCAGCGCGGCGGCGGACCGGCTCGCGACTCCATGGGGCTGTCGATCCTGCTCGAGATCCACCGCTCCGCCGGCCGGGACGGCATCGCCTTCCACCTGGGGGGCGTCGGCCCGGCGCTGCTGCGCCTGCTCGAACTCACCGGCACTTACGAGTACCTGACGAGCCCTCAGCGCTCCGGGACGTCCGCCGGGAGCCGCTACGGCCGCACCTGAGGCGGGGCGGGACGGCCACTCCGGGACGTCCGCCGGGAGCCGCTACGGCCGCACCTGAGGCGGGGCGGGACGGCCGCTACGGGCGCAGGGCGCGCAGCAGCAGGTCGGCCAGGTGGTCCGCGACCTGCTGGGGCGTGAGGGGCCCGTCGGGGCGGTACCAGGTCGACAGGTGGTGGACCGAGCCGAAGTGGTAGTCGACCACGAGGTCCGCCGGGGTCGCCTCGGAGAAGACGCCGGACTCCTGGCCCTCCTCCACGAGCGCGCGGAAGCGTTCGTGGTAGCGGCGGCGCTCGGCGCGGACCTGCTTGTCCTTCTCGGGGCTGAGGTGGTGCATGGAGCGCCAGAAGATCATCGCGTCGTCGAGGTTCTCGATGGTCGTCACCACGACGTCCGCGGCGGCGTGCCGCAACCGCTTCTCCACCGGCTCGTCGGCACCGGCCACGGCGTCCAGCCGCTCCTGCTGGATGCGCAGCACGCGCGCGTACACCTCGTGCAGCAGGTCGTCCTTGGAGCCGAAGTAGTGGTACAGCGCCCCCTTGGTGACGCCGGCCGCCTCGACGATCTCCTGCACCGAGGTGCGGTCGTAGCCCTGCTCGGCGAAGAGCCGGGTGGCGGCGGCCAGGAGCCGCTGAGGCACGGGCGTGCCGTCCGAGTCCGTGGTCCTGGGCACTGCCGCCACCTGCCTTTCCGTTCTGCTGTCAGTTGCCTTGCGTACGGGAACGCAGTTCCCGCCGGAGGATCTTCCCACTGGCCGTCTTCGGCAAGTCCGGCAGGATCTCCACCTGGCGCGGATATTTGTAGGCGGCCAGTCTCTCCTTGCAGTAGGCGGCGAGTGCATCCGGGTCCGTGTCGGCGTCCGGCCGCAGGCTGATGTACGCCTTGACGGTCTCCCCGCGGTACCCGTCGGGCACGCCGACGACGGCGGCCTCGCGCACCGCCGGGTGCGTGTAGAGAACGTCCTCGACCTCGCGCGGCCACACCTTGAAGCCGGAGGCGTTGATCATGTCCTTCTTGCGGTCGACGACGTAGAGCCAGCCCTGTTCGTCCATGAAGCCGATGTCGCCGGTGCGCAGTTCGGCGCCGGGGAAGGTCTCGGCGGTGGCGTCGGAGCGGCGCCAGTAG
This sequence comes from Streptomyces sp. AK010, assembly GCF_014207295.1. Lineage (NCBI taxonomy): Bacteria > Bacillati > Actinomycetota > Actinomycetes > Kitasatosporales > Streptomycetaceae > Streptomyces > Streptomyces sp. AK010. Next base: position 364,511 of record NZ_JACHCX010000004.1, read on the forward strand.
CCGGGCACGACCTGCGGGCCCCGGACGACGATCTCGCCCTGCTCCCCGAAGGGCACCTCCTCGCCGGCGTCGTCGACGATCCGTACGACCGTGTCGGGGCCGGGCAGTCCCACGGCGAGGGTCCCGGACACCGGGTCGACCGGCGCCTCGAGACCGGGCGGCACGGAGGCGCAGGGCGCGGTGCACTCGGTCAGTCCGTAGCCGTTGCGAATGTACGGGCCGAAGCCGGCCCGGAACTTCTCCACCAGGGCGGGCGGCAGCGGGGCACCGCCGGAGGAGATCACCCGGAAGGAGGAGAAGTGGTCGCGGGTGACGGAGGGGTGAGCGGCCAGTGCCATGAACGCCGTGGAGGGTCCGACGGTGTAGTGCGGGCGGTGCTCGGTGAACGCGTCCAGCACCACGCCCGACTCGAACCGGTAGGCCAGCACGAGCGTGCCCCGGCTGTTCAGGCAGGCGCCGAACTGGCAGACCATGCCGGTGATGTGGAACAGCGGCGCCAGCGCGAAGTACACGGGCCGCTCGGGCAGACCGAGGCCGGTCCGCTGCCGCTCGGCGTTGTACATGATGTTGCCGTGCGTGTTGGTGGCGCCCTTGGGCGTGCCGCTCGTGCCGGAGGTGTAGCTGATCAGCGCGATGTCGGAGGGGCCGGGATCTCGGTCCTCGGGCGCCTTGTGCCCGGCCCGTGCCACGGTCACCAGGTCGTCGGCGTCGGGGGCCTGCGGCAGGCGCTCGAAGGTCAGCACGCGCGCGTCGTCGCGGCTCTGGAAGTCCAGCTCGCACCCGGTGAGCACGATCCGCACCGGCGAGTCGGCCGCCGTCTCGCGCAGATACGACTCCCAGGCCCGGTCCGAGCAGATCAGCGCGGCGACCTCGCCGTCCCCCAGGACGTGGGCCACCTCGCCCGACTTGTACATCGGGTTGACGGGCACGACGACCGCGCCCGCCTTCCACGCGCCCAGCAGGGCGAGCACGAAGTGCGGGGAGTTCTGCAGCAGCACCGCGACCCGGTCGCCGCGCCGGAGACCGCGGGCGGCGAGGTGCCCGGCGACGGAGTCGCTGAGCTCGTCGACCTCCCGGTAGGTGAGCCGGCCGTCGAAGTAGGCCAGGAAGTCACCGCCGGGCGTCTCGGCCACCGCGGCGCGCAGTGCGTGCACGAGGGAGCCGGCCGGGCTGATCGCGCCCTTCTGGGCGTCGCTGAGCAGGCCGAGCCAGGGCTTGGCCGCGTAACGGGACTCGGTCACCGGGCCTCCTCCCACTGCTGCTGGATGCGGTTCATGCCGGACAGCCACCGGTCGGGGTCACCGGCCCGGGCCCGGTGGTAGGCGGCGACCTCGGGATGCGGCAGGATCAGGAAGCGGTCCGCCTCGATGCCCTGGAGCAGCGCGTCCGCCACGGCCTCCGGATCGATCGCGGTCGGCTGCAGCACGAGGTCGCCCGCGCTGCCGGTGGCGGCGAGCATGTCGGTGCGGACGCCCTGCGGGCAGATCGCGTGGACCTTCACCCCCCGGTGCCGGTACGTCAGGGAGAGCCACTCGGCGAAGGCGAGCGCGCCGTGCTTGGTGACGGCGTAGGGCGCGGCGCCGATCATGGTGAGCAGCCCGGCGGCGGACACGGTGGAGACGAACCGGCCGCTGCCGCGCTCCAGCCAGGCGGGCAGCAGTTCCTGCGCGGCCCGCACATGAGCCATGACGTTCACGTCCCAGGACAGGGCCCACGCCTTCTCGTCCAGCGGCTGCCCGGGTGCGATGCCGTCGGCGGCGACACCGGCGTTGGCGCAGTAGACATCGACGGTCCCGCCGAGCGCGTCGCGGGCGTCGGCGACGATCGCCGAGGCGTCGCCGGGCACGGCGATGCCGCCGATGCCGTCCGCGACCTGCTTGGCCCGCTCGGCGTCGAGGTCGTTGACGACGACCCGGGCCCCTTCGGCGGCGAACCGCCGGGCGAGCGCGGCCCCGATCCCGCCGCCGGCCCCCGTGACAACGACTCCGGCCTCTTGAAAGGCTCCCACCATCGGTCTCCTCAGTCGCGGCTCTGCAATGGCACCAGACTAACCGGTCGGTATGTACCACGGAAGGGGTGTCGACACCCCCCTTGAGGAGCGCGGGGCTGTACCCATATGCGGCTCCGCCGCGTGGGCGCGACAGGCCACAGGCGGCCCGCGGCCTCCCCACGGCCCGCGGAAGCGCATACCGTGCCCATGCCGGCCGTCCCCGCTCAAGGAGGTCACCCTATGCGCCCTTCCAGACGAGCTGTCATCACCACCGCCACGGCGGCAGCCGTATCGGCCACGTCCACCGCGTCCGCCGCCCAGCGCCGCAGGCGACTGCGCACCGGCTTCGAACGACTCGCCCAGGACGGCTACTCCCTGCTCGACGGCCAGAAGGTCGGCATCGTCACCAACCCCACCGGCATCACCCGCGACGCCCGCCACATCGTCGACGTCATGCACGCCGACACCCGCGTCGGCCTCACCGCCGTCTTCGGCCCGGAGCACGGCTTCCGTGGCACCGCCCAGGCCGGCGGCTCCGAGGGCCGTCACGACGACCCGGCGACCGGCCTGCCCGTCTACGACACGTACCTCAAGAGCGGCCGGGCGCTCGCGGACATCTTCACCGCGTCCGGTGTGGACACCGTCGTCTTCGACATCCAGGACGTCGGCGCCCGCTTCTACACGTACATCTGGACGCTGTACGACTGCATGGAGGCCGCCCAGCTCGCCGGCAAGCGGTTCGTCGTGCTGGACCGGCCGAACCCGGTGACCGGCCGCGCGGCCCTCGGCCCGGTCCTGCACAAGGAGTTCGCCACGTTCGTCGGGCGGCAGCCCGTCTCCCAGGCACACGGGATGACCGTCGCCGAGCTGGCGCGGCTGTTCAACGAGGAGTTCCTGACCGAGGCCGTGACCCTGGAGACCGTGACGATGTCCGGCTGGAGGCGCTCGGACTTCTACGACGCCTCCGGGCTGCCCTGGGTGCCGCCGAGCCCGAACATGCCGACTCCGGAGACGGCCCTGGTGTACTCGGGGACGTGTCTGTTCGAGGGCACGAACCTGTCGGAGGGGCGGGGCACGACCCGGCCGTTCGAGCTGCTGGGCGCGGAGGGCGTCGACCGGCGCTGGGCGGCCGCGGCGAACGAACTCGCCCTGCCCGGGGTCCGGTTCAGGGAGGCCTACTTCGCGCCCACCTTCTCGAAGTTCCAGGGGAAGACGATCGGCGGTGTACAGGTCCATGTGCACGACCGGGCCGCCTTCGATCCGGTCCGCACGGGGATCGCCCTGCTCGTCACCGCCAAGCAGGTATGGAGCGGTTTCGCCTGGCGCCCGGACAACTGGATCGACAAGCTCACCGGCTCCACCCGCGTGCGGACGATGATCGACGCGGGCGCCGACACCGACGATGTGGTGGCGGGGTGGCAGGGGGATCTGGCGGCGTTCCGCAGGACGCGGCGGACGTACCTGCTCTACCGCTGAGGCGAATGCGCCCGTGACGTATGGCCAAGCTCCCCCGTTGGCAGGACGATACGCCACATCGTGGCGTCACCCGGGGACCAGGGGGCCTGTCATGCCGGATCCGGCGATGAGTGTGACTCCCTACTGGGAGCTGACCTTCGACGCGGACGGGGACCCCGGGGGCCGCGGGCGCGACCGGCTGCTCGCCGGGGTGACCGAGCGGGGTGTGCGCGATCTGATCGTCTTCGCGCACGGCTGGAACACCGACCGCTCGGGCGCGAACCGCCTCTACGACCGCTTCTTCGCGCCCGTGCCGCGGCTGGCCCCGGCGGCCCGGGTCGGATACGTCGGGGTGCTGTGGCCGGCGATGCGGTTCTCCGACGAGCCGATCCCGGACTTCCCGCGGGCCGTGGCGGCCGAGCCGGCGAGGCGTCCGGTGCTGGACAAGGACACCCGGCACGCGCTGCTGGAGACGTTTCCGGGCCGGGCGATCCTGGTCGGCCAGATCGCCCGGCTGCTGGAGCAGCAGCCGCCGGAGGAGGCCGAACTGGAGGAGTTCGGGCGGCTGGTGCGGACCCTGGTGGAGGTGGTGGCGCCCGGGCCGCAGGCACTGTTCACGGCGGACACGGTGGCGGAGGGCGTGCCGCAGAGTGAGCCGGAGATGTTCGCCGGGTCGTCGGCGGCGGCCTGCGAGGAGTTCGCGCGGGCACTGGCGGAGCTCGAAGCGTCCGGTTTGCGGGAGGGATTCAGGATCCCCAACCCCTGGGACGGTGCGCACGAGCTGCTGCGGCAGGCGACGTACCACGCGATGAAGCGGCGTGCGGGAACCGTCGGGGAGCGGGGCCTGGGCCGGGTCGTCGGGCAGCTCGCGAAGGCGGCTCCGAAGGTGCGGGTGCACCTGGTCGGGCACAGTTTCGGCGCGCGGCTGGTGTCGTTCGCCCTGCGGGGCCTGCCCGAGGGCGTGCGCACGGTGAAGTCGGTGACGCTGCTCCAAGGGGCCTTCTCGCACTACGCGTTCGCGGCCCGGCTGCCGCACGACGCCCGGGCCGGAGGGGTGCTCCAGGGGCAGCAGAACCGCGTCGACGGGCCCCTGGTGTGCTGCCACTCCCGGCACGACGCGGCCCTGGGGACGATGTACCCGCTGGCCTCGCGGATGGCGGGCGACAGCCGGTCGGTCACCGACCTGGACCTGAGGCGGGCCCTGGGCGCCAAGTGGGGCGCGATGGGCCACGACGGGGTGCAGGCGGTGCCGGGCACGCGTGCCTACACCCTCGCCGAGGCCCTGGAGGCGAGACTGCCCGCCTCGGGGTGCGTGAACGTCGACGCGGCCGCGGTGGTCCGACGCGGCGGGCCGCCGGCCGGTGCGCACAGCGACATCCTGCACGCGGAGCTGGCCCGGCTGGTGCTGGCGGCGGGCCGCGTGCGCTGACCCGCCGCCGGTTCACGCGTCACCGGGTGTGAGGTGGTCACCGGTGCGCGGTCGACACCGGTGCGCGGTCGACACCGGTGCGCGGTCGACACCGGTGCGCGGTCGACACCGGTGCGCGGACGACACCGGTGCGCGGACGACACCGGTGCGCGGACGACACCGGTGCGCGGACGACACCGGTGCGCGGACGACACCGGTGCGCGGTCGACACCGGTGCGCGGTCGTCACCGGTGCGCGGTCGTCACCGGTGCGCGGTCGTCACCGGTGCGTGGTCGTCACCGGTGTGAGGTGAACTCCACGACCTGCTGGTAGGTCGGCCGGTTCTGCCAGCTGATCTTGCCGTGCTTGATGCCGCCGAGGGTGCGGTGGTTGATCGAGTCGGCGCACCACTGGTCGCCCGCCGCGCACACGTCGTCGCCGGGGTAGACCTGGGCCGCGGTCTTCGCGGCCGCCTGCTTCAGGGTGCCGATGAGGGTGTCCCGGCAGGCGCCGAAGTTGCCGTCGCCGCAGTACGTGCGGGCCAGCGGCCCCTTCACCTGCTCACCGAGGACCGTGCGGATGTCCTTGTCGACATAGCTCCACCAGCCGTACTGGAAGGAGCTTCCCGCGTGGGAGCCGGTCGGGCCGTGCGCGGCCGAGGGGGACTCGTCGACGGGGAGGTTGGCAGTGACGGCCGTGTAGAGGTCGCTGCCGAGGCCCGGTTCGAACTCGGCCTTGACCAGGAGCGGCCACCAGGCGTCCAGGATGCGGATCGCGTCGGTGTCGGCGTACTTCTTCGAGCCGGCGGTGGTCTCCGTGCGCTTGCCGCCGGCGGCGACCCAGGCCTGGAGTTTGCCGACGGCGGCCGACGCGGCCGGGTCGGTGACGGGCGAGCTGGTGACGACCTTCAGGAGCCTGGGCAGGACGTCCTCGGCCCGCAGGTCCGCCAGTGCGGCGTCGGCCATGGCCTTCACCAGGGCGGCCCGGGTCACCCCGCCCTGCCGGACCAGCTTCTTCACCCGGTCCTCGAGGAGGTTGCCGCGGTGCACCGAACCGTTGCCCCAGGGCGCGGTCGTGTAGTCCCTGGCCTGCTTGTTGTTCCAGGAGACGTAGTAGTCCTGGTCGGTGGAGTGGGGGTGGGCGGAGGGCGGGGTGTAGTCGGCCGTGTTGGTCGCCGGATTCCAGCCGCGCCACTCGTAGGCCGGCCGCGCCCACACCGGGAACTCGGCGTCGACGCCGCTCGCGCGGACCGGGTTGTCGCCGCTGTTGTAGTACGCGGTGTGCTCGGAGTCGGCGTAGAACCAGTTGAAGGTGTAGTTGATGTGCTGGACGGCCTTCTGGAAGGTGTCCGGGCCCTTGACGTAGTCCGGGTCGTTCAGCATCTGGAAGCCGATGATGGAGTCTGCCTCGTGCAGGAAGGACGAGCGCAGGGTGGTGTAGACGACCTTCTTGCCGCCGACCGTCGCGCGGTACTCGACGGGGCCGTACTTCGTGCGCCAGACGCGCATGGTGTACGAGCCGGCCGCCGTGCCGTCGGCGACCGTGGGCTTCCAGGCGTTCTTCTGCTCGATCTTCTCCATCGGCGTGCAGGTGCCGCGGTACAGGTAGTGGTAGTCGTCCTGGCACAGCTCGACGGCAAAGGAGTCGATGATGTCCTGGCCGGAGGTCGTGGCGCTCCACGCGTAGTCCTGGCCACGGCCGAGTTCGACGTACATGCTCAGGCCCGCGAAGGAGGCGCCGCGGGCGCTGATGCCCGGGCCCTGGATCTCCTGGAGCAGGAGCAGCTGGGGGGCGAAGTAGCCGGTCTGCGGACCGAACACGGCGACGGGGTGGCCACTGGCGGTGTGTTCGCCGCTGACCACGAGGGCGTTGGACATGCCGCGCTTGGCGGACGACGTGGCGGTTTTCGCCGCTTGACCGGACGCGCCGGTCGCGGCGGCCGTCGCGGCGCTGCCGGTGCGGTCGTACACGAGCGGCTCCGGCTCCACCGAGCCGGCGTCGGGCAGCGCCGTGCCCTGCGGGTCGGCCGGCTTGGTGCCGTACGGGAAGCTGCCGTCCTGCTGGGTGAGGACGGCCTCCGGGTCGTTGCGCATCCGGAAGGACTCCCAGACCTTGGTGCCCTCGGTGACGCCGTACCTCTCCTGGGCGGCCAGGAGCGAGAGGGCGTTGTTCACCTCGCCGCCTCCGCCGGAGCCGAACAGCGCGCCGATGACGGAGGCCAGCGCGACCAGGTCGGTGATCTTGAAGTGCTCGATGGTTCCGGCGTTGGTGACTGAGTCCTTGTGCCCGGTGAGTACGTACTCACCGGGGAAGGTGCGCCCGCTGTCGGAGGCGTCGATGTAGGAGTTGATGCCGTCGAGGTAGGCCCTGGCGTCGGCGAGGGCCTGCTGTCCGCGTTCGCCGTTGGTGGCCACGGCGTTGTCGATCTGCGCCTGCAGATCGGCCTCGCTGTACGGGGCGTGCCGCCAGAACTGCTGTTCGAGGCCCTGGTTGGAGGGCGCACCGCCCGCGAAGGAGGTCAGCTGACCGCGCCCCACGTGCCGGAAGACGTCCATCAGCCACAGCCGGTCCTGGGCCGCCGCATAGCCGGCGCCGAACTCCGTGCCGTATCTGGTGGTACCGGTGATGTGCGGCACACCGGTCTTCTTGTCCCGGACGATCGTCACGTCACCGCGGCCGGCGGGTTTGACGCTGGAGGCGACCTGGTCGGCGGGCACCCCGAAGGACGCGTCGTTGAAGAAGTCGTTGATCTTGTCGCTGGTGAGGCCGGGGTGGCCCTTGGCCAGGTTGGCGTAAGGCCCGAGCTGGTCCTCGGCGTGCTCGGGCTGGATGCCGAAGGCCTGGTTGAGGAGGATCTGGGCGAGGGTGGCGTTGCCGTTCTGGCCGGGCGGGAGGATGTCCGAACACTGGTTGCCGCAGTGGTCGTTCGCCGCGGCCGTGACCTGTGCCGCAGCTGTTTCCGAGGCGGCAGCCGGGGCAAGCGGCGACAAGAGACCTGCGATCAGGGTGCATACCGATGCTGTCTTCAGGAACCCGGGGATTCCGCTGGGAGTTCTCATTCTGTCGAGAACGGTGCGTGGGGCACGCCGTGGCATGGGGGGCTCCTCCCGACGGGGGTGGGCCGGATGTTACCGCCGGTATCCCCCGGCTTGAAGATGAACGAGCGTCACTTTTTGAAGTCAGCACAACAGGCACACGGGCCACGGCAGTCGACTCGCGAGCCTCTTCGGGCCGCTTATGGAGGCCATTTGAAATCGGATGGAGCCGATTCGCTTGTCGATACGTCTATTCGGCGACGTCCGTACGACGACGCCGAAGTGACCGGATTACAGGTGCAGGTGTGACGGAGGTGCAGGACGATGGCGGGTTTCCGGAGTCTGGCGAGACAGGTCCGCGATCCGCGGTGCGATCTGGCCTTGCGGCGTTATTCGCTGCGCAAGTGCCTTGAGAGGTTCGCGCCTTACGGACACAGGGCGACCTGGGACCACCTCTGCTCCCGGGCGGGGTTCGGTCCCGAGGACCGCTCCCCCGATCCGGTGCGGCTCGTGGCCGCACTGGACGAACTGGAGGAGGCGCGGGCGGTCTGGCTGGCCTACGAGGTCGAGTTCGCCGAGCGCCGCAAGAAGGAGAAGCACGACGGGCTGCGCAGGCCGGGCAGTGTGGACGACTGGCACCGGCTGACCTGGGGCGGCTTCGGTGTGGCGTGGTGCGACGATCCGGCGGTCCATCCCCGTGAACCGCTGGCCGAGGTGCTGCGCCGGCTGATCGCAGCGCTGGAGCGCGAGCCGGGCTCGTACTGCCCGGTGTGCGACGGGCAGCAGCTGGTGTGGAGGTACGACCTGGACCACGAACCCTCGTCCGGTCCGGTCTGCACGGACTGCGGAATCCTGGTGCCGCGCCCCGTGCTCACGCCCGAGTCCCTGGCGTACGCCCGGCGGACGAGGCTGTTGGTGTCGGCTTGACGGAAGCGGGTGCGGGGGGGTGCGCCGGGGATGCCGCACCCCCACTGTCGGTGGCGACTGGCACCATCGACGGCATGATGCAGGTGTGCCTGAACGGTTCGCGGACGGCCGCTGACGGTGTGGCCGTGCCGCTGACACCCGAGTCGATCGCCGACTCGGCCGCCGAGGCCGTCGCCGCCGGGGCGACGGACATCCATGTCCATCCCAAAACGCCCTGCGGGCGGGACACGTTGTCGCCGCGGGTGCTCGCGCCGGTGCTGTCGGCGATCCGGGCGCGGGTAGCGGTGCCGGTGGGCGTGACCACGGGCGCGTGGGCGGAGCCCGGCCCCACCGCCCGGCTGGAGCGGATCCGCGACTGGACCGTGCTGCCCGACCACGCCTCGGTCAACTGGCACGAGCCGGGGGCGGAGGAGACGGCCGCGCTGCTCATGGAGCTCGGGGTGGGCGTGGAGGCCGGCATCTGGTCGGGCACGGACGGGGCCGAGCGGTTCGCGGTCTCACCGCTCGGGCCGAAGGTTGTGAGGGTCCTGGCAGAGGTGACGGACACGGACCCGTCGGCCGCCGCTTCCTCCGCGCGGGCGCTGCTGTCCGGCATCGGGACCGCGCACGGACGCCCGGTGCTGCTGCACGGCGAGGACGGGGGCGCCTGGCCGGTGCTGCGGCTCGCCGGCCGGCTGGGCCTGGCCACGCGGATCGGGCTGGAGGACGTCCTGGTCCGGCCGGACGGGCAGCGGGCGGGGTCGAACGCCGAACTGGTCGCGGCCGGGCTGGCGGAGTACGGGGCGAGCCGGGCGGGCGTTACCCGCGACCGCCCCGGTCGACCATCAGGCGGGAACCCGTGAGGCGTTCACCGAAGGCGTCGTCGGGGTTGGACAGGACGCAGGATTCGAGGGAGAGGCAGCCGCAGCCGATGCAGTCGGCGAGGTGATCCCGCAGCCGGTTCAGCTGATTGATGCGCTCTTCCAGTTCGGTCCGCCAGACTTCGGAGAGGTGCGCCCAGTCCTCCCGGGTGGGCGTGCGCTCCTCGGGGAGTTCCGCGAGCGCTTCGCGGATCGTCGCCAGCGGGATGCCGACCCGTTGCGCGGCCCGGATGAAGGCGACCCGGCGGAGCGTGTCACGCGCGTACCGGCGCTGGTTGCCCGAGGTCCGGCGACTGGCGATCAGGCCCTTGGACTCATAGAAGTGCAGGGCCGAGACGGCGGCGCCGCTGCGCGCCGCGAGCTGGCCGACCGTGAGCTCATGGATCTTCTCTGGAATCTGGGGCACCCCTCGAACCCTACCCAGTCCGTTGACACAGCCCCCACGGCCGACCATGCTAAGCAGTCGCTTAGAGATTGAGCGCGCAGACCCCCTGTACACGAGAGGCCTGGAAGACATGGCAGAGCCGAGGATCTTCACGTCCGTCGACGACCTGAAGTCGGCGGTGGGCGACCACCTGGGGTACACCGACTGGCTCGACATCGACCAGAAGCGGATCGACCTCTTCGCGGAGGCCACCGGCGACCACCAGTGGATCCACGTCGACCCGGAGAAGGCCGCCGCCGGCCCCTTCGGCACCACCATCGCGCACGGCTATCTGACCCTGTCGCTGCTGCCCCTCTTCGGGCCGCAGCTGATCGCGGTCGAGGGCGTGAAGATGGGCGTCAACTACGGCACGAACAAGGTGCGTTTCCCCGCCCCCGTCCCCGTCGACTCCCGGCTGCGGGCCACGGCGACGATCAGCGCCGTCGACGAGGTGCCGGGCGGCGTCCAGGTGGCCGTCGCCTTCAGCGTCGAGCGCGAGGGCGGCGACAAGCCGGTCTGTGTCGCCGAGTCCGTGGCGCGCTACTACCTCTGAGACCCGGGCTCCCGGACCTCAGGCCGTCGCACCCCGGGCCCCGACCATCCGCAGCACGAGGTCGGCGTACAACTCGCCGACCTGCTCCGGCGTCCGGGGCCCGTCGACGTTGAACCACCGCGCCACGTCGATGCAGAGGGACAGCACGGCCAGCGTCGTGCCGTGCACGTCGATGACCTCGAACTCGCCCGAGCGCGTGCCCTCCTCGATGATCCCGCGTACCTCGCCGTCGACCTGGCGACGGAGCGCGAGGATCTCGGCGCGGGCGTCGGGCCCGAGCGACTCGAGTTCGTACTGCACGACCCGCGCGGTGGTGCGCCCGCCCGCGTGCCAGCGCACGAAGGAGCTCACCGCGTCGGCGAGCCGCTCGGTGGGGCTGCCCTCGCGCCGGGACGCCGTCCGCAGGATCTCCAGGGCCTTCTCGTGCCCGATCCTGCTGATGCGGTGCAGCAGATCTTCCTTGGTCTTGTAGTGGATGTAGAGCGCCGCCGGGCTCATCCCGGCGCGGCCCGCGATGTCGCGGGTCGTCGTGGCGTGGTAGCCACGCTCGGCGAAGGCCTCCACCGCGGCGACCAGCAGCCGCCGCGCCGCGTCGGGCGTGACCTCGCCCCACGCCTGCGCCTCGCCGCCGGCCGTCTCCTCCGCCGTACTCATCGCTCGCCCCTCTCCACTGGCAGGAGCAACACCATACCGCCGACGGTGAGCGAGCGCTTAGTGCGGCCGCTCAGCGCTTCTCGTAGGGGGCGTACGAGGGGGCCGCCCCTGCGCTCTCCTGCCGGTCCCGGATCACCTTGGACAGGGTGAAGGCCGAGGTGACCAGGTACAGGACGGCGATGGCGAGGAAGGCCCGCACCCAGGCGTCGGCGCTCAGCTGGTAGATGCCGATGGCGGTGGCCGCCATGGCGACGGCGAAGGAGGCGACGGCCTGGCCGTAGAAGGCGGCCGTGTTCTGCTGCTTGCCCGGTGTGTCACTCATGGGGGAAAGCATCGGCGGACGTGGCCCGCGCCACATCCGCCGAAATACTCAGGCGCGTACTCAGAACGCCGAGACCCCCGTCAGCGCCCGCCCGATGACCAGCTTCTGGATCTGGCTCGTGCCCTCGTAGAGGGTCATCACGCGGGCGTCCCGCAGCAGCTTGCCCGCCGGATACTCGTCGATGTAGCCGTAGCCGCCGAAGACCTGGAGCGCGTTGTTCGCGGCGCGGACGGCGGCCTCCGAGGCGAACAGCTTGGCCTTGGACGACTCCACGGCGAACGACCGCCCCCGGTCGATCAGGTCGGCGACCCGCCAGGTGAGCAGGCGGGCGGCGTCGACGTCGAGGGCGATGTCGGCGAGCAGCTCCTGGACGAGCTGGTGGTGGGCGATGGTCCTGCCGAACTGCTCGCGCTCCCCCGCGTACCGCACGGCCACGTCCAGGGCGGCCTGGGCTATGCCCACGCAGCCCGCCGCGACCGACATCCGGCCCTTGGCGAGGGCCGACATGGCGATCGAGAAGCCCTTGCCCTCCTCCCCCAGCAGGGCGGAGGCCGGTACGCGCACGTCCTGAAAAACGAGTTCGGCGGTGGCCTGGCCGCGCAGCCCGAGCTTGCCGTGGATGGTGCGGCGGGTCAGGCCGGGCGTGTCGGTGGGGACGAGGAAGGCGGAGACGCCCTTGTGGCCGGGGGCCTCCGTGGAGCGGGCGAAGAGCAGGACGACGTCGGCCCAGGTGCCGTTGGTGATGAACGTCTTGGTGCCGCTCAGGACGTAGTCGTCGCCGTCCCGTACCGCCCGGGTCGCGAGACTGCCCGCGTCCGAGCCCGTGCCCGGCTCGGTCAGGCCGAAGCAGCCGACCGACGCGCCGGACGTCAGGCCGGGCAGCCAGCGGCGCTTCTGCTCCTCGCTGCCATGGGCGGCGACGGTCTTGGCGACCAGCCCGAGGGAGACCGAGACGACGCCGCGCACCGACGAGTCGCCCCGGCCCAGCTCCTCCGTGACCAGGCAGTACGCGAGGTGGTCGCCGCCGGAGCCGCCGTACTCCTCGTCGATCGTCAGGCCCAGGAAGCCCACCTCGCCGAGCTTCTTCACGATCGCCCGGTCGACCTCCTCGGCACGGTCCCACGCGACGACGTGCGGGGTGATCTCGCGCTCCACGAAGTCCCGCGCGAGCTGCCGGACCGCGCTCTGCTCCTCGCTGAGCTCCAGATTCACCACAGGTCACCCCATTGAAAGCCGTACATTTAAATTAGCACTGCTAGTTTTGCTGTGCAGCCCTACTATGTGCGCCATGGCCCGACCGCGCAAGCCCTTGCTCAGCACCGACCGGATCGTCGAGACGGCCCGCGCGCTCGTGGACGCGGAGGGTCTGGCCGCCGTCTCCACGCGGCGGCTCGCCGCCGAACTGGGCGTCAGCGGGCCCTCGCTGTACAACCACTTCCGCACCAAGGACGAGATCCTGGAGGCGGTCGCCGACTCCGTGAGCGGCCAGGTGGACCTGTCGATGTTCCAGGACGGCCGGGACTGGCGGACCGCGCTGCACGACTGGGCCGTCTCCTACCGGGCCGCCCTGCGCGACCACCCGAACATCGTGCCGGTGCTGGCCCGCGGCCCCGGCCGCCGCCCGGCCGGGCTGCGCCTCGCGGACGCCGTCTACGGCGCGATGGTCGCCGCGGGCTGGCCGCCGGCGCAGGCCACGTCCATCGGCGCGCTGATGCGGTACTTCGTGATGGGCTCCGCGCTCGGATCCTTCGCCGGGGGTTTCGTGGACGACGCGAGCGCCTACGACCCCGCCGACTACCCCCATCTCCAGCAGGCCCATCTCCTCGCCGAGCAGCAGGAGAAGATCGACGAGCGCGCCTTCGAGACCGGGCTGACGGCCCTGCTGGACGGGCTGGCGCAGCAGTACGAGCAGGTGCGGCGCACGGCGTAGGCCACGCCCTGGACACTTCGGCGGTGGCCGAACCGTCCGTGTTCCATGCTGGGGGCAGCTGGCGGCGATCGCGTACGCCGGTGGTGTCGTGGCGCAGAAGCCGGCGCTGGGCACGGCGAGCCCGCTGCAGGTGACGACGTTCGGCTGCCTGGTCGGCGCGGTGCTGTGCCTGCCGTTCACGGGGCAGCTCGTTCCAGGAGGCCGCGTCGGCGCCCGCCTCGGCGACGCTCAACATGGTCTACCTGGGCGTCTTCCCGACCGCGCTGGCCTTCACGACGTGGGCGTACGCCCTGTCCCGCACGACCGCGAGCAAGATGGGCGCGACGACGTACGCGGCGCCCGCGCTGGTCGTCCTGATGTCGTGGCTTTTCCTCGGCGAGGTGCCGGGGGTGCTCACGCTGGTGGGCGGTGTGCTGTGCCTGGCCGGTGTGGCGGTGTCCCGGTCGAGGTCGCGGGCGGCGGCGCGGGCCGTGGCTCCGGGAGCGGTTCCGGAGCCACGGCCCGAGGAGGCCGAGAGGGCCGAGGAGGCCAAGGAGGCCGAGGACTCAGCCCGCTGACTCGGCCTTCGTCTCCGTCTCGGCCTTCACCTCCGGCTCCGACTTCATCTCCGTCTCGGCGCTCGTCTCCGTCCCGGCGTCCGACCCCGACTCGGCGTCCGTCGACGCCTCCGCCGCGCGCGCCCGGTCCGCGAGGATCTTGATCGACACCAGGGCGATCACCGAGAGCGCGACGATGTACCCGGACACCGCCATCGACGTGCCCGTCGCCTCCAGCAGCAGCACCATCATGAAGGGGGCGAGCCCGCCGCCCGCCACGGCCGCGATCTGATAGCCGAGGGAGGCGCCGGTGTAGCGCATCTCGGGCGTGAACAGCTCGGCGAACAGGGCGGCCTGGGGGCCGTACATGATGCTCAGGAAGCAGCTGGCGACGAACGTGCCGACCGCGAGCCACAGCAGGGAACCCGTGTCGATCAGCAGGAAGAGCGGTACGGCCCACAGGGCGATGCCGGCCGCGCCGAGGGCGTAGATCCGGATGCGGCCGACGCGGTCGGAGAGCGCCGCGGCTGCCGGGATCAGTACGAGCTGGGTGAGGCTGACGCAGAGCGAGACGGTGAGCACCGCGCTCTTCTTCATGTCCAGCTCGCGGGTCGTGTAGTCGAGGACGCCGGTGATGAGGATGTAGAAGGTGGCGGTGTTCACCGCGAAGGAGCCGCCGGCCAGGAACACGGTGCCGAGGTGGCCGCGCAGGATCGTGCGCAGCGGCGAGCTCTGCTCGGCCTCCTCCTGCTCGGCGAGCGCCCGCTCGGCCTCGCGGAACGCCGGGGTCTCCTCGACGCGCGTGTGGATGTACCAGGCGAGGGCGAGGACCAGCAGCCCGACCAGGAACGGCACGCGCCAGCCCCAGGCCGCGAACGCCGAGTCGGTGGTGAGGGCTCCGGCCAGCAGGAAGACGGTGTTGGCGGTGACCACGCCGATGGGGACGCCGAGCTGGACGACACTGCCGTAGACACCGCGTTTGCCCTCCGGGGCGTACTCGGTGGCCAGCAGCATCGCGCCGCCCCACTGCGCGCCGACGGCGACGCCCTGCGCGACCCGGAGCAGGACGAGCAGGATCGGGGCGGCCACGCCGATCGTGTCGTAGGTCGGCAGCAGGCCGATGGCCGTGGTGGACACGCCCATGAGGGTGAGCGCGAGGACGAGCATCGGCTTGCGGCCGCGCTTGTCGCCGAGGTGGCCGGCGACGATGCCGCCGACGGGGCGGGCGAGGAAGCCGACGGCGAAGGTCGCGAACGAGGCGAGGACGCCTGCCGTGGCGCTGCCGGCGGGGAAGTAGAGGTCGCCGAGCACGAGGGCGGCGGCGATGCCGAAGACGAAGTAGTCGTACCACTCGACGGCCGAGGCGAGCGCCGCCGCGGTGGCCACCCGGCGGCGGTTGCCGACGGCGGGCGTGGTCGTGACGGGCTGAGCGGAAGGTGCCGTGTCCATGCGGTGCACGCTCCGGGGGGTGCGGGGGACGGAACGGGGGGTGGCTCGAGTTCCGGGGAACGTACTGACCGGACGGTATGCCCGTCAACGGGTCGCACACCAGGAGTTTTGCCTGTACTCGGCATCGACCGCGGGCCCGGACATGCCGAAGACCCCGGCCTCGCGAGGAGGCCGGGGTACGCCGGAGCCGGGACTAGTGCCGCGGCAGGCAACGTTCGCCCCGTCGCGACGCCCGGCACGCACTCTCGCCGCACCGGGCACAAACCCAAGTACATCCAGTACGAGGGCATGCACCCGGCACGCCGAGAGCACGCACCGGACGCCGCTCCTTGACGGGCAAACGTTGCCTGCCGCGGCACTAGAAGACGACCAGGGCCCGGCCGCCCTTGCCCGCGAGCATGTTCTCGAAGGCCGCCGGAATGCCGTCCAGGGAGATGCGCTCGGTCACCAGCGCGCTCAGGTCGAGGCGGCCCGCCCGGATGTGCTCGGCCAGGACAGGGAGGTCCTGAGCCGGGTCGGAGTTGCCGTAGACGCAGCCGGAGAGGGTGCGGCCCCAGTGGAAGATCTCCAGGGCGTTGAAGGTGACCTGCTGGTCCTTGCCGCCGATGCCGACGACCGTGGTGCGGCCGCCGCGGCGGGTCGAGTCCCAGGCCGCGCGGATGCTGACCGCGCGTCCGGCGCACTCCACGGCGACGTCGACGCCCTGCTTGCCGGTGAGGCCGCGGATCTCGCGGGCGGTGGTGTCGGAGGCGACGACGTAGTCGGTGGCGCCGGCCGCCCGGGCCAGCTCCTCCTTCTCGGCGGACACGTCCACCGCGACGATCTTCGAGGCACCCGCGATCCGGGCGGCCTGGAGGGTGGCGAGACCCACTCCCCCGACGCCGAACACCGCGACCGTCTCGCCGGCCCGGACCCGGGCCGAGTGGTGGACGGCGCCGTAACCGGTGAGGACGGCGCAGCCGAGGAGGGCCGCGTCGGTCAGCGGGACGCCGTCCGGGACCGGCAGGGCGCAGGACGCGGAGACGACCGTCTCCTCGGCGAACGCGGCGACGTTCAGGCCGGGGTGGAGGTCGGTGCCCTCGGTGGTGCGGGCGTAGACGTCGGCGGCGCCGCTGAGGGCGTTGGCGCACAGCCACACCTCTCCGAGCGAGCAGGCGTGGCAGGCGCCGCAGGACGGGGCCCAGTTGAGGACGACCCCATCGCCGGGCGAGACGTGGCCGACGCCCTCGCCGACGGCGACGACCGTGCCGGCGCCTTCGTGGCCGAGGACGGCGGGGACGGGCACGCGCATGGTGCCGTCGGACAGGGACAGGTCGGAGTGGCAGACCCCGGCGGCGGCGAGCCGGACGCGGACCTGGCCGGGTCCGGGGTCGGGCAGGTCGATGCCGGTGATCTCCAGCGGGGAGCCGATGGCGGGCAGGACGGCGGCGCGGACAGCCATGACGGAAGGGACTCCCTGACTAGAACTGGAGGGACTTGGTCTGGAGGTACTCGGCCAGGCCGTGCACGCCGAGTTCGCGGCCCACGCCGGACTGCTTGTAGCCGCCGAAGGGCGCGAGGGGGTTGAAGCGGCCGCCGTTGATGTCGACCTGGCCGGTCTCCATCCGGCGCGCGAACGCCACCGCCTCCGCCTCGTCACCGGCCCAGACGGCGCCGGCCAGGCCGTACACCGTGCCGTTGGCGATGCGCAGGGCGTCCTCCTCGTCCTCGTACTTCAGGATCGACAGGACCGGGCCGAAGATCTCCTCCTGGGCGATGGTCATGTCCTCGGTGACGTCCGCGAAGACGGTCGGGGCGACGAACCAGCCCTGCTCGCGCGGGGCTTCGGGGCCGCCGGCGACCAGGCGGGCGCCCTCCGTGACACCCTTCTCGATGTAGCCGCGCACCCGGTTCTGCTGCTTGGCGTTGACGACCGGGCCGATCCGGTCGCCGTACTTGGCGGCGGCGGCAGCGGCGAGCTCGACGGCCTCGTCGTACCGGTCGCGGTGGACCAGCATCCGCGTCCAGGCGCTGCACGTCTGCCCGGAGTTGGACATGACGTTGGCGACCCCGACGTTGACCGCCTTGGCCAGGTCGGCGCTCGGGAGGATGACGTTGGCGGACTTGCCGCCCAGTTCGAGGGCGACCTTCTTGATCTGTCCGGCGGCGATCGCGGCGATCTGCCGTCCGACGGCGGTGGAGCCGGTGAAGGAGACCAGGTCGACGCCGGGGTGCTCGGCGAGGGCCTGTCCCGCGACCGGGCCGAGGCCGGTGACCAGGTTGAAGACGCCCGCCGGGAGCCCGGCCTCGTGCACGGCGTCGGCGAACAGCCGGGCGACCAGGGGGGTGTCCTCGGCGGGCTTCACCACGACCGTGCAGCCGGCCGCGAGGGCCGGGGCGACCTTGGCGACGATCTGGTGCAGCGGGTAGTTCCAGGGCGTGATCGCGGCCACGACACCGACCGGCTCGTGGTACACGACCGAGTTGCCGGTCTTCTCCTCGAAGGCGTACGTCGCCGCGAGCTCGGCGTAGGAGCCCGCCACCGCGATCGGCACGCCCGCGTGGACGGCCTGCGAGAACTTCAGCGGCGAGCCGAGCTCGGCCGTGACGGTCTCGGCGATCTCGTCCGCGCGGGTCACGAGCACGTCCCGCAGGGCGGCCAGGCGCGCCGCGCGCTGGGCGGGCGGGGTCGCGGCCCAGCCCGTCAGGGCGGCGCGGGCGGCCCGTACGGCGGCGTCGACGTCCTCGGCGGTGCCCGCCGGGACCGTGCCGATGACCTGCTCGTCGACCGGGTTCACGACCTCGATCACGTCCTGGCCGGCGGCGGGGCGCCAGGCGCCGTCGATGTACATGCCGTCATGTGCCTTCATCGCGCATCCTCCGGGGCGGGGCGTCGTCGTCCGACACATAAACTAGCGACGATAGTTTTCTGGCGCCAGACACCCCTGCTCATCACAGCACGCGGACGGCCGCGGCCGGATGTGCCGCTCCTCACTCCCCCAGGTCGGGCAGACGATCCGGGTGCGGGCAGATCCGGTCGCCGTGCTGGTCGAAGACGAAGAGGTGGGCGAGGTCCACGAGGAGCGGTACCTGCATGCCGTGACGGAGGGCCAGGTCCGGGGTGGTGCGGACGATGAGATCGCCGGGCAGGCGCGCTTCGGCGGTCGCGGGGACGGCGGCGGCCTCCGGGCGGTCCAGGGCGATCACGGGCCCGGCCCGCCCGGCCCCGGACCGCTCCCGGAGCCGCGTGAGGACCGAGCCGTCGCGGCGGCGCCGCCGGGCGGGTCGTCCGGGGCGGGGGCGCGGGGCCTCCAGTTCGGGGACGACGGCGGGGCTGGAGCCGGTGGCGAAGTGGACGAGGATCTCGTGCCCCTGGAACTCCACGTGCTCGACCAGGCCGGTGATCGGCACCTCGCCGGGGCGGGCCGCGCTGTGCTTGGCGATCCGGACGGCCTCGGAGCGCAGCCCGACGATGACCTCGCGGCCCTGCTGGACGCGCAGCAGTTGGTGGTCCAGGGAGAGCGGCTCGGGCAGGCGCAGGAACTGCTTGCCCAGGCTGATGGTCATCGCCCCGTCGAGCGGGGCACGCACCAGGCCGCGCAGCAGGTTGATGCGGGGGGTGCCGATGAACGCGGCGACGAAGACGTTGCTGGGCAGCGCGTAGACCACGCGGGGGCTGTCGACCTGCTGGAGCACACCGCCGCGCAGTACGGCGACGCGGTCGCCGAGCGACATGGCCTCGGCCTGGTCGTGGGTGACGTAGATCGTGGTGACGCCCAGCTCCTGGGTGAGCCGGGAGATCTCGGCCCGCAGATGGGTGCGGAGCTTGGCGTCGAGGTTGGACAGCGGCTCGTCCATCAGGAACGCGGAGGGGTGGCGGGCGATGGCCCGGCCCATGGCGACCCGCTGGCGTTCGCCGCCGGAGAGCTGGCCGGGCAGCCGGTCGAGGAGGTCCTCGATGCCCAGCATGCGGGCGGTGGCGTCGACACGCGGGCGGGGGTCCGCGCCCGGATCCTCGATGCGCAGCGGGAACCCGATGTTCGCGCGGCTGGTCATGTTCGGGTACAGGGCGAAGTTCTGGAAGACCATCGCCATGTCCCGGCCGGACGGCGGCAGGTCGTTGGCGTACTCGCCGTCGAGCAGCAGTCGGCCCTCGTCGATCTCCTCCAGCCCGGCGATCATTCTGAGCACGGTGGACTTGCCGCAGCCGGACGGGCCGAGCAGCACGAGGAACTCGCCGGGTGTGATGTCCAGCGACAGCCGGTCCACCACGCGGGCGCCCCGCGTGTAGGACTTGCTCACGTCGTGCAGGGAGATGGCGCGTGTCATGAGGTGCCCCCGAGGGGTCATCAGGGCGCTGGTGCTCCGCGGTCGGAAGCCCCGTGCGGGCCGTACGGGGCTGTGGGTCACGGAAGTTAACGGATTGTGCGCGGCCTGGGGAAGAGACCGGACACGATCGGGGGCTTCGGTCCATCTGGTGAGAAGGCCGACGGTCCGGTCAGGCCGCCGGCCGGGAGCGGTCCGGGTCAGCGGATGCCGGTGAGGTGGGCGAAGACGACCACGTTCCCGGAGTAGCCCTTCCTGCGGTCGTGGCTGCCGCCGCAGGTGATCAGGCGCAGCTCCGGACGGCCCCGGGCGCCGTACACCTCCTGGCTGGGGAAGTGCGCCTGCCTTCTCGTACGACCTGTGCGCCGGTGCGGGGCCCGGCGGGGGCGTGGGGGTCGACCGGCCGAGCAGCGGTGCCGGTGCCCGAGGGGCGCGGCGGGGTGGCCTCACCTGCGCCGGAGGCCCCGGGCAGGGCAGCAGCGCCTGCACCGGACACCCCGGGCAGGGCAGCCGTCCCCGTGCCGGAGCCCGCCGGGTGGGCGGCGGCGGTGAAGTCCGGTGGAGGGGCGTGACCGTGCCGCCGGGTTCTTCGCCCCGGTCCCAGGAGACTCCGACCACCACCGGCAGCGAAACGGCCACCACGATCGTCCGCGTCAGCCGATAGGCACGCCTCGTGCCTCGGGAACCTCGCCGCCCTCCTCCTCCGAAGCGTCGGGCCCGTCCGGCTCATCAGGGTCGCCCGTCTCCTCTGGTTCCTCCGGCTCCCTCGGCGACCGCACCGCGACCCCGGACGACAGCAGCAACAACACGCCCAGCATCACGAACGGCGCCGCCACACCCGCGACTTTGGCGATCACTCCCGCCGCGGCGGGCGCGGCGGCCTGGCCCAGCCGGTTGCCGGTCAGGCGCAGGGCCAGAGCCGTGGAGCGGGCGTCATCGGGGGCGGCCTGGACGACCGTCGTCATGGACAGCGGCTGACCGACCCCCAGGCAGAAGCCCAGCGCGACCAGCAGCAGGCCGAGCGCCCACACCGGCACCGGCAGGGCGATGCCCGCGCAGAGAAGGGCCGCGAGCAGACAGGTGAGCGTCAGCAGCAGGGTTCGGCCGAGCAGCCGCAGCAGGGGCGTGAGCACCATACGGCAGGCGATCGTCGCCGCGGCGCGCAGACTGAGCAGGACGCCGATCACGGACGGCGCGATGCCACGGTGTTCGCCGACCACCGGCAGGTAGGCGGTCAGGATGTCCGTCGCCGACAGCACGGCGAGGCTGATGAAGATGCCCGCCGGCACCCCCCGGGTGCGCAGGATGCCCCCGACCGGGATCCGGTCGCCCTTGTCCGGGCGGGACGCGGACGCCGTACGGCGGTGCTCGATGCGCCACAGCGAGGTGAACGCGACCGCCGCCGTCGCACCCGCCACGATCAGGGCGAGCGCGCTGCTGCCGGCCATGTCGTCGCCGCCGATGAGCGCGCCCGCGACGACCGGGCCGACCAGCTGGCCGAGGGCGGCGCCGATGGTGAAGTGGCCGAAGTTGCGGTCCTGTTCGTGCGGCGCGGACTGGCGGGCGACCAGGGACTGGGAGCCGATGACGAAGCACAGGTGCCCGAGGCCCATCACCCCGCTCCACAGGGCCATCGTCCACAGGGAGCCGGCGACGCCGCTGAGGGCGCAGCCGCCGGATATGAGCACCACGCCGACCGGCAGCAGGGGTGCGCAGCGGCCGTGGTCGGTGCGACGGCCCAGGGGCACGGCGGCGAACAGGGGCAGCAGCGCGTAGACACCGGCGATCACACCGATCGCGCGCTCGTCCGCGCCCAGTGCGAGGGCCCGGTAGGAGACGGCGGGCCGGGCCATCGACACCGCCCCCTGCGCGAAGCTGAAGGCGATGACGAGGCGGAGCAGCCAGCCGCGGTTCCCACCGGGCCTCACGATGACGTCCTCCACGGGGTGGCTAGTGCCGCGGCAGGCAACGTTTGCCCGTCAAGGAGCGGCGTCCGGTGCGTGCTCTCGGCGTGCCGGGTGCATGCCCTCGTACTGGATGTACTTGGGTTTGTGCCCGGTGCGGCGAGAGTGCGTGCCGGGCGTCGCGACGGGGCGAACGTTGCCTGCCGAGGCACTAGATGATCCCGAACAGCATGCCCGCGCCGAGGATGACCAGGCAGGTGAGGGCGGCCCACTTCACGACGAACTTGGTGTGGTCGCCGAACTCCACCTTGGCCATGCCGACCAGGACGTAGACGGCCGGGACGAGCGGGCTGGACATGTGCAGCGGCTGGCCGACCAGCGAGGCGCGGGCCATCTCCAGCGGGGTGACACCGTGCGCGGCGCCGGCCTCGGCGAGGACGGGCAGGACACCGAAGTAGAAGCCGTCGTTCGACATGAAGTACGTGAGCGGCAGGCTCAAAAGGCCGGTGACGAGGGCCATGTGCGGGCCCATGCTGCCGGGGATGACGTCCACCATCCACTTGGCCATGTGGTCGACCATGCCGGTGCCCTGGAGGACGCCGGTGAAGACGGCGGCGGCGAAGACCATGCCGGAGACGTTCAGGACGTTGTCGGCGTGGGCGGCCAGGCGGGCCCTCTGAGCGGGGATGTGCGGGAAGTTCACGGAGAGGGCGAGCGCGGCGCCGATCAGGAACAGCACCGGGATCGGCAGCCACTCCATGATCATGGCGGTGAGCAGGGAGACCGTGAGGAGCGCGTTGAACCAGTAGAGCTTGGGGCGCAGGGTTTCCCGGTTCGGGTCGAGGCCCTGGAAGCCGTCGTCGTCAGCGGAGTCCGCGGAGTCCCCGGCGCCCTCGGGAACGTCGGTGCCGGAGCCCGTGCCACCCGTACCGGCCGCGGCGCCCTTGCGCATCGAGACCTTGCCGTCGCCGGAGCCACCGGAACCGACGAGGACCGTCTCGGTCTCCTTCTCCTCCTCCAGCACGTCGTCCAGCGTCAGCACGCCCAGCCGCCGGCGTTCGCGCACACCGAGGACGTAGGAGAGGACGAAGACGAAGAGCAGGCCCACCAGGAGCGCCGGGATCATCGGGACGAAGATGTCGCTGGCGTCGAGCTTCAGCGCGGTCGCGGCGCGGGCGGTCGGGCCGCCCCACGGAAGGGTGTTCATCACGCCGTTGGCCATGGCGGCGACACCGGTCATCACGACCAGGCTCATCTTCAGGCGCTTGTACAGCGGGTACATCGCCGAGACGGTGATCATGAAGGTCGTCGAGCCGTCGCCGTCCAGCGACACGATCGCGGCGAGCACGGCGGTGCCGACGACGATCCGCATCGGGTCGGCTTTGCAGAATTTGAGAATGCCGCGGACGATCGGGTCGAAGAGACCGACATCGATCATCACGCCGAAGTAGACGATCGCGAACATGAGCATCGCCGCGGTGGGGGCGAGGTCGGTCACGCCGTCGAGGACGTAGTCGCCGAGGTGGGCGCCCTTGCCGACGAACACGCAGAACAGCGCGGGAATCAGCACGAGCGCCGCGATCGGCGACATCTTCTTCATCATGATCAGGACCAGGAAGGTCGCGATCATGGCGAAGCCGAGGATGGTCAGCATGAGTGGATACCTAACGTTCGCCCTTGAACATCCCACCAGGGCCGGCGGTGTCCGAGACGTTAGGTGCGTTCAAGCAGCGTTAACAAGACGTTGACGTGCGAGCAATAAGCGCAAAACTGCTGGTCACAGCTTTGCTCAGGTCAGAGCGGTGAGCTTTTCGGTCACTGCGGGGGATTCCGGCGCGGCTCCGGGGGTCACCTCGACGGGCACGCCGTTGAGGACCGCGTTGCCCGACAGCGGGTCGAGCAGACGGCCGTCGAGGAGCTGGTTGACGTTGACGCCGGGGTCGGTGGAGGCGTGGCTGAGGCGGGTGCCGGGACGGTCGTGGCCCCAGCCGTGCGGCATGCTCACCACACCCCGGCGGACCGCGTCGGTGACCTCGGCCGTCACCGTCACCTCTCCCCCGGCGCCCTTCACCCGTACCGGCTCCGCGTTCTGCACGCCCAGCCGCTCGGCGTCCTCGGGGTGGATGTGCAGGGTGCAGCGGTTCGAACCGCCGGTGAGGGCGGGCACGTTGTGCATCCAGCTGTTGTTGGAGCGCAGATGACGGCGGCCGACCAGGACCAGTCCCTCGGGGCGTTCTGCGAGGGCCGCGCGCAGGCGGGGCAGGTCGTCCGCGATCGGGCCGGGCAGCAGCTCCACCCGGCCGCTGCGGGTCTTCAGGGGCTGCGGCAGGCGGGGTTCGAGCGGGCCGAGGTCGATGCCGTGCGGGTGCGCGAGCAGCTTCTCCAGACTGAGCCCGTCCGGTCGTACGCCGAAGCCGTCGCCGTAGGGGCCGAGGCGCAGCATCAGGTCGAGCCGGCGCTCGGGGCCGGTGTCGCCGGTGAGCCGGCCGGCGAGCTCGCGCGGGTCGCCGCCGTGGACCGGCGAGTGCGGCTCCTTCACCGCCTTGCCGAGGGTCTGGTCGATGACCATGTGGTCGACGGCCGCCGGGTCGGCTCCGCTCGAGCAGGGGAGACCCCAATCGGTGACGGCCAGGATCAGCCGGGCCAGGATCTCCGTCTCCGCCATGCGGCCGGGTTCCAGGGGGATCGCGGGGCGGGTGTAGCGGACCTGGTTGCGTACGGCGAGGGTGTTGAAGGCGAAGTCGTGGTGCGGGCTCTGGGAGGGCGGGGGCGGGGGCAGGACCACGTCGGCGTGGCGCGAGGTCTCGTTGAGGTACGGGTCGACGCTGACCATGAAGCCGAGCGAGTCGAGGGCCCTGTCGAGGCGGTCGCCGTCGGGCGCGGACAGCACGGGGTTGGCGGCGACGGCGATCAGCGCGCGCACCGGCTCGCCCTCCTCGGTGGCGGTGTCGATCTCCTCCGCGAGGGCGGAGAGGGGCAGTTCGCCCTTCACCTCGGGGTGCCGGCTCACCCGGGAGTGCCAGCGCCCGAGGGCGAAGCCGCGGCCGGGTCCGGCGGGGCGCGGGGTCTTGTCGGTGGCGGCCTGCGGGAAGAGCGCGCCGCCGGGCCGGTCGAGGTTGCCGGTGAGGATGTTCAGGACGTCGACGAGCCAGCTGGTCAGGGTGCCGTGCGGGACGGTGCAGCTGCCGATGCGGCCGTAGACGGCGGCGGTGGGGGCGGCGGCCAGCTCGCGGGCGAGGGTGCGGATGACACCGGCCTCGACGTCACAGGCCTCCGCGACCGCCTCGGGCGTGAACTCCTTCAGCTCTCCGGCGAGTTCCTCGATGCCCTGGACGTGCGGGGTCGGGTCGACGAGGCCCTCTTCGTAGAGCACCTGGGCCATCGCCGCCAGCAGCAGCGCGTCGGTGCCGGGCCGGACGGCGATGTGCCGGTCGGCGAGCTTCGCGGTGCGGGTGCGCCGCGGGTCGATCACGACAAGGGTGCCGCCGCGGGCCTTGAGGGCCTTCAGCTTGCCGGGGAAGTCGGGAGCGGTGCACAGACTGCCGTTGGACTCCAGCGGGTTGGCGCCGATCAGGAGCAGGTGGTCGGTGCGGTCGAGGTCGGGCACCGGGATGGCGTTGGCGTCACCGAAGAGGAGGCCGCTGGAGACATGCTTGGGCATCTGGTCGACCGTGGAGGCGGTGAAGATGCTGCGGGTGCCGAGCCCGGCGAGCAGGACGGTCGGGTAGAGGGCACCGGCCATGGTGTGCACGTTGGGGTTGCCGAGGACGACCCCGACGGAGTTCGGGCCGTGCCGCTCCACGACGGGCCGGATGCCGGCGGCGACCGCGTCGAAAGCCTCTTCCCAGGTGGCCTCGCGCAGCTCGCCGTCCCGTCGTACGAGCGGGGTGCGCAGCCGGTCGGGGTCGGAGTCGACGGCCCCGAAGGAGGCGCCCTTGGGGCAGATGAACCCCTGGCTGAACACGTCGTCGCGGTCACCGCGGGCGTGGGTGACACGCGTTCCCTCGATGGTGAGGGTCAGGCCGCAGGTGGCCTCGCACAGAGGGCAGATACGCAGGGCGGTGCGGGACACGAGTCCTCCCGGGGCGGCGGCTACGGTGACGCGCTGACGCACCCGAGCATACCGACCGGTATGCACGAGGGGGAGGCCCTCGCGGGATTCGATCGGTCGGACAGTGGAGACCCTCGGAGGATTCAGCCGGCCGGACAGAGGAGACCCTCAGAGGATTCACGTCAGTCGAGCAACGGAGACCCTCGGAGGATTCAGCCGGCCGGACAGAGGAGACCCTCGGAGGATTCACGTCAGTCGAGCAACGGAAACCCTCGGAGGATTCGGCCGGCCGGACAGTGGAGACCCTCGGAGGATTCACGTCAGTCGAGCACCCAGGCCAGATAGGCCCGCAGCATCTCCCGGGCCTCGTCGATGATCCGCTCGTCCCCCTCCGGCGCGACCCGGAACGCCAGGTGCACGAGGGTGTCGGCGGTCTCGACGGCGACGAGGAAGACACGGCGCAGATCCTCGTCGGGCTCGCGGTCGAGGTATCCGGAGAGCAGCCCGGCGAGGCGGTCGGCGACGCGGTGGTTGGGTTCGGCGCGGGCGCCGACCGGGACCTGGTTGCCGAAGTCGACGAGGGAGAAGCCGGGCGCGGTGCGCTTCATCTCCAGGTACTCGTCGAGCACGACGTCCATGGCCGTGCGCCAGCCACCGTTCTCACCGGTCTGCCCCAGGCGCTCGGTGACGCGCACGGTGTACCGCTCCAGGTTGCGCTGCGCCAGCGCGTCGGCCATCTGGCGCTTGTTGCCGAAGAAGCGGTAGACCGAACCGATCGGGACCGAGGCCCGCTGGGCTACGGCACGGGTGCTCAGGGCGTCGTAGCCGACCTCGTCGAGGAGATCGGCGCAGGCGTCGAGGATCCGGGTCAGTCGTTCGGCACTGCGCCGCTGCACGGGCGCACGACGGAGCGATGTCGCGGGGGGCACGGGCTTCATGATGCCCCTACGGCGCGGTCGGGTGAACCTCGCCCCCCGGTGTCCGTGCCCTGCGTCCTGGCCTTGCGCCGGGAGGCCGCGTCCGGCGAGATGCCCGGGCCGGGCTCCGAGGAGGTGATGTCGGCCGTGCTCTCCACGGGCTTGCCGTCCACCGCCCACACGGTGCCGTCGTCGGCGTAGAGGCGGGCCGTGACGTGGTGGGTGCCGCGCGGCACGAGGCGGGTGTCCAGGCGGTAGGCGCAGGCACGCAGCCGGGCGACGGGGCGGCCGTCGACAAAGAGGCGCGCGAGACCCCGTCCGGCCACCGCGCGGGCCGCCGCACCGGTCGGGGAGAAGCGGAAGTTCCGCACGCTCAGGCGCACGTCCCAGCCGCCGGCGGCGTCGGGCTGCACCTCGATGCCGACGTCGGGGGCGTCCTCCTGCCCGACCTCGCGATAGGGCCGCCCCTCCTGGTCCCGGTCCTCCAGAATCTTGCCCACCGGTGTCGCCGACCCGGCACCCTCCCGGGCGTCGCCGGAGCCGCAGCCCGCGGATCCGGCCAGCAGGAGGACACAGACCGCGAGCGCAGCAAGGGGTCTCCGTGTCCACGTCATGTTCGGGAGCGTAGAACACACGTCCGGCCCGGCGGATCGTTCTCAAGTCGGGTTCAGGTCATCCGTCGAGAGGATGCCGCGCGCCCCTCTTGCGTCGGGGAAATCGCAATCCTACGGTACTGCATAGGAATCAACCGGCAAGGGAGCAGCGATCATGGGCGATGGGGGCACCACCCGCGCGAGCGGGTTCGAGCCTGGAGGAGCGCGGAAGACCGCCGAGGGGCTGGCCTACCTCTCCGGCTTCGGCAACGAGCACAGCTCGGAGGCCGTCCCGGGCGCGCTGCCCGAGGGCCGCAACTCGCCCCAGCGGGCCCCGCTCGGGCTGTACGCGGAGCAGCTGAGCGGTTCGGCGTTCACCGAGCCGCGGGCGCACAACCGCCGCTCGTGGCTGTACCGGATCCGCCCCTCGGCGGCGCACCCGGCGTTCACCCGGACCCACAGCGGCTCGATCCGCACCGCCCCCTTCACCCAGACCGTGCCCGACCCCAACCGCCTGCGCTGGAACCCGCTGCCCGACCCGGGGCCCGAGACCGATTTCCTGGCGGGTCTGTGGACCCTGGGCGGCAACGGTGACGCCACCCAGCGGACCGGCATCGCCGTGCACCTCTACTCGGCCAACGCCTCGATGGACCGGGCGTTCAGCGACGCCGACGGCGAGTTGCTGATCGTCCCGGAGCGCGGCGGGCTGCTGCTGCACACCGAGTTCGGCCTGCTCCATGCGGAGCCGGGACATGTGGCGCTCGTTCCCCGTGGGGTCCGCTTCCGTGTGGAGCTCCAGGACACGGCGTCCGACGGCGGGCAGAGCCCGACGGCCCGAGGCTATGTGTGCGAGAACTACGGCGCCCCCTTCCGCCTCCCCGACCTGGGCCCGATCGGCGCCAACGGGCTCGCCAACCCCCGGGACTTCCGCGCACCGGTGGCGGCGTACGAGGACGTCGAGGGCCCGGTGGAGGTGGTGAACAAGTTCTGCGGCAACCTGTGGACGGCCACCTACGACCACTCCCCGCTCGACGTCGTCGCCTGGCACGGAAACCATGTGCCGTACATCTATGACCTGCGCCGTTTCAATGTGCTCGGCACCATCACCTACGACCACCCCGACCCGTCGATCTTCACGGTGCTGACGTCCCCGTCGGACACCCCGGGCCTGGCCGGTGTCGACTTCGTGGTGTTCGCGCCGCGCTGGCTGGTGGGCGAGGACACGTTCCGGCCGCCGTACTTCCACCGGAACGTGATGACCGAGTACATGGGTCTGATCGAGGGCGCGTACGACGCGAAGGCGGAGGGCTTCGTGCCGGGCGGCGGTTCGCTGCACAACATGATGTCGGCGCACGGCCCGGACCGGGAGACGTTCGACCGGGCGAGCGCCGCGGAGCTGAGGCCGCAGAAGATCGACGACGGTCTGGCGTTCATGTTCGAGACGCGCTGGCCGCTCACCCTCACCCCGCACGCGGCACGCGCGGAGCACCTCCAGCGGCGCTACGACGACGTATGGCAGGGCCTGGAGCGGCACTTCCGCCCCTAGCGGGCCCCTTGCACTGATCATTTCCTACCGGTACGGATGGCCCGTGACCTCCTTCGCCCCGGATTCCATCGTCCTGAACCGCAAGCTGCCGCTGTGGTACCAGGTGTCGCAGTCGCTGCGCGCCTCGATCCTCGGCCGCTCGCCCCAGGACCCGCTGCGGCTGCCCACCGAGGAGCAGCTGGCCGGGCACTACGGCGTGAGCGTGCTGACGATGCGGCAGGCGCTGAAGGAGCTGGAGGACGAGGGACTGATCTCGCGCCACCGCAGGCGGGGCACGTTCATCGAGCCGCACGCGCGCCGGGGTTCCCCGGTGCGCCTGCTCGGCTCGGTGGACGCGATCGTGGCCCAGCAGTCCGGCATGACGACCGAACTGCTGGACCACGGCAGCGCGCCCGTGCCGGGCGAACTCGCCGAGTTCTTCCCGGATGTGCGGGAGGTGTCGACGTACCACCGGCTGCGCAGCGACGAGAAGACCGGTGAGCCGACGAACCACGCCCGCAACTACGTGCGCCCCGAACTGGCCGCGCGGATCGACCTGGACGACCTCGTCCGGTGGCCCATGACCAAGGTGCTGCGGGACGTGGTGGGGGCGGACATCAGCCGCATCACGGACACGGTGGAGGCGCGGCTGGCCGACCCGGTGACCTCGAAGCTGCTCCACGTCCCCCTGTTGAGCCCGATCCTGCACTACACCGGGGTGACGTACGACGCCGACGGGCGGCCCCTGGACGTGGCCGTCATCCACTACCGGGGGGACCGGTTCTCCTTCACGGTGACCCTGGACGCCACGTGAGCGCTCCGCTGGAGGCACCGCGTCCGTCCGCGCGCCGGTGGGGGCCGGTCGCGCCGTTCCCCGCGCCCCTTCGGGGCGCTGGATACGTCGTACGATGCCCAGCGTGACGCACGACGACGCTCCGCTGCTGGCGGACCTCATGCCGTGGTCCGTCGCACCGCCGCGGCTCGGCCGGGGCTGGCCGGCGGCCCCCGACGCGGGGTCCCTGAAGGCCCGTTGGGACGCCCTGGTCAAGGCCGAGGGCCCCGACCGCGAGTCGCTGTTCGAGCCGACGCGGTCGCGCACGCTGCACACGGCGGTCGGCCGGTTGCCGGGCCGAAGCGGCAGCGGCGGCACGGAGAAGCTGGTGCGCGCCTCGGGACCCTGCCCGGAGCCGGTGCGCGTGCTGCTCGCGCCCTACGACGAGCAGTGGCTGATCCCCGACCAGCGACTGATCGACGCGGCCCGCCCGGAGCTGTGGCGGGTGGCGGACGAGCGGCAGGTCTTCGTGGCGGAGGCGCCCGGGGCCACCCCTCCCCTGCTCGCCACCTCACTGCTCCCGCTGCTCCGTCCCGGCCGGGTCCGCCCGCTGTTCCGCCGCCCGGGCGGCAGCGAGCCGAATCTGGCCCCGGGTCTGCTGGAGCACCTCGGCAGCCGGCTGGGCAGCGCCCCGTCGCCGCTGGACGTGCTCGCCTGGATCACGGCCACGGCCCGCCCGGACCTCACCGTCCCGCTCACCGGGGACGCCGACGCGTGGGAGCGGGGCCTGGAAATGGGGCACCGGATGCTGTGGCTGATGCGCCGCGACGGCGAACGCCCGAAGCTGCCCGGCGGCCGCCGCCCCTACGTCCGCGCCCCGCTGCCCTCCCGGCCCGTGACGCTGCGCTACGACCGGGACGAGGAGGCCCTGTTCCTGGACGAGGGCCGCGTCTCCCCGGTGCCGCCGCAGGCCTGGGACTTCGAGGTGGGCCAAGTGCGTGTCCTGGAGCAGTGGTTCGCGACCCGCGTCGCCGTCCCCGAGCCGGGCACGCTGGCGGCGATCCGTCCCGCCACCTGGCCCCAGACCTGGACGTCGGAACTGCTGGAGCTGATCACCGTCCTCGCGCTCCTGGCCGAACTGCGACCGCTGGAGGAGCCGGAGCTCCCCGACCCGGTCACGGCGTCGGAGCTGGGCAAGGCCGGCGTCCTCCCGGTGCCGAGCGCGGCCCGCCGCCCGGCGTCGGTGCTGGAGGGGCCCGAGGAGGGCCCCGAGGGGCAACTGGCGCTGCTCTAGTCGCGCCGGCTGCGCGACTCGGGGTCGAAGGCGTCCAGGAGGCGTTCGAGCGCCCGTCTGAACACGGCCTCCAGATCGACCGGCCCGCTCTGCTCCGTGAAGGCCGCCGTCATCCGCGGATAGGCGCCGGTGGCGATCCGGCTGCCCAGACAGGCCATGCGGACCGCGTTCTCCTCCTCCGCCGGCGGCCGGTCAGCTGGGCGGTGCGACGTTCCTGCTGCCGCTGCTGTCCAGCGCCTACCTCCCGACGAGCGGGCTGCCGGGCTGGCTGCGGACGGTCGCGGAGTGGAATCCGATCAGCGCGGTGGCCACGGCCCTGCGGGACCTCTCCGGCAACGCGCCGGTGCCCGACGGGGCGGCCTGGCCGGTGGCCCACCCGGTCGCGGGGTCGCTGCTGTGGTGCGCCGTACTGCTCGGGGTGTTCGTGCCGCTGGCCGTGCGCCAGTACGCGCACGGGGAGCGGTGAACGGGCGGCCTGAGCCGCGGACGTGGCCCCCGGTCACTGCCGGGCGGGGATGAGGCACCGACAGGGGGCGTGCCGCGCTCGGGAACACACCTGGCGTCGCTGCGAAGCCGCGGGGATGACGGACGACGAGTGTCGCAGCGCTGCGCCAGGGGCGGTGTGACCGCCCGAGCGCGGACCCCTACCTGCTGCCGAACAGCGAGCGGCGCAGTCGACGCAGCGGCGCGAAGAGCGAGACGCGACGCACGCGCGCGCCCCTGCCACT
The DNA here is from genome assembly GCF_014207295.1 of Streptomyces sp. AK010. NCBI lineage: Bacteria > Bacillati > Actinomycetota > Actinomycetes > Kitasatosporales > Streptomycetaceae > Streptomyces > Streptomyces sp. AK010. The sequence continues at coordinate 396,143 of NZ_JACHCX010000004.1, forward strand.
GCGGTCGTGCGGCTGACGCGCGGTCAGTTCCCGCATCAACGAGGTCGCCTCGACCGTCTCCCGCTGAGGGACGGCGGGGCCGCCCAGCACCGAGAGGTGGCGGTCGAGGCGCGAACTGGTCGCGCTGCTCCCGCAGGTGATCGCAGGGACCCTGGCCCTGCTGCGCACTGTTATCTGATCCATGTCACTCCCCACCCGTACGAGTCCACCCGGCCCGGGCAGGTTAACCCTATCGCCCCGTCCGGGCACTCGTGTATCGCGGTCACAGGATTCACCTTCCCCATAAGGGGGTTGACGATGTATCTCCGATCACTCTCCGAATCCAACAGATTTTAGGGCGAGTTGGACGATCGGCTGGGTAGTGGGCTGTGACGATCCCCCGCCGGGCTCGACGGTCACGGCCAGTGACGTCGCGGAGGTGCCCAAACCCGTTGCGACCAGGGGCGTGTCGCCCTCGAAGAGCCCGAGGGAGCGCGGTTGCGCGCCCGGGCGCATGAGCCACAACTGGTGCACGCGGCCGCCCGCGGGCGTCCCGTGTCCGCCGAGGGTGACCACCGCGCTCCCCTCCGTGGCGGAAGCGACCACTCCGATGGTGCGGCCCCGGCCGTCGCGGCCACTGCTCGCACGGGCGTCCGGAGCTGCCAGAACGTGGGCGATCTCACGTGACCGGTCTTGCTCGGCGGTCAGCCGGTCCTGGGTCCGGTCCGCCTGCACGGCGAACAGCGAGGCGACGACGAGGGCCGCGGCGGCGGTGGCCGTGGCGAAGGGCACGAACAGCGGGATCCGGCGCCGCTGCCGCTGCCGCGGCGGCGGCTTGTTGCCCCAGACGTGCGGCGGCAGCTGTGTCGCCCGCGCCGGCTCACGCGCCGCGCCCCGGGGCGGCGGGTCCTGCGGGGTCGTCCGGACGGCGAGCATGACCCGGTCGCGCAGCGCGGCCGGGGGCGGGGCGGCGGTGGACCAGGCGAGCCGGACGGCGTCCTCGGTCAGGGCGCGCACCTCGGCGGCGCAGCGGTCGCAGTCCCGAAGGTGCTTTTGGAAGCGGACCCGCTCCGGGGGTTCGAGGGCGTCCAGTGCGTAGGGCGCGGCGAGCGAGTGAAGGTCCTCGCGGCGGAAGAGGCTCATGCCACTCCTCCCAGGCACTCGCGCATCCGGGTCAGCCCGTCCCGCATGCGGGTCTTGACGGTGCCCAGCGGCAGGGAGAGCTGCTCGGCCACTTCACGGTACGTGTAGCCCTCGTAGTAGGCGAGGGTGACCGACTGGCGTTGCAGGACGGTGAGCCGGTCCAGGCAGCGGCGCACCCACTCGCGTTCGAGGCCGGCCTCGACCTCCTCGGTGACCTGGTCGAAGGCGGGCTGGTTCGCGCGCAGTGCCTCGCGCTGCTCGCGCTCCCCGGCCGCCCGGGCGCTGCGGACCCGGTCGACGGCGCGGCGGTGGGCCAGGGTGAGGATCCAGGACATCGCACTGCCCCGGCCGGGGTCGAACTTCGCCGCGGAGCGCCACAGTTCGAGCAGCACCTCCTGAGCCACCTCCTCCGACTGGGCGGGGTCGCGCACCACGCGCCGTACGAGACCGAACACCGGGCCGGACACCACTGCGTACAGCTCCTCGAACGCCTTCTGGTCCCCACCTGCAACGAGCAGCAGCAGCTCGTCCGCCTCCACTCGGTCCCCCTCTCCGAGGCCGCACCGGGCCTGTCCCCTCACGCGAGGCATTCGCAACGCACACACCTCCGGACGGTGTTACGGATCAGCGCGCCGAAAACGCGGGTCGCCCGGCGATGAAACAACTTTCCCCACTCGCCGTAAGAACGTTTGAGATTCGACCAATCCGCTCTGCCGACCACTCCGAATGGCGTGTGTCAGGCAAGTTGGCACCGAGGACGGACGGCATGACACCTACCTTCAGGACCGGCGCGGGGCGCCGGAGCATCGCGACCGTGATCTGTGGTGCGCTGGCCACCGGCGGGCTCGCCGCCGCCGGTGTGACCGCGCTGGCCCCTGAGGAGGCCTCCGCCTCCAGCCACCGCGAAGCCCCGCTGATCTCGGGGACCCCGCAGTACGACAACACCGACGTGTACGCGTTCGTCAGCCCGGACAAGCCGGACACGACGACCATCGTCGCGAACTGGATCCCCTTCGAGGAACCGGCCGGCGGGCCCAACTTCTTCCCGTTCGCCGAGGACGCCCAGTACGACCTGCGCATCGACAGCAACGGGGACGCGCAGGAAGACCTGCTGTTCCGGTACACGTTCAAGACGCACACGAAGAACGACAAGACGTTCCTCTACAACACAGGCCCGGTCGAGAGCCTCGACGACCCCGACCTCAACATCACGCAGACGTACGACCTCGAGCTGATCAAGCTGAAGAACCTCAAGGCCGTGTCGAAGACCAAGGTCGCCGACGACGTGCCGGTGGCGCCGTCGAACGTGGGCAAGGCGTCGATGCCGGACTACCACACCCTGCGCAAGCAGGCGGTCCACAAACTCGCCGGGGGCGCCCAGACGTTCGCCGGGCAGGCCGACGACCCGTTCTTCCTGGACCTGCGCGTCTTCGACCTGCTGTACGGCGGGAACCTCTCCGAGGTCGGCAACGACACCCTCAAGGGCTACAACGTCAACTCGATCGCCCTCCAGGTGCCCAACAGCTTCATCACCGAGTCGCACGAGCAGCCGGTCGTCGGCATCTGGTCGACGACCCAGCGCAAGAACGCCAAGGGCTACTTCTCCCAGGTGTCGCGCCTGGGCAACCCGCTGGTGAACGAGGTCGTCAACCCGCTGAAGGACAAGGACAAGTTCAACGCGTCCACGCCGCGGGACGACGCCGAGTTCCTGGAGAACGTCACCAACCCGGAGCTGCCCAAGCTCATCGAGGCGATCTACAAGATCCCGGCACCCGCCGAGCCGCGCAACGACCTGGTCGACGTCTTCCTCAAGGGCGTCAAGGACCTCAACCAGCCGCCGCATGTGACGCCGTCGGAGCAGCTGCGCCTCAACACGTCCATCAAGCCGGCCGCCAAGCCCAAGCGACTGGGTGTCCTGGACGGTGACAACGCGGGCTTCCCTAACGGCCGTCGCCTCACCGACGACGTGATCGACGCCTCGCTCCAGGTCGTCGAGGGCGAACTGCTGGGCGCGAAGAACGACCTCGGTGACGCGGTCGACAAGAACGACAAGAAGTTCGAGAAGTCCTTCCCGTACGTGGCCCTGCCGACCGAGGGTTCGCGCGGCCCGCTCGCCAAGGGCGTGGACGGCGGCAACGACGTCCGCAGCCAGCTGGGCGACGCCCTCCAGCCGGCCGGCGCCGAGGGTTCGGACGACACGCGCCTGATGGCCGCCTCCGCGGGCGCCGGGGCGGGCGGCATCGTCCTGATCGGCGCGGCCTTCATGTGGTGGCGCCGTATGCGGAACCGGGCCTACTGACCCGCTCCGCACTCACGAACCGGAGCGGCCCGTTCCCCGTCCCCCACGGCGCGGGCCGCGCCGCCGAGTCCACTCCCCCACCCGCACATCCGATCGAGGAGAGGTCATGCCTGCGCGTACGACCGACAGCACACCGGAGAGGCCCGACGACGACCACGCGCCGTCGACGGCCCCGGAGCCCTGCGCCGGTGACGACGCGCCCACCCCTCCTCCGGCCGGCGAGGGCGAAGCCGAGGACACGGCCGGCGTCGGGGCCGAGGGCAAGGAAGAGAAAGAGGACAGGACCGGGGCCGACTCCGGTCAGCGGATCGTCGCGGTGCGGCGGGCCGCCGACGGGGGGCGGCGGTGGCGGGCTCTGCATCTGACGGGGTGCGCCGTGCTGCTGGCGGTCGCGGTGACCGGTGGGGCCATCGCGGTCGGGGGCGGGCAGGACCGCGGGGCCGGGGTCGACGCCGTCTCCGCGGCCGGGGCGTTGTCGCCGGGCGACCTCGCCCGGGGGGATCTCGACGCGGGGATCGCCTCCCTGCAGAAGCATCTGCGCGCCCAGCCCAAGGACTTCGGCAGCTGGGCCACCCTCGGGGTCGCCTACGTCGAGCAGGCCCGTACGAAGGGCGACCCCTCCCGGTATCCGCAGGCGCAGCGCGCCCTGAAGCGGTCCCTCGGGCTTGAACCCGGCAACGACCAGGCCCTGGCGGGGCAGGCCGCCCTCGCCGCCGCCCGGCACGACTTCCCCGGCGCCCTGACCCACGCCGACCGGGCCCTGAAGCAGAACCCCTACAACGAACGCGCCCTGTGCACCCGGATCGACGCCCTCGTCGAACTCGGCCGGTACGACGACGCCGCGAAGGCCGCCGACACCGCCGACGACAGGCGCCCCGGGATCCCCGTCTTCACGCGGTACGCGTACGTGCGCGAGCTGCGCGGCGACGTCCGCACGGCGCGTGAGGTGCTGGAACGCGCCCTGGGCTCGGCGCACGCGCCGGCCGACGTCGCGTACGTCGCCACCAGCCTCGGTCAGCTCGCCTGGAACCAGGGCGAGTACAAGACGGCCCTCGACCACTACGCCCGTGCCCTCGCCGCCGACGACGCGTACCTGCCCGCCCTGGAGGGCCGCGCCCGCGCGCAGGCCGCGAGCGGGGACGGGACGGCCGCCGTGCGGGGGCTGGAACAGGTCGTCGCCCGGTTCCCGCTGCCCGGCCCGCTCGTCGCCCTCGGCGAGCTGTACGAGGACCGCGGCGGCGACGGCGACCGGGCGAAGGCCGGCGACCAGTACGCCCTCGTCGACGCCTGGACGGCCCTCGCCCGCGCCGGCGGCGCCAACACCGACCTCGAGACGGCCCTGGCCGCCGCCGACCACGGCGACGAGAAGGAGGCCCTGCGCGCCGCCCGCGCCGAGTGGGACCGCCGCCACAGCGTGCACACCGCGGACGCCCTCGCCTGGGCCCTGCACGTCAACGGCCGGGACGAGGAGGCCCTGCCGTACGCCCGCCGGGCGACCGCCACCGGCTACCGCAACGCCGTCTTCCTCTATCACCGCGGCGTCATCGAGCGCGCCACGGGCGACAAGCGCGAGGCCCGCACGCACCTGAAGGCCGCGCTGGACCTGAACCCCGGCTTCTCGCCGCTCGGCGCGCGTGAGGCCCGTACCGCACTCAAGGACCTGGAGGGGAACCGGTGACCCTGCGCCGGCTGTTCGCGTCCGGCGCCGCCGTCCTCACGGCCGCCTGCGCGCTCACCCTGCTGCCCGCCGCCACGGCGAGCGCCCACCCGCTGGGCAACTTCACCGTCAACCGCTACGACGGCCTGGTCGCGGCCCCCGGCGAGCTGCGGGTCCATCACGTCGAGGACCTCGCCGAGATCCCGGCGACCCAGGCCGGGCCCGACATCGAACGGCTGGGCATCGCCATGTGGGCCCGCGAGCGGTGCGCCACGGCCGCCGAGGACAGCCGCGCGTCCGTCGACGGACGCGCGGTCGCCCTCACCGCCGAGCGCGGCCACGCTCGCGTGCGGCCCGGGCAGGCGGGGCTCGACACCCTCCGGGTGGAGTGCGAGCTGACCGCGCCGCTCCCGTCGGACGAGAGGACCCTGTCCCTCGGCTTCCGCGGCGCGGGTGCCTCGACCGGCCCGGGCTGGCGGGAGATCACGGCGCGGGGCGACCGTATGACGCTCGCCGCTTCGGATGTGCCTGAGAAGTCGATATCGGACGAACTGACGAGCTACCCGGAGGAGTTGCTGTCCTCCCCGGCCGACACCGCGTCGGCCGCCCTGCGGGTGCGCCCCGGCGGCGCCGCCCTGGCCGAGGAGGAGTCGGACGCCCCCGCGGCCTCCGTGCTCCCGCGCGGCGCGGACCGCTGGACGCGTGCCCTGGACGACCTGGTGGCCCGGCAGGACCTCACCGCCGGCTTCGCCGCGCTGGCACTGCTCGTCGCCGTCGTCCTGGGTGCGATGCACGCGCTCGCCCCGGGCCACGGCAAGACCATCATGGCCGCGACGGCGGCGGCCCGGGGCGGCCAGGCGAGGATGAAGGACGTCCTGCCCATGGCCGCCTCGGTGACCATCACGCACACCCTGGGCGTGGTCGCGCTGGGCCTGCTGGTCACGGCCGGCTCGGCGGCGGCGCCCTCGGTGATCGCCTGGCTCGGCGTCGCCAGCGGCCTCCTGGTGACACTGGCGGGCGCGAGCCTGGTCCGCCGCGCCCTGCGCAACCGCGCGCACACCCACCACCCGCACGGTCATCCGCACGGCCCCCCTCACGGCCACGGAAGCCACACCCACGACCACGACGGCCACACCCACGATCACGACCATCACGGCAAGCACGACCACGACCACAAGCACGACCACGACCACGACCACCCGCACGATCACAGCCACCCTCACTCCCACCCCCACACGATCGAGCACACCCACGGCGGTTCCACCCACAGCCACGCCATCGCCCCCACCCTGCGCGGCACGATCCTCATGGGCTTCGCTGGCGGGCTCGTGCCCAGCCCGTCGGCGGTGGTGGTGCTGGTCGGCGCCGCCGCCCTCGGGCAGGCCTGGTTCGGTCTGCTCCTCGTCGTCGCGTACGGCGTCGGGCTGGCGCTCACCCTCACGGCCGCCGGGTACGCCGTCGTCAAGGCGGGCAGCGGCATGACCCGGCTCCTGGACCGGCGCCCCCGCTGGACGGGGGGCCCGATGGCGGCCCTGGTGCGCCGCACCGCACCGCTCGGTTCGGCCTTCGCCGTGGTGGTTCTCGGCGCCGGACTGGTGTTCAAGGGGGCGGCATCCGCACTCGGCTGAGTTACGTTCGTGAGACATCGGGCGTCAGGAGAAAGCGGACGTCGTGAGGAAAACCGACCTCATGGGGAAGACACACCCCATGAAGATTTCGCCCGGCTGCGAATGGGGGCGCCGTGTTCGAAGAACCGGGCCATGAGCGTGTGATCGCGGGCCGCTACCGGCTCCTGGCACCGCTGGGCGAGGGCGGCATGGGAACGGTGTGGCGCGCCCGCGACGAGGTGCTGCACCGCGAGGTCGCCGTCAAGGAGGTGCGCGCCCCGTCCGGCCTGGCGGGCGACGACGTGCAGCGGATGTACGCGCGGCTGGAGCGGGAGGCGTGGGCGGCGGCCCGGGTCGCCAACCGCAACGTGGTGACCGTGTACGACGTGGCCACGGACGACGGCCGGCCGTGGATCGTCATGGAACTGGTCCGCGGCCTCTCCCTGGCCGAGGTCCTCGACGCCGAGGGCCCGATGGCGCCGCAGCGCGCCGCGCACATCGGCGCCGAGGTGCTGGCCGCGCTGCGTTCCGCGCACGAGGCCGGGGTGCTGCACCGCGACGTGAAGCCGGCCAACGTGCTGATCTCGAACGACGGCCGGATCGTGCTCACCGACTTCGGCATCGCCATGGTCGAGGGCAGCTCGGCGCTGACCATGACCGGGGAGGTCATCGGCTCGCCCGAGTTCCTCGCCCCGGAGCGGGCGCTGGGCCGTACGCCGGGCCCGGAGTCGGACCTGTGGTCGCTCGGGGTGCTGCTGTACGCGGCGGTCGAGGGCCACTCCCCCTTCCGTCACGACACCCCGCTGAGCACGCTGCGGGCGATCGTCGACGAGGAGTTGCCGCCTCCGTACCGGGCCGGTCCGCTCGCCCCGGTGATCGAGGGGCTGCTGCGCAAGGATCCGGAGCAGCGGCTGCCGCCCGAGCGGGCCGAGGAGGATCTGCGGGTCGTCGCCGCAGGGGGTTCCGCTCGTCCGGACACCACGCGGGCGGTTCCGTTCCCGCCGGCGGTCGTGGGCCACCCCGAGCCCGCTCCCACGCCCCCGATGCCGTTCCCCGGCCGTCCGGCGGCGTCCGGGTCGACCGCGACCACGACGGCCGCCGGCCGGGACGGGGAGCGCAGGACCGGGCGGGTGCTGGTCGCGGGTGTGATCGCGCTGGCGCTCGCGGTGGGCGGGCTGACGTACGCGCTGCTGAACAACGGGGACGGTTCCGACGGCAACGACCAGGGCGCCGGGGACGGTACGCCCACGGCGACCAAAGGCCCGCCGCGCAGCACCGGGAAGGAGAAGTCCAGCCCGTCGCCGACCCCGAGCGAGTCGAAGGAGAGCAGTCCGCCGCCGCAGTCGGTGCGGGTCGCCCTGCAGGGCAGGCGTACGGATTATGCGGGCCCGTGTCCGCCGCCGAACGCCCAGGCGCCCGAGTTCACGGCGACGCTCACGGTGGGCCGGTTGCCGGCCGAGGTGAGCTACCGCTGGGTGACCCAGGACGGCCAGGTCCTCGACGGGGGCTGGAAGACGCTGTCGTTCGCGGAGGGCGGCGGCCGTTCGAAGCGGGACACCGTGCGGGTGACGACCGAGGAGGAGAGCGGGACGTTCGAGAACGAGATCAGCGTGGAGGTGCGCGAGCCGGTGCGGACGACGTCCGAGTCGGTGCCGTTCTCGGTGGCGTGCGAGACGGAGACCCCGACGGGCGGGGCCTCCCCTTCTCCCTCCGGTACGGATCCGGACCCGGGCTCGGATCCGGAGTCGAATGCGGATCCGGACTCCGGCTGAGCGGTCAGTCGTTGCTGTTGAGCACGGGCAGATAGCCGCCCGACTGGCCGGGTGCCTTCGGGTGGTACGACTCGCCGATGTTCAGCCAGCTGACGCTGTGCAGCCAGGAGTCGCCGGAGCAGATCTCGTGGCCGGTGAACGCGGTGCGTACGTCGCCGAAGGCGAAGCCGTGGTTCGCGGCGCGCTTGGCGATGGCGGTGTTGAGGTGGTCGGAGGCGTCGTTGATGGCCTTGCGCTTGGTCTCGGACAGACCGAGGCAGGTGGCGCCGAGCTTGTAGAAGCGGGGGTAGCCGAGGACGACGACCCGGGCGGCGGGGGCCTTGGAGCGGATGGCCGAGTACACGCCGTCGAGCTTGCCGGGCAGCGTGGAGTCGACGTACGCGCGGGCGGTGTTGATGCGGGCGACGCAGGAGCTGTCGGACTGGGTCACGCAGGTCGTCATGACGTCGGCGAATCCGGCGTCGTTGCCGCCGACGCTGATCGAGACGAGGGCGGTGGAGGCGCTGAGCGGGGTGAGCTGACTCGCCAGAACATCACCCGTTCGGGCGCCCGAGCAGGCGGTGAAGTCGAAGGTCGAGGGTGAGTGGGCGGCGGCCCAGAGGTAGGGATAGGCCTTGGTGCTGCGCTTGCAGTCGCCGCTGGAACTGATGTAGCTGCCGGCTCCGACTCCCGAGGAATAGGAGTCACCGAGCGCCACATAGCCGCCAGTTGCGGCGAGTGAGGACGCCTGCGCCGTCGCTGCCCCGGTGAGGGCGGTGCCGACGGCGAGGAGGAGCGAGCTCACGAGGACGACAAGTCGGGAACGTCTCATGGAACCTCCCTTTAGCAGGATCTCTGCCATAACCGTCGTAGCAGCTACGCGTGTTGACAGGAAGTGTCCATGCCAAGTCTTTTCGGCCCTTCCCGGCTTCACGTGGCCTGTTCACGACGGGTTGTGTTACGCGCCCACCTCCCCCTGTTGCGCGGACATGACAAATTTGTTGACGGGTGCTCAACTCCCTTGTTCTACGCCGGTAGTTGGCCGACGCTTTACTCCGGCCGGGAGCGGAACGCGACGCTCCCCGGCCCGTGTGCGCGAGCACGCGCACATCCCCCACATGACGCGCGCCCCACCCAGGCGCGCGCCGCCTAGAGGAGGACTCCCTCGTAATGGCACAACTGCGCAGCAAGAGACTCGGGTTCGCCGCACTCACCTCGCTGGCGGCCGCCGCCCTCGTGGGCGGGCTCACCACCGTTCCCGCCCAGGCCGCACCCGCCGAGGGCCGGGTGCTCGCCGCGGGCTCCCCGACCGCGATCAAGGACAGCTACCTCGTCACGCTCAAGAAGAGCGCGGGCCTGAAGGCGTCCTCGGCCGCGGGCAAGAGCCTGGTGAAGGAGTACGGCGGCTCGGTCGACAAGACGTTCGGCAAGGCTCTGAACGGCTACTCCGCCACCCTCTCCGCCACCGAGGCCAGGCGGCTCGCCGCCGACCCGGCGGTGGCCTCCGTCGAGCAGAACCAGCGCGTCACGCTCGCCGCCACCCAGACGAACGCCCCCTGGGGCCTGGACCGCGTCGACCAGGCCTCGCTCCCGCTGTCCGGCACCTACACCTACCCGGACAGCGCGGGCAGCGGTGTGACGGTCTATGTGATCGACACCGGTGTGCGCATCACCCACCAGCAGATCAGCGGCCGTGCCTCACACGGCTACGACGCGGTCGACGGCGACAACAACGCCTCCGACGGCAACGGCCACGGCACCCATGTGGCCACCACGATCGCGGGCACGACCTACGGCGTCGCCAAGCAGGCGAAGATCGTGGGCGTGCGGGTGCTGAACAACAGCGGCTCCGGCACCACGGCCGGCGTGATCGCGGGCATCGACTGGGTCACGCAGAACCACTCCGGCCCCTCGGTCGCCAACATGTCGCTCGGCGGCGGCGCCTCCGCCACCCTGGACACGGCCGTCCGCAACTCCATAGCCAGCGGCGTCACGTACGCCGTCGCCGCGGGCAACAGCAGCACCACCGCCTCCTCGTCCTCCCCCGCCCGGGTCGCCGAGGCCATCACGGTCGGCGCCACCACCAGCACCGACGCCAAGGCGAGCTACTCCAACTACGGCTCCGCCCTGGACATCTTCGCGCCCGGCTCCTCCATCACGGCCGGCTGGCACACCAGCGACACCGCGACCAACACCATCTCCGGCACCTCGATGGCGACCCCGCACGTCGCGGGCGCGGCGGCGGTCTACCTGGCCGGTCACACCTCGTCCACCCCGGCCCAGGTCGCCACGGCCCTGGTGAACGGCGCCGTCACCGGCAAGGTCACCAGCGCGGGTTCCGGCTCGCCGAACCGGCTGCTGCAGATCGTGCAGTGACCGGCGTCCGCACCGGCACCTGAACACGTGTTCCCCGGAGGCCCTGATCGCCTCCGGGGAACGCATGTTTATGGGACGGGAACGTGCAACTCGCGTCGCACAAGGTGTCTGACGCAACGGCCAAACCAACAAAAACGTGAGCGGCTGTTCCAGGTCTTGCCATACGGGTTCAATCGTCAATACCGTCATACATCTCACCCGCATCGGTCCGTCAGTACGCGGCTCCAGGGGAGGGCTCAAGGACCGCGACGAACCGGCGCGGGGCGCGGTAGGGGGGTGCCGTGCTCGGTGACCGCACGTGGTGACCGGGCCGTGCCGCGCGGTCGGCTGCCGTTTTCGCGGCCGGCCAGCTTTGCCAGCTCACCCGGCGTGCCCGCAGCTCCATTCGGCGTGCCTCGAGTGAGAACCCCCCTTTCGAACCGGATTGGATCCGGACTGCCCTGGGGGGGCGGTCCACCGGACGAGAGGGACCAGACTCATGAGCTCAGTTCTGCAGCCGGCCGCCGCGGAGCAGCATCCGCCGGTCGCCGGGAAGTACCGGCCCGTCTCCTCGCACCTGGCCATCGCGCCGCCGGTGAGCGTGGTCATCCCGGCCATGAACGAGGCGGAGAACCTTCCGTACGTCTTCAAGTCCCTGCCCGACTGGATACACGAAGTGGTCCTGGTCGACGGCAACTCCACCGACAACACCGTCCAGGTGGCCCGTGAGCTGTGGCCCGAGGTGAAGGTCGTCGAGCAGCGCGGCAAGGGCAAGGGCGACGCCCTGATCACCGGGTTCCAGGCCTGCACCGGCGACATCATCGTGATGGTCGACGCGGACGGCTCGGCGGACGGGGGCGAGATCCTCTCGTACGTCTCCGCCCTGGTCTCCGGCGCGGACTTCGCCAAGGGCTCCCGCTTCGCCAACGGCGGCGGCACCGACGACATGACCTTCATCCGCAAGCTCGGCAACTGGGCGCTGTGCACGGTCGTCAACCGCAAGTTCGGCGCCCGCTACACCGACCTCTGCTACGGCTACAACGCGTTCTGGCGGCACTGCCTCGACAAGATCGACCTCGACTGCACCGGCTTCGAGGTCGAGACGCTGATGAACATCCGGGTCGTCAAGGCCGGGCTGAAGGTGCAGGAGATCCCGAGCCACGAGTACCTCCGCATCCACGGCGTCAGCAATCTGCGGGCCGTGCGGGACGGACTGCGCGTGCTCCGGGTGATCCTTCAGGAGCGCTCCAACCGCCGTGCGCTGCGCCGCCGTTCGCCCCAGTCTCCGATGCTGGACGCGATGCGGGGAGAGGTGTCTTGAGCGGTCCCGGCATCTCCGTCGTGATCTGCGCGTACACCGAGGACCGCTGGGAGGACATCCTCGCCGCGGTCTCCTCGGTCCACGCGCAGTCGCGGCCGGCCCTGGAGACGCTGCTGGTCGTCGATCACAACGTGACCCTGCGGGAGCGGCTGGCCAAGGAGTACAAGGAGTTCTCCGACGACGCCGTGGTGCGGGTGCTCGCCAACGCGGGCCCCCGCGGCCTGTCCGCCGGCCGCAACACCGGCATCGCCGCGGCCCGCGGCGAGATCGTGGCCTTCCTCGACGACGACGCCGTGGCCGAGCGCGACTGGCTGCGGCACTTCGCCGAGGCGTACACCGACGACCGGGTGATGGCGGTGGGCGGGCGTACGGTGCCGGTCTGGGCGTCGGGGCGGCGGCCGGACTGGTTCCCGGAGGAGTTCGACTGGGTGGTGGGCTGCACGTACCGGGGCCTGCCGCGCGGCCGGGTGCGGGTGCGCAACGTGCTCGGCGGCAACGCCTCGTTCCGCCGCAGCGCCTTCGACGCGGCCGGGGGCTTCGCCACCGGCATCGGCCGGGACGGCGACAAACGCCCGCTGGGCTGCGAGGAGACGGAACTGTGCATCCGCCTCAGCCGGGCCCGGCCCGACGCGGTACTGCTGATCGACGACCGGGCGGTGATCCACCACCGGGTGCCCGAGATCCGCGAGCACTTCCGCTATTTCCGCACCCGCACCTACGCCGAGGGCCTGTCCAAGGCGCTGGTGGCGCGCAGCGTCGGCGCCGAGAAGGGCCTGGAGTCGGAGCGCCGGTACGCCACCCGGGTCCTGCCGGCCGGGGTGGCCCGGGGACTGCGGGACGCCCTGCTGGCCCGGCCGGGCGGTGCGGGCCGGGCGGGGGCGATCGTGGCCGGGGTGCTGACGGCGGCGGGCGGTTACGTCGTCGGCAGCGTCCGGGCGCGCCGGGGCGGGACCACGTTCCGGGTGCCCGAGGTGGAGGTGGCGGCCCGTGAGTGACGTCCGCGTCCCGATCCTGATGTACCACGCGGTGTCGACCGACCCGAACGAGGCGACCCGCGCCCTGTCGGTGACCCCGGAGGCGTTCGCCGAGCAGATGGCGGTGCTCGCCGACCGGGGCCTCACGCCGGTCACCACGGCCGGACTGGCGGCGTGCTGGCGCTCCGGCCGCGCGCTGCCCGAGCGGCCCGTCCTCATCACCTTCGACGACGGCTACGAGGGCGTGCACCGGCACGCCCTCCCCGCCCTGGCCAAGCACGGTTTCCCGGCCACCCTGTTCGTCTCGACCGGGTGGCTCAGGGGGCCGTACGACACCGGGGGCGGCCTGGACACCATGCTGGACTGGGACCAGGTGCGCGAACTCGCGGCGGCGGGCGTCGAGATCGGCGGGCACAGCCACAGCCACCCGCAGCTCGACCAGGTCTTGGACGCCACCCTGCGGTTCGAGCTGATCCACTGCAAGGAGATCGTCTCGGACCAACTGGGCACCGTCCCGGCCTCGTTCGCCTACCCCTACGGCTACTCCAGCCGCCGGGTCCGGCAGGCGGTGCGCGAGACGGGCTACGCCCAGGCCCTCGCCGTCGGCAACGGCCTCGCGCGGCGCGCGCAGGGGCCGTACGCGCTGCGGCGGGTGACGGTGCGCCGCAGCACGGACATCGAGGAGTTCGAGCGGGTCGTCGAGGGCCGCGCGATCGCCCGTACGTTCGCCGGGGACCGTGCCCTGACCAAGGGGTACGCCGTCGTCCGCAGGGTCCGGCAGGCTCGCCGGCTGGTCTCCCGCTCCGTGGGCTGACCTGCACGGGGGCGACATGCCGCGTGCACCTGGAAACCGGGTGCACGCGGCGTCCCCGTGCCGGATCATGGCGGGCATGTCTGGAAACCCGCACGAGGCGCTGCCGATCCGGCTCAACGTCGACGACTCCGACTCCCCGTCCGACGTCGTCGACGCGCTGTTCCTCGGCCGCTTCGCGACGGGCGAGCAGCCGTTCTCCCACGCGGTGAACATCGACCGCGTGCGGTCCGGTGCGACGCTGCTGCCGCCCGGCGCCCGGGTGCTGCGTGTCGCCCGGGACGACGACCGCAGCGCGACGCTCGCCGAGGGCGACGGCTGGACGCTGCTCATCTCCCGCTGGAACCGGGGCGCCGACGTCACGGTCACGGCGACCGGCGAGGACCTCGCGAAGAAGATCCTCGACCAGGCCACGGACGGCGCGGCGGACGAGCCCGAACCCCAGCCGGAGAACGTCACGATGGGCTTCTGGTACGTCTCCCCGCGCCGCGGCCCGCACCGCACCACCCGCCAGATCGCGGCGGGCACCTGGGACGAGGTCCGGCCCAACTACACCGCGCCGGTGGCGGACGCCATGGACCGTCTGATGAAGACGACCCCCGAGGACATCGCGGGCCGGCTCCTGCTGCTGCACGGGCCGCCGGGCACCGGCAAGACCTCGGCGCTGCGGACGCTGGCCCGGTCCTGGCGCGACTGGTGCCAGGTGGACTGCGTCCTGGACCCCGAGCGGCTCTTCTCCGACGTCGGCTACCTCATGGACATCGCCATCGGCGAGGAGGACGCGACGGGCAAGGGCCGCTGGCGGCTGCTGCTCCTGGAGGACTGTGACGAGCTGATCCGCGGCGAGGCCAAGCACACGGCGGGCCAGGCCCTGTCGAGGCTGCTGAACCTGACGGACGGCCTGCTCGGCCAGGGCCGCAACGTCCTGGTCGGCGTCACGACCAACGAGGACCTGGAGCGCCTGCACCCGGCCGTGGTCCGCCCGGGCCGCTGCCTCGCCCGGATCGAGGTCGGTCCGCTGACCCGCAACGAGGCGGTGAACTGGCTGGGCCGGGAGGACGGCGTCGGCCGTGAGGGCGCGACGCTGGCGGAGCTGTACGCGCTGCGCCGGGGCACATCCCCGACGTCCCTGCCGGAGCCGCGCGGGGGCGTCGACGCGGGCCTGTATCTGTAGGAGGTCCCCGCCCGCCGGTGTTTTGATGGGTGTATGACCCTGTTCGTCGGCACGTCCGGGTGGCAGTACAAGGACTGGCGGGACGTCCTGTACCCCTCCGGGCTGCCGATGCGGCTCTGGCTCGAGGCGTACACGCGGCACTTCGCCACCGTCGAGATCAACAACGCCTTCTACCGGCTGCCCGCGCGCGAGACGTTCGAGGACTGGCGGGGGCGGGTGCCCGGGGACTTCGTCGTGGCGGTCAAGGCGAGCCGCTATCTGACGCACATCAAGCGGCTCAAGGATCCCGAGGAGCCGGTGCACCGCCTGATGAGCCACGCGGCGGGCCTCGGCGACCGGCTCGGCCCGGTCCTGCTCCAGCTGCCGCCCACGCTGCGCGCCGACCCGGGCCTGCTGGACGCGTGCCTGGCCTGCTTCCCGGCCTCGACTCGGGTCGCGGTCGAGCCGCGCCACGACTCCTGGTGGACACCGGAGGTCCGCCGCGTCCTGGAGTCCCGGCGCGCCGCCCTGTGCTGGGCCGACATCCTGGCCCGCCCGGCGACCCCCCTGTGGCGCACCACCGACTGGGGCTATGTCCGCTTCCACCAGGGCCGCGCCCAGCCCTGGCCCCGCTACGGCCGCCGCTCGCTGGCCACCTGGCTCGACCGCATCGCCACAACGTGGTCGGGCGGCGAGGACGTCCACGCGTACTTCAACAACGACCCGGGCGGCGCGGCGGTGGAGGACGCGATGGCGTTCGCGCGGGCGGGGAGGTCTGCGGGGCTCGACATCACGCGGACACCCGAGCATCTGGCACGCGCCGGCTGAACCCCGGACCTTCGCCACGACTGGTGTGCGGCGGAAGGCCGTAAGCCGACCGCGGCGCAGTCCTGGCCGGTCGCGCACTTCCCCGCGCTCCTCACGGGCATCGCCCTGGGGGCGCGGGGAACCGCGCGAGCAGCCCCACCGGCCCGCACCCGGACGACAGCCCGGCCCGACCAGCAGCCCGACGCCCTACTCCCCGTATGCCGCCCGCAGGGCGTCCCGTACCGCTGCCAGCGCATCGGCCTCCGTGAGCCCGAGCCGCCGGGCCCGCTCCACGTAGGCCTGCGCCGCGCTCGCCAGCTCGCGGTCCGCCGCCGAGCCGGCTGCAGCCACGAACGTGCCGTTGCGACCTCGCGTCTCGATCACCCCGTCCGCCTCCAGCGCCCGGTACGCCTTGGCGACCGTGTTCGCGGCGAGGCCCAGCGACTCGGCCAGCCCTCGCACGGTCGGCAGGCGGTAGCCCACCGGCAGCGCACCCGACCGTGCCTGCTCGGAGATCCGCGCCCGCACCTGCTCGTAGGGCGGGGCACTGTCGTCGATGTCGATCTTCAAGGTCACAGGCCGATTGTCGCGCACCCGGCGGAAAATGAGAGGCACCCCGGTCGGCTCCACGCGTAGCGTGCGCCTCCATGACCGTGATCGTGCGCGACCTGCGCCCCGGCGTCCGAGCCGATGCCGAGGGGTTCTCCGACACCCGCCGCCTCGCCCTGCCGTACATGCTCTCCACACCCGAGTCCGTGGTGCACACCCTGACGCACGTCCACCCCGACGCCCACTTCGGGCAGCTCGTCGCCGAGGAGGACGGCGAGATCGTCGGCACCGCCCAGATCAGCGTCGCCCACGACAGCACCGAACCGGGCCAGGGCTCGGCCACCATCTATGTGCGCCCCGACCGCAGGAACCGCGGCGCCGGTTCGCTCCTGCTGCGCACCGCCGAGGAGCGCCTGGGGCGCCTGGGCGTCACGAAGCTGTTCACCTGGGTGCTGGACGAGCCGGACAACCGCGCCTTCGCCGAGCGGCACGGCTTCCGGGCCAGCCGCTCCGCCTGGTTCCTGCGCCTGGACCTGGCGGCGGGCACGCTGCCGCCCCGAGCGGACGTCCCCTCCGGCGTCGAGCTGCGCACGGCCGCCGACTTCGCGGACGACCCGCGCCCGATGTTCGAACTGGACGCGGCGACGTCGTCGGACGAACCGAGCGACATCGACGTCGAGTTCACCGACTACGAGGCCTGGGTCGAGGAGCACTGGAAGCACCCGCTCCTGAACCGCGATCTGACCACGGTCGCGGTCGTCGACGGCCGGCCCGCCGCGTTCAGCGTGGCGTACACCGACGGCGCGTCCCGCTATGCCACGGCCATGACCGGCACCGCCCGGGAGTTCCGCGGCCGGGGCCTGGCGAAGCTCGCCAAGAACGACTCCCTGCACCGCGCCCGCGCGGCGGGATGCACGGAGGCGTTCACCGGCAACGACACCGGCAACGAGCCGATGATCGCCATCAACAAGTGGTTCGGCTACGAGATCTGCGCGAAGGAGGTGCGCTATGTCCGCGAACTCGGCTGACCTGCCCGCGCGGCTGGAGGTCGTGCTCGTCAAGGCCGGCCGTACGAAGATCCGTTACGCCGGTGAGCTGCTGGCGGACGACGGGACGCGCGTGGCGGTCCGCGCACCCTGGGCGGGCTCCGGCGTCCGCGACTTCGGGTTCGTGCGCTTCGAGCCCGGGGACGTCTTCACGGAGTACTACTGGCGCCACCGCTGGTACTCGGTGAAGGAGGTCCGCTCCGCCACGGGCGCGCTGAAGGGCTGGTACTGCGACGTCACCCGCCCGGCGCGGCGCTCCGGTCCGGAACTGGTCGTGGAGGATCTCGACCTGGACCTGTGGCGCTCCGCGGACGGCACGGACGTACGGCGCCTGGACGAGGACGAGTTCGCCGAGAGCGGCCTCGGCGCGTCGGATCCGGAGGCGGCGCGGGCCGCCCTGGCCGCGCTCGACGAGCTGGAGTCACTGGCCCGCAGCGGCGGGTTCACCGCGCTCCTGGCCTGACGGGCGGATCTCGGCGACCACCGCGTACCGCTCGTCCGTCACCTCCCCGCCCCACAGCAGCGGGTCGTCCGAGAGCCGCTCCACCCGCACCGGTGAGGCGATCGGCTCGAGCAGTGCGGTGAGCCACTCGGCGGGTATGCCATCCGGCTCGATGCCGCCCCACACGCCCTCGACCAGCACGAGCCGCCCGCCCGGCCGCAGCAGCCCGCGCCAGTGCCGCAGAGCGCGGCCGGGGCCCGGCAGGGCCCACAGGACGTGCCGGACGAGCACGGTGTCGAAGCGCTGCTCCCCGACCGGCGGTGACGCGGCGTCCCCCACGAGGAACACCGCGTCGCGCCCGGCGAGCTTCTCCCGGGCGAGCGTCACCATGGCCGGGGAGAGGTCCACGCCCGTCACCCGGTGACCCTGCTCGGACGCGAGGAGTGACAGGCTGCCGGTGCCGCAGCCGAGATCGAGGACGTCTCCCGCCCGCCCGGGCAGCCAGCCGCGCAGCCGCGCGGCCCAGGCGCGGCGCACCTCGGGGTCACGCAGGCCGTGGTCCGGCTCCGCGTCGAAGGAGGCGGCCTCGGAGTCCCAGTCCACGTTCGTCATGGGCCCAAGAGTGACACCCGCCACTGACACTCGAATCGTGACTGCCGCCACTGACAGACCGGGAGCGATGAGCAACTCTCCCCCGAAAGGTCTACCTCCGTGAGAACGCGGAACCCGGTAGACCCTCAAGGAGGCAGCCATGCGCCGTGTGACCGTGCAGAAGCCCCTGAAGAAGACGGATGTCCGCCGGGTCCGTGAAGAGGCCGACGAGTGCCTCGCGGGGCGCCCGGAGGTCCGCAGGGACATCGCCCGCATCTGGTGGCCGGACGCCTGAACGGCCGGTGCCGATCATGAGACGCACTCCTCAGAGCAGCCTCTTGCGGTAGTGGACGCGGTCGTAGGGCCCGTCCACGCGACGATCCACCAGTTCGTAGCCGTATCTCGGATAGATCTGCTGGTTCTCCCACATCAGCGCGTTCGTGTAGAGCCTGGCCTCGGGCCGCCCGAGCGCACGCGCGTGTGCGTCCACGAACCGCAGCAGCCGCCGCCCCACTCCCCCGCCGTGCGCGCAGGGGTGGACGGCGATGGTGTCGAGGAAGAGATGGTCCGCGAACGCCTCGACCACGACGAGCCCGGTCACGGGATCGCCCGTCACGAACACCTTGCCCGCGGCCACGTTCGCCGTGTGGTCCTCTTCCATGGGCTGCGGCACCCGCCCGATGCGCGCGATGCAGGGGCGGAAGGCCGCGTCGATCACGTCCGCGACGACCGGTACGTCGGCGGCCCCGGCCGGCCGGATGTCCTCGTCTGCCATGCCGCGACGGTACCTACCTGATGCCAGTCCGAACACTCCCTTAAGCGGGCCATAAGGATCTCCTCCACCCGCCCTCAGCAGGCGATTTCACGGTTCTCACGGGCTAGCTTCGGAGCACCCCACGGGATCCGGCCCACCCGGGCCCGGACCTGTCCCATGAACTGTTCGAGGAGTTCCCGCATGCCCGCACGACGCCAGGTGGCCACCGTCGCAGCCCTCGGCAGCCTCCCGCTCGCCCTGACCGCGCTGACCGCCGCCCCGGCCGCCGCGCACGGTTCGATGGGCGACCCGGTCAGCCGGGTCTCGCAGTGCTACGCCGAGGGTCCCGAGAGCCCGAAGTCGGCCGCGTGCACGGCGGCTGTCGCGGCGGGCGGCACCCAGGCCCTCTACGACTGGAACGGCATCCGCATCGGCGACGCGGGCGGTCGGCACCAGCAGCTCATACCGGACGGCAAGCTGTGCAGCGCGAACAACGCCGAGTTCAAGGGGCTCGACCTCCCCCGCGCCGACTGGCCCGCGACCGGCGTCCGCAGCGGCTCGCACACCTTCAAGTACCGCGTGACGGCCCCTCACAAGGGCACCTTCAAGGTCTACATCACCAAGCCCGGCTACGACCCGGCCAAGCCGCTCGCCTGGAAGGACCTGGATCTCGCGAAGCCGGTCGCGACGTCCACCGACCCGGCCGCGGCCGGTGGTTTCTACACCTTCTCCGGCGCCCTGCCCCAGCGCTCCGGCAAGCACCTGCTGTACGCGGTCTGGCAGCGGTCGGACAGCCCGGAAGCGTTCTACTCCTGCTCGGACGTCAGCTTCGGCGGCGGCGCGACAGGCGGCGCCGGCAATGCGGCAGGCGGCGCCGCTCCGGCCCCGTCCGCCTCCGCTCCCAGCGAGAAGCAGATCAAGGACGGCAACGCCAAGTCGACCGTCGAGCACCACGGGCACGGCGACAACGACCCCAGCACCTCGGCCGAGCCGGCCGCGGCTCCGAAGGAGAACACGCCGAACCGGCCGAAGGCCGCCGCACCCACAAACAACCGGCCCGAGGCGGCCGGTGCCACGGAGAACCTCGCCGAGACCGGCGGTGACAGCACCACCCCGTATGTCGCGATCGGCGGCGCGGCGGCGCTGGCCCTGGGCGCCTCGGCGCTGTTCCTGTCGGCCAGGCGCCGGCCGGTGAGCGGCGGCCCCCAGCGCCGCTGACCCTCACCGCCCCACGACCCGGGGCCTGTCCGGCGGCTCAGGCCGGACAGGCCCCGAAACGTTTCCCTGGCACGTGTCAACGGACGACACGCCAACGGGTGACACGTGTCATTCGAAGGCCGACAGACAGGTGGTGGGTTTGGCCCGCCCCGGATCGAGGGCGTTGGCCACCTCGTGGAAGACGACCCGGTCCAGCAGCCCGACGGCCACGTGCTCGGACAGGTCGACGGAGCACAGGTCCTGGAGCAGGACGTTGCGCACGTCCGGCCCGTTCAGGTACTGACTGCGCCACGGCGTGACCACCTCGTCGTACTTGGTGGCGATGACGGTGTACCGCACGCCGGGCACGGTGTCGCCGCCCGCGTTGAGCTTGCTGAGGAAGGCGGAGCCGGTGACCTGGTCGGCGAGGGCGGGGGTGTTCTTCGACAGCAGGTCCGCCGCGCCCGGGAAGTAGGGCAGCAGCTTGGTGAATCCGTTCAGGTCGGTGCCGTGGTTGCTGGGCGCGATGCCGACCAGGGCGTTCACCTTGGCGGCTCCGCCGAGGAACTTCAGGTAGTAGCGGGGCATCATGCCGCCCTGCGAGTGCCCGACGACGTCGGTCTCGGCGGCTCCGGTCGCGGCGAGCACCTTGTCGACGAAGTCCTTCAGCTGTCCGGCGGACTTCTCGGCGGGTCCGAGGCCGTGGAAGAAGGGGACGCCCTCCAGCTGGCCGTAGTCGAGGGAGAAGACGCAGTAGCCGCGGACCTTCAGGTAGGGGGCGAGGCCCAGCCAGTTGTCGACGGAGTTCCCCAGGGTGCCGTGGACGAGGACGACGGGGCGGGGGTGGGCGGCGGACGGCTTGCAGGAGTAGTCGTTCCAGCCGGAGCTCGGGGCGCCGGCGGCCTGGGCGGTGGTGGCGGGGACGGTGAGGGCGGCGGCGGTCAGCAGCAGCGCGGACAGGGGTCTGAGCACTCGCTTCCAGGGCAGCATCGGGTGATCTCCTTGCGGCTCAAGGGGGATGCGACGGCACGGTGCCCTGTGATCCGGATCACGAGGATGCTGTTCACTCGTCAAGTTACGGGCGAGTAGTCAAACTGGGAAGTTACGCGTCAGTAAAAACTCGCAGTGGTATCGGGCGCGCGCGACTCCGGCCGACACGCCTTCACCAGGCAGGCCGGATGGGCCCGTGCGGTGCGATGCGCAGCAACTGCCGGCCCAGCGAGCGCACTTCCCGCTCCCCCAGCAGGTCTCCCCACTCCCGCACGGCTTCCGCGGCCGCCTCCTCCGCGGCCCGGGTGCAGGCCCACCCCCGCTCGGTCAGCACGACCAGCCGCGCCCGCGCGTCCTCGGGGTGCGGCCGCCGCTCGGCGTACCCCTTGCGCACCATGTCGTCGACGAGCTGGCTCGCGGCCTGCTTGGTCACCCCGAGATGGGCGGCGAGGTCGGTGACCGTGGCGCCGTCCGGGGCGAGCCGGGCGAAGGCGAAGCCGTGCGCGGGCCGCACCCCTTCGAAGCCGCGGGCGAGCACGCCCTCGTGGATGCGTTGCGTGAGCCCGCCGGCGACTGGCTGGCCGACGGCACCCGCATCGTGCCGCCTGGGCCAACTGACCTCAGGAGCAGGGCTCTACGCCGCCCGCCCCCCTAGTCCCCCGGGCATCACCGCCCGCGGCCCGAACTTCGCCCGCGCCTGGTCCGCGACCTCCTCGATACGGCGGACCTTCTCGTCCACCGGGTCGAAGGTCAGCTGGTGGGAGGCCTGGTCGGCGGGGTCGAGCCCCTCGGCGCGCAGGGCGATGGCCCGCACCCGGGCCCGCTGCAGCCCGAGTACCTCGTACATGCCGTACGCGGCCCTGGTCAGCTCCGGGGAGTGCGCGGTCGGTTCGGTCAGAGTGCGGCTGCGGGTGGTGGCGGACCGGTCGGCGTAGCGCACGGTGAGGGTGAGCGTGCGGCAGACCTTCTCCAGGGCGCGCAGCCGGGCGCCGATCTCCTCGGCGGCCGACAGCAGCGCCCGGCGGTGCCGCTCCGGGTCCAGCTCGTCGCGTCCGAAGGGGCGTTCCGCCGCGAGGGACCGGGAGACGGCGTTCGGCACGACCCGGCCGCGGTCGACGCCGTTCGCCTTCTCGCGCAGCTCACGGCCGGGCTTCGCGCCGATCAGCCGTTGCAGCGTGGACAGCGGCGCGGCGGCGACCCGGCCGAGGGTGTCGAGGCCGTAGTCGCCCAGCGTGCGGGCGGTCGCGGTGCCCACGCCGGGCAGCGCGGCGACGGGTCGGTCCGCGAGGAACTCCGCGATGGCCTCCGGCTCGTCGGGCACCGTACGCGTCACCCCGGGGGCCGCGTCGCGCAGTGCCATCCGGGCCAGCATCGGCCCGGGCCCGGCCCCGATCACGCAGTCGACGCCGTGCAGCGCGAGCGATCGCACCCGGACCACCGAGGCCAGTTCGACGGCGTCCCGCCGGAAGTACCGCTCGGCACCGCGCAGGTCGGCCAGCGCCCCGTCCGGTGGCAGGGCCTGGACGACGGGGGTGAACTCCTCGAGCATCCCGAGCAGACGGGGCAGATCCGCCTCGCTCGTCGGAGGCAGCTGGAAACGTACGCAGAGGATGGTCATCCCGCACTCCCCGGACTCTGGTGCCACAACTTCCTTGTGTTCGCGGGCCCTTCGCCCGCCGGACGCAGATCGGCCCAGGGGTGCATCTCGTACCCCGTGGACATGCGGATCTTCCGCTGTTCCATCGGATCCTTGGCCGCGGAACCCGTTGGCGCGGGCGCACCGTCCGACCCGGCGAGCCGCCGCCGCGCGGCTCCCTCGCCGTCGTCACCGGAACCGCCGCCGGCGGAACCCTCCTCGCCGGAACCACCGTCACCGGAATCGGGGGCGGGCCCGGCCAGCCGGGCCGCGACCCCCTCCAGCCCCTCCTCCCGGCGCACTTCCAGCAGGTCCGCGAGGTTCCAGGCGGCGGCGCCCACCACGCTGAGGCTGCGCGGGCCGCGGCGCTGCACCACCCCGCGCACCAGCAGCAGCCAGGAGTGGAAGACGGTGTGGGCGCAGGCGTCGTGGGAGTCGTCGAAGAAGGCGAGGTCGACCAGGCCCGTGCCGTCGTCCAGGGTGGAGAAGATGACGCGCTTGCCGGACCGGATCGGCGGCGTCTGGGTGGCCGCCTTGGCGCCCGCGACCAGCACGGTCTCCCCGTGCCGGGCCTCGCGCAGCCGCCGCGCCGAGACGACGCCCAACTCGTCGAGGAAGACACGGTGGTCGTCCATCAGATTGCGCGAGGCGTCCATGGACAGCACGCCCAGCTCAGCGCTGAGCCGCTCCGAGGAGGTGAGGTCGGGCAGCCCGGCCGGCGCGGTCCTGCGCCCACCGGCCAGCGGCAACTGACCACCGCCCCCGCCCCGGGCGCCCCGGTGCAGCTCGGTCAGATGCAGTTGCAGATCACGGCGGTTGGCGCCGAACGCGTCCAGCGCTCCCACCTGCGCGAGCCGCCGGGCCAGCGGCCGGCTGGGCCGGCCCCGCTCCCAGAAGTCGACCAGCGAGTCGTACGGCTGCCCCTCGGCGATCCGCGCCGCCTCGGCCTCGCTGATGCCGTGGACATCGGAGAGGGCCAATCTCAGCCCCCATTTACCGGACACCAGTTCGATACGGTGGGCGACTCCCGATGCGTTCACGTCCAGCGGCAGCACCGGCACCCCCCGCCGCCGCGCGTCCGCCAGCAGCAGCCGCTTCGGGTACATCCCGGGGTCATGCGTCAGCAGCCCGGCGTAGAAGGCGGCCGGGTGATGCGTTTTCAGCCATGCCGACTGGTAGGTCGGCACGGCGAAGGCGACCGCGTGCGCCTTGCAGAAGCCGTACGAACCGAAGGCCTCGACGATCTCCCAGGTCCGCTGAATCGTTTCCGCGTCATACCCCCGGGCCGCCGCACGCTGCGCGAACCACACCTTGATCCGCGCCTGCGACTCGGCGTCCGACAGCCCGCGCCGCACCCGGTCCGCCTCGCCGCGCCCGCAGCCGGTCATGATGTCGACGATGTCGATGATCTGCTCGTGGAAGACGACGACCCCGTACGTGTCCCGCAGCGGCCCCTCCAGATCAGGGTGCGGATAACGGATCGGCGCCCGCCCGTGCCGTGCCTCGATGAACGGCCGCACCATGTCGGCGGCGACCGGCCCGGGCCGGAACAGCGAGATGTCGACGACGAGGTCGTGGAACGTGGCCGGCTGGAGCCGCCCGACCAGATCCCGCTGACCGGGCGACTCGATCTGGAAGCACCCGAGCGTCTCGGCGGACTGGACCAACCGGTACGTCTCCGGGTCTCCCGGCGGCAGGGCGTCCAGGTCGACCCTCACCCCCGACACCCGCTGCACCTCCCCCACCGCGTGCGCCATGGCCGACTGCATCCGCACACCCAGCACATCGAGCTTCAGCAGCCCGAGGTCCTCGACGTCGTCCTTGTCGAACTGCGACATCGGAAAGCCCTCGCCACTGGTCGGCATGACCGGCGTACGCGCGAGCAGCGAGGCGTCCGACAGCAGCACCCCGCACGGATGCATGGCCACCCCGCGCGGCAGGGCGTCCAGCGCCTCGACCAGCTCCCACAGCCTCCCGTACTTCTCCTTCTCCCCGGCCAGCGCGCGCAGCTCGGGCAGTTCCTCCAGCGCCGCACGGGCGTCCCGCGCCCGGATATGGGGAAAGGACTTGGCGATACGGTCGATCTCGGCCGGATCCATCGACAGAGCAGCCCCCACATCACGTATCGCGTGCCGCACGCGATACGTCTCCGGCATCGCGACCGTCGCGACCCGTTCGGTGCCGAACCGGCCGATGATCGCGCGGTAGACCTCCAGCCGGCGCGCGGACTCCACGTCGATGTCGATGTCGGGCAGCACGACCCGTTCCTTCGACAGGAAGCGTTCCATCAGCAGCCGGTGCTCGATCGGATCGGCGTGCGCGATCCCGAGCAGATGGTTGACGAGCGACCCGGCCCCGGACCCGCGGGCGGCGACCCGGACGCCCATCGTCCGTACGTCCTCCACCACCTGGGAGACGGTCAGAAAGTAGGAGGCGAAGCCGTGGTGGGCGATGATGTCCAGCTCGTGGTGCATCCGCTCCCAGTACTCCCGCCGCCGGTCGTATCCGCGCAGCACCAGCCCGGCCGCCGCCCGTGAGGCCAGCGTCCGCTGGGCGGTGCGGCGCCCCGCGCCGACCAGATGCGGCTCGGGAAAGTGGACGGTGCCGATCCCGAGATCGTCCTCGGGGTCGACCAGGCACTCTGCGGCCGTGGCCTCCGTCTGCTCCACCAGCCGGTGAGCGGTCTCCCGACGGAACCCCGCGGCCTCCACGATCCGCTCCGCCACACCGACCATGTCCACGGCACCCTTGAGCCAGGCCGCGCCGGAGTCCAGCCCCTTGGCCGGGTCGATGGGCACCAGCCGCCGGGCGGCGTCCAGCACGTCGGCGACCGGCCCGAGCCCCGGGTCGGCGTACCGCACCGCGTTGGTGAGCACGGGCCGGATGCGCTGCTCGGCGGCGAACCCGACGGTACGGGCGGCCAGCCGCAGCGACCCCGGCCCCGTCCCCTCCCGGCCGTGCCAGACGGCCTCCAGCCGCAGGTCGTCGCCGTAGACGTCCCGCCAGGGCGCGAGCAGCCGCGCCGCCCGGTCGGGCCGCCCCGCGGCCAGGGCGCGCCCGACATCCGACGCGGGCCCGAGCAGCACGGTCAGCCCCTCGGCATGATTGCGCCCCCAGGGCAGCAGGGGCGCTCCCTCCCCTTCATGGGCAGCCGAGACGAGCCGGCACAGCTCCCCCCACCCCCGGGCACCGTCCCGGGCGAGAAAGGTCACGCGGGGAGCCGACTCATCGACAAAGGCACCACCCCGCACCGGGGTCCGCCGCCGCCGCTCAACCCTGGGCTCCGCACCCGCAACCGCCAGATCGACCCCGAACAGCGGCCGGACCCCCGCCTTCCCGCAGGCCTTCGAGAACCGGACCGCACCGGCGAGCGTGTCGCGGTCGGTCAGCGCCAGGGCGTCCATGCCCCGCTCGGAGGCACGTTCGGCCAGCCGCTCCGGGTGCGAGGCTCCATAGCGCAACGAGAATCCGGAGACGGTGTGCAGATGCGTGAACCCCGGCACACGCACCTCCCGCACTCGTGAGCCACACCAGCTCTCGAACATCTGTTCCCAACTACCTCACCCCCACCATACCCCCATCCTCGAATGTATGTGCGACATCCGTTCGGCCCCGCCCCACCTGCGGAAACACCCCATATCCCCCGACCGTGGAGGCATGCCGCGCAGCTCGTTCCCCGCCGAGGTGAGAGACGCCGTCACCCCGCGGGCCACCCTGCTCATCTTCGGTGTGATCGCGCTCCAGCTGCTGTTCATCGCCTCGTACGTGGGAGCGCTGCACGACCCCAAGCCCAAGGACGTGCCCTTCGGTCTCGTCGCCCCCCAGGCCGCGGCCGCACAGGCGATCACCCGACTCGAACGCCTCCCCGGCTCCCCCCTGGACCCCCGCGCCCTCCCCGACGAGGCGACGGCCCGGACCCAGCTCACCCAGCGCGACATCGACGCGGCCCTGATCATCGATCCCAGGGGCAGCACCGACACCCTCCTGGTCGCCTCCGGCGGCGGCAGGGTCCTCTCCACCACGCTGACAGCCCTCGTCACCACCCTGGAGAAGTCCGAGCGGCGCACGATCCGGACGATCGACGTGATCCCGTCCGCGCCCCACGACCCCAACGGACTCTCGTCCTTCTACCTGGTGATCGGCTGGTGCGTGGGCGGCTACCTGGGCGCCGCGGCCCTGGCCATCAGCGCCGGGGCGAAACCCTCCAACCCCACCCGCGCCGCGATCCGCCTGGCGGTCATGACCCTGGTCGCGATCACCGGCGGCCTCGGCGGAGCCCTCATCACCGGCCCCATCCTGGACGCCCTGCCGGGCAGCACCGCGGCCCTCTGGGGCCTGGGCACCCTGATCATCTTCGCCGTGGGCGCGGCCACCCTCGCCCTCCAGGGCGTCTTCGGCACGATCGGCATCGGCCTGGTCATCCTGCTGGTGGTCATCCTCGGCAACCCCAGCGCGGGCGGCGCCCTCCCCCCGCCCCTCCTCCCACCCTTCTGGAAGGCGATCGGCCCGGCCCTCCCCCCGGGCGCCGGCACCTGGTCGACGCGCTCCATCGCCTACTTCGACAACAACGCGATGACGACATCACTCCTGGTCCTGGCAGCGTGGGCGGTGGCGGGAACAGCGATCACCTTGGCGGCGGCCACGGTACGAAAGCATGCAAACCCGACGTAACCCAGCCGGCGACGACCCGCGCACGCGCACGGCGAGAAGGGGCCGTGTCGGGGGGTGCCCGCCCGCAGCGGTTGGCTCGTCAACGAACAGTCAGTCGGCGTCCGACCCCATCGCGCCGTTCCGAGGACGGACACCCCCCGGCACGGCCCCGACCCACACCCCACACCAAGGCGCAGGCGCGCACCCCCACCCGGCGCCACCCGAAACGCACACGCACCCCCCACCCGGCGCCACCCAAACGCACACGCACCCCCACAACCCGCCCCACACAGCGGAAAGCCCCACTCCTCACAAGGAGCGGGGCTTCCACAAACTCCGAGCGTCAGCCGATCTGCGTCCCGGTCGCCGACAGCGCCTCGGTCACCGGCTGGAAGAACGTCTCCCCGCCCGAGGTGCAGTCACCGCTGCCACCGGACGTGAGCCCGACCGCCTTGTCGCCCGAGAACAGCGACCCGCCACTGTCACCCGGCTCCGCGCACACGTCGGTCTGGATCAGCCCGTTCACGATGTCGCCGTTGCCGTAGTTCACGGTGGCGTCCAGCCCCGTGACCTTGCCCTCGTGCACCTGTGTGGTCGACCCGCTCCGGGTCACCGCCATGCCGACGGTCGCGTCCGCCGCGCCCGAGATCTTCTGGGTGGACCCGTTGTAGAGGTTCACCTCACTCGGGTGAGCAACCTCCGCGGTGTACTTGACCAGCCCGTAGTCGTTGTCCGGGAACCGGGAGTCCGCGTTGGTGCCGATCTCCTTGCCGCTGGAGTCCGACCACGTGGAGATGCCCTCGGTGCAGTGCCCGG
This sequence comes from Streptomyces sp. AK010, assembly GCF_014207295.1. Lineage (NCBI taxonomy): Bacteria > Bacillati > Actinomycetota > Actinomycetes > Kitasatosporales > Streptomycetaceae > Streptomyces > Streptomyces sp. AK010. Next base: position 424,671 of record NZ_JACHCX010000004.1, read on the forward strand.
CGGTCAGGAAGAACGGCTCGCCGCCCTTGACCACGTTGAAGCCCAGCGAGCAGCGCCCGCCGCCACCGGTGATCGCATCGCCACCGGCGATGAAGGGCCTGTACTCCCCCTTCGACCGCTTGAGTTCGGCCTTCGCCCCGAGCCCGTCCACGACCTTCGTCAGCGTCGTCCACTCGGCCTTGGACACCGTGCGGTCGGCGGTCACGACGACCTTGTTCGTCGTCGGGTCGGTCACCCAGGCGGTGCCCGGGATCGTCGCGTCCTGCTTCAGCGTGCTGCGGGCGCTCTTGAGCTCGGCGAGGGAGTTCGCCACGACTCTCGCCTTGGCGCCGGCCTTCTCGACGGCCTGGGCGGCGGCCTCGTCGAGCACGTTCACCACGAGGCTCTTGCTCTTGGCGTCGTAGTACGTCCCGGCCGCGTCGCCACCGAGGTCCTCGGCCAGCGTCGAGGCGAGCTTTCCGGCCGCCGTGACCGACAGGGTCCGGGGTGCGGACGCCTCAGGGGTCTCACTGGCGTTCGCGGTCTGGAACGTCACTCCCGCGGCAACCAGCGCGGCCATGCCCGCGCCTGCCACGACTGCACGCCGCTTGGGTATGCGTCGGTGCTTCAACTTCTGTCCTCCTGTGGGGGGTCGGCGCGAGAGGTTGTGGGGACCTCACGAGCCGGAAGGCTTCGTTGACGAGCGCCCACTATTCCGAGGACAACGGGGAGCACACAAGGGTGAGTTCGAGACGCGCGTAGACAGCGCTTCGCCCGCCCCGCCATTTTGACCGTCCGCGATCAAAAGGGACCCAACCCCCACGCGTTCACACTGCAAACATTACGCGTGAGTAATGTGTGCCCACTCTGCGAGGTCTACACGTGGCTGAAATTCGCCCCCGTGACGGCCTGTCAGAAGAGCCGCCCACAAAACCCAAACCCCCGCGAACAACACGAAGCCCCCGCACGCGTCGCGTGCGGGGGCGATGAACCGTGAAGTGCTGCGAACTGCCGCCGGGGCCTGGTGGACGACCTAGTAGACGCTGACGCCGTAGGCGCTCAGGGCCTCCGTGACGGGCTGGAAGAACGTCGTGCCACCGGAGGAGCAGTTGCCGCTGCCGCCGGAGGTCAGACCGTATGCCGTGCCGTTGCTGCCGTAGAGCGAGCCGCCGGAGTCACCGGGCTCGGCGCAGACGTTGGTCTGGATCAGGCCGGACACGACGTCTCCGCCGCCGTAGTTGACGGTGGCATTGAGGGCCGTGACACGACCGCTGTGCGTACCGGTCGTGGAGCCGTCGCGGATGACGGTGGTGCCCACGCTCGGGGTGGCCGCACGCGTGATGTCCACGCCGTTCGCGGTACCGGGACGGCTGACGGACCCGCTGTAGCGCACGATGCCGTAGTCGTTGCCCGGGAAGCTGGAGCCGGCGGTGGAGCCGATGACCGTGGTGCGGCCGGAGTTGGAGTACCAGGTGCCCGCGCCATCGGTGCAGTGACCGGCGGTCAGGAAGTACTCGGTGCCGTTGCTGGCACGGACGTTGAAGCCGAGGGAGCAGCGCCAGCTACTCGCATAGATGGCGTCGCCGCCCTGGATGAGCTTGTTGAACTTGCCGGGGGTGCGCTTGATCGTGAGCGCGTCGGCGTTGCCGCCGGCCTGCTGCTTGATCTTCGCTATCTCGGCCTGCGTGACCGTGCTGTCCACGGTCACGAGCACGCGGTTGGTCTTGCTGTCGACGGCCCAGGCGGTACCCGGGATGTCGGCCTTCAGCAGCGAGCCGCTGGCGCTCTTGAGCTCGGCGGCGCTGAAGGTGGTGGGGGCATCGGACGCGTTCGCGCTGGGGATCGCGATCGCTGCGGCGGCAACGAGGCCGGTGGAAACGGCGATCAGCCGGGTCCGTCTCGAAATGCCACTGCGAGGGGTGGTGCGCTTGATCCTCACTTTTCGTTCCTCCACAAAGGAAGTCGGGGGCCCTCGTGGGGTTTCGGGCCCGTGAGGCGCAGCCTGAGGCCGGCCGTCCGGATTCCGAACATGCCGTGCCCCTGACAAGCGCTGAGGGGGAGTATTCGGCCGAACGGCCGGTCGGCGCAAGAGTGCCTTTCGGACTTCGGCCTTTGACGGTTCTTTACGAAGCGACTCCTGGCCGGCTCCCGCACCGCGGCCCCACCGTCACGCCAGCGTGCGCTCCCCCGCCGCGACCTCGGCGTCCAGCGTGTTCCCCGGCGGCGGGAAGGGGCAGACGAAGTGGTCGGCGAAGGCGCACGGCGGCAGCAACGCGGTTGAAGTCACCGTCGTACGCCCCTCGGCGTCCGGCGCGGCGGGGTACAGGAACCGGAATCGGTAACTGCCGCTCCCGCTGGTGGCGCCGGCGAACACGGCCCACAGCGAGCCGTCGCCCTGGAGCGACACCTGAAGGCTCAGCTCCCGCCCCTCCAGTGCGAAGACCGGTTCCCCGCCGAGCCCGAGCCCGCGCTCCCGCCCGTCGGCGTTCGGCACCCGGACCGTGCGGCCGGTGTCGTCCGGGGTGAAGCGCCCCGTCACCGCCCAGCGCTGGTCGTACGGCGTGACGCGCAGACCGTCGAACGCCCGGCGTGCGGAGGATTCCGGGTCGAAGTCCCGCAACCCCACGCCCCCTCACGCACCAGCCCGACCAGCCGCCGCTCCCCGTACGCCACCCGGGCCGCGCTCGCGGGCCCCGGGTCGGCCGCGAGCCGCACCTCGCCACCGAAGGGCTGTCCGGCCACGGTGAGTCCGTCCGCCTCGGTGGCGGTCAGCACCACCGCGTCGCCGTCGCCCGCCAGGACCCGGGGATGTCCGGAAGTCGACCGTCCGGATAGTCCTCGAGCCAGTGGGTGCCGATGAGCGCGAGCGGTCCGTACGGCGCCGACACCGTCGCGGCGCGTCGCCCGTGCCACCGCTGCGCCAGTCCCCGGAAGCGTCCGCCGTCATACGGACGACCCTGCCACATGGGGCGGGCCGACCCTCGTAGGGCCGGCCGTCGCAGATCCGGCCGTCGCAGGTCCGGCGATCGTAGGGCCTGCGATCACGGACGGGTCAGCCGTCGCAGGGGCAGCAGCAGTCGCACCCGTCGCAGTCACAGTCCCGGCAGACACCCTCGCGCTTCTTTCGGGACCACGGCCCCTCGTACTCCTTGGCGCAGCACAGCTTGCAGGTGCAGCACAGCAGCCAGAACATCCCGCAGCCCGCCCAGAACCCACGCCGGCGGGGCGGCCGGGGCGCCGGAACGCCCCCACCGAAACCACCGCCACCGAACCCACCGCCGAACCCGTCCCCGCCGTACGCCCCTCCCCCACCGACGTACGGATTCCCGCCACCGCCCGCGTACGGGTGCTGCGGGGAGCCGGAAGGCCCCTGCGGCTGCTGCCCGTAAGGCCCCTGCGGCTGCTGTCCATGAGGTCCGGGCTGGCCGTGGGGTCCGCCGCCCTGGTGGGAGGCGCAGACCGGCACCGTGCCGAACGCGCGGTCGACCGAGCGCCGCAGTTCGTGCACGAGCAGCAGATGCACGAGCTGCGCGTCGGTGAACTCGGCGTCGCGCAGCGCGAGCCGCACGCCGTGCACCGCGTCGTCGGCGAGCCGCCGGACCTCCATCAGGGGGGTGCCGGTCGCGGCGATCGGGTTCCAGGCGCCTGACGCGGCATCAGCGTGCAGGTCCTCCACGGCGTCCAGCAGATGCGCGAGCCGCCCGAAGAGACGCCCGGCCTCGGCGAGCGGCCCGGCGTTGTCCGGCCGGCCGGCGAGGACCGCGGTGTGCGCGAAGGCCGCGGCGGTCGCGGTCTCGGCCGGTTCGGTGATGGCCAGGAGCGGCGTCCCGGGCCCGGCCAGCGCCTCGATCCCGGCCTGCCGGTCCACGGCGTCGACCAGGAGCGCGGTGTCGAATCCCACAGCGGAGCCGGTCCGCGCACCGGCCGTGTCCCAACTCACGGCGACCCGGCGCGCGGCACGCGCCACCGGTTCGCGGGCCAACATCCCGTCACCGTCGGTGACGTGGTCGCGCACCTTCGCCGACGCCAGCACCAGGGACACGGCCGCCGCGAGGCGGGCTCCCTCGCCCTGCGCGACGGAGGCGGTGCGCATGCCGCGCAGCGGGCACGGCCCGGCCGTACGCCGGCCACTGCCGTCCGCCTTCGCCTGAGCCTCCGTCAGAACGGAGACGAGCAGCCCGTCATAGTTCGTGACAATCCGGGCGAACTGCCCGTGATCTCCGCGCAGTGCGAGGCAAAGCCCGCACAAATGCGCCATCCACTGACTGGTGAGCTTCTCCCCGAGCCGGTGTCTGCAAGGCCTGACGATTCCGAACACGACGCTCCCCCGAACTCCATGACGACGTTGAGCTGCGGCATCGTACCGGCCCCGCATTCACCCGTACGCCCCGACCGTCACCCGTACGCCGAGAAGAATCATATTTCACTCACAGTCAGCAGCCGTTTGGGAAACGGCCCTTGGGACACACGGACTCTCGACGGAATCGCTGTGCACCAGTACCGTCACAAACCCCCCGTGCGGCGTCTATCCACTTGGCGCGCCATCCGCATCATGGACGACCATAGGGATGCGGAAAGCAGAAAGACCGCTGTGAGAGGAGGCGTCCATGGGATCGGTACGCAAGGCAAGTGCCTGGCTTGGCCTCGTCGACGACAACGAAGACGAGCGTTACTACGACGACGACTACTCCGACGGAAACGAGCCCGGGGAAGCCTGGGTCACCGATCCGCGAGTCAAGGTGGCCTCGGACGTCGCCGAGGAGAAGGGCCGCCGCATCGGCACGGTGACCCCGGACAGCTTCCGGGACGCCCGCGCCATCGGCGAGCTGTTCCGCGAGGGCGTGCCGGTCATCATGAACCTCACGGCCATGGAGGCCTCCGACGCCAAGCGCGTGGTCGACTTCGCGGCGGGGCTGATCTTCGGCCTGCGCGGTTCGATCGAGAGAGTGTCGACGCGCGTGTTCCTGCTGACCCCGGCGAACACGGAGATCGTCAACGGCGATCCGGCCGGGCACCGCAGGGACGGCTTCTTCAACCAGAGCTGAGGCAGGGCCGCTCACCGGCCCTGCCCCCGCGCGGGGATCACGGGACCGGCCTACCGGAAGGCATCGAGTCCGGTGAGCGCCTTGCCCAGCACGAGCTGGTGCATCTCGACGGTGCCCTCGTAGGTGAGCACCGACTCGAGGTTGGTCGCGTGCCGCATCACGGGGTATTCGAGCGAGATCCCGTTGGCGCCGAGAATGGTCCGGGCCGTACGGCAGATCTCGATCGCTTCCCGGACGTTGTTGAGCTTGCCGAAGCTGACCTGCTCGGGACGCAGGCGGCCGGCGTCCATCCGCCGCCCCAGATGATGGGCGAGCAGAATTCCCTTGTGCAGTTCGACCGCCATGTCGGCGAGTTTGGCCTGGGTGAGCTGGAAACCGCCGATGGGCCGCCCGAACTGCTCCCGCGACTTCGCGTAGTCGACCGCGGTCTCGAAACTGCTGCGGGCCGCGCCCATGGCGCCCCAGACGATTCCGTACCGGGCGTGGGACAGACAGCTCAGGGGTCCGCGCAGGCCGGTGACCTCCGGAAGGACGGCGTCGGCGGGCAGCCGCACGTCGTCGAGCACGAGCTCGCTGGTGACGGAGGCCCTGAGGGACCACTTGTGCTTGATCTCGGGAGCGGAGAACCCATGGCTGTCGGTGGGCACCGCGAACCCGCGGATCCCGTCCTCGGTCTGCGCCCACACGACGGCGACGCCGGCGACCGACCCGTTGGTGATCCACATCTTGCGGCCGTTGAGGATCCAGTCGGAGCCGTCGCGCTTGGCGTGCGTCCGCATGGCGGCGGGGTCGGAGCCGTGGTCGGGCTCGGTGAGCCCGAAGCAGCCGATGACCTCGCCGGCGGCCATACGCGGCAGCCACTGCCGCTTCTGCTCCTCGCTGCCGAAGCGGTGGATCGCGTACATGGCGAGGGAGCCCTGCACGGAGACGAGGGAGCGGATGCCGGAGTCGGCGGCCTCCAGCTCCAGGCAGGCGAGCCCGTACTGCACGGCTGACGCGCCGGCGCAGCCGTACCCGTCCAGGGACATCCCGAGGGCACCGATACCGCCGAGTTCCTTGGCCAGCTCCCGGATCCCCGGCAGCTCCCCCTTCTCGTACCACTCGGCGACGTACGGCAGCACCCGGTCCGCGGCCCACGCCCGCACCGTGTCCCTGATCCCGAGGTCCTCCGGCTCCAGAAGGTCGTCCAGGCCGAGGGGATCGGCGGGATCGAAGGAAGGCAGCTTGGACGAACCGGACATGACGACACCCTCCGAAACTCTTTAACTAGCACCGCTAGCCAAGACGCTACGACGTCCGCCCTCCCACGCACCACCCGTAGCTGCCAACTGGCAGCCGATCTCGCCAGTGGCCACCACCACACCGCGGGCCACCTCCCCCGCGCGCAGCCCAGTCCGGCTCCCCAGCCGGCAGTCCGAAGCAGACGGCCCGCCCCGCAGCCCTCCCACCACAAGCCGCCGGCGGCGCGGTGCCCCCACGGCGACCCCAGCCTCTCGGTCGGCAGTCACGGGTGGTGCGTGGGTGGGCGACAGCAGCGCAGTCACGGGTGGTGCGTGGGTGGCGACACCAGGGCGTCAGACCGAGACGCGTGACTCCGCCGCGTCCCGGGGGGCAGGCAGCTCCACCGGACCCGGCTCGCACTGCATGGCCCGGGGCAACCGCAACGCCATCACCGCGCCGAGCAGCAACAACCCCGCACTCACCAGCAACGTCACATGCAGCCCGTGCACGAACGCGTCCCGGGCGGCATGCCGCAGCGCCGCACCGGCGGACCCGCCCAGCTGCGCGGCGACCTCGTACGCCTCCCCCAGCGAATGCCCCGCCGAGGAGGACGCCGACGCCGGCACCCCGGGCACGCCCGAGAGCCTGGGCGTGTACGCCGCGTTCATCACCGTGCCGAGCAGCGCGATCCCGATGCCCGCCCCGAGCTGGTACGACGTCTCCCCGATCGCCGCCGCCCCACCGGCCTGCTCCTGCGGCGCCTCGCTCAGCATCGACTCGTACGCCCCGAAGAGCGTCGTCTCGAGCCCGAAGCCGAGCAGGACGAACCCGCTCACCATCAGCGCACAGTTGTCGGTCCGGCCCAGCGCCGTCAGCAGCACCACCGCGAACGCCGTGAGGCAGAACCCGGCGCACACCATCCGCCGCGGTCCGAACCGCCGCAGCATCCGCGCCCCGGCCAGGCCGGCCGCCATGGCCGCGAACGTCAGCGGCAGCAGCCGCAGCCCGGTCTCCAGCGGCGACAGCCCGAGCACCAGCTGCAGATACTGCGCCGCGATCAGTTCCAGCCCCACCAGCGCGAGCATCGCCAGCACGATGCACCCGACGGACGTGCTGAACGCCGGCCGCGCGAACATCTTGAGGTCCACCAGCGGATACGTCCGCCGCCGCTGCCGCCGTACGAAGGCGACCAGCAGTGCGGCGCCCACCACCAGCGACGGCACGGTGAGCAGGCTGCCCAGCGACTCCCCGCTGCCGAGCCGCTTCACGCCCAGCACGACACCGAACAGTCCGGCCGCCGCCATCAGCGCACCGACCACGTCCCAGGGACCCCTGCCGTCACCCTTCGACTCGGGCAGCAGCAGTCGTCCCACCGGAAGGCTGACCAGCATCAACGGAATGTTGACGAGGAACACCGAGCCCCACCAGAAGTGCTCCAGCAGGAAGCCGCCGAGCAGCGGACCGACCGCCGCGCCGACCGCGGCCACGGCGCTCCAGATGCCGATCGCGAGCGCCCGCTCGCGCCGGTCCGGGAAGACCTGCCGCAGGATCGAGAGGGTCGCGGGCATGATCATCGCGCCGCCCACGCCGAGCAGCGCCCGCGCCACGATCAGCACCTGGGCGCTGTCGGCCAGGGCCGCGAGCCCGGAGGCGACGCCGAACAGCGCGTACCCGAGGAGCAGGACTCTTCGGCGGCCGATGCGGTCGCCCAGTGTGCCGAACAGGATCAGCAGCGAGGCGCAGACCAGTGGGTAGACGTCGACGATCCAGAGCAGCTCGATCCCGCCGGGCCTCAGGTCCTCGGTGACGGCGGGGACCGCCACATGCAGCACGGTGGCGTCGACGGCGACCAGCAGCAGGCTGACGCAGAGGACGACGAGAACCACCCAGCGGTTGGCACCGGCCCCGGCCGCCCGACGGCGCAGCGCAGCGGCGGCCGTGGTCGTCCCGGACATGTACGTACCTCCCAGAAGCTTCCTCGCGATCGGCGGGCTCACGGGGTGGGGGACGCCCCCGCGACTCGGCCGGAGAGGAGCGGTGGTCCCCGGCCCGCGCAAACGAAAAGCGAGTGACACGTCAGAGTACGCGAGTCCCCGACGGAGACCAGTGGCGGACCTCTCACACCCCCGGCGGAAGGATGTGGCGTACGCCACTTCCTCCCACCTCGTCCACGCCCCGGCCGGCCGGGTGGTTCCGGCCCGGGTCGATAATCGGGCGCGTGACCGATCTTGAGACGCGCGCGGCTCCGACCCGCGCCGGGGCGCTGCGCCGGGCGGCCCCGGCGCTCGCCGGATACGTGGCCGTCCGCGCCCTGGGCCTGCTGGCCCTGTTCCTGTGGAGCGCGGCGCGGGACAAGAGCGCGTACACGCTGCTGACCGCCCGCTGGGACGCGCTCTGGTACGTCCGGGTCGCCGAGCTCGGCTACGGCTACGAGGTGCGGCTGGCGAACGGGGACGTGCACTCGAATCTGGCGTTCTTCCCGCTGCTGCCCTGGCTGGAGCGGCTGGTGGCGGCGGTGTCTCCGCTGACGTACGCGGACGGCGGGTTCCTCGTCAGCCTGGTCTCCTCGCTCGCCGCGGCCTGGGGGATCTTCGCGGTGGCGGACCGTGTGTACGGCCGCCGGGCCGGGGTGTGCGCGGTGCTGCTGTGGGCCGTTCTGCCGGTCGGGATCGTGCAGTCGATGGCGTACAGCGAGTCCCTGTTCACGGCGCTCGCGGCGTGGTCGCTGTACGCGGTGCTGACCGGCCGCTGGGTGACGGCGGGCATGCTGGCCCTGTTCGCGGGACTGACCCGTCCGGTGGGACTGGCCGTGGTGGCCGCGGTGTGGGTGGCGGCGCTGGCCTCCTTCGCACGGGACAGGCGCGCGGCCGGCACGGGTGCCCGGGACACACAGGACGCCCCCGACGCCCCGCGCACCCCGCCCGGCCCGGAAGCCCCGGCCGGCCCGGACACTCCGCCCGGCGAAACCCCGGCCGGCCCCGGGACCCGGCTCCGGCGGATCCTCGGCATGGTCCTGGCCCCGCTCGGCACCGCCGGCTACGTGCTCTGGGTCGGGCACCACACCGGCAAGGGTCCGCTGGGCTATCTGGACGTCCAGGCCGGATGGCGCAACGGCTTCGACGGCGGCCGGGCCTTCGCCCGGTTCGTCGCCGACAAGTTCACGTCGTTCCCGGCGGCTGTGGCCGGTATCGGGCTGACCATCGGGGTCGCGTCAGTCGTCTGGCTGTATGTGACCGGAGTACGTCAGCGCCAGCCGCTGCCGCTGCTGGTCTACACGGGGGTCGTGACCGCGCTGGCCCTGTGCGCGTCGAGCTACTTCGGCTCGAAACCGCGTCTTCTGCTGCCCGCCTTCCCCCTGCTCCTGCCTCTAGCACTGGCCTTGGCCGGAGAACGTATCCGCAGGTCAGCGGCGGTGCTCGGGGGCGTGGCGGTGGCCTCGGCGGTGTACGGGGCGTTCTGGCTGAACGGCTCGGGTCCCCCCTGACCCGCTGTGAGCGCGAGGGGAATTCCGCGCCATGCCCGGGTGAACGAATTCAAAAGCGCAATAAAACCCCCATCCGGAATGATCAAAGGAATTGAAGGCCACAGCGGCCGACGATTACAGATTCGCTGGAAATAAACCTCCACCTGAGAGGAATCCCACATCACATCGTCATCACAAAGCCGTTGATTCGCCCGGGATCTGAGCTCACTCGCTGTAACGTCGATTGGGTGCGTACCGAACCGAAGCTCACCCGTCTGGACCGGGTGTTCGCCCGGCTGGACCGTGAGCCGGAACGACCGGCCCACATCGATGTGCCGAAGATGAGCAGGCACCGCATCGTGCTCTTCGCGGCGACCCTGGCCTTCTACGGCGCGATCGTGTGGGCCGTGGTGATCACGTCCTGGCTGGTCCGGCTCGACTGGCAGGTCATGTTCTTCCGCCCGTACCAGCAGTGGTCGGAGATCCACTGGTTCGTCGACTACTACGTGGTCCTCGGCCAGCGCGGCCCGACCGCCGTGATGGTCGCGGCCTGGCTGGGCTGGCGCTCCTGGCGCCAGCACACCCTGCGGCCGATGCTCGCGCTCGGCGTCTCACTGCTGCTGCTGAACATCACGGTCGGCGCCGCCAAGTACGGCATGGGGCGCCTGGGACCGCACTACGCGACCACGATCGGCTCGAACGAGATGTGGCTCGGCGGCGATATATTTCCGAGCGGTCACACCGCGAACGCCGTGGTGACCTGGGGAATCCTGGCCTACCTGGCGTCCAGCGCGAGAGCGCAGCGCTGGCTGTCCGCCGTGTCCGCGGTGACCTCGCTCGGCGTCGGGATGGCCACCGTCTACCTCGGTACGCACTGGCTGAGCGATGTGCTCCTCGGCTGGACCGCGGGTCTGCTGATCCTGCTCGGCCTGCCGTGGTTCGAGCCGCTGATCGCCCGTGCCGAGGACGCGATCTTCGACCTGCGCGACCGTCTGCGGGCCCGCAGGCGCCGCACCCCGGCCGAACCGGTCGGCGCGCCTCCCGTGCTGGTCACGCCCGTGCCGGCCGACCGCGAGGATGTCGCGGCCCGTTCGCCCCGGGCCCCGGTGTACCTGGCGCCCGGCCCCCACACCACCCGCTCGGAGCGCACGCCGATCACCCCGGCCGGCAGCCGTCGCCCGCCGCACCCGGAGCGCCACCCGCGCGGCTCGACCCCGTCCGCCCGCCCCGTGACGGGCGGCTGACCACGGGACGCGCGCACCCCGTCCGGCATGGCGAAGGCCCCGGTTCCGCAGCGGAACCGGGGCCTCGCCGGGTCTCAGCCCTTCCAGGCCCGCGCCACCCGGCCGCCCTTGACCTCGAAGTTCAGCCGGCCCACGCGGTACTCCATGGTGATGATCGCCCCGGACGGCAGCGCGCGCACCGTCGGCCAGCCGCGCTCCCGCGCGAGGCGTTCGGCCCGGCCGGCCTCCAGGCCGACGTAGGTGTCCGGGCTGTCGTCGGGTTCCGTGGGGGGTGTCGAAGTCGGTGCCATGCCGCCACGCTATGTCCTGCCCGGCGAGCGCGGAAGTCCAGGGCCCGGCCGGTCACTGTCCGCCTCCGGTCACGCTTCTGTCACAAGATCACGACAGGAGTTTCGGGCGTCTTCCGTCACACGGACGAGCGGTTCCGTACGCCTTCCGCAGGCATTCGATCGTAATTCCCGCGTGTCACATGAGCTCATGGAAAAGCCCGGCGGAAAGTGCCGGGAGAAGTGCCGGTGAGGCTCCATTCCTTTCCGGTGCCGCACCGGCCCGGCGGGTCGGCACGGTACGGGAAATGCATGGCTTCGGCACCGAGAGGCCGGTACGCCCCCTGTCGGAGCGCGCGGTGACGCGAGCATCATGGCGTGAGCTCGCGGGCAGGTGGGGCGCGGGCTGCGGCGCGCCCGGCACGCGATGAGCGAAGGGGCGAGCGAGCGATGGGGACGCAGACCACAGAGGCCGTGGCGCCGTCCGTACCGCGCACGCGGCACGGACGGGTGGTGGTCGACTGGCTGACCACGACGGACCACAAGAAGATCGGCCATCTCTACCTGGTCACGTCGTTCCTGTTCTTCCTGATCGCCGGGGTGATGGCGCTGCTGATGCGCGCCGAGCTCGCCCGCCCGGGCCTGCAGATCATCGACAACGAGCAGTTCAACCAGGCGTTCACGATGCACGGCACGATCATGCTGCTGCTGTTCGCGACGCCGAGCTTCGCGGGTTTCGCGAACGAGCTGATGCCGTTGCAGATCGGCGCGCCCGACGTCGCCTTCCCGCGGCTGAACATGCTCTCGTACTGGCTGTTCCTGTTCGGCGGGCTGACCGTGCTCGGCTCGTTGCTGGTGCCCTCCGGGCCCGCCGACTTCGGCTGGTTCGCCTACGCCCCGCTCAACAGTGCGGAGCGCTCGCCGGGTCTCGGGGCCGATCTGTGGATCATGGGGCTCGCGCTGTCGGGCTTCGGCACGATCCTCGGCGCGGTCAACTTCATCACCACGATCATCGGGATGCGCGCCCCTGGCATGACGATGTTCCGGATGCCGATCTTCGTGTGGAACACCCTGTTCACGTCGATCCTGATCCTGATGGCGTTCCCGGTGCTCGCGGCGGCACTGCTGGTGCTGGAGGCGGACCGGCGCTTCGGCGCGCAGGTCTTCGACGCGGCCAACGGCGGGGCGATCCTGTGGCAGCACCTGTTCTGGTTCTTCGGCCATCCCGAGGTGTACATCATCGCGCTGCCGTTCTTCGGCATCATCACGGAGATCATCCCGGTCTTCAGCCGCAAGCCGCTGTTCGGCTATCTGACGCTGGTCGGCGCGACGATGGCGATCACGGGCCTGTCGATGGTCGTGTGGGCGCACCACATGTTCGCCACGGGCGCGGTGCTGCTGCCGTTCTTCTCCTTCATGAGCTTCCTGATCGCGGTGCCGACGGGTGTGAAGTTCTTCAACTGGGCCGGCACCATGCTCAAGGGCTCGCTGTCCTTCGAGACGCCGATGCTGTGGGCGACGGGCTTCCTGGTGACGTTCCTGTTCGGCGGGCTGACGGGGGTGATCCTGGCGTCGCCGCCGATGGACTTCCACGTGACGGACTCGTACTTCGTGGTCGCGCACTTCCACTACGTCGTCTTCGGCACGGTCGTCTTCGCGATCTTCGCCGGGTTCTACTTCTGGTGGCCGAAGTTCACCGGGAAGATGCTCGACGAACGGCTCGGCAAGATCCAGTTCTGGGCACTGTTCGTCGGCTTCCACACCACGTTTCTGGTGCAGCACTGGCTGGGCGCCGAGGGCATGCCCCGCCGGTACGCGGACTACCTCGCCGCGGACGGGTTCACCGCGCTCAACACCGTGTCGACGATCGGTGCGTTCCTGCTCGGCATCTCGACGCTGCCGTTCCTCTACAACGTGTGGAAGACGGCCAAGTACGGCGAGAAGGTCAGAGTCGACGACCCCTGGGGCTACGGCCGTTCCCTGGAGTGGGCGACCTCGTGCCCGCCGCCGCGGCACAACTTCACGACGCTGCCCCGGATCCGCTCCGAGTCCCCGGCGTTCGACCTGCACCATCCGCAGTACGCGGCGGTGACTGCGCAGCCCGAGCCAGAGCGCCATCAAGCCGGTCCCGAGTCCTCCTGATCGCCTCGATCAGCTCGACCGGCTCCAGCACCTCGAAGTCGAAGCCCAGCATCATCACGTGGATGACCATCACATCGAGGCTGCCGGCGCCGCAGCGCAGCAGACAGGTGTCCGCGCTCTCCGCCTCCAGCACCCCGGCGGAGGGCGAGATGCGCTGGACGGCCTCCTCCAGGGGCGTCAGGAGCCGCACGAGGGCGTGGGTGGCGTACGCGCGCGTGGAGACGCCCTGGGAGACGTAGGCGGCCAGGTCCTCGGCCGGCGGGTCGCGCGGCACGAAGCGCGGCCCGTGCGGGGGCTTGGGCGTGATGCGGTCCACGCGGAACGTACGCCAGTCGTCGCGGTCGAGGTCCCAGGCGACCAGGTACCAGCGGCGTTCGGTGCACACCAGGCGGTGCGGCTCGACGCTGCGGCGGGTGGGGGTGCCGTCGTGGCCGCGGTATTCGAAGCGCAGCCGTTCGGCGTCCCGGCACAGGTGGGCGAGGTCGGTGAGCACGGCCGGGTCGACCGAGGAGGGCAGCGTGCTGCGCAGCATCGGCACGGTGACGGCGTTCAGCGCGCCCACGCGGCGGCGCAGCCGGTTCGGCAGCACCTGCTCCAGCTTGGCGAGGGCGCGTACCGAGGTCTCGCCGATGCCGTCGATGCCCTGTCCGGCGGCGGTGCGCAGTCCGACGGCCACGGCGACGGCCTCGTCGTCGTCCAGGAGCAGCGGCGGCAGTTCGGCTCCGGCGCCGAGCTGGTAGCCGCCGCCGGTGCCGGGGCTGGCGTTGACCGGGTAGCCGAGTTCGCGCAGCCGGTCGACGTCCCGGCGCAGGGTGCGGGCGCTGACGCCGAGCCGGCCGGCCAGGTCGGCGCCGGACCACTCGCGGTGGGCCTGGAGCAGGGACAGCAGACGCAGCAGGCGGGCCGAGGTCTCCAACATGGGGCGAGTCTGTCAGGCCTTGCGGACAGCTGTTGTCCTCAAGGCTCGTAGGGCAGTTGCGGGACGGTGAAGCAGGTGCGGTTCATGTCCCCCTGCCCGACCCAGCCTCTGCCGTCCTGCCAGCGGGCCACCGACAGGCAGGTCCGGCTGGTCTTCGGAGGTTCGGGCAGGCGGTCGAAGCGGACGGGGAGCAGCAGTCCTCCGGCGGTGTAGCCCTGGCTGCGGTTCATGTGGGTGTCGACGCAGGCGCGCGTGATGCCCGTGGCCGCGCAGGACGTCGCCGCGTCCGTGAACCACCGCGCGGCGGCCCACCCCTCCAGCTGCCACTGGGAGTGCGTCTTCAGGTCCTTCGTCGCCTCGCGGAACTCCCGTACGGCCGTGTTGCCGGTGTCCTCGAAGTTGCGGCTGGCGCCGGTCGCCCACAGGGCGTTGCGGCAGCGCGGGGCGTCCTGGTAGTCGTCGGCGACGGTGGACGTCCAGTTCTGCACGTTGGTCACCTTGGCGGTGACGTGGGCGCCGGCCTCGTCCATGGCCTGGCAGAGACGGGCGTTGCCGTGCCCGTCGATGGCGTCGAACACCAGGTCGGCGCCCTGGTCCTTGAGGTCGGCGGCGACGGCGCGGAAGTTGGGCAGGGCGAAGTCGACCTGCTCGGTGACGACCTTGTAGCCCTCGGCGCGCAGACCGCGTTCGACGAGCCGGGCGTAGGCGGCCGAGGCGGACTGGTTGTAGGAGACGACGGCGGCGGTGCGGGCGCCGTGCTCGCGTTTGAAGTAGCGGTAGACCTCGGTGCCGCCGTACAGCGTGCCGTTCCAGCCGGGGGTGCCGTCGCGGGGCGCGAGGCTGCCGTAGATGCCGTAGAGGTGCGGGTAGGTGTCGTAGGCGGTGCCGATGGGCTGGCCGCCGATGTCGGGGACGCCCGCGCGGGAGACGCGGGAGGCGCCCGCGTAGTCGAGTGCGGTGGTGGCGACCAGGGCGACGACCTCGTCCTCCTCGACGAGCTTGTGCACGCATTCGTTGTTGCCGACGCCACTGCCGCCGTCGTCGCAGGTGCGCACCTCGACCCGGCGCGCGTCGACGCCGCCGCGCGCGTTGAGCCGGTCGAAGAAGGCCCGGGCGCCGTCGCGCGGGCCGGTGAAGGCGCTGCCGCCGACCGGGCTGGTGGCGCTGGTGATGATGCCGACCCGCAGGGGCGCGGCGTCGCGGGGCGCGGGGGTGCGGTCGTCGTGTTCGAAGTCGCTCTCCGGGAGCCGGCTGCCGCAGGCCGCGCTCAGGGCGAGCAGCAGCACCGCGGCTACGGCCTCAGCAGCCCGGGATCGGTGACGCATTGCCGCTCATCTGCACCAGCGCGCACAGCGTCTTGGCGGACAGCTTCCAGGTGCCGTTCTGCTCGACGGCGCTCCCGGAGGCGTCGGGCAGGACCGTGGCGCCCTTCAGTGTGAGCGTGTACGTCACGTTAGCCCCGGTCGCCGAGGTGAACTCGATCTTGGTGACCTGCGCCTGGACCTGCCCGCCGCGCTCGTCACCGCTGAAGGCCTGCAGGACCGGGCCCATCCGGTCGCCGTTCTCCAGGACGGCCTGCTTGTCCTCGGTCGAGGTCTTCGGGTCGAAGAACTTCTGCCAGTTCTGTTTGATCTCCGCCTCCGCGGCGGCCCGGTCCGCCGGCGCGGAGGCCGGCGCGCTCGTGGTCCGTTCTGCGGTGGGTGTGGGGGGCGTCGACTCGCTGCCGCCGCCACTGTCGTCACCGCACGCCGCGAGGGCCGGCGCGAGGGCCAGAACCAGGGCGGCCGCGATCGCCGTGCCCCGTCCCGCGGTGCGTGGACCCCCCGTCGCGTTCCCCCGCTTGAGGCCGCTGCCGAGAACCATCTGGCTCACCACCGGGTGTCGGTCCGGGCCATGTGCGCCCGGTGCTTTCAGGGTCGGCTTCCACAGGGCATAGTGCAAGCGATCGGCGGACTTGAACAGGCAGCCCGACGCACGCACAGCCGATTCCGACGTGTGGGAGCCAGCGATGCGGACCAGCCGACTGCGGACCGTGCATCCCGTCCTGTGGGCCGCTTGGGCGGCCCTGGCCGCCGGCGCGGTGCTGTGCGTCGTCGGCTGGTACGGAGTCTCCGGCGAGCGTTACGCCGAACGGCAGCTGCCCTACCTGGCCTCCTGCACGATCCCCGGCGCCGCGCTGATCATCGCCGGGGCGGTGCTGCTGGCCCGCGGCCGGGAGTCGATCGCCGCCCGGCGCGTGGAAGAGCTGTACGGCCTGCTGGTGGAGGAGGGGCCGGCCGGGCCGGAGGAGACGGGGCGGGCCGTGCTCGCGCCGCTCGCGGTCAGCGGCGACCTGCTGATGGTGCCGGGCGGCACGCTGTGGCACCGCGCGGACTGCCCGCTGGTCGCGGGCAAGGCGGAGGCGGTCCCGGTGGACTCCAAGCTGGTGGCGGGCGGCGAGCTGGATCCGTGCCCGATCTGCGAGCCGGCCGAAGAAACCGACTGATGTCCTCGCTGACGTACGACCTCACGCTCGCCGGGCTCTCGGTCGGCAGTGCGGCGGCGCTGACCGGGATCGGCCTGATCGTGACGTACCGCGCGACGGGCGTGCTGAACTTCGCGCACGGCGCGATCGCGATGGTGTGCGCGTACGCGCTGCGGCAGTGCGTGGTCGAGTGGGGCTGGCCGCTGTGGCTCGGGGCGTCGGCGACGCTGCTGGTGCTGGCGCCGGGGCTGGGTGTGGCCCTGGAACGGTTCGTGTTCCGGCCCCTGGCGGTCCTGGGCGGCGATCCGGCGCAGACGCTGGTGGCGTCCATCGGGGTGTTCGTGCTGCTGGTGGGCGGGGCGGCGCTGCTGTGGGGGCAGGGGGCGCGGGCCGACGCGCCGGTGCTGGTGCCGGACGAGCCGTGGGGGCAGCTGGCGGTGGTGCTGGTGCTGGCCGCCGGGGTCGCGGCGGTGGTCCGCCGGACGCGGTTCGGGCGGGAGCTGCGGGCCGTGGTCGACGACCGGCGGCTCGCCGAGCTGGGCGGCATCGACGCGGACCGGGTCGCTGCCACGGGCTGGGCGTTCGGCTCGTTCACGGCCGGTCTGACGGGTGTGCTGCTGGCGCCGTACGTGCGGCTCGACCCGTACGGTCTTTCGCTGCTCGTGATGGAGGTCGTCGCGGTCGCGGTGGCCGCCCGGATGCGGAGCCTGACCGTCGCGGTGGTCGTAGCGCTGGGGATCGGGGTGGCGCAGAGCCAGCTGACCCGGCTGCACCCCTCGGGCTGGGCCGAGCCGCTGCTCCAGGCGGCCGGCACGAACCTGTTCGTCGTCGCGCTGCTGGTCGCCGCCCTGGTCCTGCCGGGCGTCGGGGAGCGGGACGCGCTGCCCCGCACGGCCACGGCGCGCGTTCCGACCCCGCCAGGTGCCTGGATCGTGGTGCTCGTGCTGTTCCTGCTGCCGCTGGGGCTCGCCGGCCGGGACCTGCACACCTCGGTCCAGGTCCCGGCGCTGGCCGTGATCCTGCTGTCCCTGGTGGTGGTCACCGGCCGCGGCGGCCAGATCTCGCTGGGGCAGGCGGCGTACGCGGGCCTGGGCGCCCTGTTCACGGCCCTGCTCGCGGCGGGCCGCTTCCCGGGGCTGCCCGCGCTGCCGGAACTGGCCGCCCTCGCGGTGGCGGTGGTCCTGGTGGCGCCGCTCGGCCTGCTGACCGGCTGGCCGGCGATCGGCCGCCGGGGCCTGGCCCTGGCGCTGGCGACGTTCGCGGTCGGGGTGGGGGTGAGCCGCTTCGTCTTCGCCCAGCCGTACGCCACCGCGGGCCTGTCGCTGGGCCGCCCCGCGGGCTTCGACGGGGACCGGGCGTACTACGTCCTGGAGCTGCTGCTGCTCGCGGTCGCGCTGCTGGCGGCGCACACGCTGCGCCGGGGGCGGACGGGCCGGGCCCTGGCCGCCATGCGGGATCACGAGCGGGGCGCGCAGGCGGCGGGCGTCGGCGTGCCCTCCCTGAAGCTGCTGGCCTTCGTCGCGGGCGCCGCGCTGGCCGCGCTGGGCGGCGGCATGCTCGGCATGGGCCTGCGTGCGTTCGACGCCGCCGCCTACGACCCCGTGCGGGGCCTGCTGTGGTTCGCGGCGGTGGTGGTGCTGGGCGCCGACAGCACGCTCGGCGCCCTCGCCGCGGCGGCTCTCCTGGTCGGGCTGGACGCGGGCACCCGCGGCGGGTTCGCGGCGGCCCTCATCGGCATCCTGGCGATCCTGGTGGGACGTTTCCCCGGCGGCCCGTACGAGGCCCTGCGCACCGCGGCGGAACGCCTGCGGCCGCGCCGCGCCCCGGCCCTGACGGCGGTGGGCGCCCGGGCCCGCGGAAGGCTGCGCCCGGCGGAGCCGGAGGCGGCCCGGAGGGCACCGGTGCCGAGCGGCGCGACGGGCGTGACACGCGGGGCTGAGGGCGCGGGAGCGGGGGGCCGACGCGAACTTGGGGGCGACGTGAGCGGATCGGGTCCGCGGGGCGACGCGGGCCGTTCGGGACGTGGTCCGTCGGGCCGCGCCGCCACCCACCTGCCGGGCGACGACGGCCACCCGTCGGCCGGACGGTACGCGGGCGACGACGGCCACCCGTCGGCCGGACGGTACGCGGGCGACGACGGCCACCCGTCGGCCGGACGGCCCGAGAGGGGCCCCGAGCCACCCGACTCCTCCGCGGCCGCCAGTCCGGGGGCGACGCCCGAGAGGTCCGGGCCCTCCTCCGCCACCCGGGCCGACGCGACCCTCGGCCCCTCTTCCGGCCCTCGGACACGCCCGGCGGCGCCCGGCGGCGGCGCGCCGCCGTCCACGGGACCGACCAGCGCCCCCGCCCCCTCCGGTCCCCTCCTCACCGCCCGCCACCTCCACGCCCACTACGGCCGCTTCACCGCCCTCGACGGGGTGGACCTGGACGTCTCCCCCGGCCGGATCACCGCGGTCGTGGGGCCCAACGGGGCCGGGAAGAGCACGCTGTTCCACTGCCTGGCCGGGACGCTGCGGCCCGCGCGGGGGACGGTGCGGCTCGGCGGGCGGGACATCACCGCGCTGCCCGCCCACGCCCGCACCCGGCTCGGCGTCGCACGCACCTTCCAGCAACTGGCCGTCTTCCCCGCGCTGACCGTGGCCGAGAACGTGCGGGTGGGTGCCGAGCAGGGGCGGGTGACCGACCCGGGCGCCGTGGAGCGCACCCTCAGGCTGCTCGGCCTCGACGGCCCCGTGCGCGCTCTGCCCGCCGCCGGGCTGCCCACCGGGACACTGCGCCGCGTCGAACTGGCCCGGGTCCTCGCGGGCAGCCCCCGCGTCCTCCTCCTCGACGAACCCGCCGCGGGTCTGGACACCGCCGAGGTGTCCGCCCTGGCCCGGGTCCTGAAAGCCCTGGCCGCCGAGGGCGCGGCTCTCCTCGTCGTGGAGCACGACCTGGATCTGGTGGCCGGTCTCGCCGACGTCGTGCACGTGATGGCCGCGGGCCGGATCGTCGCCTCCGGGCCGCCCGGACGCGTCCTGGACACCCTGGAACCGGAGGCCGGCCGATGACGACCGTCGCCCTGCGCCACGCGCGCGTGCGCTACGGCCCCCTGGAGGCCCTGCACGGCATCGGCCTCACCGCCCCCGGCCCGGGCCTCACCGTGCTGCTGGGCCGCAACGGCTCCGGCCGCACCACCGCCCTGCGCGCCCTGGCGGGCACGGTGCCCCTGTCGGGCGGCGCGGTGCTGTGGGACGGCGCCGACGTGACCCGCGTACCCGCCTACGAACGGGCCCGGCGCGGCATGTGCCTGGTGCCGGAGCGGCGGGCCGTGTTCGGCTCGCTCACCGTGCGCGAGAACCTCGAACTCGCCGCGCGCGACCCCGCCGTGGCCCTCGACGCCTACCCGCAGCTGCGGCCCCTGCTGCAGCGGCGCGCCGGCACCCTCTCCGGCGGGGAGCAGCGGATGCTCGCCCTCTCCCGGGCGCTGCTCGCCCGGGCGCGCGTGGTGCTCGTCGACGAGCCCGCCCAGGGCATGTCGCCCGCGGTCGCGGCCCGGACGTACGCACTGCTGGGCGCGCTCGACGCGTGCGTGGTGGTCGCCGAGCAGCGGCTGCCGCCCGCCCTGCGGGAGCGGCCCGCGATCGTCTACGAACTGCGCCGCGGGGCCGTCGTGTTCGCCGGGGAGGCGGGTGAGCTCGACGCGTGATCCGGGACGCCGAGACCCCGCCCGGTCGGTCGACCGGACGGGGCCCGTGTCCCGGCGAGGGGGAGCAGCGGCTCAGAACTGGAGGCGCAGGCCGGGCACGATCACGTCGGGATCTTTGCCGATGGCGGCCTTGTTGGCGGCGTAGAGGCGCTGCCAGGTGGTCCCGTGCCGGGCGGCGACGCCGCTCAGCGTGTCGCCGCGGCGGACGGTGTAGTCACCGCGGGAGGAGCCGCGGTCCGCGTGTTCCGTGGAACGCGCCGGCGCCTTCGACGGTTTCGCCGGGGCCTGTTGGGGGGAGGTGACCGGGTCGGCGGCGGGTGCGCCGCCGCTCGCCCCGGCGCGTGCCGAGCAGGTCGGCCAGGCGCCCCATCCCTGGGCGCGCTGGACCTTGGTGGCGACGGCGATCTGCTGGGACCTGCTCGCCCGGTCGGCGGTGGGCGCGTAGGCCGTGCCGCCGTAGGCGTTCCAGGTGGAGGGGGCGAACTGGAGTCCGCCGTAGTAGCCGTTGCCGGTGTTGATGTGCCAGTCGCCGCCGCTCTCGCACTGGGCGATGCGGTCCCACACTCCGCTGTCGGCCGCCGCGGCGTTCCCGGTCGCGGCCAGCAGTCCGAGGGGCGCGAGCAGTGCGGCCCCGGCGAGGACCGCCGTCGTTCGAACCTGGTTCCTCCGGGCGGTGGAGCGAGTGATATCGGCACATTCGGACATGTAGGTCCCTCTCGGAACACCCGGGCTTCCCCCAAGGCGTGACGCCACTCCCGCGCCATGGGGCGCGGGGGTCGCGCTCGCCCCGTCCACCGGAGCGGTGCCGCGCCGGTTCCTGGGAACCCGGCGGCCGGTGGACGTACCCGAGCGGTGCTCGTTGCACACAGCGGAGGAATCTAAGGAGGCCGGCGGCTTCCATCAACCAGTCGCCCGTCCTGGCAGGCCAGTTCGGTAATACCTTGGGTAACGGCTATTTCCGGACATCCACTTCATTCGCGGATTTCCTGATTTGTCGGCCCACCCTCCCGGCGATCTGTGACCCACTTCACCCCCTCAAAGCCCTTGCCACAACGGCGAGTTGACGGTGAGTGCGGGATTCCGCGCCGAGCGTGACCCTGTGCGCTGGTTGGTTCGATTCCGTTCGCCCTGGGGCGTGACTCCCGCCACAGATCGCCCGTTGTCTTCTTCATGAGCCGGGACCTACCCGGACCACGGGCCGGGAGCAACCCGGCTTTGCCACGCACCGCATTCCCGAGGGAGCCACCCGTGCCGCGCATGCTCGACGTCAGCGACGAGGTACGCGCCGAGATCGGCGACGAAGAAGCCGACCGCCTGCTCGCCGGAGAGACCGCCCCGGGCAGCTACGACTGCACGTCGTGCCGCACGCCGGGCGACTCCGAGCAGGAGCGCACCAGCACCGTCCTGTTCATCGGGGACGAGACCGCCGTCCTCGCCTTCGCCCACGCCGGCTGCCTGCCCTCACAGGTCGTGCAGGTCACCGAGGAGCAGCTGCGGGGCGCCGTGAAGTCCATCACCGGCGACACCGTCGACCTGGAGCCCGACAAGACGGTGCCCGAGCAGGCGGTGCTCGGCGTGACCAGCGGGCTCGTCCTGATCGGCGGGGAGCTGCACCCGGCCCTGGTGGTGGAGCCGACGGGGCCCATCGCCCGGCCCGGCACGACCGGGGCCGGCGACGACTTCCTGCCGCTGCTCATCGAGCAGGGCTTCATGCCCCTGACCGACCTGTCCGCCGTACCGCCGGTGCTGCACGGCTGGTCGGTGCTGCTCGCCGTGGGCCAGCTGCACGCGGTGCTCCAGCCCGGCAGCAACGGCGGGCAGCCGGTGGCCTGGTGGCAGGCGCACCAGCCGCTCCAGGTGACCGACCCCTGGCGCGCGGCCGCCAACAAGCACCAGCAGGTGCTGATGTTCGCCGCGCCCGTCGGCTCGATCGGCCGCCAGCCGCGCGAGGACCTGCTGCGGGACGCGCTGGACAAGGCGGCGGCCAACGGCAAGCTGGTCGCCTCGGCGCTCCCGCTGGCCGGCACCTGAGCCGCGCGTCACCCGCGCAGCCCGTACACCCGCGAAAGCCGTACCCGGGCCGCATCCCTTGACCCGCGGGGTCGTTTGGACATACGTGCACGCATACGAAGTTCCCCGCCGCCACTCCTTCTCGCCGATTCCGTCCGCGCGATCGGCTCAGGACTCCCAGGGCGGCCCATCGGCCACGCCGATCTACGACGCGCTCTACGCCGAGTACGTCAAGTCCTTCCGCGCACTGCCCGGCGATCGCAGCGGCGAGGAGAAGCTGGGCTTCACCGCCTTCGGGAACACCCCGCACGGTTCGGGCTCGTACGGGGGCGGCTCGTACGGGGGCGGGTCTTACGGCAGCTCCTACAGCTCCTACAGCGCCTACAGCGCGGGCGCCCAGAGCGCCCGCCATGCCGCCGGGCAGCAGCCGCAGTGGCAGCGCGTCGGCACCATCGGCGCTCACGGCACGGGCATGCACTACGTGCCCGCCGGGCTGCCGCCGGGGCGGCGCGGCGACGTCTGAGCGAGCACCGGACACCGGAAAGGGCGGCCCCGACGGGGCCGCCCTTTCCGGTGTTCTCGCGTTACTTCTTCTTGCCGCGCTTCTCGCGCACCCGCACGGAGATGTGGATCGGCGTCCCGTCGAAGCCGAACTCCTCGCGCAGGCGGCGCTCGATGAAGCGCCGGTAGCCCGCCTCGATGAAGCCGGAGGCGAACAGCACGAACCGCGGCGGCTTGGTGCCCGCCTGCGTGCCGAACAGGATGCGGGGCTGCTTGCCGCCCCGGACCGGGTGCGGGTGGGCGGCGACGAGCTCACCGAGGAAGGCGTTCAGCCGGCCCGTCGGGACCCGGGTCTCCCAGCCCGCCAGGGCCGTCTCGATCGCCGGGACCAGCTTCTCCATGTGCCGCCCGGTGCGCGCCGAGACGTTGACCCGGGGTGCCCAGGTCACCTGGCCGAGCTCGGTCTCGATCTCCCGCTCCAGGTAGTAGCGGCGCTCCTCGTCGAGGGTGTCCCACTTGTTGTAGGCGAGGACGATCGCGCGGCCCGCCTCGACGGCCATGGTGACGATCCGCTGGTCCTGCACCGAGATGGACTCGGAGCCGTCGATCAGGATGACCGCGACCTCCGCCTTCTCGACGGCGGCCGCCGTGCGCAGCGAGGCGTAGTAGTCGGCGCCCTGCTGGAGGTGGACGCGCTTGCGGATGCCCGCCGTGTCGACGAACTTCCAGGTGACGCCGCCGAGTTCGATCAGCTCGTCGACCGGGTCACGGGTGGTGCCCGCCAGCTCGTTGACGACGACGCGCTCCTCGCCCGCCACCTTGTTCAGCAGCGAGGACTTGCCGACGTTCGGGCGTCCGATCAGGGCGATGCGGCGCGGACCGCCGATGCCGCCCCCGCCGAACGTCTCACGCGGCGCCTCGGGGAGCACTTCGAGGACCTGGTCCAGCATGTCGCCGGTGCCGCGGCCGTGCAGCGCGGAGACCGGGTGCGGCTCCCCCAGGCCCAGCGACCACAGGTAGGACGCGTCGGCCTCGCCGCTCGGGCCGTCCACCTTGTTGGCGCACAGCACGACCGGCTTGCCGGCCTTGCGCAGCAGCCGGACGACGGCCTCGTCGGTGTCGGTGGCGCCGACCTTGGCGTCGACGACGAAGACGACCGCGTCGGCGGCCTCGATGGCGTACTCGGCCTGGGCGGCTACGGAGGCGTCGATACCGAGGACGTCCTGCTCCCAGCCGCCGGTGTCGACGACCTTGAAGCGGCGGCCGGCCCACTCGGCCTCGTAGGTGACGCGGTCGCGGGTGACGCCGGGCTTGTCCTCGACGACGGCTTCGCGGCGTCCGATGATGCGGTTCACCAGAGTCGACTTGCCGACATTGGGGCGGCCGACGACGGCGAGCACGGGCAGCGGGCCGTGGCCCGCCGCCTCGATGGCGCCCTCGACGTCCTCGGGGTCGAAGCCCTCCTCCGCGGCGAGCTCCATGAACTCCGCGAACTCGGCGTCGCCGAGCGCCCCGTGGTCATGCTCGAGCGCGCCCTCGGACGCGTCCGAGCCGTCGGGCTGGATGTGGTCGTTCATGAAGTCCGTACCTCGTCGTTCATCGTGGTGGTCGGTGGAGTACCCGCTGTTCCGGGCTGATCCACTACTCAGTGTCGTCTAGCGCCCGGTGAGGCGCCTGGCGTTTTCCAGGTGGGCCGCGAGCTGCTTCTGGATGCGCCCGGTCGCCTCGTCCAGCGCCTTGCGCGTCCGGCGGCCGCTGCCGTCGCCCGCCTCGAAGGGCTCTCCGAAGACGACGTCGACGCGGGAGCGCAGCGGAGGCAGCCCCTTTATCAACCGTCCGGGCTTGTCGGAACTTCCCAGCACGGCCACCGGGACGATCGGAGCGCCGCTGCGCACCGCGAAGTACGCGAGGCCGGCGCGCAGCGACGCGAAGTCGCCCTCCCCCCGGGTGCCCTCCGGGAAGATGCCGAGCACGCCGCCTTCGGCCAGGACGCCGAGCGCCTGGGTGATTGCCGTGCGGTCGGTGGTGTCGCGGTCGACCTTCACCTGCCCGATTCCGAGCAGGAAGGGGTCCAGCGGTCCGATGAACGCTTCCTTCTTGATCAGGAAGTGGGTCGGCCGGGGCGCCACACCCATGACCATCGGACCGTCGATGTTGTGGGAGTGGTTGACCGCGAAGATCACCGGGCCGCTCGCGGGCACCCGCCAGGCGCCGAGCACGCGCGGCTTCCACAGCCCGTACATCAGGCCGACGCCGATGCGCCGCCCGACCTCGGCACCCCGCGCCGAAGGCAGCTCGGTCACTTTCCGGCCCGCTTCTCCTCGACGAGGGTGACGACGCACTCGATGACCTGGGCCAGCGTGAGCTCGGTGGTGTCCACCTCGACGGCGTCGTCCGCCTTGGCGAGCGGGGAGGCCTTGCGGCTGGAGTCGGCGGCGTCCCGCTTGATCAGGGCCTCGCGGGTGGAGTGGACGTCGGAGCCCTTCAGCTCGCCGCTGCGGCGGGCGGCACGCGCCTCCGGGGAGGCGGTGAGGAAGATCTTGAGGTCGGCGTCCGGCAGCACGGTCGTGCCGATGTCCCGGCCCTCGACGACGATGCCCTGCTCGGCGGAGGCGGCGATCGAGCGCTGCAGCTCGGTGATCCGGCTGCGCACCTCGGGCACCGCGCTGACCGCGCTGACCTTGGAGGAGACCTCCTGGGTGCGGATCGGACCGGCCACGTCCACGCCGTCGACCGTGATGGTCGGGCCCTCCGGGTCGGTGCCGGAGACGATCTCGGGCTTGCCCGCGACGGCGGCGATGGCCGACGGGTCGTCTATGTCGATGCCGTTGCTCACCATCCACCAGGTGATCGCCCGGTACTGGGCGCCGGTGTCCAGGTAGCTCAGCCCGAGCTGGGCCGCCACGGCCTTCGAGGTGCTCGACTTGCCGGTGCCGGCGGGGCCGTCGATGGCGACAATCACTGGCGTGGCGCTTTCCACAGTGGGGACCTTCCTGGACCGGCTCGGCGGGGGTGAGGGCGAGAGTGCCCCGCACAAGGTTACTGGGTTCGCGTCACTCGTCCGGCCGCGCGTCGGCCGGCTCCCTGCGTCCCGCCTACTGCCGGAGCGCCCAGCCCCTCTCCCGCAGCGCGGCGCTCAGGACCGGGGCCGCCTTCGGCTCCACCATCAGCTGCACCAGACCGGCCTGCTGCCCCGTGGCGTGCTCGATCCGAACGTCCTCGATGTTGACGCCGGCCAGGCCCGCGTCGGCGAAGATCCGGGCCAGCTGTCCCGGCTGGTCGTCGATGAGCACGGCCACGACCTCGTAGGCCCGGGGCGCGGAGCCGTGCTTGCCGGGGACGCGGACCTGCCCGGCGTTGCCGCGCCGCAGCACGTCCTCGATACCGCCGGCGCCCTCGCGGCGCTTGTGGTCGTCGGAGGACTGCAGGGCGCGCAGGGCCCGCACGGTCTCCTCCAGGTCGGCGGCGACGTCCGTGAGCAGGTCGGCGACCGGCGCGGGGTTCGCGGAGAGGATGTCGATCCACATCCGGGGGTCGGAGGCGGCGATCCGCGTCACGTCCCGGATGCCCTGCCCGCACAGCCGTACGGCGGCCTCCTCGGCGTGCTCCAGCCGCGCGGCGACCAGGCTGGAGACCAGGTGGGGCATGTGGGAGACGAGGGCGACGGCACGGTCGTGGGCGTCGGCGTCCATGACGACCGGCACGGCCCGGCAGTGCGAGACCAGCTCGAGGGCGAGGTTCAGCACCTCGGTGTCGGTGTCCCGGGTCGGGGTCAGCACCCAGGGCCGGCCCTCGAAGAGGTCGCCGGTCGCGGCCAGCGGTCCGGACTTCTCCCGGCCCGACATGGGGTGCGAGCCGATGTACGCGGACAGGTCGAGGCCGCGCGCCTCCAGCTCGCGGCGCGGCCCGCCCTTCACGCTGGCGACGTCGAGGTAGCCGCGTCCCGCACCGCGGCTGATGGCGTCGGTGAGCACGTCCGCCACGTGCGCGGGCGGGGCGGCGACGATCACGAGGTCGACGGGCCCGTCCGGCGTCTCGTCCGTGCCGGCGCCGAGGGCGGCCGCCGTACGGGCCTGCTCCGGGTCCGGGTCGGCGAGGTGCACGGTGACGCCCCGCTGGGACAGGGCCAGGGCGGCGGACGTCCCGATCAGGCCGGTGCCGATGACGAGTGCGGTCCTCACTGGGCGATGTCCTTGCGCAGGGCGGCGGCGGCACCGAGGTAGACGTGGGCGATGTCGGCGCGGGGCCGGTCGGACTCGATGTGCGCGAGGACCCGGACGACACGCGGCATGGCGCCTTCGACGTCCAGCTCCTGGGCGCAGATGAGGGGCACGTCGACGATGCCCAGCTTGCGGGCGGCGGCGGCCGGGAAGTCGCTGTGCAGGTCGGGCGTGGCCGTGAACCAGATGCTGATCAGGTCGTCGGCGGCGAGATCGTTGCGCTCCAGGATCTCCGTGAGCAGGGCTCCGACCTGCTCGTCCATGTGCCCGGCCTCGTCCCGTTCGAGTTGGACGGCGCCCCGGACCGCTCGTACCGCCACGGCGATGCTCCTTGCTGACGTGCGTGTCGCTCTACGTCCGACCAGCCTAGTCAGCCCGGGCGGCCCGGGTGCGCGGCGCCCGCCCGGTGAGACGCCAGGATCGGCATGTTCGGGCAAGTTCGGTGCCAAGATGATGCATATTCCGATTCATCCCTCTTCAGCACTTTCGGAGTGACGACATGACCTACGAGACCACGCGCCGCACGGTTCTCCTCGCGACGGGCGCGACCGGCGCGGCGGCGCTCGTCACGGCCTGCGGCGGAGGAGGCGGCGACAGCGGCTCCACGTCGACGCAGTCCCCCACCGGCGGGGACGCGACGAGCGGGCCCGCCGGCCAGGTCCTGGCGAACACCGACGAGATCCCGGTCGGCGGCGGCAAGATCTTCAAGGACGAAGAAGTCGTGGTGACCCAGCCGGAGCAGGGGCAGTTCAAGGCCTTCTCGGCGATCTGCACCCACCAGCGCTGCCTGGTGTCCACCGTCTCCGACGGCACGATCAACTGCCCCTGCCACGGCAGCACGTTCCGCGTCGCCGACGGCGCGGTGGCGCACGGCCCGGCGACCCGGCCGCTGCCCGCCGAGAAGATCACGGTGGAGGGGAACTCGGTTCGCCTGACGTGAGGACGGCCCGCGACCGGGGCCGAGGCGTCACGCGTCCCACAGCGCCCCGAGGGTGAGCAGGTCGGTCCGGTACTCGACGCGGTCGGCCCACTCGGTGGGCCAGGCCTCCGCGCCCAGGTAGGCACCCGCGAAGGCGCCCGTCAGGCAGGCGATCGAGTCCGAGTCGCCGGCGGTGCAGGCGGCGCGGCGCAGGGCCGTCACCGGTTCGTCGACGAAGAGCAGGAAACACAGCAACCCGGTCGCCAGGGCCTCCTCGGCGATCCAGCCCTCGCCGGTGGCCAGGCAGGGGTCGGTCTCCGGCGAGACGGTGCGCACGGCGTGCCGGAGCCGTTCGAGGACCTCCAGGCACTCGTCCCAGCCGCGCGCGATGAACTGCCCGGGGCCGGGGTCCCCGGCCCGCCGCCACAGGTCGCCGAGCCAGCGCTCGTGGTAGTGGCCGCGGTTCTCCAGGGCGTACGAGCGGAGCAGGCCGATCAGCCCGGTCGGCTCCGCGCCCTGCGCGAGCAGGCGTACGGCGTGCGCGGTGAGGTCGGACGCGGCGAGCGCGGTGGGGTGCCCGTGGGTGAGGGCGGACTGCAGCTGGGCGGCGCCCGCGCGCTGTTCGTCGCTCAGGCCGGACACCAGGCCCAGCGGCGCGACGCGCATGTTGGCACCGCAGCCCTTGGATTCGGTCTGGCTGGCGTCCTGCCAGGGACGGGACTCGTCCTTCAGCAGATGGCAGGCCTTCATGCAGGTGCGGCCCGGAGCCCGGTTGTTCTCCGGGGACTGGTACCAGTTCACGAACTCCTCGCGCAGGGGCCGCACCATTCGCAGCGGGGCGAGCACCCCGCGGTCCATCGCGGTCCGCACCGCGTGGCCCAGCGCCAGTGTCATCTGGGTGTCGTCCGAGACGACGGCGCGCTTCGGCAGCTCCATCTCCCGCCAGGGCCCGCACTTGGCGAGGATCGCCGGGACGTCGTCGAACTCGGTGGGAAAGCCCAGCGCGTCGCCGAGGGCCAGGCCCGTGAGCGCTCCGGTGGCGGCTTGCTTGTGGACGAGCGTGGTCATGCGGGGTGTCCTTCCCGGGCGGGCCGGAGGAGAGGCGGGTGGAGGGCGGTGGCGGTGCCGGCGCGGTACAGCGCGGCGGGTTTGCCGCGGCCGCCGGTCAGTCGCGCGGCGCCCGGGACGGGTGCGACGAAGCCCGGCGTGGCGAGCACCTTGCGCCGGAAGTTGGGCCGGTCGAGCTCGGTGCCCCACACGGTCTCGTAGACCCGCTGGAGCTCGCCGAGGGTGAACTCGGGCGGGCAGAAGGCCGTGGCGAGGCAGGTGTACTCGAGCTTGGCGCCGACGCGGTCGTGGGCGTCGGCCAGGATGCGGTCGTGGTCGAAGGCGAGCGGCCCCGCCGTGCCGTACGGCACCCAGCGGGCCTGCGCCGCGTCGCTGCCGCCGTGCGCCTCGGGGGCGTCGGGCAGCAACGCCGCGAAGGCGACCGAGACGACCCGCATCCGGGGATCGCGGCCGGGCTCGCTGTAGGTCCGCAGCTGCTCCAGATGCAGCCCCGAGACATCGGACAGGCCGGTCTCCTCGGCGAGTTCGCGCCGGGCGGCCGTCTCCGCCGACTCGTCCGGCTGCAGGAATCCGCCGGGCAGCGCCCAGTGCCCGGCGTACGGCTCCTGCCCGCGTTCGACGAGCAGCACGTGCAGCGTCCCCTCCCGGAGTGTGAACACCGCGAGGTCGACGGTGACGGCGAAGGGCTCGTGGGCGTATGCGTCGTAGCCGTTCATGGCGAACGCCGAAACACCCCCTTTAATAGTCAGCACGACTATAAAAGGGGGTGCGGGTGACTCACAAGCCCTCGGAGAGACGGGGTCCCTAGAGGTCGACCTCCTGCATCAGCATGCCGACCTCCGTGTTGGACAGCCGCCGCAGCCAGCCCGACTTCTGGTCGCCCAGGGTGATCGGCCCGAAGGAGACCCGGACCAGCTTGTCGACCGGGAAGCCGGCCTCCGCGAGCATCCGGCGCACGATGTGCTTGCGGCCCTCGTGGAGGGTGACCTCGACGAGGTAGTTCTTGCCGGTCTGCTGGACGACCCGGAAGTGGTCCGCGCGGGCGTAGCCGTCCTCCAGCTGAATGCCGTCCTTGAGCTGCCTGCCCAGGTCACGCGGGATGGGCCCGACGATGTGCGCGAGGTAGGTCTTCTTCACGCCGTACTTCGGGTGGGTCAGCCGGTGGGCCAGCTCGCCGTGGTTGGTGAGCAGGATGACGCCCTCGGTCTCGGTGTCGAGCCGGCCGACGTGGAAGAGCCGGGTCTCGCGGTTGGTGACGTAGTCACCGAGGCACTGCCGGCCTTCCGGGTCCTCCATCGTGGACACGACACCGGCGGGCTTGTTGAGCGAGAAGAACTGGTAGCTCTGCGTGGCGACGGTCAGGCCGTCGACCTTGATCTCGTCCTTCTCCGGGTCGACGCGCCGCCCCTGCTCCAGGACGATCTCGCCGTTGATCTCGACGCGGGCCTGCTCAATCAGCTCCTCGCAGGAGCGCCGGGAGCCGAAGCCCGCGCGGGCGAGGACCTTCTGCAGCCGCTCGCCCTCCTGCTCGGCGCCGGGGAAGGTCTTCGGGAGCTTGACCTCCTTCTTCCCGGCGTAGCGGTCGCGGTTGCGCTCCTCGACCTGCGCCTCGTACTCACGCGGGCGTGCCGGGGTCGTACGTCCCTGCCGCTGGGGCTGCTTGGGCCCGCCCTTGGCGCCGCCGCGCGCGGCACCGCCACGCCCGGCCTTGGGGCCGTCCTTCGTCGCCCCGGGGCCCACGTCGTAGCGCCGCTCCTCCGGGCGCGGCTTCTTCGGACGGCCGCTGCCCTGCTTGTCGTCGCGGTTGTTGCCGGCGCCGCGGAAGTTGCCGCGACCACCACCACTTCCGCCGCGGCCGCCGCTGTTGCCACCACGGCTCCCGCCGTTGTTTCCGCTGCTGTTCCTGCCGCTGCTGCTTCGCATCAAAGTTCCGTCTGGTCGTCTTCGTCGTGGGTCCCCGGGTTCCCCGGGCTGCCCGGCACGTCGTCGTCAGGCGCGTCCGGGTCGAACGACGGTACGCCTTCCTGGGTCTCGGCCTCGATCGCCTCCGCCTCGGGGAGGAAGGGCGCGAGTTCCGGGAGCTCGTCCAGACCGCGCAGGCCCATCCGCTCCAGGAAGTAGTTCGTCGTCCTGTACAGGATCGCACCTGTTTCGGGTTCCGTGCCCGCCTCCTCTATCAGACCGCGCTGGAGGAGGGTGCGCATGACACCGTCGCAGTTGACTCCGCGGACGGCCGAGACCCGGCTGCGGCTGACCGGCTGCCGGTAGGCGACGACCGCCAGGGTCTCCAGGGCGGCCTGGGTGAGGCGGGCCTGCTGGCCGTCCAGGACGAAGCGCTCGACGGCCGGGGCGTAGGCGGCCCGCGTGTAGAAGCGCCAGCCGTTCGCGACGTACCGCAGCTCGAATCCGCGGCCCTGGACGGTGTACTCGTCGGCCAGCTCGCGCAGGGCATCCGCGATCTGGCGCCTCGGCCGCTCCAGTATCTTCGCGAGGTGCTCCTCGGTCGCGGGCTCGTCCACGACCATGAGGACGGCCTCCAGGGCCGGTTTCAGATCGAGGTCGGCGACGGTACGCGGTCCGGCCGGCAGCTCGGTCGTTCGCTCGCTCACGCCTTCTTCTCCTCCTTCGGCGGCTCGGGCGGCCGGTCGAACTCGTCGGTGACGGTCGGGGTCTCGTCCCCGTCCCCGCCGGTCCATCGCACGAGCAGGTCCCCGAGCGCGGTCTCCTGCTCCAGCGCGACGGCCTTCTCGCGGTACAGCTCCAGCAGGGCGAGGAACCTCGCCACGACGGTCAGAGTGTCGTCGGTGTCCGCCACGAGGGCCCGGAAACTGGTTTCGCCCAGCTCCCTGAGCCGGGCCACGACGATCTGCGCCTGCTCCTGCACGCTGACCAGCGGGGCGTGGATGTGGTCCACGTAGACCTGCGGCTTGGGCCGCGGCTGCATCGCCTTCACGGCGAGCTTGGCGAATCCATCCGCCCCGATGCTGATGACGACGTCGGGCAGCAGCTCGGCGTGGTGCGCTTCGAGGCCGACGGTACGGGGGTAGCGCCGGGCCTCGTCGTCGAGCCGCCCGCTGAAGATGTCGGCGATCTGTTTGTACGTGCGGTACTGCAGCAGCCGGGCGAACAGCAGGTCCCGTGCTTCGAGCAGCGCGAGATCGCCCTCGTCCTCCACCTCGGCGGCGGGCAGCAGCCGCGCGGCCTTCAGATCGAGCAGGGTGGCGGCGACGACCAGGAACTCGGTCGTCTCGTCCAGGTCCCAGTCCGGCCCCATCGCCCGGATGTGGGCCATGAACTCGTCGGTCACCTTCGACAGCGCGACCTCGGTGACATCCATCTTGTGCCGCGAGATCAGCTGCAACAGCAGATCGAAGGGCCCCTCGAAGTTGGCGAGCCGAACCTTGAAGACCCCGTCGCCCGCCGCCGCGTCGGTGGTACCGGGAGGGGGCGGTTGGCTCGGGGCGGGGGCGGAGGGCCTGTCGAGCGCGCTTACCGCATCCGCAGGCCGCGTCTCGGCGCCGGCCCCCCTCGATACACCCCCGCCCACCGGCCCGGCCACGTCCACAGGCGGCGCCATGGGCCCGGACACGCCTACGGGCGATGCCGTGATCCCGACCACGTCCGCGAGAGGCGCCGCAGGTCCGACCGCCTCCGCAAGCCGCGCCGTGGCCCCGGCCACGCCCACAGGCGGAGCCGTAGGCCCGGCCGCGTCCGCAGGCGGAGCCAAGGGCGCGGCCGCCTCCACAGGCCGCGCCGAAGACCCGGCCACGTCCACAGGCGGCGCCATAGGCCCGGCCGTGTCCACCGGCCCGGAAGGCGCGGCTTTCAGGGATCCGGTCGGCGCAGCCGAGACGGGCCTGGCGTCGTCGGGCGAGAAGTTCGGCTCGGCCACCGGGGCGGCGGGGCCCGCACGCGCGGCTGCCGCGCTCGCAGGCGATGCTCCGTACTGGTCCGTCACCGCCCGCGGCTCAACCGGCGGAGCCGTCCCGTCGCTCTCCGCGGGAGGCATGGGCGACTCGGCCGCCCCGCTCCCGGGCCGCTCGGCCGGCAGCGCGGCGGGGCCGGCCTCCTCTGGTGCGAGGGGCGGCTCGCCCTGCTGAGGCGGGGCCTCCGGCGGCCCGACCTCTGGCCGCTCAGCCGGCGGAGCCGTCCGCGGAGCCCCCGGCCCCCTCCCCAGCGCACGCCGGCGGCCTGCCGGGCCGCCGGGGGGAGGTGGGAAAGCGTTCGAGGTCATGGCCCTCGCAGGCTACCGCTACCGCCCGCGCAGTCGTCGTACGAGGATGCTGGCGTCTCCGCGGGTCTCCAGGTCGGCGAGGACCACCGCGACCGCCTCGCGGACGATGCGTCCGCGGTCCACGGCCAGGCCGTGCTCGCCACGGAGCACCAGACGGGCGTGCTCGAGGTCCATGAGCTCCTCGGCCGACACGTACACCGTGATCTTCTCGTCGTGCCGCTCACGGCCGCTGGGGCGGCGCGAGGGACTCCGGCCGCGCTTGCGGGGCGCGGCCCCTGCGGCACCGGTGGCAGAACCTTCCTGCGCCGTCTGCTGACGGGCGGAGCCGGAGCGCTCTGCGGCCGCGGAACGGCTGTGGGCCTCCCCGGCCTCGGCCGGCTCCGCGTCCGCCGCGACATGCTCCGGACCCTCACCGTCACCGCCCTGCGCGGGTACCGACTGCGGCGCGTCCTCCCCGGCCGCCGCGTCGCCCTCCCCCGCCGGAGCGGGCACCCGGGCGTCGCCGTTGGCCTGACGCCTGGGCTGGGACGACTGAAGCGCCATCCCCCCTGTCGTACGGAAGAGTTCGTCGGCCCCCGGCAGACTCACTCGGCGTGACACCGGGCGAGCACCTCCCTGGCGAGCTGGCGATAGGCGGCGGCACCGACGGAGTTGGAGGCGTACGTGGTGATCGGCTCACCGGCGACCGTGGTCTCCGGGAAGCGGACCGTGCGCCCGATGACCGTGTGGTAGACGTGGTCGTCGAACGCCTCGACGACCCGCGCGAGCACCTCACGGCTGTGCACCGTGCGCGAGTCGTACATCGTGGCGAGGATACCGTCGAGCTCCAGCTCCGGGTTGAGCCGTTCCTGGACCTTCTCGATGGTCTCCGTCAGCAGGGCCACACCACGCAGCGCGAAGAACTCGCACTCCAGAGGCACTATCACCTTGTGCGCGGCCGTCAGGGCGTTCACCGTGAGCAGGCCGAGCGAGGGCTGGCAGTCGATGACGATGAAGTCGTAGTCGGGCAGCAGCGGCTTCAGGGCGCGCTGCAGCGTCGACTCGCGGGCGACCTCGGAGACGAGCTGGACCTCGGCCGCCGACAGGTCGATGTTGCTGGGCAGCAGGTCCATGTTGGGGACCGCCGTCTTCAGCAGCACCTCGTCGGCCGCCATCCCCCGCTCCATGAGCAGGTTGTAGACGGTGAGGTCGAGCTCCATCGGGTTGACGCCGAGTCCGACCGACAGCGCGCCCTGCGGGTCGAAGTCCACGAGCAGGACCCGGCGTCCGTACTCCGCGAGCGCGGCACCCAGGTTGATGGTCGACGTGGTCTTGCCCACGCCGCCCTTCTGGTTGCACATCGCGATGATTTTCGCGGGTCCGTGTTCGGGCAGCGGGCCCGGGATCGGGAAGTACGGCAGCGGGCGCCCGGTCGGACCGACGCGCTCGCGGCGCTGTCTGGCCGCGTCGGGCGCAAGAGTGGCCGCGTACTCGGGATCGGGCTCGTACTCCGCGTCGGGGTCGTAGAAGTGCCCCTCGGGCAGTTCGTCGTAGTCGGCGAAGTGGTTGTGGGGCGCGCCACTTCCGTCGCCGGCCATGGCGTTCACGTGATGGCCATCCATCTTCTGGTGTGCTGTGTGAGTCGCCTGCTGACTCTGGTGGGCTGCGAAGGTGCGCACAGCGACGGAGCCGACAGCCGCGAATCCCGCGGGCTCCTGGTCCCGTGCAGGCATTCCTGGTTGGCCACCCCCGGGAGTAAATGTCGACTCATTCACAAGTCGTCTTACCTCCTTGGTGACCAGGAAACTTCTAGACAGGTCAGCGTGGCACCATGCCGACAGCTGGCGACTCTATGGCGTGTCGGGCGTCCGCAGCAACACAATCCGCCGGACCCGGCCCGATGTGTCGGCAATGAAACATCCCGCTGTCAAGGGCGTACGGCCGTCGCACGGCAGGTTTCACCGGTGTGCGAATCGGTTGAAGGGTTACGTTCGAGGCGAGTTGCGCGAGAATCGCGAAGTGACCATACACACATCCGGCCGGACCTTGTCGGGCAAGGTCCGGCCGGATGGGCGGCGTTGACGACCCGTTATGGGGTCCCCCCGATCGAGCGAAGCCGAGATCGGGGGAGTATCGCCTTTGCCGGTTGGTCACTTAGCCGACTTTCCGGCTGTGCGGGCTCAGCCGAGCAGCGAGGTCAGCTCCACGTGCTCCACGCCGTGCGCCTCGGCCACCTCGCGGTAAACGACCTTGCCGTCATGCGTGTTGAGGCCCTTGGCCAGCGCCGGGTCGCGGCGCAGCGCGTCCACCCAGCCGTGGTTGGCCAGCTCGACGATGTACGGCAGCGTCGCGTTGGTCAGCGCGTAGGTGGAGGTGTTCGGCACCGCGCCGGGCATGTTGGCGACGCAGTAGAAGACCGAGTTGTGGACCCGGAAGGCCGGCTCGGCATGGGTGGTCGGGCGGGAGTCCTCGAAGCAGCCGCCCTGGTCGATCGCGATGTCGACAAGGACACTTCCGGGCTTCATCCGCGAGACGAGCTCGTTGGTGACCAGCTTCGGGGCCTTGGCGCCCGGGATCAGCACGGCGCCGATGACGAGGTCGGCCTCCAGGCAGCCCTTCTCCAGCTCGAAGGCGTTGGAGACGACGGTCTGGATCTTCGTGCCGAAGACCTTGTCCGCCTCGCGGAGCTTGTTGATGTCCTTGTCGAGCAGGGTCACGTGGAAGCCCATGCCGATGGCGATCTGCGCGGCGTTCCAGCCGGAGACACCGCCGCCGATCACGACAGCGCGGCCGGCCAGCACGCCGGGGACACCGCCGGGCAGCACACCGCGGCCGCCGTTGGCGCGCATCAGGTGGTAGGCGCCGACCTGCGGGGCCAGCCGGCCCGCGACCTCGGACATCGGGGCGAGCAGCGGCAGCGCGCGGCTGGGCAGCTCGACGGTCTCGTAGGCGATGGCGGTGGTGCCGGACTCCAGGAGGGCGTCCGTGCACTCCCTGGAGGCGGCCAGGTGCAGGTAGGTGAAGAGCGTCTGGTCCTTGCGGAGGCGGTGGTACTCCTCGGCGATGGGCTCCTTGACCTTCAGCAGCAGGTCGGCGGCGGCCCACACCTCGTCGGCGGTGTCGAGGACCTGCGCACCGGCGGCGACGTACTCGGTGTCGGGGATCGAGGAGCCGACGCCGGCGCCACGCTCGATGACGACCTGGTGGCCATGGCGCACCAGCTCGTGCACGCCGGCGGGGGTGATGGCCACCCTGAACTCGTTGTTCTTGACCTCGCGGGGGATGCCGACCTTCACGTCGATCACGGTCCTTGGCTCAGAGGGCATGGGGGGTTCTTACTAAGACATACCCGGGCACACACGGGCACACCGGGAGAGACCGCAGGAGAACGTGCGGCAGAGCCAGTCTAATGAAGGTGTTCTCGCTGTCTAGCCTTTCATTGCATCAATCTTCGACTGATGCGGTACGGATTTCGCAGGCGTCAGGGTCATTTTGAAGGTTTGAGTCGTCGAGAATCCGCTCGGCGGCGCCCCGGTGCAGCGCGGCCGAGGCAGGGTCACCGAGGTGTTCGAGGGTGTCGGCGACCCGCAGGTGCAGGGCCGCCTGCAACCGCGGATCCTCGGCGCGCCGGGCCCACTCCACGGCCTCCCGGCAGGTGCGCAGCGACTCCTCCGGGCGGCCCGCGTACTCCTGGACCCGCGCCAGCTCGCTCAGGGCCCGCGCCTGGGCGGCCACGTCGCCGTTCTTGCGGTGTCCGGCGATCGCCGCGCGCCAGTTCCGCAGGGCCTCGCCGTAGCGGCCGGCGAAGGTGTGGGCGGCGGCGATCCGCCCGTAGAGCCGGGCGGCCTCCGCGCGCTCGTCCCGGGCGAGCCGCTCGACCAGGGCGCGCCCGAACCAGTCGGCGGCCCGGTCGAAGTCGCCGAGGTCCAGGTGCGCACCGCCTACGGATTCCATCGCGCGGCCGGTCGCGTACGGGTCGTTCACCTCGCGTCCCGCGTCCAGCGCGGCCCGGTAGCGCGTCAGCGCGTCGGCCGTGCGGCCGGTGCGGGCGTCGAGGTCGCCGAGGTTGAGCAGGGCGGCGGCGCGCTCGCGGGGCAGTTTCCGGCGCTCGGCGATGCCGAGGAGCATGCGGTGGATGTCGTAGAGGTCGGGCGCGGCGGCCTGGGTGCCGATGTGGGCCGCCATCGCCCGGACCAGCTGGGACATGAGCCGTCGTGCCAGGGTGTCGAGCTCGCCGTCGGCGACCGCGAGCCGGGCCGAGGCCAGCAGGGCGGGCCGGGTCAGGCGCAGCCAGTCGGCGGCGGCCCGCGGGGTGGGGAAGCGCAGGGCGCGCGGCATGTCGAGGAGTTTCTGGCGGGCCTGGGGGCTGTCGGTCTCGGTGATGGCCCGGCAGGCCTGGAGCAGCCGTACGGTCCGCTCCAGCATGCGGGCACGGGCCAGCTGGAGCTCGGCGGGGCGTTCGTGGTGCTCGGCGAGGATCCGCAGCTGCGGGTGCAGACAGCCGGGCACCTCGTACTGCGGCAGCGGGGAGTCCACCGCGCGCAGGAAGCCCAGGGCGACGAAGTCGTCGAGGAGGGTGCGGGCGCTGCCGACCGAGGAGCCGACGAGGGCGGAGGCGGTCTGCGGGTCGACCAGCCCGGCCGGGGCGAGGGCGAGCAGGCGCAGCATCCGGGCCGCGGCCGCGGGCAGGGCGGCGTGGGCGAGCCGGAAGACCCGGGTCAGGGCGGTGCCCTCGGTGTCCTCGGCGCGCAGCTGCTTGGCGAGGTCGGAGACGGCGGCCTTGGGGCGGGCCGCGAGCCAGCCGCCCGCCAGTATCAGGGCGGCGGGCTGCCCCTGGCACTCCTCGGCGAGGCCCTCGGCGGCCCGGGGGTCGACGGTGATGCGGACCGAGCCGGTGTGACGGGCCAGCAGCTCCACCGCGGACTTGGCGTCCAGACCGCCCAGGGTGCAGGGGCGGACGTCGGAGATGCCGGTCAGCGGGCCTTCGGAGACCGCGACGACGAGGCAGTCCGGCGTGTCGGGCAACAGGGCGTCGACCTGCTCGGCGTCGGCCGCGTCGTCCAGCAGGAGCAGAACCCGGCGGTCGGCCAGGGCGGTGCGCAGGGCGTCGGTGAGGTCGTCCACGCAGGCACCGGCCGGCGCCCGCTCGTCCAGGGCGGTGAGGAGGTCCCGGGCGGCCCGGCCGACGGGGACGGGGGTTCCGTCGGGTTCGGTGAGGCTTGCGCGCAGTACCCCGTCGGGGTAACGGTCCGCAACCTGCCGGACGAGTTCCTCGGCGAGTGCGGTACGGCCCGATCCGGGCCGGCCGGCGATGAGCAGCACGCGCGCGCGGGGTGCCTTGCGGCCGGCCAGGGTGTCCAGTCCGGCGCGCTCGATATCGGCGCGCAGTTCCTTCAACTCCCGTGTGCGGCCCAGGAACTCGATCTCCCCGGCAGCGCGCCCGGCCGGCCGCACGTCGCCTGTCTCCACGACCTGATCCGTCACGGGCCACACTCCCGTCCCACCGCTCACGCGAGCCCGCCGGGACTCCGGTTCGGGCGTGTTGCAGAGCCTAGTTCACGCTCTGCAACGTCCCGGGTGGAGCACGGCGGGCGGGACGACCACTTCCCCCGATCGGATCAGCAGATCGTAGGACCGACCGTCAGGGTCGCGCCCCAAAGGGGCGCGGGGCTGTGCCTGATCTGCGGCTCCGCCGCGCGGGCGCGCCAAGCCACGACGCGGCCGCACCCGAACGACGACCCGCGCGGCACAAACCCCTCGCAGCACCCAGCGGAGCGCCTACGCCTCGAACGGACGCGCCGGCCAGGGCGCCTGTGCCGGACGCAGGGCGTCCAGGCCGTCGCCACCGCGCGCGGCGACCAGGGACAGCACGCCCACGACGAGGCAGTTGTTGTGGAGCTCGCCGGCCAGGACACCCCGGACGAGGTCCGCCACCGGCACCCGGTCGAGTTCCATGTCGGCTTCTTCCTCCTCGACCGCGAAGCGCTCGCCCTCGGCCTCGGACAGATCGCGCGCGAGGAAGATCCGGACAGCCTCGTCGCAGCCGCCGGGCGTGGTGTAGACGTCGGTCAGCACCCGCCAGTCCTCGGCCTTGACGTGCGCCTCCTCGTACAGCTCGCGCTGCGCGGCGTGCAACGGGTTCTCGCCGGGGACGTCGAGCAGTCCGGCCGGGATCTCCCACAGCTTGTGGCGCACGGGGTGGCGGTACTGGCGCAGGACCAGCACGCGGTCGGCCTCGTCGAGGGCGAGGACGGCCACGGAGCCGGGATGGACCTGGTAGTCACGGCCGACCACGGTGCCGTCGGGCATGACCACGTCGTCGGTGCGGACTGAGGTCTTGTTGCCCGTGAAGGGGGTCTCCGTCGCCCGGATCTCCCACTCCTCCGGGGTGTCCTTGATCGTCATGCCTGTCCTTCCACGTGCCGCGCGACCTGCCCAAACGAAACCGGGGTGCACACCCTTTGAAGGGATGCACCCCGGCCACCGTACAACTGGTGTGTTACTTCGAAGTCTTCCGCTCGACCGAGGCCTTGACGAGCCCGGCGAACAGCGGGTGCGGACGCGTCGGCCGGGAGCGCAGCTCCGGGTGGGCCTGCGTGGCGACCAGGTAGGGGTGGACGTCGCGCGGGTACTCGACGTACTCGACGAGCTTGCCGTCCGGGGAGGTGCCGGAGAACTGGATGCCCGCCTTCTTCTCCAGCTCGGCCCGGTAGGCGTTGTTCACCTCGTAGCGGTGCCGGTGGCGCTCCTCGACGTACTCCTTGCCGTCGTACACCTCGCGCACGATCGAGCCCTCGGCCAGCTTCGCCGGGTACATGCCGAGCCGCATGGTGCCGCCCATGTCACCCTCACCGGCGACGATGTCGAGCTGCTCTGCCATGGTGGAGATGACGGGGTGGCCGGTGGCCGGGTCGAACTCGGTGGAGTTGGCGTCGGTGATGTCGGCCAGGTTGCGCGCGGCCTCGATCACGATGCACTGCAGGCCGAGACAGAGGCCGAGCAGCGGGATCTTGTTCTCGCGGGCGTACCTGATCGCGCCGACCTTGCCGAGCACGCCCCGGTCGCCGAAGCCGCCGGGGATGCAGATGCCGTCGACGTCGCCGAGCTGCTGGGCCGCACCCGCCGGGGTCTTGCAGTCGTCGGAGGTGACCCACTTGATCTTGACGCGGGCCTTGTTGGCGAAGCCGCCGGCGCGCAGCGCCTCGGTGACCGACAGGTAGGCGTCGGGCAGGTCGATGTACTTGCCGACCAGCGCGAGGGTGATCTCGTGGTCGGGGTTGTGGACGCGGTCGAGCAGGTCGTCCCAGGTCGTCCAGTCCACGTCGCGGAACGGCAGGTCCAGCTTGCGGACGACGTAGGCGTCCAGGCCCTCGCCGTGCACGGTCTTCGGGATGTCGTAGATCGAGCGGGCGTCGGGGCAGGCCACGACGGCGGCCTCGTCGACGTCGCACATCAGCGAGATCTTCCGCTTGATCGCGGTGGGCACCTCGCGGTCGCAGCGCAGCACGATCGCGTCAGGCTGGATACCGATGTTGCGCAGGGCCGCAACCGAATGCTGGGTGGGCTTCGTCTTCAGCTCACCCGAGGGGCCGATGTACGGCAGGAGCGAGATATGGACGACGAAGACGTTGTCACGGCCGACCTCGTGACGGACCTGCCGGACGGTCTCCAGGAACGGCAGCGACTCGATGTCGCCGACCGTGCCGCCGACCTCGGTGATCACGACGTCGACCTCGTCCGTCGCCATGCGGCGGATGCGGTGCTTGATCTCGTTGGTGATGTGCGGGATGACCTGCACGGTGTCACCCAGGTACTCGCCGCGCCGCTCCTTGGCGATCACGGAGTTGTACACCTGACCTGTGGTGACGTTGGCGGAGCCGTCGAGGTCGCGGTCGAGGAAACGCTCGTAGTGGCCGATGTCCAGGTCGGTCTCGGCGCCGTCGTTCGTGACGAACACCTCACCGTGCTGGAAGGGGTTCATCGTGCCGGGGTCGACGTTCAGATACGGGTCGAGCTTCTGCATCACGACGCGCAGCCCGCGGGCCTTGAGCAGCATGCCGAGGCTGGAGGCCGTCAGGCCCTTGCCGAGCGAGGAGGCGACACCCCCGGTGACGAAGATGTGCTTGGTCGTCGAATTACGAAAAGCGGCGGGCGGCATGGCCAAGACGGGGCTCCCGTGGTCGCGGTCTGGGGGTGCGGTGCGGCTGCCTGCCGGAAAACTCCGGGGCGCCGTCGCTGCGGTTCGGGGGTTCCCTGTCGGGAAGGGGCCCACCGGTCCACGGGCTACCAGCGTATCAGCGCCGCGGGGCGGTGGCTTCCGGCCACGCTCCGCACACATCCCGACACGGAGGCGATCACCGTCACCGGTCCCTCACCCGTTGCTCACTCGTTCGGCGTACCCACCTTGCCTGGACGGGCACCCGGATCATCTGCGTGCGTCGTATCCTGCTCGGACACTCGCTGCCGAGCCCGTCCGGCCCAACGGCACCACCCCCGCCCGTAACCACCGGAACAACGTGAGCTCGTCAGTTCGTTGAGCAACAATTGGCGCTTTGCATCACGGCTGAGTGACCTGTTTTGCTTCATTGCTCAATGACGCAACGCAAGACCTGCTGAAACCCCCCCCTTGACCGCACTAGCGACAGCCCCCTCGTGGGGTGACGTGGCCGTTCGACTGGAGTTGCACGTGGCCGGGCGCATCGAAGACTACGCACTCATCGGAGACATGCAGACCGCCGCTCTGGTCTGCCGGGACGGCACAGTCGACTGGCTGTGCCTGCCCCGCTTCGACTCGCACGCCATCTTCGCCGGCCTACTGGGCACCGAGGAGCACGGCTTCTGGCGGCTGGGCCCCGCGTACGCCTCCGACCAGCAGCCCCCCACCGCCGCGCGACGCAGCTACCGGGGCGACTCGCTGATCCTGGAGTCCGAGTGGGACACTCAGCGGGGCACGGTCCGGGTGACCGACTTCATGCCGCCGCGT
This sequence comes from Streptomyces sp. AK010, assembly GCF_014207295.1. Classification (NCBI taxonomy): domain Bacteria; kingdom Bacillati; phylum Actinomycetota; class Actinomycetes; order Kitasatosporales; family Streptomycetaceae; genus Streptomyces; species Streptomyces sp. AK010. Next base: position 467,016 of record NZ_JACHCX010000004.1, read on the forward strand.
GACGGCGCCCCGCAGCTGATCAGGATCGTGGAGGGCGTCTCGGGCCGGGTGCCGATGCGTTCGGCGCTCAGGATGCGGTTCTCCTACGGGCGGGTGGTGCCGTGGGTGCACAAGCACGAGGGGCGCACGGTGGCCGTGGCGGGCCCCGACTCCGTGTGGTTCGACACATCCGCGGAGACCTACGGCAAGTCGCTGACGACCTACGCGGACTTCACGGTCGCGCCGGGTGACCGGATCGCGTTCACGATCTCCTGGCAGCCCTCGCACAAGGAGCCGCCGCCGCTGCCGGAGCCGGAGCAGTCGCTGGAGGCGACGGAGGACTTCTGGCGCGAGTGGGTCGACCACTGTACGTACCACGGCCCCTACCGGGAGGCCGTGGTCCGCTCGCTGATCACGCTGAAGGCCCTGACGTACGCCCCGACCGGCGGCATCGTCGCCGCGCCGACCACCTCCCTGCCGGAGGACATCGGCGGCGTCCGCAACTGGGACTACCGCTACACCTGGCTGCGCGACGCGGCGATCACGCTGTCCTCGCTGCTGCGCACCGGCTACCGCGAGGAGGCCCGCGCCTGGCGCGAGTGGCTGCTGCGGGCTGTGGCCGGCGACCCGGAGAACCTGCAGATCATGTACGGCATCGCCGGCGAGCGCGAGCTCGGCGAGGCGGAGCTTGACTGGCTGCCGGGCTACGAGAGCTCCGGCCCGGTCCGGGTCGGCAACGGCGCGGCCCACCAGCTCCAGCTGGACGTGTACGGCGAGGTCACCGAGGCCTTGCACCTGGCCCACATGACGGGCCTCGCGCGCAACGACTACGCCTCGCTGCTCCAGCTGAAGCTGATCCGCTACCTGGAGGATCACTGGCAGGAGCCGGACGAGGGCATCTGGGAGGTGCGCGGCCCACGCCGCCACTTCGTGCACTCCAAGGTGATGGCCTGGGTCGCGGTCGACCGCACCATCAAGCTGATCGAGTCCGGTGACGCGGACGGCCCGCTGGAGCGCTGGCGCGAGTTGCGCGACGACATCCACCGGGACGTGTGCGAGCGGGGCTACGACAAGGAGCGCAACACCTTCACACAGTCGTACGGCTCGAAGGAGCTGGACGCCTCCCTGCTGCTGATCCCGCAGATGGGCTTCCTGCCGCCGGACGACAAGCGGGTCATCGGCACGATCGAGGCGATCCAGCGTGAGCTGTCCACGTCGGACGGCTTCATTCTGCGCTACCCGACCACCAGCGGCGACGAGAACGTCGACGGTCTGCCCGGCGACGAGGGCGCGTTCCTGGCCTGCTCGTTCTGGATGGCCGACGACCTGGCGATGATCGGCCGCGTGGACGAGGCCCGCAAGCTGTTCGAGAAGCTGCTGTCCCTGCGCAACGACCTCGGTCTGCTGGCCGAGGAGTGGGACCCGCGCCTGCAGCGCCAGGTGGGCAACTTCCCGCAGGCGTTCAGCCACGTGCCGCTCATCGACACGGCCCTGCGTCTGACGGCTTCGGGCGCGTACGGCGGCTGAGCGGTGTGGGATCCCGTTCCCCGTGTCGGATTCCGCGCGGGGATGTCGTAGCCGTGTCGGATACGACAGGTGAGCGGGATTCATGCCTCTAACTCAAGTAGTTCCACTCTTCGTGTACCGGACCGTCCCGGTCGTCATCAACGCAGACGACCGGGGCATGCCCACGGCGTTCGGTGGCCGATCAGGCCACCGTGGAGAACGCGAGGTGGGGCCCGGTGAGTACGACAGATCTGGCTGCGTCGGTACAGGTGAGTGTCCGGCAGGCCGACGAGTGTGTGGTGGAGGACTTGGAGTGGGCGTCCGCGCCCCTCGACCTCCTGCGGCACGCACAGCCGTGGCGGACGTTCCGCTGGTACAAGGGCCAGCAGCACTACTCGGGGACGTACTGGGCGGCGACGGTACGCGACCACGTGATCTACGAGTCGCGGCTGGAGCTGGCGCGGCTGCTGTTCGCGGACTTCGCCCCGGACGTCCGGCACGTCGTCGCTCAACCATTCCTGCTCAAGGCCGTCGTCGAGGGCAGGCAGCGGCGGCACATCCCGGACTATCTGCTGCTGACCGATGACGGGCCGGTAGTCGTGGATGTCAAGCCACGGCATCGACTGGAACGGCCGAAGGTCGCGTTCACGTTCGCGTGGACTCGTGCGGCGGTCGCCTCCCGCGGATGGCGTTACGAGGTCTGGAGCGAGCCGGATCCTCATGAGGTGGAGAACGCGTCCGCTTCCTCGCCGGCTACCGCAGGCACTGGCTGTTCGATCCGGGCCTCTTGGACGGTCTACGGGCCTGTGAGCTGGAGGGACTCTCGCTGGGCGAGGCTTTCCGGCTGCTGCCCGACCGGCCCCGGCCGTTGGTGAAGTCGGCGGTGCTGCACCTGCTGTGGTCGGGGCACGTGACGACGGAGCTGGACCGGCCGCTCAGCCCGGGGCACGTGCTGAGGAGGGCCGCATGAGCGGGGCGGGAACGCGGCTTGGTGTCGGCACGCGCTTTCGGCTCGACGGCGAGACGGTCGAGGTCGTGGAGTTCGCGAGCCTGGCCACGGGCATGGAGGTCATCCTCAAGGACGCCCGTGACCGGCTGGTGCGGATGTCGGTACGGGAACTGCTGACCTCGGACCGGGCTGAGGTGATCCCTGAGGACCGGGGGCCGGCCGCCGACGACGAGGGGGACCTGGTCTCCGTGGTGCTGGCCCGGCTGACCAAGGAGGAACGCAAGGATGTGCTGGAACGAGCCGAGCATGTCCGGGAGACGCTGACGGGTTACCGATCGGGTTCCGTGGAGTTGGCGAGGCCCGGTGAGCCGCGGCCTGAGTACGCTCCCGGCCTTTCGCTGGGGAAGCGGTACGCGGCCAAGGCGTCCGAGCTGGGTGTGACCGTGCGGTCGGTGGAGCGCTGGGCACGCGCGTTTGTCGAGAGCGGTGAGGCGGGGCTCGTCCCGAAGAGGGCTCAGGCGGAGGGCGGGCTGTCTCATGCCGATCCGCGCTGGGTGGAGGCGGCTGAAGAGGTTCTGGGCGAGTACGAGGAGGAGTCCCGGCCCTCGATCAAGCTCGTGCTGGAGCGAGTCGAGGCAAGGCTGGAGGAGCGTTTCGGGCCCAAGGTGGTGCCGCTGCCGAAGCGGACGGCGGGCTATCGGTGGATGCACGAGCTTGACCGGCGTCATCCGACGTTCCGGCTGAGTACGAAGCGCAACCGCGAGATCGCGGATCGTCCCACTGGCGTCTACGGGAAGCTGCGGCCCACCCGGCCGGGTGAGTACGTGCTGATGGACACCACGCGGCTGGATGTCTTCGCCTTCGACCCGGTGACGCTGAAGTGGGTGCAGGCTGAGCTGACGGTCGCGATGGACTGGTACACCCGCTGCATCACCGGCATCCGGGTCACGCCGGTGTCGACGAAGGCCGTCGACGCGGCAGCCGTCCTGTTCCAGACCTACCGGCCCCGGCCCGTCCCGGAGAACTGGCCGAAGGAAGCGGCCTGGCCCGATCACGGGATCCCCCGCGGTGTCCTGGTGGAGGCAGAGGCGGTCCATGGCCCCGTCACGGGGGCCGTCGGCCCGGCAGGCTGCGAGGTCGACGTCTTGCCGTCGGTCGCCCGCGTGCTGTCCCTTCCCGAACAGCCCTCGGCGCCGGCTATCGAGTCCTGCAACGATGAGCAGGGGGATGACGATGCGGACGGTCTGGAAGAGCTGGGCGAAGAACTCGACTTCTACGCCACGGCTTTGAAGGACGTTGATGACGATGAGTAAGGCGCCGCGCTCCTTGGCGGAGGAAGCCGATCTGCGCACCCGGCTGGACCACCTCACGCTGTCCCGCAAGGAAGGCTTCGACCGGTTCGCCAATGCTCCACGACGAGTACGTCCGGAGCTGCTGTCCCGTCGGCAGTTGAAGAAGCTGGGTGATGAGGCGCTGACCGAGTACAACCGCGCCCGCCGCAAGTGGCACGCGAACCTCGGTCCGCTCGACACCCCGCAGATGCAGGCACTGCACGAAGACCTGTGGGACATCTTCGACAGCAACGACCAGGACGGCGACAAGGTCAAGGGCGGGATCGCCCTCGACGCCTTCCCCGGTCTGGGCAAGACCACCGCCGTGCTCGCCTTCGCCCGCAAGCTCCACCGCCGCATCATCAAGGAAGAAGGCAAGTACACCGACGACGGCCACGAGCGCTGGCCGGTCTGCCGCGTCGGCCTGACCAGCAACACCGGAATGCGCGATTTCAACAGGGCCATTCTGGAGTATTTCAGTCACCCCGGCCGCCACCGCGGCACGACTGCCGAATTCGGCTACCGCGCACTCGATTCTGTTCTGTCCGCAGAGACAAAGCTGCTGATCGTGGACGACCTGCACTTCCTGAAATGGCGAAACAAGAGCGGTATCGAGGTCAGCAACCACTTCAAATACATCGCCAACGAATTCCCGGTGACCCTGCTGATGGTCGGCGTCGGCCTTGAAAACCGGGGCCTGTTCAGTGAGGGAGCAAGCTACGAGGACGCGGTCCTCGCCCAGACCGGACGCCGCACGACACGGCTGGGCATGGAACCGTTCGACATCAAGACCGAAATGGGACGCCGCGGCTGGCGCGACACCCTCCTCGCGATCGAGGAACGCGTCGTCCTCTCGGACAGGCACCCCGGCATGATCGCGGATGACCTGTCCGACTATCTCTTCGCCCGCAGCACCGGACACATCGGCTCGCTCATGACGTTGGTCAACCGCGGCTGTCAGAGAGCCGTACGCACCGGCGTCGAGCGCCTGGACACACAACTACTGGACCGGGTGAAGAACGATGCCGCGTCCGAACGAGCCCGCCGGGAATGGCAGGACGCGCTCGAGGCCGGAAGGCTCGTCAGCCGGCCCGGGCAGCAGCGGAAGAAGGCGTCGTGAGTGAACCCCGGACTCTGGCGATCCGCGTCCTGCCCCAGCCCGGCGAGAGCCTGGACAGCTGGCTGGAGGCACTCGCCCGTCGCTCCTGGACATCGCTGTCCGCGCTGCTGGACGCGCTCGGGCTGCCGACGCAGGAACGCACTCACCACCTCTTGACCGGGCTGCCTCCGGAAATGTCCCAACGGTTGAAGAAGCAGCTGAACCTGCGTGCTGGAGTGTTTGAGCAGTCCGTCGTCCCCACCGCCCTCTTCGGGCGCCGGGCCCCTCACTGGCGCTTCTGTCCCCAGTGCCTGAGCGAAGGGCAAGGACGCTTCCCGATCCGCTGGTGGCTGCCCTGGACCTTCGCCTGCACCAAGCACCAAGCACTTCTCCACAGACGCTGCCCCAGCTGTCACACCGAGCCGCGTGTGTTCCTGCCCAGGTCCGTTCACCTGCACCCGCCCGGGCACTGCATGCGCCGCACGGGCCGCAGGACGGTCTGCGGAGCAGATCTCGGTGAACTTCCTGCCCTCGCGCTCCCCCACGGACACCCCCTGCTGCAGGCCCAGGAGCTGCTCAGCGCTCTGCCCGTCCATCAGCGGATGGCTGCCGACCGAACCTTCACAAAGGTCGACAAGTGCCTTTCGCCGCTCATGGAGTCGATGTCCGCTTCCGACCTGCTCCCCTTGAACGAAGCCGCTCGAGATGCCTGGCAGAACGTGCTCGCCGACGTCACCGACCTCAATTCCGGGATCGGGATCTGGCGGGTGCAGGAGCGGCGACGCACCATTCTGACCCCCGACTTCTTTCAGCGCGAGCACACAGAAGGCGGAACACCTTTCCGCGTGATCGCCGAGATCCATGGACTTCCACGGCAACTCGTTATCCAGCACGCAAAGGGTCTCGGCCTCCCAGTTCACCCAGGAACTCGTCCTCGCATCATCGACGACGAGAAATGGCTCCGTGAGCAATACCTTGACCGCACCCGCAGCATCGAAGACATCGCCCAGGAGCTCGGCACCAGCCACACCGTCGTCATTCGGCACCTCGAAGATCTTGGTATTCCCCGGCGCCCGTTCGGCCCTCGCAGCATGACAGCGTTCATCACGAAGCTGGATGAATCGGTGCCGCGCGACATTCGGGCGGCGGTGGAGGGGACCCTGCACGGCTGGCTCCGTCTCCGGCGGTTCCAGATCAGCATGGCCTTCCCCAGCCTCACAGCTGCCGCCCGGCATCTCGACCTCATGCCGAGCGTGCTGGCCAGCCAGTTCCTTCAGCTCGAGCAGGACATCGGCACCCGGCTGTTCCACCGGTCCGTCCGCCACGCGCCCCAGCGGCCCACCGCACGCGGCGCGACGCTCCTTCATGACCTCGAAGACAGCCAGATCCAGTCGCTCATGCAAAACGCACTCGGATCTCGCCTTGATCCATTACCAGCCGCCGACGCCATCGATTTCGCAACCGTTGTCGTCGACGGCGAGCGCGCCGCCCTCACGGTTCTGCACACGCACGCACCGCCCCCTCAGCGCCTGAACATCCCCTCACCTCTGCACCCTCTCCTCAGCCACCTGCTGCACCACAGCGACGAGGAAACCTCCGTATCCCAGATCCACACCGCCACCGGCATGCCGTTCAACACCGCCTACAAGCAGGTCAAGCGCCTGGAAGCAGCCGGCTGGGTCACGAGCCGCCTCGAAACCCATGCTGAGCGGCCAGCCGCCGCACGCCGACGCACTTTCTACTCGCTCACCCCCGCAGCGCATCAAGCCGCTGCCACGACTACCCGAGGACCCGCGGCGCTGAGGAAAACGACAGACCCACCGGACGAAACCACCGGCAGAACAGCAGAACTGCTCCATGAAACACCAGGTCGGGAGAACTATTGATCAGAAACTCATGGGTTCTTGTCCAGGACGTAGCGGACGTGTGGGCCGCCGAAGTAGCCGCGTCCGGCGGTGATCAAGCCGGTACTAGTCGGCAACGAAGCGTCCTTCGGCCTGTGATCTACGAGGTCTGCATCCGGGCAGGTCGGCGCCGGGGGCAGAAGGTCACTCCCGTGTGCCTGCCAACTCCACCGCCCTACGGCGCAGGGAGAGGCCGGCCGGAGCGACCGCCGAGATCACCGCGAGCACCGCGCAGGCACCCAGGGCCGCCGCGAGCGTCGCCCACGGGATCTCGATGGACGTCCACACCGAGAGCAGGCCCAGCGCGCTCCACATGCCCACCAGGTTGAGGCCGGCGACCAGCGCTCCCAGCAGTCCGCCGACCATGACCACCATCAGCGCCTCGGCGCCCACCAGCCGCAGCACCTGCCATCTGGTGGCGCCGGCCAGCCGCAGCACAGCCAGCTCGCGGACCCGGTCGGAGGTCGCCATGACCATCGTGTTGGCCAGCGAGATGCCCGTGTAGAGGAGAGCGATCCCGAGGACCAGGAAGAAGCCCATCCTGGTCGTCCGGTTGGTCTCGGGGTACGTCGCCTGCACCCAGGCGTCCCTGGTGAGGACCTCCCCGCCCGACGCCCGCACCGTCTGACGCAGACTGGCGGCCACGGTGCCCGCGTCGGCATGGTCCGCGAGGCGTACGTCGACCCGGTCGACGGGTGCCGCAGGGGCGTTGCGCGGGGTGACGTGGACGCCGTTGTTGCCGGTGCCGATGGTCATGACCGCGGCGATCTTCAGGGACTTCCTCGTGCCGTCACCGAGCCATACGTCCACCCGCTCGCCCACGGTGTGCTTCTCCCACTCCTCGTTGACGATGATCGAGTCGTCGTCCAGGTCGCCCACCTTCCCTGCGGCGAGCGGGAGACGGGCCGTTGCCGCGAGCGGTTCCGGCTCGACGGCCCTGGCATCCGACCTGATGAGCGCCACGCCGTCCTCCAGGACGTACACGGCGCTCGACGAACTCGCCGAGACCTCGGCACCGGACACGGCCCGAAGCCGCTGCAGCGTCGCCTCGTCGAAGCCGGCGTTGCCCGCCGGAGTGACCACGAAGTCGGCGGCCGTCTGCTCGCGCACCTCGGTGGCCTTCGCCTCGTTGAGGGTGGCAGTGGCGCCGAGCAGCGAGCCCGCCAGCGCGACCGTGACCAGCACGGGCGCCGCGACGGCGGCGGTGCGGCGGACTCCGGTGGCGGCGTTCTCCCGCACCAGCATTCCGCCAGCGCCCGGCAGTTGGGCCGGCAGCCAGGCGATCAGCCGGGCCAGTGGCCGCACCAGCACCGGCGCGAGCAGCGCGACTGCGGTGATCAGCAGCATCGGTCGGCTCACATAGGTCTTGCGCTGCAGTAGGTCGCCCGGGTTCGTCGCTAGGGCCAGGGGCAGTGTCACGGCGGCGGTGATCAGCAGGGCCGCGCCGAACAGCCAGCGGCCCCATGTCATCGGCCGGGTGTCGACGGACGCCTCGCGCAGTGCCTCGGTGGGACCGGTGCGCCCGGCCCGCCAGGATGCGGCCAGCACGCCGCACAGGGCCACGAACAGGCCCGTCCAGAACGCCATGTGGTACGGCCAGGTGTAGTCGCCGATGGTGAACCAGCGGGGCGCAAGGCTCTCGTCGACCGCCCACTGGGCGAGCTTCGGAGCCCCGTAGGAACCGAGCACACAGCCGGCGGCCGAGGCGAGCGCACCGACCGCGAGCGCCTCGTAGACGACCATGCGGCGGATCTGTCCCGAGGTCGCCCCGGCGGTGCGCACCAGCCCGAACTCGCGGCGCCGCTGGGCCACCGCGAACGCGAAGGTCGAGGCCACCACGAACACCGACACGAACCCGGTGACGCCGCCGGCCGTGCCGAACATGGCGTTCATCGCGGTGAGGGCCTCGCTGTCCCGGTCGGGGTCGGCGTCGGCGTACCGGCGCGCGTCCCCGGTGAGGACCTGGACGCCCTCGCTGCCGCGTACCGCCTCGCGCACGGCCGTCGCATCAGCGTCGACCACGAGCTGGAGGCTGCGCGGCGACAGTTCGGCGGCGCGGGTGTCGGTGTAGAACACGGCGTTTTCGAAGCCGAGCCCGGCCACGGTGCCGACGACGCGCACCGTGCCGCTGTCGGTCCGCACCCGGGTGCCCGGACGGGCCCAGCCACCGCTGACGACGACCTCGTCCGCGGCCTCGGGCGCGCGTCCCGCGTCGAGGTGGTACGGCGCGAAGGCCGCCGTGGACCAGGGGCGGCCCACCAGATCGGCGGGCCCACCCTCGGCCCGCACGGCGAACAACCGGTCCTCGACGACGGTCCCGAGGTCCCGCAGCTTCGAGACCACATCGTCGGGCACGGCACGCGGCTGCGCGAGCTTCTGGGTGCGGTCGCCGATCGAGGTGGGCACCTCGAGGGTGTCCTGGCCCTTGACGACGACCGGCGCGGCGGAGAACCGCTCCGGCCCCCGGTCGGGAGCGTCCAGCGAGGACGCCAGGGCCAGCCCCATCACGGCGATCAGCGCCACGCCCAGGGAGAGGGCGACGAAACTGCCGACGAAGGTGACCCAGCGGGTGCGCAGGGTGCGCAGCGTGGTGCTCAGCACGGCGCCGCCTCAAGCTTGGTCATGCGCGCCGCGATGTCCTCGGCGGAGGCGCCGATCAACTCACCGTTGACCCGGCCGTCGACGAGGAAGACGACGCGGTCGGCGTAGGAGGCCGCGACGGGGTCGTGGCTGACCATGATGATCGTCTGGCCGTCCCGGTCGACCATGCCACGCAGCAGGGTCAGCACCTCGCGGCTGGTCTGCGAGTCGAGCGCGCCGGTCGGCTCGTCGCCGAACAGCACTTCGGGGCGGGTGATCAGGGCGCGGGCCAGGGCAACTCGCTGCTGCTGGCCGCCGGACATCTCCGTCGGGCGGTGCCGCGCACGGTCGCCGAGTCCGACCTGTTCGAGCACCTCGCGCACCTGGGCCTTCTCCGGGCGGCGGCCGGCCAGCCGCAGCGGCAAGGCCACGTTCTGCTCGGCGGTCAGCGAGGGCAGCAGGTTGAACGCCTGGAACACAAAGCCGATGCGCTCGCGGCGCAGCAGGGTCAGCTTGGTCTCGCTCAGCCTGGTCAGCTCGGTGTCGCCCACGGTGACCGAGCCCGACGTGGGCCGGTCCAGGCCCGCGGCGCACTGCAGCAAAGTCGACTTGCCGGACCCGGACGGGCCCATCACGGCGGTGAAGGTCCCCCTCGGGAAGGCGAGCGATACTTCGTCGAGGGCGGTGACGGACGTACCGCCCGAGCCGTACTGCCGGGTTACGGAGCGCAATCGGATCGCGTCGTTGCTCATATGTTCCCCCACCAGTACCTGCTCCTTGGCTCGTTGGTTCCTCCACGAAACCGCGGAAGCCCCGCGTGACGCAGTACGGCCCGAACGAGACTTGGGGTAGTGCCAGGCCTACCCCCGATACGGACCCTGGACCGATGGCACCGGCCGGTGGGGCCACTTACGGTCATGCACATGCACCCTCGTAATGTGTGGCAGGCCATGTCCCGGCCGGGCTTCCTGCTGTCGGCCTGGCCCTGGCGCGCCGCCGCGTATCTGCTCACCGGCGCGGTGATCGGCGTCGCCACCTTGGTGGGGATCGTGACGGTGGCAGCGGTCTGCGGTGCGCTCGCCATCGTCTTGGTGGGGCTGCCCCTGCTCGTCGTGGTCGCCCTCAGCGGGATCCCAGTGGCCTGGGTGGAGCGGCGCAGGCTGCGCCTGATCGACCGCAACCCGGTGTCCGGCCGACACCAGGTGCCGACCGCGCCGGGACTGTGGGCCTGGCTGACCACCCGGCTGCGCGAACAGGGGACCTGGCGGGAGCTCGGGTACGCGCTGCTGTTCGCCGGGCTGCTGTGGCCGGTCGACGCCCTGGCTATCATGGTCGCCCTGCTCTTCCCGCTGTCCATGGTCGCCACCCCGCTGCTGATGGCCACGGTCGGCGACGGCCACGAGGCGAAGGTGCTCAAGCAGTGGACGGTCACCACATGGCCGACCGCGTTCAGCGTCGCCGTACTGGGCCTGCTCCTGATGGGTCTGGGGACATACGTGCTCGGCGCCACGGCGGGCGCCCGCGCAGAGCTGGCCCGGCTGCTGATCGCCTCCCGCGAGGGCGAGCTCGGTGCCAAGGTGGTCGAACTGGCCCGCTCCCGCGTCCGGTTGGTGAATGCATTCGAGGCCGAGCGGCGCCGTATCGAGCGCGATCTGCACGACGGCGCCCAACAGCGCCTTGTGGCTCTGACGATGGCCCTCGGGCTGGCCCGCCTCGATGCCCCGCCCGGCCCGCTCGCCGACCAGCTCACCAGGGCCCACGAGGAGGCGGGCAAGGCGCTCGCGGAACTGCGCGAGCTCATTCAGGGCATCTACCCCAAGGTCCTCACGGACTACGGTCTTCAAGCCGCGGTCGCCGACGCCGCCGACCGCTGCGTGGTCCCCGTCGACGTCGACGTCGACCTCGAACTGCCGGGCCGGCCAACCGAGGCGGTCGAGTCCGCGGCGTACTTCGTGGTCTGCGAGGCGCTGGCCAACGTCGCCAAGCACAGCGGGGCCGACCGCGCGCAGGTGAGCGGCGGTCATCGCGACGGACGCCTGTTCCTCGAAGTGCGCGACGACGGCTGCGGCGGCGCGGACCCCTCGGCGGGCAGCGGCCTCACCGGTCTCGCGGACCGGGTATCGGTCCTGGATGGCAGACTTGCCCTGACCAGTCCGCCGGGTGGACCGACTCTGTTGCGTGTGGAGTTTCCTTGCGAGTTGACCGAGGCGGCCGACCGCTCCGCGTAGTGCTGGCCGAAGACAGCGTGCTACTGCGGGAAGGACTCATCGGCCTGCTCAGCCGCTGCGGCCACGAGGTGGTGTCGGCTGTCGGGGACGCGCAGGCACTGATTTCCGCTGTCGAGGAGCATGCCCCCGACATCGTGGTGACGGACGTACGCATGCCGCCCGGTTTCCAAGACGAAGGGCTGCAGGCGGCAGTGCGGCTGCGCGAGAAGCGCCCCACACTCCCGGTCCTGGTCCTCAGCCAGTACGTGCAGCGGACGTACGCCGCCGAACTCCTGGACTCCGGCGACGGAACAGGCGTCGGCTATCTACTTAAGGACCGAGTCGGCCAGGTTGAGGAGTTTGTAGAAGCGCTGCACAAGGTGGCGGACGGTGGGACGGTGGTCGACCCCGAGGTGGTGCGCCAGTTGCTGCGCCGCCGCCGCGATCCGCTGGAGCAGCTCACCCCGCGCGAACGCGAGGTGCTGGCCCTGATCGCCGAAGGCAAGTCCAACGGCGCGATCGCCAAGGAGCTGGTGGTTTCCGAAGCGGCGATCGGCAAGCACATCGGCAACATCCTCACCAAGCTGGACCTGCCTCCGACGGACAAGACCCATCGCAGGGTCCTGGCCGTCCTCACTTACCTGCGGGCCTGACCCACCGAGCGCACCGGGTCGCCATGCCTGGCTGACATCGACCGCGACCAGGATGCTGAGCTGGAACGACCGCTCGCTCTCGGCGCAAGGCCCGACGGAATCAGCCAGACCGGCACCGAAAGTTGGCATGTCCTGGCCGACCCCGAGAGCAACGAGTTCTGCCTCCTGCGCACCCCGGCTCAAGCCCCTGTGGCAATTGCGTCCTTCGTGCAAGGCCCTATAACGCGGCTTTGAGGAAAACGACATCAAGACGGGACCGCGCCGCCGACACGACCGCGGAATCGAGCCGTGAAAACGCAGGTCACTCAAACTCCGGAGGACACGGCTCACCGGAACCTACAGCGGGACGGACCGCGGGGGTGTCACGCGGCTCGCGGGGGCCTCACTGCGGCCCCTCGTGGGCCTCACTGCGGCCTTCGCGGGGGTCTCACTCCGGCCTCAGGGCCGTGAGTGTGCGCTCCCCCGCGGGGTCCGCGGCCGTGGCGGGGACGAGGGCTATCTCGTCCAGCCCGGCCTCGGCGTAGGCGGCGATACGGGCGCGGACGGTGTCGGTGTCGCCCACGAGGGCGACCGTGCCCGCGGCCTCGGGCGGCAGTGCCCGCAGCAGGGTGTCGGCGTCGGCGCCCTTGGCGGCCAGCTCGACGACCTGGGCGAACCCCGCGTCGACGAACATGTCGCTGTAGCCCGGCACGGCGAGATAGCCGACGACGCTGCGCAGGACCTGGGTGAGCGTCTCCGGCTCCGGATCCACGGCGGCGGGCAGCCAGGCGGCCAGCCTCGGCGGCGTGCGGCCCGCCTTCTCGGCGGCGGTGAGCATCCGGTCCCGCAGCACCCGGACCTGCTCGGGCGAGACGATGTCGAGCAGCATCCGGTCGGAGTGCGCGACGGCCGCGGCGACCGCCTTCTCCCCGAACGCGGCGACGGTGACCGTGCCGCCGGGCGGCGGCAGCCGGCGCGGGAAGGCGCTGCCGGGCACGATCGGCTCGCCCGGCACGCTGTCCATCAGCGCCCGTACGGTGGCCGCCGACTCCGCGAGGGTAGCGGCGGGCCGGGTGCGCGGCCGGCCGTGCACGCCCTCGACGACCCGTTTGCTGGAGGTGCCCAGGGCGACGCCGACGGGCCGGCCGGTGACGGCCGCGGTGGAGGCGGCGCCCCGGACGATGGTCAGCGGGTCGCGCACCGACACCGGCACGGGTCCGGCGGTCAGCGCGACCCGCTCGGTGGCGGCGCCGATCGCCGTCGCCAGGACGAACGAGTCCCACGTGGGCCCCTCGCCCGCCCACACCTCCCGGTACCCGAGCCGGTCGGCGAGCACCGCGACCCGCAACGGCTCCTCGACCGGACTGTCGTCCTCCCGCCCCACCGCGACCACGCTCATGTCCATGGGGGCGCCCGTACCCGGTCGAACACACGGTAATCCGGGGAGATCCACGGCGGGATCCGGTAGGTGATCGTCCCGGTGCCCGTCCGGAGATGTCCGGGAGGCACCCGCGCGGGTAGCGTCCGGCACATGGACAGCGTGACGGACAGCGGTTACGACACCCACGGCGCCGGGATCACCGTGCAGCGGGCGCTGGAGCTGCAGGGGCTGCGCAGCGGGCTGCCGGAGGTGCTGGCGGGCGCGGAGCGGCTCGGGCGGACCGTGCGCTGGGTGCACGCCGGAGAGGTGCCGCACATCGCCTCCCTGCTCAAGGGCGGCGAACTCCTGCTGACCACGGGCTACGGCCTGGGCACCCGCCCCGCCGAGCAGCGGGCGTTCGTGCGCACCCTGGCCGAGCGCGGCATCGCGGCCCTGGTCGTGGAGCTCGGTCCGCGCTTCACCCGACTGCCCGCGGCCCTCGTCGACACGGCACGCGCGGCCGGGCTGCCACTGGTCCAGTTGCACCGCGAGGTGCCGTTCGTGACGGTCACGGAGGAGGTCCACACCGAGATCGTCAACGGCCACTACGCCCTGCTCCAGCGCGCCGAGGAGGTGCACCGGCGGTGCACACAGGCCGTGCTGGGCGGCGGTGGTGTGCCCCAAGTACTGGGCATCCTGGCCGACTTCGCCGGAAATCCCGTGTTCCTGGAGACGGCGGACGGGCAGTTGCTGTACGCGGCCGGGGCCGGTCCCGAGGGCGCGGACCCGCTCCAGGTGTGGGAGGGGCTGCGCGGCCGGCACAAGGACGAGCCGCCGCTCGCGGGATCGGTGCTGGTGGACGTGCCGGGCGGCGGCCCCGGCAGCGGGAGCGTCCGGGCGCGTCTGGTCCTGCTGCCCGTGCGCACGCCCCAGGCGCCGGTGCACCGGATGGCGGCCGAGCGGGCCGCGGGGATCCTGGCCGTGGTGCTGATGCAGGCCCGCCAGGAGGAGGAACTGGCGGCGCGCGGGCGGGGCGACTTCCTCACCGACCTCGCCGAGGGTCGGGTGAGCGCCGAGGACGCCCCGGCGCAGGCACGCGTGCTGGGATTCCGGCCGGGCGAAGGGCCGCTGCTGCCGGTGGTGATGCGGCTCGGGGACGCCCTGTCCCCCGGTGGCGGCTGGGCGGTGCTGGCCCGGGCCCTCTCGGAGGAGCTGGCGTCGGTGGGGGTGCCGGTGCTGCTGGGCGTGCGGCCGGTGGAGAGCCGGGTGCTGGTGCTGCTCGGGCTGCGGGCGGAGTCGGAGCGGGCCGCGGTCGCGGACCGGGTCGCGGCGGCGCTGCGGGCCGGTGTGGGCCGGGCGGGGATGCCGCGGCCGGGCGGGCAGCCGCCCGTGGTGGTCGTGGGGACGGCCGGGGGCTGGCCCGCCGCGGCCTCGGGTCTGCGGCACGCGGCCGAGACGGCCACGGCGGCCCAGGGCCTGCCGGACCGGCCCTGGTACGACGCCCGCCGCCTCGACATCGACCTGCTGCTGTGGCGGTTGCGGGACCATCCGGACCTGGCGGCCTTCGTCGACCGGGCCCTCGGCCCGCTCCTGGAGCACGACCGCCGCTCCCGGCCGCCGCTGCTGCCCACGTTGACGACCTACCTCGCCCACGCCGGGCGCAAGGCGGAGACGGCCCGGGAGCTGCATCTGAACCGGCAGACCCTGTACAACCGGCTGGCGCGCATCGGGGAGTTGCTGGGGACGGACCTCGACGACCCGCAGACGGTCCTGGCCCTGAGCCTGGCCCTGCGGGCCCGCAGACACGTCCGGTAGGGCTGGCGGGGCTGCTACGGGAGGGGCCGGGGCTGGGTCAACTCGTCGTACACGCTGAGCACTTGGGCGACCGTCTCGTCCTCGGTCGGCCAGCTGGCCGCCTGCCGGGCGCCCTTGGCGGTCAGCGTGTCCCGGCGGGTCCGGTCGCCGAGGAGCCGTACGACGGATTCGGCGAAAGCCTTCGCGTCGCCGTACGGGACGAGTTCGGCCGCGTCGCCGACGAGTTCGGGGATGCCGCCGACGTTCGTCGCGACGAGCGGGACGCGCGCGTGGAGGGCCTCCTGGGCGAGGACGGAGCGCGCCTCCCAGCGGCTCGGCAGCAGGGCCAGGTCGGCGGCGGCGAGCAGATCGGTGACGTCGTCGCGCCGCCCGATGAGCCGGACCGGCAGCCCCTCCTCCTCGATCCGCCCCTGGAGTTCACCGCGCAGCGGCCCCTCCCCCGCGATCACGACCAGGGGCACGGGATCGAGCCGGCGCCAGGCGCGGGCGGCGTCCAGCAGCACGTCGTATCCGCGATGCCGTTCCAGGGATCCGACAGCGATCAGCAAGGGCCGTCCGATGGCGCCGAGTTCGGCACGTACCTTGGGCCGCAGCCGGTCGGGGTCGTCGGGTTCGAGGGGCCTGCGGGGGCCGGGCAGCGCGACGGCCGCGAGCCGTGCGTCCCGCGCGCCGGTGAGCCGGGCCCGGTCCACGAGCGGCGAGGTCGTGCCCAGCACGACGGTGGCCGCCTTCACGACCCTGCGCTCCAGGACCCGCAGCATATGGGCACGCGCGCCGTCGGCGTGCGCCCGGTCGTGCCACGTCACGACCAGCGGGGTCCGCACCCGTCGGCCGCTGAGGGCGAGCACGGTGCGGAAGGAGGCGTGCAGTCCGTGCGCGTGCACCAGATCGGCGTTGGCGCAGGCCGCCCGCAGGGCCGCCACCGACACCGGGTCGCTGCTGCGCGGAACATGCACGTGGTCGGCCCCGACACCGCTGAAGTCATAAGCGCGGTCGGCCTCGTAGGGGGCGCACACCGTGACTCTCACGCCCCGCGCGACGAGCCCCGCGGCCAGCGAGCGCACATGCGCACTGCTGGCGGCATTGCCTCCGCCCAGCACCTGCACGGTGCGCAGCGGCAACTGGCCGTGCGGTGAGGGGCTGCTCACGGGGGTCACGTGGCCGGGCTCCTGGTTCAGGTCGGGCGGTCACGACGCGTACTCCGCCAAGGATGCCAGGACATACGGGGGTTCCGGGAACGCCGGAACCCCTGCGGCGCGACAGCGGGGCGCGGCAGCGGGGGAATGCGCCGGGCCGGGTCACCCATACGAGTGAAATCGGGCGACCCGCCCGGCCTTGCCGCATCACCGCGCGTGCGCGGCTTCCTGCTAGCCGTCCGCCCGGGCCGCCGCGAGCAGCTCCTCCGCGTGCGCCCGGGCCGTCTCGGAGTCCTCCTGGCCGGCGAGCATGCGGGACAGCTCCCGGACCCGATCCTCCCCCTCGAGGATTTTGACGCCCGAGCGGGTCACGGACCCGTCGTTGGTCTTCTCCACCAGCAGCTGCCGGTCGGCGAAGGCGGCCACCTGGGGCAGGTGCGTCACGACGACGACCTGCGCGCTCTTCGCCAGCCGTGCGAGCCGTCGGCCGATCTCCACCGCCGCCTTGCCGCCGACCCCGGCGTCGACCTCGTCGAAGAGGTACGTCGGCACGGGATCCGTCCCCGCGAACACGACCTCCACGGCCAGCATCACCCGCGACAGTTCGCCGCCGGACGCGCCCTTGGCGATCGGCCGGGGCGGCGCGCCCGGGTGCGGGGCGAGCAGCAGCTCGACCTCGTCGGCGCCGGCGGGACCGTAGGCGACCGGACGGCCGCCGACCTCGACGCCCTCGGGGTCCTCGGTCTGCCGGATGTCGAAGGACACGCGTGCGTGCGGCATGGCGAGTGAGGCCAGCTCGGCGGTCACGGCGGCGGCGAACCGCTCGGCGGCCTCCGTCCGGGCGTCCGTCAACGCCTGCGCCAGCCCGCCCAGTTCCGACCGCAGGGCGTCCCGCTCGGCGGTCAGCTCCCCGATCCGCTCGTCGTCGCCGTCGAGTTCGGTCAGCCGGGCGGCACTCTGCTCGGCCCACGCCAGCACGCCGGCGATGTCCTCGCCGTACTTGCGCGTCAGCCCGGTGAGAGCGGCGCGCCGCTCCTCGACGGCCGAAAGCCGCAGCGGATCGGCGTCCAGGTCGTCGGCGTAGCCCGCCAGGTCCCCCGCCGCGTCGCGCAGCAGGATCCCGATCTCCCCGATGCGGTCCGCGAGCGCGGCCAGCGCCGGATCGTGCGACCGCACGGCGTCCAGGGCCCGCTGGGAGCCCGCGACGAGCGTCCCGGCGTCGACGCCCTCCGGGTCCTCCGGGTTGCCCGCGAGGGCGGCGTGCGCGGCCGCGGCGGCGGACGCCAGCGCCTCGGCGTGCCCGAGCCGCTCGGCCTCCTCGGCCAGCTCCACGTCCTCACCGGCGCGGGGTTCGACGGCGGCGATCTCGTCGAGCCCGAAGCGCAGCAGGTCGGCCTCCTGGGCCCGTTCACGCGCCCGGGTGGTGATCTCGTCGAGTTCGGCGGAGACGGCCCGCAGCCGCTTGTACGCCTCGCCGTACTTGGCCAGCGGCCCGCTGACCGCGTCGCCCGCGTACCGGTCGAGCGCCTGCCGCTGCCGGGACAGTTTGAGCAGCCCCTGCTGGTCGGTCTGCCCGTGCACGGCCACCAGCTCGTCGGCGAGCTCGGCCAGCACGCCCACGGGCACGCTGCGCCCGCCCAGGTGCGCCCGCGAGCGCCCCTCGGCGGAAACGGTACGGCTGATCAGCAGGGCCCCGTCGTCGAGCTCGGCCCCGGCCTCCTCGGCGCGTACCGCGGCCGTGGCGTCGCGGGGAACGGTGATCCGCCCCTCCACGACGGCCTTGCCGGCCCCGATCCGTACGAGCGCGGGGTCGGCTCGCCCGCCCAGCAGCAATCCCAGGCTGGTGACCACCATGGTCTTGCCCGCACCCGTCTCACCGGTGACCGCGGTGAACCCGGGCGACAGCTCGACCACGGCGTCGTCAATCACGCCGAGCGACCGTATCCGCATCTCCTCCAACACGGACACGACCTTACGAGGTCCCAGCCACGGATTGCGACTGGCCCACTCTTGTCACCCACGAGTGTGGCGGCGCCCATGTCGTGGGGGCGCGGGGAACTGCGCGAACAGCCACAATCCACCCGCACCCGCCGACGAGAGGCCCCCCCCCCCGCAAACCGCTAGTGAGGAGCGCCCCGCCACCCGGAAACGGGCAGCGCGAACTTGGCCACCAGCCGGTCCGTGAAGGACGCGTGATGCAGCCGCGCCAGCCGCACCGGCACGGCCCCACGCCGCACCTCCACCCGCGCTCCCGGCGGCAGCTCCACCGTCCGCCGCCCGTCGCACCACAGCACACCCGGCGGAATGTGGGGCAGAACCTCCACAGCCAACACGGAATCCGGCGATGTCACGAGCGGCTTCGCGAACAGCGCGTGCGCGGAGATCGGCACCATCAGCAGCGCCTCGACCTCCGGCCACACCACCGGCCCGCCCGCGGAGAAGGCGTACGCCGTCGACCCCGTGGGCGTCGCGCAGACGATCCCGTCGCAGCCGAAGCCCGTCACCGGCCGCCCGTCGATCTCCAGGACGATCTCCAGCATCCGCTCGGCGGACACCTTCTGCACGGCCGCCTCGTTCAGCGCCCAGTCCGTGTGCACGATGTCCCCGTTGCGGTGCACGACGACGTCGACGGTCATCCGTTCCTCGACCTCGTACGCCTTGGTCACCACCCGGTCGACGACCTTGTCGAGGTCGTCCCGCTCGGCCTCCGCGAGGAACCCGACGCGCCCGAGGTTGACGCCGAGCATCGGCACGCCCGACGCCCGCGCGAACTCGGCGCCGCGCAGCAGCGTCCCGTCGCCGCCCAGCACGATGAGCAGTTCGCACCCGTCGAGGCACTGCGGAGTGGCCTCCTTGACGAGCTCCACCTCCGTCGGCAGGGGCAGGTCCCGCGCCTCGGCCTCCAGGACGCGCACGCCCAGCCCGGAGCGCAGCAGCCCCTTCACCACGAGCTCGGCACTGCGCACGGCCGCGGGCCGGCCCGTGTGGGCGAGCAGGAAAACAGTACGAGCTCGGTTCTCGGTCAACGCGGCCCCTCCGCCACTGCACGGTCTGCCTCGGCCGGGTCCAGTGCCGGTGCCCCGGACCGCAGCCACAAGAAGTATTCGACATTCCCCGACGGCCCGGGCAGCGGACTGGCCGTCACGCCCTTCACCCCGAGCCCCAGCCCCCAGGCCTTCCCGGCCACCCCCCGTACCGCTTCGGCCCGCAGCTGGGTGCTGCGTACCACTCCCCCGCTGCCGAGGCGCTCCTTCCCCACCTCGAACTGCGGCTTGACCATCATCACCAGGTCGGCGTCCGGCTTCACGCACCGCACCAGGGCGGGCAGGACCAGCCCGAGCGGGATGAAGGACAGATCCCCCACGACAAGATCCACTGGCTCCCCATCGATCGCTTCAAGCGTCAACTCACGTACGTTCGTACGGTCCTTGACGGTGACGCGTTCATCCTTTTGGAGGGACCACGCGAGTTGTCCGTATCCGACGTCCACGGCGACGACGTGGGCGGCGCCCGCCCGCAGCAGGACGTCGGTGAAACCGCCGGTGGAGGCGCCCGCGTCGAGCGCCCTGCGCCCCTCGACGGGCAGCCCCTGCGGACCGAACACCGCGAGCGCCCCGGCCAGCTTGTGGCCGCCGCGCGAGACGTAGTCCGGGTCGTTGTCGTCCTGGACCACCAGGATCGCGGCCGCGGTCTCCACCTGCGTGGCGGGTTTGGTCGCGACGGTCTTGCCGACGGAGACCCGCCCCGCGGCGATCAGCTGCGCGGCGTGCTCACGCGAGCGCGCGAGCTTCCGGCGGACGAGCTCCGCGTCCAGACGGCGACGTGCGACTCCTGCCACGTTCGGTTCAGCTCCTAGGTCCAGGCGGCGTCGGGGGCGCCGGAGGTCCCGGGCGGGCGTCGAGCGCGGTGAGCGCGTCGCGCAGCCCCCGGTGTACATCCTCGTACACCTCGACATGCCCGTCCGTGGCGAGGTGGTCCGCGTCGCCGAGCCGGCCCAGGGCGGCGTCCACATCGGCGTCGCCGGTGGGCGTGCGGGGCACGTTCAGGGGAGCGGGGGCGGCGGGGTCGTACGCCGGCTCCTCCTCCGCCGCCGGAGGGACCTCGGGAACTGCGTCGTCCATGCCCCGACGCTACCGCGAACCGCTGCGGTACCGTCGACCGCGATGGCCACGATCGAGGAGTGCCGCAGCGCACTCGACAAGCTTTCGGACAACATGCAGCGCGCCGAAGGGGACGTCCGCGACGCCGCGGCCCTGGACCGCTCGGTGAGCTGCCACATCACGGACCTCGACGTCACCTTCGTCGGCCGGATGCGCGGCGGGCGGATCGAGGTGCACGACACCGTGCCGGGACCGCCTCCCGGCAGGGCCGAGATCAGACTCGCCATGACCGGCGACGACCTGGTGGCCCTGGTGGGCGGCGAGCTGAGCTTCGCCAAGGCCTGGGGCTCCGGCCGGGTGAAGCTGCACGCGGGCGTGCGGGACCTGCTCCAGCTCAGGAAGCTTCTCTAGCCGCTCCAGCTCAGGACGCTTCTCTAGCCGCTCCAGCTCAGGACGCTTCTCTAGCCGCTCCAGCTCAGGACGCTTCTCTAGCCGCTCCAGCTCAGGACGCTTCTGTAGCCGCGACCTTTCCGACCGCGGTTCCGGCCCGGGCCTTGCGGGCCGCAGGCACGACCAGCGGTGTGCCCGTCTCCGGGTCGTCGATGACCTGGCAGCGCAGTCCGAAGACCTCCTCGACCAGTCCGGCCGTGACGATGTCCGTCGGCGCGCCCTCGGCAATGACCCGGCCCTCGCGCAGGGCGATGAGGTGGGTGGCGTAGCGGGCGGCGTGGTTCAGGTCGTGCAGCACGGCGACGAGCGTGCGCCCCTGCTCCTCGTGCAGCTCGGCGCACAGGTCCAGGACGTCGATCTGGTGCTGGATGTCCAGGTACGTCGTCGGCTCGTCGAGCAGCAGCAGCGGCGTCTGCTGGGCGAGGGCCATGGCGATCCACACGCGCTGACGCTGACCGCCGGAGAGTTCGTCGACGTAGCGGTCGCCGAGCTCGGCGACGCCCGTCTGCCGCATGGACTCCTGGACGACCCGCTCGTCCTCCCTCGACCACTGGCGCAGGATGCCCTGGTGCGGATAGCGGCCGCGGCCGACGAGGTCGGCGACCGTGATGCCGTCGGGCGCGACGGACGACTGGGGCAGCAGGCCGAGGGTCCGCGCGACCTTCTTGGCGGGCATCGACTGGATGACGTTCCCGTCCAGCAGCACCCGGCCCTCGCTCGGCTTGAGCATCCGCGACAGCGCCCGCAGCAGCGTCGACTTGCCGCAGGCGTTGGGGCCGACGATCACCGTGAAGGACTGGTCGGGTATCTCCACCGACAGTTGCTCGGCGATGACCCGCTGGTCGTAGGCGAGGGTGACGTTCTCGGCGGACAGGCGGTTCACGGGGCTCCTTCGGTTGTTCAGTCCGCTGCTGGTGCTGCTCTCGGCGCTCTTGCCCGCCCTCATATCCGGCCCGCCCTGCGCTCGCCGACCAGCAGCCACAGCAGGTAGACCCCGCCGAGCACGCCGGTGATCACGCCCACGGGCAGCTGCTCGGAGCCGAAGGCCCGCTGCGAGACCCAGTCGGCGACGACCAGCAGGGTGGCGCCCATGCACAGCGAGGGCAGCAGGTTCGGCCCGGGCGAGCGGGTCAGGCGCCGGGCCAGCTGCGGCGCGGTGAGCGCGACGAAACTGACGGGACCGGCCGCGGCGGTGGCGGACGCGGTGAGCAGCACCGCCGCCACCATCAGCAGCAGCCGCACCCGCTCGACCCGCACCCCGAGGGCGTACGACACGTCGTCGCCCATCTCCATCATCCGCAGGCCCCGCGCGTTGACGAGGACGAGCGGCACCAGCACGGCGGTCAGTGCGAGCAGCGGCCACACCTGGTCCCAGTCCCGGCCGTCGAGGGACCCGGTCATCCACACGACCGCGCGGGTCGCGTCCACGATGTCGGACTTGGTCAGCAGATAGCCGTTGACGGCCGTGACGATCGCGGAGACGCCGATGCCGACCAGGACCAGCCGGTAGCCGTGCACCCCCCGCTTCCAGGCGAGCACGTAGATGGCGAGGCCGGTCACCAAGCCGCCCGCCAGCGCCCCGACGGCGACCTGGTTGGCGCTGCCGGAGGTCAGCACGATCACCGCGAGGGCGCCGGCCGTCGCCCCCTGCCCGAGACCGAGGACGTCCGGACTGCCCAGCGGATTGCGGGAGATGGCCTGGAACAGCGCGCCCCCGAGTCCCAGCGAGGCACCGACCAGCAGCCCGACCAGGACCCGCGGCAGCCGCAGCTCGTTGACGATGAACTCCTGGCCCGGATTGCCCTCGCCGACCAGCGTCCGCAGCACGTCGACGGCCGGGATCGGGAAGTCGCCGGTGCCGATGAGCACGACACTCGCCGCGGTCGCCGCGACGAGCAGCAGGAGCACGACGGTGACGGCCCGTACGTCCAGGCGTATCGAGAGCCCGCCCGGTGTCCGCACGGCACGGTTGGTGGTCTTCACAGCTGCGCCGTCCTCCGCCGTCGTACGAGACAGATGAACACCGGTCCGCCGAGGATCGCGGTGACGATGCCCACCTGGAGTTCCGAGGGCCGGGCCACGATCCGGCCGACGACATCGGCGCCGAGCAGCAGCACGGGCGACAGGATCGCCGCGTACGGCAGGATCCAGCGCAGGTCGGGTCCGGTGAAGGAGCGCACGACGTGCGGCACCATCAGCCCGACGAACACGATCGGCCCGCAGGCGGCGGTCGCGGCTCCGCACAGCACGGTCGCGGCAAGCATGGACAGCGCCCGCGTGCGGTTGAGGTCGGCGCCGAGGGCCTTGGCGGTGTCGTCGCCCATGGCCATGGCGTTGAGCGGCCGGGCCAGGGCGAGGGCCAGGACCGCGCCGGCCAGCAGGAACGGCAGGACCTGCGTGATGGTCGAGTTCGTGGCCGAGGCCAGCGAACCGACCGTCCAGAAGCGCATCTTGCCGAGCGCCGCCTCGTCCATGATCATCACGGCCTGGAGGTAGCCGTACAGCGCGGCGCTGATGGCCGTGCCGGCGAGCGCGAGGCGCACCGGCGTCGCACCCCGGCTGCCACCGAGAAACCAGACCAGCGCCCCGACCGCGGCCGCGCCGAAGAACGCGAACCAGACGTAGCCGCTGAGCGAGGTGACCCCGAAGTACGTGATGGCCGTGACGACCGCGGCGGACGCTCCCGCGTTGATGCCGAGCAGTCCGGGATCGGCCAGCGGGTTGCGCGTGAGGGCCTGCAGCACCGCGCCGGCCAGACCGAGAGCGGCGCCGGCGAGCAGCCCGAGCAGCGTCCGCGACAGCCGCTCGGCCACGACGACGTCGCCGTAGGTCCCCGAGTCCTGGAACAGGCCGTGCCAGACCTGCCCGAGCGACAGCTGTTTCGCTCCGATCGCGATGCTCGCCAGCGCGACGAGCACGAGGAGTACGACGGACAGCAGGAGCCCGAAGGCTCGGACCGCCCGTCGGGTCGGGGGCGCGGCGGCGGTCTCCGCGCGCTGTTCGGGGGGACTCTCGACCAACACGCAGTTAGGTTAGCCTACCCTCGCATTCGAGCAAGATTCGGATTCCCGACCCGGCCCGGGGGCTCCCTGGTTCGGCCCACGGCTACCCGGCGGCGCCTCGAGTACCCGACCGCACAGCCGCATCACAGGCACTGGCAGGCACGGCAGGCACTGACAGGCACTCAGAGACCCAGCCGCGCCAGCGCCTTCCCTCCGTCCAGCTCGCACACGCCCTCACCGGCCGCCGTCCACGCCACGGCACACAGCGCGCGCAGCCCGTCCAGAGCCTCACCCTCTCCGTCGAGCTCCAGCCGGTCCGCCCCGGCTGTCGCCGTCCAGCCGCCGCACCGGAACCCGTCCTCGCCGGCCTCGACGACGTCCGGCTGACCGCCGAGCATCCCGCGCAGATCGGCGTCCACATACGTCGGCCGGTGCTGCGGCGGCGCGGCCAGCAGCTGCGCGCCGTCGGTCACACCGGTCAGAACGAGCAGCGAGTCGACCTCCCCGTTGAACGCGCCCTCGATGTCCGTGTCCAGCCGGTCCCCGACCACCAGCGGCCGCTGCGCACCGGTGCGCAGGATGGTCTCCCGGTGCATGGGAGGCAGCGGCTTGCCCGCGACCTGCGGCTCCGCGCCCGTGGCGATCCGCACGACCTCCACTGCGGCTCCGTTGCCCGGCGCGATCCCGCGCCCGCTCGGGATCGTCAGGTCGGTGTTGGACGCGAACCACGGCACACCGCGCGCCACCGCGTAGGACGCCTCGGCGAACCGGCCCCACGGCAGATCCGGACCACCGAACCCCTGCACCACCGCCGCCGGATCGTCGTCCGCCGACTCCACGGGCACCAGCCCGCGCTCGCGCAGCGCGACCCGCAGCCCCTCACCACCGATCACCAGCACGCGCGCGCCCTGCGGCACCTGCTCACTGATCAGCCGGGCGACCGCCTGCGCCGAGGTGATGACGTCCTCCGCACCCGTCGGTATCCCCAGCTCCGTCAGATGCCCGGCCACGGTGTCCGGGGTCCGCAGCGCGTTGTTCGTCACGTATGCCAGGCGCATACCGCCCTCCCGGGCCGTCGCCAGCGACTCGACCGCGTGCGCGATCGCGTTCCCGCCCGCGTACACCACGCCGTCCAGATCGAGCAGGGCCGTGTCGTACGCCTCGCTCAGGGCCTGCCCACTGGCCTCGGGCCTCGTCCTGACGCTCCGGCTCATCCCGCATCGCTCCTCGTTCGACGGCTTTCCCCCGATCATCCCCCATGCCACCGACAGCCGTACGATGCCCTGATGAAGACAGCAGGTCACTCGGAGGCAACGGCGCACCGAGGCCTGGAACTCACCCCGTTCCGAGGCCTTCGTTACGACCCCGACCGGGTCGGCAGCCTTGCCGCCGTCACATCCCCGCCGTACGACGTCGTGGTGCGTCCCGACGGCCTGCACCACCTCGAGTCAGCCGACCCGCACAACATCGTCCGCCTGATCCTGCCCCAGGCCGCGACGCCCAGCGCCCGCAACGAACGGGCCGCCGACACCCTGCGCCGCTGGCTGTCCGAGGGCGTCCTGACCACCGACCCGGAACCCGGCCTCTACGTCTACGAGCAGCAGGACGGCAACGGCATGCTGCAACGCGGCATCATCGGCGCCCTGCGCGTCTCGGACCCCGCCGAGCAGGTGGTGCTGCCGCACGAGGACGTCATGCCGCACGTCGTCGCCGACCGCGCCGCCCTCATGCGCGCCACCTCGGCCAACCTCGAACCCCTGCTGCTCACCTACCGGGGCGGCAACTCGACGACCACCACGGCGGACCTGATCGAGCGCACCGCCGAACGGCCCCCGCTCCTCGCCACCACCACGGAGGACGGTTTCAGCCATCGTCTGTGGTCGGTCACCGACCCCGACGAACTGGCCGCGATCCAGTCGGACCTGGCGCGGCACCAGGCCCTCATCGCCGACGGCCACCACCGCTGGGCGACCTACCGCCGCCTCCGCACGGAGCACCCCTCCCCCAGCGCGTGGGACCACGGCCTGGTCCTCCTCGTCGACACGGCCCGCTACCCCCTGCGGGTGCGCGCCATCCACCGCCTCCTGCACGACCTGCCGGTCGGCGACGCCGTGGCCGCCCTGGACGGTCACTTCCGGGTGCGCCGTCTCGAAGTCCCGCTGGCCGAGGCCCTCGACACGCTCGCCGACGCGGCCTGCGCCGGCAACGCGTTCCTGCTGGCCGGCGACGGCGCCTTCCACCTGGTCGACCAGCCGGACCCGGGCCTGCTGGCCCGTACGATCCCCGGCGACCGCCCCGCCGCCTGGCGCACCCTGGACGCGACGGTCCTGCACGCCACGCTCCTCGAGCACGTCTGGCGCATCTCCGAGGACTCCCCGGCCCACATCGCCTACATCCACGACACGGCGGCCACGGTGGAGAAGGCGGAGCGCGACGGCGGCACGGCGGTCCTGATGCACCCGGTCCGCGAGGAGGTCGTCCGCGATCTGGCCCGCCAGGGCGTCACGATGCCCCGCAAGTCGACGTCGTTCGGCCCGAAGCCGGCGACGGGTCTGGTACTGCGGGCGCTGGACCTCTGACAGGCGAAAGCCGGATCCGGCATGACGAAGGGGCGGGACCCCAAGGCCTCACGGCCGGGATCCCGCCCCTTTTCCTACGGACGTCAGTCCTTGTCGTTCTCGACCTGGCCCTGGCCCTGGGCCTCGACCTCGACGTCGACGTCGTCCTGGTCCTCGACCTCGACCTCGTCGGCCTTCGGCGTGTCCGAGGCGGGGACCTGGTCGTTCTCGCCCTCGTCCGTGTCGCCGGCCATGGCGTCCACGAACTCCACGCCGTCGAGCTCGGCGAGCCGGTCCGAGGCGTCGGTGCTGCCGTCGCGGTCGGCCTCGACGGCCTTGGCGAACCACTCCCGCGCCTCGCTCTCCCGTCCGGCGGCGAGCAGCGCGTCGGCGTAGGCGTAGCGCAGGCGCGCGGTCCACGGCTGCACGGCGTTGGCGGCCAGTTCCGGGCTCTGCAGCGTCACGATGGCCGCGTCCAGCTGCCCCAGGTCCCGCCGCGCACCGGCCGCGACGAGCCGCATCTCGACCTGGCCCGCCTTGTCGAGCTTGTGCACCTCGGGTGCCCCGGCCATGTCGAGCGCCTTCTCCGGCCGCTCGAGCCCACGCTCGCAGTCGGCCATGACGGGCCACAGGTCGATGTTCCCGGTCATCCGCTTCGCGGCCCGGAACTCGGCCAGCGCCTCGCCGTACTTCTGGTTGGCGTACGCGGCGAACCCGGCGGCCTCCCGTACGGCGGCGACACGCGACGCCAGCCGCAGCGCCACCCTGGAGTAGCCGTACGCGCCCTCGGGGTCCTCGTCGAGGAGCCGCGCGACCATCACCAGGTTCCTGGCGACATCCTCCGCGAGCGTCTTGGGCAGGCTCTGCAGCTCCTGCCGTACGTCCTTGTCGATCTCGTCGCCCGTGACGTCCTCGGGGATCGGCAGCCGCTTGATGGGCTCCCTGTCCCGCTCCCGCTCCTCACGGAACCGGCCGGGACCACGCCGGTCGTCCCGACCGCGGAAGCCACCGCGGTCGCCGTCCCGCCGGTCACCGTCACGCCGGAAGCCGCGGTCGCCCCGGTCATCGCGCCGGGGACCGCGTCCGCCACGGTCGTCACGGCGGTCGTCACGTCCGCGGAAGCCACCGCGGTCGCCGCGGTTGTCGTCACGCCGGAATTCGCCACGGTCGCTGCGGGGGCCGTCGTCGCGACGGAAGCCGGGGCGCCCGCCCCGACCCGCGTCGTCGCGCCGGAATCCGCCGCGCTCCCCACGGTCGTCTCCACGCCGCTCGTCGCGTCGGTCGTCACGGCGGTCGTCACGGCCGCGGAAACCACCACGGTCGTCACGCCGGAAGCCGCGGTCGCCGTCCCTGGAACGGTCCCGGTCGTCGCTGCGGAAGCCACGGTCGCGGTTGTCGTCGCGACGGAAGCCACCACGGTCGTCACGGCGGTCATCGCGGCGGTCATCGCGGCGGTCATCGCGGCGGGGGAACCCACCGCGATCGCCGTCACGCCTCTCGACACGCCGGTCATCACGGCGGTCGTCCCGCCTGTTATCCCGACGGTCGTCGCGCCGGAAGGCGGGGCGGTCGCCTCGGTCGTCACGGCGGAAGGCGGGGCGGTCACCGCGGTCGTCACGGCCACGGAAGCCGCCACGGTCGCGGTCGTCCCTGCGCGGGCCGCGGTCACGGTCGTCACGCCGGCCGTACCCACCACCACGGCTGTCACCACCACGGCTGTCATCACGACGGAAACCACCACGGTCCCGGTCGTCTCGACGCTCACCACGGTCGTCGCGGTCGTCACGCCGGAAGGGGGGACGGTCGCCCCGGTCACCGCGGTCGTCACGGCCACGGAAGCCGCCACGGTCGCGGTCGTCCCTGCGCGGGCCGCGGTCACGGTCGTCACGCCGGCCGTACCCACC